>NZ_JBVJFP010000006.1:0-113784 GCF_055587785.1 Streptomyces sp. NPDC046379
ACTTGCATGTGTTAAGCACGCCGCCAGCGTTCGTCCTGAGCCAGGATCAAACTCTCCGTGAATGCTTTTCACGGGAGCGGAACAGCCAGGCGGAACAAGCCCGGCCATTCACAGCGTCCTCGCTGTATTTTTTCAAAGGAACCTCAACCCGAACGGAAACCGATCAGGTCGGGGTATCAACATATCTGGCGTTGACTTTTGGCACGCTGTTGAGTTCTCAAGGAACGGCCGCTTCCTTTGTACTCACCCTCTCGGGCTTTCCTCCGGGCGCTTCCCTTCGGTCTTGCGTTTCCGACTCTATCAGATCCTTTCGGCTCCGATTCCCGGTCGGCGGGGGCGTCTTGAGGCTTCCGGGCTTTCGCTCGTCGGCCTCTCGACATTCACTACGTTAGCCGAATCTGCGAGCAACTCATAATCGAGCTTCCCGAGTCCCGAATTCGACATGCGGGCACGCCGAATTCGCTCCCGCCGAGGGGAGGACGTAGGTAGTGGGTTTGGCCGCTCCGGCTGCTGACTTCGCAGTACCCGGTTCAGCGGCTCGGGCCACATTACGGACCTTCCAAGGTCGAGTCAAGTTCGACGGCGGCGGGGAACGTGGGCCCGGTAAGGGCTGACGGTCGGGTCGTCGGCCACCCAGAAGCGCCAGGGGTGGACGCCGCCCTCGCCGGCGACGCCGGTGCGCGGACCGTTGCGCACCTGGTCGGCGGGGACGGGGGTCCCGGTGAGGACGCGGATGGGGGTCTCGCCGGGGGCGCAGGCGTCCGTGCCGTCGAGGGTCCGGTCCACGTCCAGGGCCGTGGCGAGACGTGCCGGGCCTTTGGCCAATTCCTTGTCGTTGCGGGCCGAGAGTCGACGGGTGCGAGCCAGTTCCGCGCCCTCGACGATCTCGCCGGCGCGGAGCAGGACCCCGCTCGCCCGGCCCTCCTCGCCGCACACCAGGTTCATGCAGAACCACATGCCGTAGGTGAAGTAGACGTACACGTGTCCGGGAGGCCCGAACATCACGTCGTTGCGGGGGGTACGGCCCCGGTAGGCATGGGAGCCGGGGTCGTTGTGGCCGTCGTAGGCCTCGACCTCGGTCAGGCGTACCGCGATGGGTCCGTCCGGGGTGTCCCGTACGACGATGCGCCCGAGCAGGTCGGGGGCCACGTCGAGGACGGGGCGGTCGAAGAAGGCGCGCGGCAGGGGCGTACGGTCGGGGGTCGCGATCACGCCGTCCGAGGGTAGTGCAGTCGGGTGGCGCGGAACCGGGGGGTGGCGTATCGCGTATGTAGGGATCGAGGATCCAAGCGCAAGTGGGCGAAGGGGTAAGACATGGCGTTCAAGAAGCTGCTCGCGAGCCTGGGGGCCGGCGGGGCTTCCGTCGAGACGGTGCTCACCGAGGTCAACGTCGTTCCGGGTGGTGTCGTCCAGGGTGAGGTGCGCATCCAGGGCGGGTCCGTCAACCAGCAGATCGAGGCGCTGTCGCTCGGACTGCAGGCCCGGGTCGAGGTGGAGGGCCAGGACTCCGAGTACAAGCAGGACGTGGAGTTCACCAAGGTGCGGCTCGGCGGCGCCTTCGAGCTGCAGGCGAACGCCGTGCACACGGTGCCGTTCGGGCTGGACATCCCGTGGGAGACGCCGATCACCATGATCGACGGTCAGGCGCTGCACGGGATGCACATCGGCGTCACCACGGAGCTGGAGATCGCGCGTGCGGTGGACTCCGGGGACCTTGACCCGATCAACGTGCACCCGCTGCCGGCGCAGAAGGCCATTCTGGACGCCTTCGTCCAGCTGGGCTTCCGGTTCAAGAACGCGGACATGGAGCGCGGGCACATCCGGGGCACGCGTCAGAAGCTGCCGTTCTACCAGGAGATCGAGTTCCTGCCGCCGCAGCAGTACCGCGGGCTGAACCAGGTGGAGCTGAGCTTCGTGGCCGACGAGCAGGCCATGGACGTGGTGCTGGAGATGGACAAGAGGCCGGGCCTGTTCAGCGAGGGCAGCGACACCTTCCGCTCCTTCCAGGTGGGCCTGAACGACTTCCGGGGCACCGACTGGGTGGCGTACCTCAACCAGTGGCTGTCCGAGGTCGGCAGCAAGCGGAACTGGTTCTAGGCTCGGAGGCCTGTGCACTTACCCGATCCAGGAGGTACCGAGGTGACCGAGCTCAAGCGGCGGCCGCTCCCCCACGACTTCCATCCGCCCGTGCCGTCGTTCGCGGTCACGAGCGAGGACGTCCAGGAGGGCGCGACGCTCAAGGACGCTCAGGTCCACGCGGCCGGCAACACCTCGCCGCAGCTGCGGTGGGAGGGCTTTCCGGCCGAGACCGAGAGTTTCGCCGTGACCTGCTACGACCCGGACGCTCCGACGGGGAGCGGGTTCTGGCACTGGGTCCTGTTCGACATCCCGGCCTCGGTGACGGAGCTGCCGGCGGGCGCGGGCAGCGGGAAGTTCGAGGGGCTGCCGGAGGGCGCGGTCCACGCCCGCAACGACTACGGCACCAAGGACTTCGGCGGCGCCGCGCCGCCGCCCGGGGACGGGCCGCACCGGTATGTGTTCACGGTGTACGCGGTGGACCAGGAGAAGCTGGGCCCGGACGCGGACGCCAGTCCGGCGGTCGTGGGCTTCAACCTCCGTTTCCACACGCTGGCGCGCGCTCAGCTGATCGGTGAGTACGAGGTGCCCGCCCAGTCCTGACGTTCATCGAACGTTCGCCCGTCTCTGGTCGCCGCGGTGGTTGGCGGTGATCGGAGGCGGGCATTTATTGCGTTGTCCATCTCGGCGTGCACGGCCAGAGTTGATCCCAGCCCGCCAAGGGGGTGGGCCGGTGCGCACGGGAGGTGGGCTGGTCATGCGGGACACGCTGGTACTGAACGCGAGCTTCGAGCCGCTGTCGACGGTGACGTTGAACCGAGCCGTCGTTCTGGTGCTCCAGGACAAGGCCGTCGTGGAGCAGTCCCACCCCGAACTGCGCATGCGCGGAGCCGCGGTCGACATACCGGCGCCCCGGGTCATCAGGCTGTGCAGATACGTACGGGTGCCGTTCCGAAGACAAGCGCCGTGGTCCCGGCGGGGTGTTCTGGTGCGGGACCGGCACCGGTGCGCGTACTGCGGGAAGCGGGCCACGACCGTGGACCACGTGGTGCCGCGGTCCCAGGGGGGTCGGGACACCTGGCTGAACACGGTCGCCTCGTGCGCGGAGGACAACCACCGCAAGGCGAACCGGACTCCGGAGGAGGCGGGGATGCCGTTGCTGCGGCAGCCGTTCGAGCCCACTCCTGCCGATGCGATGCTGCTGGCGCTGGGGCAGGACGACCTCACAGCGTTGCCGGACTGGCTGACTCTCGACGCTGCGTGAGGCGCCCGCCGGGGTGCGGCTGAGGTGTTCCCCGCGGGTGCGGGGTTCGTCATGGCTTGTCGCGCGGTTCCCCGCGCCCCGGAGCGGGGTTGCGGGGAACTCGCGCTTCCCGAGGCGCCCTCAGTCGATGCTGGGCTTCTCGCGGCGTTCCGTCGGGGTGTGGCCGTTGTCCTGGCTGGGCCTGGGGGCGCCGAAGTTGCCCATGGCGCCGGACAGACCCTTGAGGGCGTCGCCGATTTCGCTGGGGACGATCCAGAGCTTGTTGGCGTCGCCCTCGGCGATCTTCGGGAGCATCTGGAGGTACTGGTAGGAGAGCAGCTTCTGGTCCGGGTCGCCGGCGTGGATCGCCTCGAAGACGGTGCGGACGGCCTGGGCCTCGCCCTCGGCGCGCAGGGCCGCGGCCTTGGCCTCGCCCTCGGCGCGCAGGATCTGGGACTGCTTCTCGCCCTCGGCGCGCAGGATCTCGGACTGCCGGACGCCCTCGGCCTGGAGGATCGCGGCGCGCTTGTCGCGGTCGGCGCGCATCTGCTTCTCCATCGAGTCCTGGATGGAGGTGGGCGGTTCGATGGCCTTGAGCTCGACGCGGTTGACGCGGATGCCCCACTTGCCGGTGGCCTCGTCCAGGACGCCGCGCAGGGCGGCGTTGATCTCCTCGCGGGAGGTCAGGGTGCGCTCGAGGTCCATGCCGCCGATGATGTTGCGCAGCGTGGTGACGGTGAGCTGCTCGATGGCCTGGATGTAGCTGGCGACTTCGTAGGTCGCGGCCCGTGCGTCCGTCACCTGGTAGTAGATGACGGTGTCGATGTTGACGACCAGGTTGTCCTGGGTGATGACCGGCTGCGGCGGGAACGGCACGACCTGCTCGCGCAGGTCGATGCGGTTGCGGATGGTGTCGATGAACGGGACGACGATGTTGAGGCCCGCGTTCAGCGTCCGCGTGTAGCGGCCGAAGCGCTCCACGATGGCGGCACTGGCCTGTGGGATGACCTGGATCGTCTTGATCAGGGCGATGAAGACCAACACCACCAGAATGATCAGGACGATGATGACCGGTTCCATCGACGTTCCCCGTACCCTTCTCCGCCTCGGCGCTCTTGGAAGATCTTATGGTTGTCGAAGATCTTGCTGGTCGAGTCTGTCAGACCGTCGCGCGGCTCGTGCGGTGTTCGGCCACCTTGCGTCGTGCGGGGTCATATGACGATCGCCGTGGCTCCCTCGATGTCCACGACGTCCACTTCCTCACCCGCCTCGTAGGCGCGGCCGTTGTCGAGGGCGCGCGCCGACCAGATCTCGCCGGCGAGCTTGATCCGTCCGCCGGAGGCGTCGACGCGTTCCACCACGACGGCCTGGCGGCCTTTCAACGCGTCGACCCCGGTGACGTGTTGGGGCCGGTCGGCGCGGTGCCGGGCCGCGATGGGGCGTACGACGGCGATGAGGGCGACCGATACGACGGCGAAGACGACGACCTGGGCCACGATGCCGCCGCCCAGCGCGGCGACGAGCGCGCCGGCCAGTGCGCCCGCGGCCAGCATTGCCAGTTCCGGCATCGCGGTCACGACGAGCGCGATGCCGAGCCCCGCCGCTCCGACGAGCCACCACACCCATGCGTCAATGGCGTTCACACGGTCATGGTAGGTCCGCGGCGGCGTCACGGACAGGGCGCGCCGTGAGTCGAACGCCCTTGGTGTGCGCCCCTGTTGTCCGCTGTGGGCCCGGGGAGGGTCAGGCGAGCGGGAGGCCCTGGGCGGTCCAGCGGTCGCCGACCTGCTCCACGACGAGCGGGAGGCCGAAGCAGAGGGAGAGGTTGCGGGAAGTGAGTTCGAGCTCCAGCGGGCCCGCGGCGAGGACCTTGCCCTGGCGGATCATGAGGACGTGAGTGAAGCCCGGCGCGATCTCCTCGACGTGGTGGGTGACCATGATCATCGAGGGGGCGATGGGGTCGCGGGCGAGGCGGCCGAGACGGCGTACGAGGTCCTCGCGTCCGCCGAGGTCGAGGCCGGCGGCGGGCTCGTCCAGCAGGAGCAGCTCGGGGTCGGTCATCAGGGCGCGGGCGATGAGGGTGCGCTTGCGCTCGCCCTCGGAGAGGGTGCCGAACTTCCGGTCGAGGAAGTCGGACATGCCGAGGCGGTCGAGGAAGGCGCGGGCGCGCTGCTCGTCGACGTCCTCGTACTCCTCCTGCCAGGCGGCGGTCATGCCGTAGGCGGCGGTGAGGACGGTCTGCAGGACGGTCTGGCGCCCGGGGAGCTTGTCGGCCATGGCGATGCCGGCCATGCCGATGCGGGGGCGCAGTTCGAAGACGTCGGTGCCGGGGCGGCCGAGGGTCTCGCCGAGGATGGTGGCGGTGCCCTTGCTCGGGTAGACGTAGCTGGACGCGACGTTGAGGAGGGTGGTCTTGCCGGCGCCGTTGGGGCCGAGGATGACCCAGCGCTCGCCCTCCTTGACCGACCAGGAGACCTGGTCCACCAGAGCCCGGCCCTCACGGACCACGGATACGTCCTGAAGCTCCAGAACATCGCTCATGAGCGCGTTGTCTCCCCTTGCAGTGTGGCCGGTCTCGGCTGTCGCGTTCGCCTGTGGCTCGGTCCGCCGCGCCGGTGGGGCGGCCCTCCAGGAAATCTACGCCACCGGTCGGCCGCTCCATTCCATCGGTCCGGTACTTAGGGTGGGAGCCATGCTTTCGGAACCGCGCTCTGGACGCCTCGCCGCTTGGGGAAATGCCCTTCTCGCCGGACTTGTCTCGCCGGACGACGCCGTGGTCGCGATCGTCGGCGAGGACGCCGTGCACCGCGTGGAGGGGCTGCCGGGCGAGTCGGCGCCGGTGGGTCTGACGCTGGCGCTGGGACGGCTGCGGGCGCTCGGGGCGACGGGGCTGCGGGTGGCGCTGCCGGCGCCGGGGCATCCGCTGGGGCTGAGCGGTCCGCCGGAGTTCAACGCGCGGGCGCTGGAGGCCGAGGAGGCGGTGATCTGTCACGGGGCCGCCTTCGGGCTGGTTCCCGAGGTGTACGAGGCCGGACCGGACGGCGATGTGCATGTGGAGGTCGTCTGGCACTGTCTGCCGGTGCGGGAGGCGCCGCCGGCCGACGTGCCCTCGCTGGGCGAGGCGGAGCGGGAGCTGGCGGAGGCGCTGCGGGAGGCGACGGAGGCGTTGACGCGGCTGGACGTGGCCGGGTCGGGTCCGGTGGCGCAGGCGGCGATCGACGCCTACCGGGCGCGGGCCGAGCGCGGCCGGGAGGCTCTGGCTCCGGGGTATCCGGGGCGGGCGGTGCGGGTGCTGGAGCTGGCGCAGCGGGTGGCCCTGCTGATGTCCGTGGCGCACGGGGCGGGGCACGGGGGTGCGGTGAGCGCGGGCGAGATGGCGGCGCGGGCGCAGGCGCTGCGTCCGGTGGAGCGGACGGCCCGGCGGGCGCAGGTGGCGGCGTACAACTCCATGGTGGAGGAGCGGGAGCGGGGCGTGCGCTGAGCGCGGCGCCGCCCGGCGGGCTGGCTCAGCCGGTTACGCCGTGGCGTACGGCCCACAGGGCGGCCTGGGTGCGGTCCGACAGGTCGAGTTTCATGAGGATGTTGGAGACGTGGGTCTTCACCGTCTTCTCGGACAGGATTAGGGCGCGGGCGATCTCGCGATTGGAGCGGCCGTCCGCTATCAGGCTCAGCACCTCGCGCTCCCGGTCGGTGAGCGTGCCGCCCCTGCCCTGGCCGCCGTTGCTCTCCTCCTGGGCGAGCAGGGCGCCGGCGACCTCCGGCTGGAGCAGGATGTGGCCGGCGTGGACCGATCGGATGGCGCCGGCGAGGGCGTCGGGGTCGACGTCCTTGTAGACGTACCCGGCGGCGCCGGCGCGCAGGGCGGGGACGACGGTGCGCTGCTCGGTGAAGCTGGTGACGACGAGGACGCGTGCGGGGTTGTCCAGTTCGCGGAGCCTGCGCAGCGCCTCGACACCGTCCATGCCCGGCATCTTGACGTCCATGAGGACGACGTCCGGCCGCAGCTCCTCGGCGCGGGCGACGCCCTCCTCGCCGTCGGCGGCCTCGCCGACCACCTCGATGTCGTCCTGTACCTCCAGGAAGGTGCGCAGGCCCCGGCGGACGACCTGGTGGTCGTCGACGAGCAGCACCCTGATTGCGTCAGCCACCGGGGACCTCCATCTCGATCGTGGTGCCCTTGCCGGGCGCCGATTGCACGGTCAGCCTGCCGCCGACGCCGCTCGCGCGGTCCCGCATCGAGACCAGGCCGAGGTGGCGTCCCGCCCGGCGCACGGTGCGCGGTTCGAAGCCGCTGCCGTCGTCGCCGATCCGCAGGACGGCTCCGGGGCCGTGGCGGTCCAGGGTGACGTCGACGCGGGTGGCGCCGGAGTGTCTCAGGGCGTTGTGCAGGGCCTCCTGGGCGACGCGCAGCAGAGCCTCCTCCTGGGCGGCGGGCAGGGCCCGCACGCCGCGCGCGGTGAAGGTGACGTGCGCGCTGTGGGCGCGGTCGAGGACCTGGATCTGGGTGCGCAGGGTGGCGACGAGGCCGTCCTCGTCCAGGGCGGCGGGGCGCAGCTCCACGACGGCGGCGCGCAGTTCGTCGGCGGCCTCGGCGGCGAGGCCGGCGATCTGCTGGAGTTCGCCCTTGGCGCGGGCCGGGTCGCGGTCGACCAGGGCCGCTGCGGCCTGGGCGGTCAGGCGCAGGGAGAAGAGTTTCTGGCTGACGGCGTCGTGCAGTTCGTGGGCGAGGCGGGAGCGTTCCTCGGCGATGGTCAGTTCGCGGCTGCGTTCGTAGAGGCGGGCATTGGTGAGGGCGATGGCCGCGTGCTGGGCGAGGATGGCCAGCAGTTCCTCGTCGTCCTCGGTGAAGCCGCAGCCGCCGTCGGGTCTGGGGCAGTTCTTGTTGGCGAGGAAGAGCGCGCCGATGATCTCGTCGCCGTCGCGGATGGGCAGGCCGAGGAAGTCGGCCAGCTCGGGGTGGGCGGAGGGCCAGCCCTCGAAGCGGGGGTCCTTGCGGACGTCGGCCAGGCGCTGCGGTTTCGCCTCGCGCAGCATCGCGGCGAGGATGCCGTGCTGGCGTGGGAGGGGGCCGATGGCCTTCCACTGCTCGTCGCCGACGCCGTCCACCACGAACTGGGCGAAGCCGCCGTGGTCGTCGGGGACGCCGAGCGCGGCGTACTGCGCGTCGAGCAGCTCACGGGCGGAGGCGACGATCGTCTTGAGGACGTCGCGCACCTCCAGATGCCTGCTCATCGCCAGCAGCGCGGCGCTCACCGCGGCAAGGCCGGACCGGGGTCCTCGACTCATGGCGTCCACGCTACCGGCGGGGTGCGACAGCGCGGATCGGACCTGTGACGGCCGCCGCCCGGGACGGTGGACCTAGGGCGCGGGACGGAGCGCGGGGCGTAGGGCCGGGGACGGAGCGCGGGGTGTAGGCCCCGGGACGGAGTGCGGTGGCGTAGGCCGAAGGGACCCGTCGTTCTGCGGCCTGCGTCCGACGCGCGGCGGGCCGGCCGGTTCCTAGCGTTCCCCTCGTCGAGGCGACGCCCGTCGAGCGGCGTCGGGAACGAGGGGAGACGTCATGCCGGTAGCGATCATCACAGGGGCGTCCAAAGGGCTGGGGCGGGCGCTCGCCGAAGGGCTGGCCGCGCGCGGCTGGGATCTGGTGCTGAACGCCCGTGGCGCCGGGGCGCTGCGGGAGGCGGCGGCACAGCTCGGGGCGCACGGGACGCGGGTGGAGGCGCTCGCGGGGGACGTGACGGACGCGGGGCACCGGTCGGGGCTGGTGGCCGCGGCCTGGCGGCTCGGCGGGGTCGATCTGCTGGTGCACAACGCGAGCGCGCTGGGCGCCGAGCCGCTGGTGCCGCTGGAGGAGCTGCCCCTGGAAGGGCTGCGGCGGGCGCTGGAGGTGAATGTGGTGGCCGCGCTGGGGCTGGTGCGCGAGGCGTTGCCGCTGCTGCGGGCGTCGGGGGCCGGCGCGGTGATCGCGGTCAGCTCGGACGCCGCCGTGGAGGCCTACCCGACGTGGGGCGGCTACGGGGCGTCGAAGGCGGCGCTGGACCGGCTGGCGGCGGTGCTGGCCGTCGAGGAGCCCGCACTGCGGGTGTGGGCGGTGGATCCCGGGGACATGGCCACCGACCTGTACGCGGCGGCCGTACCGGACGACGACGGGCCGCGGCCGCAGCCGGCCGCTGTGGCCCCGGCGTTCCTGCGGCTGCTGGACGAGCGGCCGGCGAGCGGCCGGATCGTGGCGTCGGCGCTGCTGGAGGAAACGCGATGACGCTCGCGGTGCGGGTGCCGGAGGAGTTGTCCGCGCGGGTGCCGGCCGAGCAGCGGGGACCGGGCCTGGAGCGGGACGACGTACGGCTGCTGGTGTCCCGCGGAACGCAGGTGTCGCACCACGCGTTCCGGGAGCTGCCGCTGCTGCTGCGGGCCGGGGACCTGCTGGTGGTGAACACCTCGCCCACCCTGGCCGCCGCGGTGGACGGCCGGATCGGGCACGCGCGCGTGGTGGTGCACTTCTCGACGCGGGGGGACGACGGGCGCTGGGCGGTGGAACTGCGCGAGCCGGACGGCAGGGGCACCACGCGCCCGCGTGCGGGAGGTCCCGCGGGTGCGGAGGTGGGGCTGCCGGACGGGACGCGGCTGGTGCTGGAGGAGCCCGTCGGTGCCGGGGAGCGGCTGTGGTGGGCGCGGCCGACGGATGCGCAGGTGCTCGGGGTGCTGCGCCGGCACGGGCGGCCGATCCGCTACTCCTACACGGAGCGGGATCAGCCGCTGTCGGCGTACCAGACGGTGTTCGCGCTGCCGTCGGGCGACGGGTCGGGCAGTGCGGAGATGCCGAGCGCGGCGCGGCCCTTCACCGGCCGGACGGTGGCGGAGCTGGTGAGCCGGGGGGTCGGGTTCGCGCCGGTCACGCTGCACACCGGGGTCGCCTCGGCGGAGGCGCACGAGCCGCCGTACCCGGAGCGTTACGAGGTGCCCCCGACGTCGGCCCGGCTG
Source organism: Streptomyces sp. NPDC046379 (assembly GCF_055587785.1). NCBI lineage: Bacteria > Bacillati > Actinomycetota > Actinomycetes > Kitasatosporales > Streptomycetaceae > Streptomyces > Streptomyces sp. NPDC046379. Next base: position 10,301 of record NZ_JBVJFP010000006.1, read on the forward strand.
ATCAACGCGGTGCGGGCGGGGGACGGCCGGGTGATCGCGGTGGGGACGACCGCGGTGCGGGCGGTGGAGTCGGCGGCCGGCGCCGACGGGGTGGTCCGGGCCGCCCGGGGGTGGACGGACCTGGTGGTCACGCCCGGACGCGGGGTGCGGGTGGTGGACGGGCTGCTGACCGGGCTGCACGAACCGGAGGCCTCGCATCTGCTGATGCTGGAGGCGGTTGCGGGGCGGGCGGCGATCGACCGGGGGTACGGGGAGGCGCTGCGCGGGCGCTATCTGTGGCACGAGTTCGGGGACGTGCACCTTCTGCTCCCGCCGGAGGCGCCGTAGCCGGACCTCACACTCCGCATTGCTCGCGCAACTCCTCGTGAGAGCGCGGCGCGGGCCGTGTGAGGCCTCGCACAGGGCGCAGGTCACCTACGAAGGCGCATAGGAGAAGGGCCCACCCATCCCAGCGGGACAGACAGCCCGGTCTGTCCCGCTTTGCCCCTCCCTGATCCACTATGGGAGATCGTAGATCACACCTTTGCCCCGTTTTTTACCGGCCGCTAACAATGGCTGACGTCGCTCACCGCCGCGGGTTCCCACCCGCGGCGTTCGTACGGGCAACCCCGTGTCCCCGCCGGACGCCGAGCGACCTCCGCGCTATTCGAAGAGGTCCAACCCCCATGCTCACGTATGCCCGGATTCGCGAACGCAGTCGCGCTCTGACCCGGAACCGCAAGATCGCCCTCGCCGGTGCCGCCACGCTCGGCGCCGCCGCCCTCGGCTTCACCGTCGTCCCCGCAGGCGGCGCGACCACCACCACCGAGGCCGTCTCGTCCCCCACGGTGACCTACCGCTCCGAGCCGAGCAAGGACGTCAAGGCCGGTCTCACGGACCCGCTGTACGGCGAGAACCCGGCCTTCGCGGCCCTGGAGGAGCAGCGGAAGGCCGACGCCAAGAAGAAGGCCGACGCCGCCGCCAAGAGGAAGGCCGCCGAGGCCGCGAAGCAGAAGGCCGCCGCCGAGGCCGCGCAGGTGCGCGCCGCCAAGCAGACCGCGAGCCGCTCCGCCGAGCGCGCCCCGGTCAGGAAGGCCGCCGTCAAGAGCTACCCGAACAACCTGCACGGCTGGATCACCCAGGCCCTGGACATCATGGACGCCAAGGGCATACCCGGCTCCTACCACGGCCTGCACAAGAACATCATGCGCGAGTCCTCGGGCAACCCGAACGCGATCAACGACTGGGACATCAACGCCATCAACGGCGTGCCCTCCAAGGGCCTGCTCCAGGTGATCCCGCCGACCTTCCAGGCGTACCACGTGCCCGGCACCTCGTGGAACATCTACGACCCGGTCGCCAACATCACCGCCGCCGCCAACTACGCGGCCGACCGCTACGGCTCGATCGACAACGTCAACAGCGCGTACTGAGGTCGGCGCGGACCTCTTCACGCGAACGAGAACGCCGAAGGGCGGCACCCTCCTGACGGGGTGCCGCCCTTCGGGGCCGAAGCCCCCGGTTACTTGCGCATGACCTCGGGCTCGTGGCGGCGCAGGAAGCGGGCCACGAAGAAGCCGCAGATCGCGCCGAGGATCAGCAGGGCGGCCATGTCCATGCCCCACGTGCCCACGGTGTTCTCCCACAGCGGGTCCTCGTTGCCGGCCTCCTCGGGCGGGCTGATCCGGTTGAAGTCCAGCGTGGCGCCCGCGGCGGCCACCGCCCAGCGCGACGGCATCAGATACGAGAACTGGTTGACGCCCACCGTGCCGTTCAGCGCGAACAGACAGCCCGTGAAGACGACCTGGATGATCGCGAACATCACCAGCAGCGGCATGGTCTTCTCGGCCGTCTTCACCAGCGACGAGATGATCAGGCCGAACATCATCGAGGTGAAGCCCAGCGCCATGATCGGAAGCGACAGCTCGACCAGCGTCATGCCGCCGAGGACCAGGCCCTCCTCCGGGATCTCCCGGCTGGAGAAACCGATCACGCCGACCAGCAGGCCCTGCAGCACGGTGATCATGCCGAGCACGAACACCTTGGACATCAGGTACGCCGACCGGGACAGGCCGGTCGCGCGCTCCCGCTCGTAGATGACCCGTTCCTTGATCAGCTCGCGGACGGAGTTGGCCGCGCCGGCGAAACAGGCGCCGACCGCGAGGATCAGCAGGACCGTGGTGGCCGTGCCGTTCGGGATGACCCGGCCGGTCTGCGGGTGGGGCGGGTTGGGCAGCAGGCCCCGGTCCGGGTCGATGAGCAGGCTCACCGCGCCGAGCACCGCCGGCAGGATCAGCATCAGCGCCAGGAAGCCCCGGTCGGAGGCGATCACCGACACATAGCGGCGCACCAGCGTGACGAACTGCGACATCCAGCCCTGCGGCTTCGGCGGGCGCATGGCCTGCATGGGCTGCATCTGCACGGACTGCGGGGCGACGGCGTCGATGTCCGCGGCGTACATCTGGTAGTGCTGCGAGCCCTTCCAGCGGCCCGCCCAGTCGTAGTCGCGGTAGTTCTCGAAGGCGGAGAAGACATCGGCCCAGGTGTCGTAGCCGAAGAAGTTCAGCGCCTCCTCGGGCGGACCGAAGTAGGCCACCGAGCCGCCCGGCGCCATCACCAGCAGCTTGTCGCAGATGGCCAGCTCGGCCACCGAGTGGGTGACGACCAGCACCGTGCGGCCGTCGTCCGCCAGACCCCGCAGCAGCTGCATCACGTCGCGGTCCATGCCCGGGTCCAGGCCGGAGGTCGGCTCGTCCAGGAAGATCAGCGACGGCTTGGTCAGCAGCTCCAGGGCGACGGAGACGCGCTTGCGCTGGCCGCCGGAGAGGGAGGTGACCTTCTTCTCCTTGTGGATGTCGAGCTTCAGCTCGCGCAGCACCTCGTCGATGCGGGCCTCGCGCTCGGCCGCCGTGGTGTCGGCCGGGAAGCGCAGCTTGGCCGCGTACTTCAGGGCCTTCTTGACGGTCAGCTCCTTGTGCAGGATGTCGTCCTGCGGGACCAGACCGATGCGCTGACGCAGCTCGGCGAACTGCTTGTACAGGTTCCGGTTGTCGTACAGCACCTCGCCCTGGTTGGCGGGCCGGTAGCCGGTCAACGCCTTGAGCAGGGTCGACTTGCCGGAGCCGGACGGGCCGATGACCGCGATCAGCGACTTCTCCGGGACGCCGAAGGAGACGTCCTTGAGGATCTGCTTGCCGCCGTCGACCGTGACCGTCAGATGGCGGGCCGAGAAGGAGACCTCACCGGTGTCGACGAACTCCTCGAGCCGGTCGCCGACGATCCGGAACGTCGAGTGGCCGACGCCCACGATGTCGGTCGGCCCGAGCAACTGGGAGCCGCCCTTGGGTATCGGCTGACCGTTGACGTACGTGCCGTTGTGGGAGCCCAGGTCGCGGATCTCCATGCGGCCGTCGGGCGTCGAGTGGAACTCCGCGTGGTTGCGGGAGACCTGGAGGTCGGAGACGACCAGGTCGTTCTCCAGGGCACGGCCGATGCGCATCACGCGGCCGAGGGAGAACTGGTGGAACGTGGTCGGGCTGCGGTCGCCGTGGACCGGCGGCGCCCCCGCGCCACCACCGGGGCCCTGCTGCGGCGGAATGTGCGGCGCGGGCTGCTGCTGCGGCGGCGGCCAGCCGGCCTGCGCCGGCTGCGCCTGCGGGACGTGCTGCTGCGCCGGCGCGGACCAGCCGGCGGGCGCGCCCTGCGCCTGCGGCGCCTGCGCGGCGTACGGCTGCTGAGGCGGTGCGGCGACGGCCGCGGCGCCCGAGAGGTTCAGCTGCGGTCCGTCGGTCGCGTTGCCGAGGTTCACCGTCGAACCGGGGCCGATCTCCAACTGCTGGATCCGCTGCCCCTGCACGTATGTGCCGTTGGTGCTGCCATGGTCCTCGACGACCCAACTGCGGCCGTTGAAGCTGACCGTGGCGTGCCGCCAGGAGACCCTGGCGTCGTCGAACACGACGTCTCCCTGCGGATCGCGTCCGAGTGTGTATGCCCTGGACGGGTCGAGCGTCCAGGTCCGTCCATTGGTTTGCAGTACGAGTTCCGGCACTCCATGCCCCACTGAGTTGTCCCCCGAATTACCCCCGTCGCGGGGAGTCTAGGGATGTCGAACATCGGGGGAACTATCGCAGGAGGGGCCGCCTGACCGAAAGCCGGGCCTTGTGAAGACGGCGCGAGGGTGTTTCCCCGCGCGCCGTCGACGGGGGTGATATCGGGCCGGAGAGTGGTAATCCCCGCGAGGGGGACATGAGCGGCGGCCGGCCGCGCCGCGGATCGGGGGGTCCGCCATGAGCGCTTCGACCGGCGGGGGGGACGGTGGTGGGGCGCGGCCGGCGCGTGCCGTGGGGTGAGGTGCTGCTGTCCGCGACGGGCTCGGTGAGCTGGGCGGTGGCCGCGATGGCGGGCGCCGCGGCGCTCGGGCTGCGGCTGCTGGAGGCGGACGCGTCCGGTGCGGGGGCGTCGGATGCGGGGGCGTGGAGGGCTCTGCGGGGCCGATGACCGCGGCCGTGGTGGCGCTCGGGGCGGGCGGTTCGGTGACGTCGTCCGGCGCGGTGTCCGTGTTCGGGCTCGACGGCGCCGAGGCCGCCACGGCCGTCGAGATCACGCCACTGGGGGTCGGCCTGACCGGTGCGCTGCTCCTGTCCCGGTTCTTCCTGCGGTCCTTGCGGCGGGCGGGGGTCGGCATCACGGCGGCCGACACTCGTCGCGCGGGCGGGGGCGGTGATCGCCCTGTTCGCGGCGGCGCTGGGCGCGGTGACGCGGGCCGGGCACGGCGTCGTCGCGCTCGGCGGGGCGCACTGGGCCTCGGCGACCTGCCGGCGTCGACGTGCACGGCGCCCTCACCCTCATGCGGCCCCTGAACCCCCGCCCGAGCGACCGCCTCGGCCGCCCGCCTCCCCCGGCGACGGCCCGCCCCCGCCACCACGCCCGCCCCGGCGCGGACCTTGAGCCCTCGGGCGCGGGTCCTGAGCCGCACCGGCGTGATCCCCGAGCCCTCCCGGCGTCGGCGCCCGAGCCCCGCAGCGGTGAACCACGCCGTCGGATGCACGCCACCCGGGCGCCACCCAGTGTTGTGCAGTGTTCCGTGTCCGGCAGGCGGACCTCGCGGGCGGCGGGCACTGCGTGCCGGTTACCGTGGGAACACCATGAGCGCTTCGCAGACCTCTGACGTCCCCACTCTCCTTGTGAAGATCTTCGGCAAGGACAGGCCGGGCATCACGGCCGGACTCTTCGACACCCTCGCCGCCTACTCCGTCGACGTGGTCGACATCGAGCAGGTCGTCACCCGTGGCCGGATCGTGCTGTGCGCGCTCGTGACCGAGCCGCCGCGCGGGCAGGAGGGCGATCTGCGGGCCACCGTCCACAGCTGGGCGGAGTCGATGAAGATGCAGGCGGAGATCATCTCCGGCCGCGGCGACAACCGCCCGCGCGGTCTCGGCCGGTCCCTGGTGACCGTCCTCGGACACCCGCTCACCGCGGAGGCGACGGCGTCGATCGCCGGCCGCATCACCCGGGCCGGCGGCAACATCGACCGCATCTTCCGGCTCGCCAAGTACCCGGTGACGGCGGTCGAGTTCGCGGTGTCCGGCGTGGAGACGGAGCCGCTGCGCACCGCCCTGGTGACCGACGCGGCGGCGCTCGGCGTGGACGTCGCGGTCGTCTCGGCGGGCCTGCACCGGCGGGCGCAGCGCCTGGTCGTGATGGACGTGGACTCCACGCTCATCCAGGACGAGGTGATCGAGCTGTTCGCGGCGCACGCCGGCTGCGAGGCCGAGGTCGCCGAGGTGACGGCCGCCGCGATGCGGGGCGAGCTGGACTTCGAGCAGTCGCTGCACGCGCGCGTGGCGCTGCTGAAGGGGCTGGACGTCTCCGTGGTGGACAAGGTGCGCAGCGAGGTGCGGCTGACCCCCGGCGCGCGCACGCTGATTCGCACGCTGAAACGACTCGGCTACCAAGTCGGCGTGGTCTCCGGCGGGTTCACCCAGGTCACCGACGACCTCAAGGAGCGCCTCGGCCTGGACTTCGCGCAGGCCAACACGCTGGAGATCGTCGACGGCAGGCTCACCGGCCGGGTCACCGGCGAGATCGTCGACCGGGCGGGCAAGGCACGGCTGCTGCGCCGGTTCGCGGCCGAGGCGGGCGTGCCCCTGGCCCAGACGGTGGCCATCGGCGACGGCGCGAACGACCTGGACATGCTGAACGCGGCGGGTCTCGGCGTCGCCTTCAATGCCAAGCCGGTGGTGCGGGAGGCCGCGCACACGGCGGTGAACGTGCCGTTCCTGGACACGGTGCTGTATCTGCTGGGCGTCACCCGCGAAGAGGTCGAGGCGGCGGACGCGCACGAGGAGAGCTGACCGGCCGCGTCCCTGAGCGGTCCCGGAGACGAGGACGGCCCGGGGACGCGGCGCCGTCACTCGGACGGGGCCCAGTAGTCGAGCAGGGTGGCGACGCCGGGCTCCAGGGACTTCCAGGGGCTGGTGAAGGACAGCACGGCGAAGGCGGCGGCCGGGAAGCCGCGTCGGGTCATCCGCTCGCGGGGCTCGGGTTCGGCCGAGCCGGACAGCACCTCGGCGAGCCCCTGGATGCCGGGGTTGTGGCCGATGAGCAGGATGTTGTGGACGTCGTCGGCAGTCTCGTTGAGCACGGCGATCAGCTCGCCGGGCGAGGCCTCGTAGATCCGCTCCTCGTAGACGGTCTTCGGCCGGTGCGGGAACTCCTGCACGGCCAGTTTCCACGTCTCTCTGGTCCGGGTCGCGGTGGAGCACAGGGCCAGGTCGAAGGGGATCCCGGAGTCGGCCAGCTTGCGCCCGGCGACGGCGGCGTCCATGCGCCCCCGCTCGGCGAGCGGCCGCTCGTGGTCGTTCACCTGGGGCCAGTCGGCCTTCGCATGCCGGAAGAGGACAATCCTGCGGGGTTCTGCGACGCTCATGGGTCCCAGCTTCGCAGAAAACGAGCCATCGGGCGCGGGTAGTTGGCGGGCGGCTCCGCCCGTCCTCAGTGGGCTATGAGCTGCTGGACGCGCTCGACGAGGTGGGCGACGACGGGCTCCTCGCCCGCGGCGTGGGCCTCGGCGGGGTTCATCATCATCGCGAGCAGGACGCCGAAGGCGAGCGCGGGCAGCGCCAGCGCCCACCAGGGCAGACGGATGTCGACGCGGCCCGTGTTCGCCGGGTGGGGGCGGGGGTGGGTGCTGGCCGACATGATGCCTCCGGGGGTCCGTCCTCGAGCGGGTCGTGACCGCCTCCTGCGGCCACGCTTCGAAGGTACGGAACCGGCGGACGCGAACCCATCCGGTGATCCACCCACTCGACCCTGACCCTGGCCCCCTAGGGGACAGGGGGGCTACCCCCACCCTCCCCGCTCGCGCCGAGGGCGCCTCAAGAGCGCGGCCACGGCGCAGCCCATGCGCGGCCGACTGTAGGAATCCGACAGGTCACCGGGTGCGCCGCTGTCGGTGCCCGAATGTCCCGGGGCGGGGGCCGCCCGATAGGTTCTGGTAGGAAGCCGCCTGTCATCCAGGTGTTCGGGCGGGGGAATCCGACCGCAATCGAAAGGGTGATCCGTTGAGCCGCTCGGTTCTCGTCACCGGAGGCAACCGGGGCATCGGCCTCGCCATCGCCCGCGCTTTCGCCGACGCCGGCGACAAGGTCGCGATCACGTACCGCTCGGGTGAGCCGCCGGCCGGCTTTCTCGCGGTCAAGTGCGACATCACCGACTCCGAGCAGGTGGAGCAGGCCTACAAGGAGATCGAGGCCGAACACGGCCCGGTCGAGGTGCTGATCGCCAACGCCGGCATCACCAAGGACCAGCTCCTGATGCGCATGTCCGAGGAGGACTTCACCTCGGTCGTCGACACCAACCTCACCGGCACCTTCCGGGTCGTCAAGCGGGCCAACCGTGCCATGCTGCGCGCCAAGAAGGGCCGCGTCGTCCTCATCTCGTCCGTCGTCGGGCTGCTCGGTTCCGCGGGGCAGGCGAACTACGCCGCCTCCAAGGCCGCGATGGTCGGCTTCGCCCGTTCCCTCGCCCGTGAGCTGGGTTCGCGCAACATCACCTTCAACGTCGTCGCGCCGGGCTTCGTCGACACCGACATGACCCAGGCACTGTCCGAGGAGCAGCGCGCGGGCATCGTCGCGCAGGTGCCGCTCGGCCGGTACGCGCGCCCCGAGGAGATCGCCGCGACGGTGCGGTTCCTCGCCTCGGACGACGCCTCGTACATCACTGGAGCCGTCATTCCCGTTGACGGCGGACTGGGAATGGGTCACTGATCACCATGAGCGGAATTCTCGAGGGCAAGCGCGTCCTGATCACCGGTGTGCTGATGGAGTCCTCCATCGCCTTCCACACTGCGAGGCTGGCCCAGGAGCAGGGTGCGGAGATCATCCTGACCGCGTTCCCGCGGCCCACGCTGACCGAGCGCATCGCCAGGAAGCTGCCGAAGCCCACCAAGGTCATCGAGCTGGACGTCACCAACGACGAGCACCTCGGGCGGCTCGCGGACCTGGTCGGCGAGGAGCTGGGCGGCCTGGACGGCGTCGTGCACTCCATCGGCTTCGCCCCGCAGGACGCGCTCGGCGGCAACTTCCTGAACACGCCGTTCGAGTCCGTCGCCACGGCGATGCACGTCTCGGCGTACTCGCTGAAGTCGCTCACGATGGCATGCCTGCCGCTGATGCAGAATGGCGGTTCGGTCGTCGGCCTGACCTTCGACGCGCAGTACGCGTGGCCGCAGTACGACTGGATGGGCCCGGCCAAGGCGGCGCTGGAGGCCACCAGCCGCTACATGGCCCGTGACCTGGGCAAGCAGAACATCCGCTGCAACCTCGTCTCGGCGGGCCCGATCGGTTCGATGGCCGCGAAGTCCATCCCGGGCTTCGCCGAGCTGGCGTCCGTCTGGGACACCCGCGCCCCGCTGGAGTGGGACCTGAAGGACCCGGAGCCGGCCGGCCGCGGCGTCGTGGCGCTGCTGAGCGACTGGTTCCCGAAGACCACGGGCGAGATCATCCACGTGGACGGCGGTCTGCACGCCATCGGCGCGTAGCGCCCCCGGGTCTCGCGAAACGCCCCGTTCCCCGCCGCGCGCGGGGAACGGGGCGTCGCCCGTTCGGCCCAACCGGCCGAGCGGAGGAGGCGGACAACTGGGCACTCTGGATTACGCGTTCACCCACGCGTCCCTCCCCAGCACGGCCGAGGAGGTCCCCCCTTGTGCGCCTGCTTCGCCAACTGGCCTCAGTGACCGCCGCCGTGGCCCTCACCGCGTCCCTGCCGTACGACGTCCTCGACCACGCGCGCGTACCGGCCGGGATTCCGGCCCGGCCCGCCTCCGCACCCTCCCCGGCGCCGTTCGGCGCCGAATGCGGCACGAGCGTGCGGGGCTCGCGGGTGGTCGCCCGCTGTCACAACCCCTATGTGGACACCGACCGGGTCCGCCTGCACATCGAGTGCGACCGGTGGTGGGACCTCGACACCGACAGCGCGCCCGTGGACGCGGGGCCGGCCACGACGGTACGGCTGACCGGCCGCTGCTGGAAGGAAGTGCGCTCGGCCTGGGTCAGCCACCAGAACCGGGGGAGCTGAACCGGCACAGGAAGGGGTAGCCCGCGGCCACGGCCGCCGCCGTCTCCGCGTCGCCCGCGCGGATGGCGTCCAGCAGCCGGGCGTGCTCCTGGTAGGTCTCCGGCGTCAGCTCGTCGCCGATGTCGTCGCGGAGCCAGTCGCGCAGCACCTCGCCGAGGTCGGCGTACATCTCGGTCATGACGTCGTTGTGCGAGGCGGCCACGACGGCCAGGTGGAAGGTGGCGTCGGCGGTCACGAACTCCTCCCTGTCACCGGACTCCCAGGCCTCCTCCCGCCGCCTCAGCAGGGCGTCGAGCTGTCCGAGGTCCCGTTCGGTGCGCCGTTCGGCGGCCAGCCGCGCCGCGGCCGACTCCAGGGCGGAGCGCAGCTCGGCGATGTGCCGGGGGTCCGCGTCGGCGAACCGGCGGTGCATGACGCCCGCCAGCTCGCTGGTGGCCGCGACGTAGGTGCCGGAGCCCTGGCGGATGTCCAGGAGCCCGTTGTGGGCGAGGGCGCGGACGGCCTCGCGGACCGTGTTGCGGGCGACTCCGAGCTGTTCGACCAGCTCGGTCTCGGTCGGGATGCGGGAGCCGACGGGCCATTCGCCGGAGGTGATCTGGGTGCGCAGCTCGGCGATGACCTGCTCGGACAGGGCCGAGCGGCGGGGGTGACTCAGGGCCATGGCACACCTTTGCACGGACCGGGCGACCGCCGGCCGCACGGGGGATGGTCACCCAATCATCCCATGATTCTATGATGGCTGACATGGCGAGCAAGGAAACCCGTACGAGCCGGATACCCAGGACCCGGATGCTCAGGACCCGGACGCTCGGGACCCGGGCACCCAGGACGGACGGATCGCGCGGATCGAGTGCGGCAGGCGGACCGGGCGGCACGGTCGGCAGGGGTCCGGCGCACCGGGCGGCCGGCGCCCCGCGCGCGTGGGCCGCCCGGCTGACCGTCGTCGCCATCGTCCTGGCCGCCCTGAACCTCCGCCCCGCCATCACCAGCCTCGGCGCCCTGCTGGAGGAGGTCAGTGAAGGGCTCGGCATGAGCGGCAGCGTGGCCGGGCTGCTGACCTCGGTGCCGCCGCTGTGCTTCGCCGTCTTCGGCGTCACCGCCCCGCGTCTGGCCCGCCGCTTCGGGGCGGGGGCGGTGGTGTGCGCCGGCATGACGGCCATCGCCGCCGGCCTGCTGGTGCGCCCCTACGCCGGCGGCACGGCCGGCTTCCTCGCCGCCACCGCCCTCGCGCTGGCCGGCATCGCGGTCGCCAACGTCCTGATGCCGGTCATCGTCAAGCGCCGCTTCCCCGACCGGGTCGGCACCATGACCGGCCTCTACTCCATGGCCCTCGCCCTCGGCACCGCGACGGCCGCCGCGGTCACCGTGCCCGTGACCGACGCCCTCGGCGGCGACTGGCGCTCGGGTCTCGCGGTGTGGGCGGGACTCGCCGGGGCCGCCGTGGCGCCGTGGCTGGCGTTCGCACGGGACCGGGAACCGGCCGCCGAGCTGCCGTCCGCGCCCGCGCCCGCGCCCGCCCTGCGGATCACCCGCAGCCGCACCGCCTGGGCTCTTGCGGTGTTCTTCGGCCTCCAGGCCACCGGCGCCTACGTCACCATGGGGTGGATGGCGCAGATCTTCCGGGACGCCGGCGTGCCCGCCGGCACGGCCGGGGTGCTGCTCGCCGTCACCATGGTGATGGGCGTGCCCCTGGCCTTCGTCATCCCGCGGCTGGCCACCCGGCTGCCGCACCAGGGCCCGATCGTGGTGGCGCTGGGCGCCTGCGGGCTCGCCGGGTACGCCGGCCTGTACCTCGCGCCCGCCGGCGGGGCCTGGGCGTGGGCCGTGCTGCTCGGCGTGTCCAACTGCGCCTTCCCGCTGGCCCTGACCATGGTCGGCATGCGGGCCCGGACGGGCGCGGGCGTCGCCCAGCTGTCGGCCTTCGCGCAGAGCGCCGGCTATCTGCTGTCCATCCCCGGTCCGCTCCTGGTGGGCGTGCTCTACCAGCACAGCGGCGGCTGGGGCCTGCCGCTGGCCCTGATGGCCGCGCTGATGATCCCGCAGACGGCCGTGGGCGTCCTGGCCGGCCGGGACCGCACGGTCGAGGACGAGGCGCGCCGCTGACACCCCCGGGGGCCCGCTGCGCGGCGGGGGTGCGAGACTTGCCGTATGCCTGTGCTCGACCCGAACCCCCGCAACGGTCAGAAGAAGATGCTGCTCGTCTTCGGCTCGTTCCTCGCCATCTTCGTGATCATCGCCGTCGTCGCGACGATCGCCGCGCCCTGACCGGCGGGCCGGACCGGTCGATCCCGGATTTTCGGCGGAAGCCCGCCTGCGAGCCATGATTCACTGCCGGTGACGGCCATCGCAGGAGAGCACCTCGAAGGGATCCCACTCGTGCCCCACGAAGTCGATCAGTCATTCCTGGCGCTCCCGCTACGCGCCCTGGCGGACGCCGCGCTGGCACGCGCGCGTGCGCTCGGGGCGGAGCACGCCGACTTCCGGCTGGAGCGGGTGCGCAGCGCGTCCTGGCGGCTGCGGGACGGCAAGCCGTCCGGCTCGTCGGACACCACGGACCTCGGCTACGCGGTCCGCGTCGTCCACGGCGGAACCTGGGGTTTCGCGTCGGGCGTGGACCTGACGATGGACGCGGCGGCACGGGTCGCCTCGCAGGCGGTGGCGATGGCGAAGCTGTCGGCCCAGGTGATCCGGGCGGCCGGGTCCGATGAGCGCGTGGAGCTGGCCGACGAGCCCGTGCACGCGGACAGGACCTGGGTCTCGTCGTACGAGATCGACCCGTTCACGGTGCCGGACGAGGAGAAGTCCGGGCTGCTGGCCGAGTGGAGCGGGCGGCTGCTGGCGGCCGACGGGGTCGACCACGTCGACGCCTCGCTGCTCACCGTGCACGAGAACAAGTTCTACGCCGACACGGCCGGGACGGTGACCACGCAGCAGCGGGTGCGGCTGCATCCGCAGCTGACGGCCGTCTCGGTGGACGACTCCAGCGGCGAGTTCGACTCGATGCGGACCATCGCCCCGCCGGTCGGGCGCGGCTGGGAGTACCTGACGGGCACCGGCTGGGACTGGGACGCGGAGCTGGCCGAGCTGCCTGAGCTGCTCGCCGGGAAGATGCGCGCGCCGAGCGTGGAGCCGGGGCTGTACGACCTGGTGGTCGACCCGTCCAACCTGTGGCTGACCATCCACGAGTCCATCGGGCACGCCACCGAACTCGACCGCGCGCTCGGCTACGAGGCCGCCTACGCGGGCACCTCGTTCGCGACGTTCGACCGGCTCGGCAAGCTGAAATACGGCTCCGAGCTGATGAACGTCACCGGCGACCGCACCGCCGAGCACGGCCTGGCCACCGTCGGCTACGACGACGAGGGCGTCGAGGCGCAGTCGTGGGACCTGGTGAAGGACGGCACGCTGGTCGGCTACCAGCTGGACCGGCGGATCGCGCGGCTCACCGGGTTCGAGCGGTCCAACGGCTGCGCGTTCGCGGACTCCCCCGCGCACGTGCCGGTGCAGCGCATGGCCAACGTCTCACTGCGGCCGGACCCGGCCGGGATGTCGACCGAGGACCTCATCGGAGGCGTCGACCGGGGCATCTACGTGGTCGGCGACCGGTCGTGGTCCATCGACATGCAGCGCTACAACTTCCAGTTCACGGGCCAGCGCTTCTTCCGGATCGAGAACGGCCGGCTCACCGGCCAGCTGCGGGACGTGGCCTACCAGGCGACGACCACCGACTTCTGGGGCTCCATGGCGGCCGTCGGAGGCCCGCAGACGTACGTACTGGGCGGCGCCTTCAACTGCGGCAAGGCCCAGCCGGGCCAGGTCGCGGCCGTCTCGCACGGCTGCCCGTCCGCCCTCTTCAGGGGCGTCAACATTCTGAACACGACGCAGGAGGCCGGTCGATGAGCGTGTCCGCCAACAAGCCGCACGAGATCGTCGAGCGGGCCCTGGAACTGTCCCGGGCGGACGGCTGCGTCGTGATCGCCGACGAGCACTCCACGGCGAACCTGCGCTGGGCCGGCAACGCGCTGACCACCAACGGCGTCACGCGCGGACGCACCCTCACCGTCGTCGCGACCGTCGACGGCAAGGAAGGTACGGCGACCGGCGTGGTGTCACGGTCGGCGGTGACCGTGGACGAGCTGGAGCCGCTGGTGCGGGCCGCCGAGGCCGCCGCGCGCGGTGCGGGGCCCGCCGAGGACGCGCAGCCCCTGGTGACCGGGGCCGGTGCGAGCCCGGACTTCACGGACGCGCCAGCCGAGACGTCGTCCGCCGTGTTCGCCGACTTCGCGCCGGCGCTCGGCGAGGCGTTCGCCCGCGCGCGGGCCGGCGGACGCGAGCTGTACGGGTTCGCCCACCACGAGCTGACCTCCAGCTATCTCGGGACCTCCGCGGGGCTGCGGCTGCGGCACGACCAGCCGAACGGGACGCTGGAGCTGAACGCCAAGTCGCCGGACCGCGCCCGCTCGGCGTGGGCGGGCCGCTCGACCCGTGGCTTCAAGGACGTCGACCCGCTGGCACTGGACGCTGAGCTGGCCGTACGCCTCGGCTGGGCCGAGCGCCGGACCGAGCTGCCGGCCGGGCGGTACGAGACGCTGCTGCCGCCGACCGCGGTGGCGGACCTGCTGATCTACCAGATGTGGTCGGCGTCGGGCCGGGACGCGGTCGAGGGCCGCACCGTGTTCTCCAAGCCGGGCGGCGGCACCCGCGTCGGCGAGCGGCTGACCGAGCTGCCGCTGACCCTGCGCAGCGACCCCGACGAGCCGGGCCTCGAGTGCGCCCCCTTCGTGCTGACGCACTCCTCCGGCGACGACTCCTCGGTGTTCGACAACGGCCTGCCGCTGGCCCCCACCGAGTGGGTCGCCGAGGGAGAGCTGAGGCATCTGCTCACCTCCCGGCACACCGCCGGGCTCACCGGACTGCCGCTCGCGCCGTCCATCGACAACCTGGTCCTCGACGGCGGCGAGGACCGCTCGCTGGCGGACATGGTCGCGGACACGGAGCGCGGGCTGCTGCTCACGTGCCTGTGGTACATCCGCGAGGTCGACCCGGCGACGCTGCTGCTGACGGGCCTGACCCGGGACGGCGTCTACCTGGTGGAGAACGGCGAGGTGACCGGCGAGGTGAACAACTTCCGGTTCAACGAGTCGCCGGTCGGGCTGCTGGGGCGGGCGACCGAGGCGGGGCGCACGGAGAAGACGCTGCCGCGGGAGTGGAGCGACTGGTTCACCCGGGCCGCGATGCCCCCGCTGCGCATCCCGGATTTCAATATGAGTTCTGTCAGCCGGGGCGTATAACCTCGTAGTCGTTCGTGGCCCGGTGTCGCACCGGGCCACCCGAGAGATCATCCAAGGAGACGCGAGAACCGTGACGGACATCGTCGACGAGCTGAAGTGGCGGGGGCTGTTCGCCCTGTCCACCGATGAGGACGCTTTGCGCAAGGCGCTCGCGGACGGTCCCGTCACGTTTTATTGCGGCTTCGACCCGACCGCGCCGTCGCTGCACGTCGGGCATCTGGTGCAGGTGCTGACCGTACGGCGGCTGCAGCAGGCCGGGCACCGGCCGCTGGCCCTGGTCGGCGGCGCGACGGGCCTGATCGGCGACCCCCGCCCGACCGCGGAGCGCACGCTCAACGACCCGGAGACCGTCGCCGGCTGGGTCGACCGGCTGCGCGGCCAGATCGAGCCGTTCCTGTCCTTCGAGGGCGAGAACGCGGCCGTGATGGTCAACAACCTCGACTGGACGCAGAACCTTTCCGCGATCGAGTTCCTGCGCGACATCGGCAAGCACTTCCGCGTCAACAAGATGCTGACGAAGGAGCCGGTCGCCCGGCGGCTGGAGTCCTCCGAGGGCATCAGCTACACGGAGTTCAGCTACCAGCTGCTCCAGGGCATGGACTTCCTGCAGCTCTACCGGCGCTACGGCTGCACGCTCCAGCAGGGCGGCAGCGACCAGTGGGGCAACCTCACGGCCGGCCTCGACCTGATCCACCGGCTGGAGCCGGACGCCACCGTGCACGCGCTGGCGACGCCGCTGATGA
Source organism: Streptomyces sp. NPDC046379 (assembly GCF_055587785.1). NCBI lineage: Bacteria > Bacillati > Actinomycetota > Actinomycetes > Kitasatosporales > Streptomycetaceae > Streptomyces > Streptomyces sp. NPDC046379. The sequence goes on from NZ_JBVJFP010000006.1 coordinate 25,890, forward strand.
CGAAGGCGGACGGCACCAAGTTCGGCAAGACCGAGGGCGGCGCCGTCTGGCTCGACCCGGAGATGACGACGCCGTACGCGTTCTACCAGTTCTGGCTGAACGTCGACGACCGGGACATCTCGCGCTACCTGCGGATTCTGTCCTTCAGGTCCCGTGAGGAGCTCGAGGAGCTGGAGAAGCAGACCGAGGAGCGGCCGCAGGCCCGCGCCGCGCAGCGGGCGCTGGCCGAGGAGCTGACGACGCTCGTGCACGGCGCCGACCAGACGGCCGCCGTGATCGCCGCGTCCCGGGCGCTGTTCGGCCAGGGCGAACTGGGCGGTCTCGACGAGCGGACGCTCGCCGCGGCGCTGTCCGAGGTGCCCCACGTCACGGTGGCCGAGCTGGGCCCGGCGGTGGACCTGTTCGCGGAGGTCGGCCTGGTGCCGAGCAAGTCGGCCGCGCGCCGCACGGTGAAGGAGGGCGGCGCCTACGTGAACAACGTCAAGGTCGTCTCCGAGGACGCCGTGCCCGCGCGCGAGGACCTGCTGCACGGCCGCTGGCTGGTGCTGCGCCGGGGCAAGAAGAACCTGGCCGCGGTCGAGGTCGCCGGCGGCTGAGCACCCGTACGCCCGGCGCGGGGGCGGCCGCCGGGGACGGCGTACGCCCCCGCGCCGTACGGCGTGGCTCAGGCCCGGCGCCGGTTGCCGCGCAGCGCCATGTAGACCATGTCGCCGAGGAACACGATGACGATCGCGGCCACCAGCTGGAAGATGTGCCGGCTCCAGTCGATGCCCGGCGTCTCGTCGACGCCGAATCCCCGGGCCACGGCGTTGCCGACGATGGCGCCCAGGATGCCGAAGATGGTGGTCAGCCAGAGGGGACTGTGCTGTTTGCCCGGGATGACCGCCTTGGCGATCAGGCCCAGCACGAATCCCACGATGATCGCCCACAACCAGCCCATGGCTGCCTCCTCGTCCGGATCTGCGTGAGCATTACGCCCAGTCTCGGCCGGGGCGCCCGGAGCCGCATGCCGGCCTCGGCCGAACGGGGGACGCCCCCGGTCTCCGCGAGCGCGGGGTGGCGGCGTACCGTGGAGGTGTCCGGGGGGAACAGCGCGATGCGGGCGGATGGTGGAAGGCGATGCTGAAGCGGCGCGGCGGCGGGAACGCCCAGGTGTACCGGATCACCGGCGCCCGGCAGGGGCTGCACGACGACGTCCGCGGGCGGGAGCGGCGCTACATCATCTCGATGTCGGTGCGGACCCTCTCGGTGATCCTCGCGGCGGTGCTGTGGAACGTCGAGCGGCATGTCGCGATCGTCGGGCTGGTGCTCGGCATGGTGCTGCCCTATATCGCGGTGGTCGTCGCGAACGCGGGCCGGGAGAACGCGCCGGGGCTGCCGTCGACGTTCGTGACCGTGCCCCATCCGCCGATGATCTCCCCTCCCCCGGCGCCGGGCGGGAACGCGGAGGAACCCGGCGGCGTGGACGACGCGCAGGCCGAGGACCCACTGCGCACAAAGCTCAGGAAAAGCTCAGATCAATCATGACGTTCCGGTGCCCGGCGGACGGTTACCCGTGACATACTTCGTACGCGCTCCGCATCCCCCGTCGGAGCGACGGACCGACGCCGGGCAGCTCCCCCCGTGGCTGCTCGGCGTCGCCTTTTGTACGGACCTGTGAGACGAACCGTGACCGACGAGACCCCCGTGTGCTCCGCCAAGGGCTGCCGCGCCGACGCCGTGTGGGTGCTGGCGTGGAACAACCCGAAGCTGCACACGCCGGAGCGGCGCAAGACCTGGCTGGCCTGCGAGGAGCACCGGGAGCATCTGTCGCAGTTCCTGGGCGTGCGAGGCTTCCTGAAGGACGTCGTCCTGCTCGCTCAGTGGGAGTCCCGACAGGGGTCCTGACCCGCCGCGGACGCGGTGAGCCGCCGATCGCGGTCAGCCGCCGATCGCGGACATCGGCCGGTCCGGCTGGACGAACGAGGGATCGTCCAGGCCCGCGCCGGCCTTCTTGCCCCACATGGCCGCCTTCCACAGGCGGGCGATCTCCTCGTCGGGTGCGCCGGAGCGCAGGGCGGTGCGCAGGTCGGTCTCCTCGGTGGCGAACAGGCAGGTGCGTATCTGCCCGTCGGCGGTGAGGCGGGTGCGGTCGCAGGCCCGGCAGAACGGGCGGGTGACGGAGGCGATGACGCCGACGCGGTGCGGGCCGCCGTCGACCAGCCAGCGTTCTGCGGGGGCGGAGCCGCGGGCCTCGTCGCCCTCGGGCGTGAGGTCGAAGCGGGTGCGCAGGTAGTCGAGGATGTCCCCAGCGGTGATCATGCCGTCGCGCTTCCAGCCGTGCTGGGCGTCGAGGGGCATCTGCTCGATGAACCGCAGTTCGTAGTCGTGCTCGACGGCCCAGGCGAGCAGGTCGGGGGCCTCGTCGTCGTTGAGCCCCGGCATCAGCACGGAGTTGACCTTCACGGGGGTGAGGCCGGCCTCGCGCGCGGCCGTCAGGCCCTCCAGGACGTCCCGGTGGCGGTCGCGGCGGGTGAGGGCCTTGAAGACGTCGGGGCGCAGGGTGTCGAGGGAGACGTTGACGCGGTCCAGGCCCGCCGCCTTCAGGGCCGGGGCGGTGCGCTTGAGGCCGATGCCGTTGGTCGTCAGGGACATCCGGGGCCGCGGCTCCAGGGCGGCGACGCGCTCGACGATGCCGACCAGGCCGGGGCGCAGCAGCGGCTCGCCGCCGGTGAAGCGGACCTCCTCGACGCCGAGCGAGGTGACCGCGATGCCTATCAGGCGGACGATCTCGTCGTCGGTGAGCAGATCCGTCTTGCCCAGCCACTGCAGCCCTTCCTCGGGCATGCAGTACGTGCAGCGCAGGTTGCAGCGGTCGGTCAGCGAGACCCTCAGGTCGGTGGCCACCCGGCCGTAGGTGTCGATGAGCACGGGGCCCACTCCCTCAGCGGATCGCGGAGCACTTCTTCTACGACACCTGCGAGCCTACGCGACCGCACCGACAACGCGGGACGCCCGCATCCCACGGAGAACGGCGCGGCCGCGCCGCGGGAACCCACCAGCAGGCCCCCACGGCGCGGCCGTCGGTACGCGGTGCGACGCGTGTCAGTGCGCTCCGGTGCCGGTCAGGGACCGGACCTCCAGCTCGGCGAACTTCTTGGCGTCGGGCTCCTCCTTCGACAGGACGGTGCCGAGCCAGCCCATCAGGAAGCCGAACGGGATGGAGATGATGCCCGGGTTCTTGAGCGGGAACCAAGCGAAGTCGACGTCCGGGAACATCGCCTTCGGGTCGCCGGAGACGACCGGGGAGAACAGCACCAGGCCGACGGCGACGATGAGGCCGCCGTAGATCGACCACAGCGCGCCCTGGGTGGTGAAGCGCTTCCAGAACAGGCTGTAGAGGATGGTCGGCAGGTTGGCGGAGGCGGCGACCGCGAAGGCCAGCGCGACCAGGCCGGCGACGTTGAGGTCGCGGGCGAGGGCGCCCAGGGCGATGGAGACGACGCCGATGCCGATGGTGGCCAGGCGGGCGGCCCGGACCTCCTCCTTCTCGGTGGCCTGACCCTTCCTGATGACGTTGGCGTAGATGTCGTGGGCGAACGACGAGGACGAGGCCAGGGTGAGGCCGGCGACCACGGCGAGGATCGTCGCGAAGGCCACCGCCGAGATGGTGGCGAGCAGGATCGCGCCCCACGCGGAGTCGACGCCGCCCAGGTGGAGGGCGAGCAGCGGGGCCGCGGTGTTGCCGGACGGGTTGGACGCGATGATCTCGTCCTGGGAGATCAGCGCGGCGGCGCCGAAGCCGAGGGCGATGGTCATCAGGTAGAAGGCGCCGATGATGCCGATGGCCCAGTTCACCGACTTACGGGCGGCCTTGGCGTTGGGCACGGTGTAGAAGCGGATCAGGATGTGCGGCAGGCCCGCGGTGCCCAGGACCAGGGCGATGCCGAGGGAGATGAAGTCCAGCTTGGAGGTGCCGGTGGCGCCGTACTGGAGTCCGGGCTCCAGGAAGGCGGCGCCCTTGCCGCTGTTCTCGGCGGCCTCGCCGAGCAGGTCGGAGACGTTGAAGTTGAACTTCAGCAGCACCAGGAACGTAATGAGGATCGTGCCGCCGATGAGCAGCACGGCCTTGACCATCTGGACCCAGGTGGTGCCCTTCATGCCGCCGATGGAGACGTACATGATCATCAGGATGCCGACGAGGGCGACGATGAGGATCTTGCCGGCGTCGGAGGTGATGCCGAGCAGCAGGGAGACCAGGACGCCCGCGCCGGCCATCTGGGCGAGCAGATAGAAGATCGACACGACGATGGTGGAGGTGCCGGCCGCGGTGCGCACCGGGCGCTGGCGCATGCGGTAGGCGAGGACGTCGCCCATTGTGTAGCGGCCGGAGTTGCGCAGCGGCTCGGCGACCAGCAGCAGGGCCACCAGCCAGGCGACCAGGAAGCCGATGGAGTAGAGGAAGCCGTCGTAGCCGAAGAGGGCGATGGCGCCCGCGATGCCGAGGAAGGACGCGGCCGACATGTAGTCGCCGGAGACGGCCAGGCCGTTCTGGAAGGCGCTGAAGGAGCGTCCGCCGGCGTAGAAGTCGGCGGCGTCCTTGGTCTGGCGGCCGGCCCAGACGGTGATGAACAGGGTCGCGACGACGAACAGTGCGAACAGGGTGATGATGAGCGGCCGGTGCTCGCTGGCCTCGTTGGCGGCGAGGATCACGGTCTGCTGTGCGGGGCTCATGCGCCGCCCTCCATCCGGGTCTTGATGGCCTCGGCCTTCGGGTCCAGCTCCGCGGCGGCGTGCCGGGAGTACCACCAGGCGATGAGGAACGTGGTGACGAACTGGGCGACGCCGAGGACGAAGGCGACGTTGATGTTGCCGAACAGCTTCGTGCCCATGAAGCCGCCCGCGTAGTTGGACAGCAGCACGTACAGCAGGTACCAGGCGATGAAGCCGACGGTCAGCGGAAAGGCGAAGGAGCGGTAGGAGCGGCGCAGATCACCGAACTCCGCGCTCTCGTGCACCTCGACGAACTCCTCGGGCGAGGGGAGTCGGTGAACTGGTTTCGAGGGGGGCGGTGCGTCGGTGGCCACGGAGTCTCCTCGTACGACGGACAGGGAACGGCTCATGCGTCATAGTGATGTGGATCACATGACCGGGCGGTGATGTTAGGCGCTCCGGCGGTGATCCGACAGGGGGCTCGCTCATGCGCGGCCTCCCTGCTCAACGTCACGGCGCGACGCGGGTGCCGGTTCAAGTCGTCCGCAGTCTTTTCGAACTCGCGCCCGGAAGTCATTGCTGGCCAGCAAGTTCGGGGGATAGCTTCGGCGTGCACTGTTCGTCATGCACCTGCCCAAGGCCCATCTGTGCCTCGGGCGGACTCTCGTTTCCCGGATGATGTGGAGACCCCATGGCTCATCTGCGTTCCAGACGTCGGCTCGCGCTCGCCGTGCCCGTCGTGCTGTCGCTGACCGCCTCCCTCGGCTTCCTGCCCGCCGCCGCCTCGGCCGCCCCGCTCGCGGAGACCGGCGCCCGGACGGCGGAGGCGGCGAACCTGGCGTACGTCGTCAACACCAAGGTGGACCGGCGCACGATCGCGTCCGTCGAGAAGGCCGTCGTCGCCGCGGGCGGCACGGTCGTGACGACGTACGACCGCATCGGCGTGATCGTCGCGCACTCGGCGAACCCGGAGTTCGGCGAGGCGATGCGCGCGGTGCGCGGAGTGCAGTCCGCGGGCGCCACGCGCACCTCGCCGCTGGTCGCCCAGGGCACGACGGACATGGGCGCGGCCGACTATCTGACGGACGCGGAGGCCGCGAAGGTCGAGGCCGCCGCCGAGGACGGCGCCGAGCCGCTCGAGGCCGACCAGTGGGACCTGCGGGCCATCGGCGCCGACCGGGCCGCGCGGATCAACCCGGGCAGCTCCAAGGTGACCGTCGCGGTCATCGACACCGGCGTGGACGACACCCACCCGGACCTCGCCCCGAACTTCTCCGCGGGCCAGTCCGCCAACTGCGTGGGCGGCGTCGCGGACACCAGCGAGGGCGCCTGGCGGCCGTACACCGCGAACGACTACCACGGCACGCACGTCGCCGGCGAGATCGCCGCGGCCCGCAACGGCATCGGCGTCGCTGGCGTCGCGCCGGGCGTGAAGGTCTCCAGCATCAAGGTCAGCGACCCCAACGACGGACTCTTCTACCCGGAGAACGTCGTCTGCGCGTTCGTCTTCGCCGCCGACCACGGCGTCGAGATCACGAACAACAGCTACTACGTCGACCCGTGGCTGTACAACTGCATGGACGACCCCGACCAGCGGGCCATCGTCGACGCGGTCAACCGGGCCCAGCTGTACGCGCAGGCCAAGGGCACGCTGCACCTGGCGTCGGCCGGCAACTCCAACCACGACCTGGACGCCGACGCGATCGTCGACGACTCCAGCCCGGACGACTCCACGCCGGTCGAGCGCACGATCGACCCGCACGAGTGCTTCGACGTGCCGACCCAGCTGCCGGGCATCGTCACGGTCAGCGCCACGGGCGTCAGCAACCTCAAGTCGTACTACTCCTCGTACGGCCGCGGCGTCGTCGACGTGGCCGCGCCCGGTGGCGACCGGCTCTACCAGATCCCGGACACGCCGTCGAAGAACGGCCGCATCCTGTCGACCATGCCGAACAACGCGTACGGCTTCCTCCAGGGCACCTCGATGGCGTCGCCGCACGCCGCGGGCGTCGCCGCGCTGCTCAAGTCCGAGCACCCGTGGGCGTCCCCGGCTCAGCTGCAGGCCCTGCTGAAGGCCCAGGCCGACGCGACCGCCTGCCCCGAGTCCTACGACCAGAACGGCGACGGCACGCAGGACGCGGTGTGCAAGGGCGGCACGCGCGCCAACGGCTTCTACGGCGCCGGCATCGTGAACGCGCTGCGCGCGGTGAAGTAACCCACGCGGTCAGGGGCGCGGCCGGTGCTGCACCGGCCGCGCCCTTGTCGTGCCGCGCGCCAGGAGGTACTGCGCGGCCAGGTACGTGAGCATGATCCACAGGTCGGGCCGGGGAGGCTGCGGCCGGTCGGCGACGCCGGTGGCGATGAGGGTGTCGGAGAGCATGAACAGCGCGCCCCCGGTTCCGGCGGCGACGCCGAGGCGGACGGCGGCCGTGCAGGCCATGGCGGTGAGCAGGGCGCTGTAGACGGCGACGGGGACTCGTAGGCCGGACGGGAGACCGGGGGCGAGCAGGGCGACCGTGACGGCGAGGGCGGCGGAGTAGGCGAGGGCGGCCGGGACGGCACGCGGGTGCGTGGGGCCGCCGTACCGCGCGAAGAGGATCAGGTAGCACACGTGCCCGACGGCGAAGCAGGCCATCCCGGCGAGGAAGGCGGGCTCGGCGTCCCACAGCAGCAGCGTGTCCCCGGCCCACCCGCACAGCAGGGCGGCGACGAGCGGCCGGGGAGCGCCGGAGCGGGCGGCCCAGCCGGCGAGCAACGGCATCAGCAGCGGCTTGACCGCCACGTGGCCGGGGGTGAAGCCGGCGGCGAGGAAGGCCAGGTCGGCGAGGGCGGCACAGAAGAAGGCGACGAGCAGCGCGCGGGCAGCGCTCACGCGGCCGGGTTCTCGTCGGCCGGCGCGAGCGGGGTGACGCGGCCCGGCGTCGGCGCCGCGGGTCCCGCCGTCGCGGGTCCCGGCACCGCGGGTCCCGCCGCCGCTGCGGGCGCCGGCTGCCAGCCCGGGCCCCGGAACAGGCGGCCCGTGCGCTCGCGCCAACCCGTCGCACGGCGCAGGTCCTTGGCGATGGCCACGTACTCGTGGGTGGCCACCTTCAGCGGGTTGTACGTGTCGATGTTCTTGGTCAGCCCGTACACCGGGCGCTCCCGCTCCGCGGTGAAGGAACCGAAGAGGCGGTCCCAGACGATGAGGATGCCGCCAAAGTTGCGGTCCAGATAGCCGCCCTGGGAGGCGTGGTGCACCCGGTGGTGGGACGGGGTGTTGAAGACGGCCTCGAACCAGCGGGGCATCCTGTCGATCCGCTCGGTGTGGATCCAGAACTGGTACACCAGGTTCGCCGAGGAGCAGAAGGCGAGGGCGGCCGGGTGCACGCCGGCGGCGACCAGGGGGACGTAGAACGGCCAGACGGTCAGGGAGGTCCACGGCTGGCGCAGGGCGGTGGTGAGGTTGAACCTGCGGCTGGAGTGGTGGACGACGTGACAGGCCCACAGGATGCGGACGACGTGGTGTCCCCGGTGGGACCAGTAGTAGAAAAAGTCCTGTGCGAGGAGCATCAGCGCGACCGTCCACCACAGCACCGGCACGCGCAGCGGGGTGAGTTCGTAGACGGCCGTGTAGATCGCGACGACGGGGATCTTCCACAGCAGGTCGAACACGAGACTGCCGAGCCCCATGGTGACGCTGGTGGCGGCGTCCTTGGCGTCGTACCCGGCCGCGTCGTCGTCGGGATGGAGCCGGACGCTGATCATCTCGACGACGGCGAGCAGCACGAAGGCGGGGATGGACCACAGCACGACGTTGGGGAGGTTCGGCATGGCTGCACCGTAGGACCGGGAAACCTGCCGCGGCTAGACGTTGTTACCGATAAGTATTACCGGAGGTAAGCGCTTGCCGGTTGGCCATCTCCGCCAATGGACGACTCGCGCGTCATACCCCCGCCACGTCCAGCAGGCTCCCCGCCGCGTACGTGACCCCCATCGCCACCGCCCCGCCCACGACGTTCCGCGTCACCGCGCGTGCCGGCGGGGCGGCCCCCGGGCGGGCGCTGCTCCAGCCCGTGGCGGCCAGGGCCGTCAGCACCGAGCCCACCGTCACCGCCAGCCGCCACTCGGCCGGCGGCAGGACGATGGCGAGCAACGGCAGCAGCGCGCCCGCCGTGAAAGCGAGGAAGCCGGCCCAGGCGGCGTGCCAGGGGTTGGTGAGTTCGTCGGGGTCGGTGCCGAGCTCCACGCGCGCGTGCGCCCGCAGCGCGTCCCGCTCCGTCAGCTGGACCGCCGCCTCCCGGGCCACCTCCCGCGTCAGCCCTCGCCGTGCCGGCAGGTCCGTCAGCTCGGCCGGCTCCGCCTCCGGCCGCTCCCTCAGCTCGCGCCGTTCCACGGCCAGCGCGGCCTTCTCGGAGTCCCGCTGGGTGGAGACCGAGACGTACTCCCCCGCCGCCATCGACATCGAGCCGGCGAGCAGCCCGGCCAGACGGGCCGTCAGCAACGCGGAGCGGTCGTCGGTGGCGCCGGCCACGCCGACGACGAGGCCCGCGGTGGAGCCGATGCCGTCGTTGGCGCCCAGCACCGCAGCGCGCAGCCGGTTCAGGCGCTCCCCCAGTGTGCCCCGGCGCTCCCCGGCGGGGTTCGGTTCGGTCACGTTCGGAGGATGGCACCCCGCGCGCGGCCGGGAGCGCACCGACCCGCCGCCTCGAACGGACGGGCCGGCCAGGCGAACGGACGCCCGGTCCGGGCGGGGCGGTCCTCGAACGGGCGGCCCGGTCCGGGTGGGCCGGCCCTCCGAACAGGTGACCCGGTCCGGGCGGGCCGTGCTCGAACGGGCGGGCCCTGGCGGCGACCTGACGGACCGCGGTGTCAGTCGCGGCCCGTATCCTCATGGACCATGCTCGAAGACCACACCACCACAGCGTCCTCCCGCACGGAGTGGCCGGCCGCGTATCCCGCCGGATACGCGGTCGTTGACGTGGAGACCACCGGACTGGCCCGCGACGACCGCATCATCTCCGCGGCCGTCTACCGGCTCGACGGACGCGGCGAGGTCGAGGACCACTGGTACACCCTGGTCAACCCGGAGCGCGATCCGGGGCCCGTGTGGATCCACGGTCTGACGAGCGACGTGCTGGAGGGCGCGCCCCTGTTCGCCGACATCGCCGAGGAGTTCGCGGCGCGGCTGGCGGGCCGGGTGCTCGTCGCGCACAACGCCGTGTTCGACTGGCAGATGATCGCCCGTGAGTACGCGCGCGCGGAGCGCGAGGCCCCGGTGCGTCAGCGGCTGTGCACCATCGCGCTGTCGAAAGCCCTTCAGCTGCCGCTGCCCAACCACAAGCTGGAGTCGCTGGCCGCGCACTTCGGCGTCGTGCAGCGGCGGGCGCACCACGCGCTGGACGACGCGCGGGTGCTGGCGGAGGCGTTCCGGCCGAGCCTGCGGGCCGCCGCCGAGGGCGGGGTGCGGCTGCCGCTGCACGAGTGCCGGCCGCTGACCGAGTGGGCCGAGCGGCCGGCGCCGCTGATCGGGCAGCAGCCGGGCGGCCGCGGCGGATACGGCGGCGGGTACGGCGGGGGCCCCGGCGGCGGCTACCGGCCCGGCAGCTGGCGTCCCGCGCGCAAGCGGCCCGCGTGCCCGTATCCCAACCCGGGCCGGTACGAAGTGGGCAAACGACTCAAGCAGGGCATGCGGGTGGCCTTCTCCGGGGACACCTCGGTCGAGCGCGAGCTGCTGGAGGACCGGGCGACCGAGGCCGGGCTGCACGTCGCCACCAGCCTGTCCCGGCTGACCAGCCTCCTGGTCACCAACGACCCGGACTCGGGCACGTCCAAGGTGGTCAAGGCGCGCCAGTTCGGCACGCCGGTGGTGGACGAGGCGGCGTTCGGGCAGCTGCTCGGCGATGTGGAGCCGGCGTCGGGGCCGTGACCGTACGGACGGGTGATTGCCGGGCGACTCGCCCGCCGCCCGCTCGCCCGGGCCGCGCGCACGGCTCACCCTGTGGCGCATGGCGAGATGCGAAGTATGCGGCAATGACTACGGAATGACCTTCGAGGTGCACGCGCAGGGCGCGGTGCACGTCTTCGACTGCTTCTCCTGCGCGATCCACCGGATGGCGCCGATCTGCGAGCACTGCCGGGTGCAGATCATCGGCCAGGGAGTCGAGGCCGACGGCCACTGGTACTGCGGTGCGCACTGCGCCCGCGCGGAGGGGAGGGCGGGGATCGTCGACCGGGTCTAGACAAGCCCTCCCGGGGCGCCCCGAGACCCGCTGAGGCGCCCCGGGGCACCCCCCGCCGAGCACCCCGCGGCCGAGAGGTACGGTCGTGGGGTGTACCGCTTCCTGTTGACCCGGCAGTGGGTGATCCTCACCCTCGTCGTCCTCGCGCTCGTCCCGACGATGATCGAGCTGGGTTTCTGGCAGCTGCACCGGCACCAGCACCGCGTCGCCCTGAACCAGGTGATCGCCGACTCCCTGGCCGCCGACCCCGTGCCCGTCGAGTCGCTGACCGCGCCCGGCGCCGAGGTGAAGGACGCGGACCTCTACCGCCGGGTGACCGGCGCCGGCCGCTTCGACCCCGCGCGCGAGGTCGTCGTCCGCCGCCGCACCAACGCCGACGACAAGGTCGGCTTCCACGTGCTGACGCCGTTCGTCCTCCGGGACGGCAAGGTCCTGCTGGTCAACCGCGGCTGGGTGCCGGCGGGCCCGACGCAGACCGCGTTCCCCGAGGTCCCGGCCCCGCCGCGCGGCGAGATCACCGTCACCGGCCGGCTGATGCGGGACCAGACCACGGCCGAGAGCGGCATCAAGGACCTCCAGGACCTGCCCGACCGCCAGGTCATGCTGATCAGCAGCGAGCAGCAGCAGGAGCGGCTCGGCAGGCAGGTCCTCGGCGGCTACGTCGAGCTGACCTCCCCCCTGCCGAAGGGCGCCGGACCCGAGCCGATCCCCGCGCCCGACCACGACGCCATCGGCAACCACCTCGCCTACGCCATCCAGTGGTGGCTGTTCAGCGCGGGCGTGCCGGTCGGCTGGGTGATCCTGGTCCGCCGCGAGGTCCGGGACCGGGCGGCGGCCGGGCGCGCGGACGACGGCAACGGCGAGGGCGGCGACGGGGAGCCGGCCCGGACGGAGTCGGCGCGCGTCTGACACGCACGCGGCGCAACGGGCGCTCGGAGGCCCTCCGGGCACACCGTGCGCCACGTCTCGCCCTCCCGGTCGGTTCCCCGGATTGCCCCCGCCCCCCTCCGGGAACCCGATCCGCGTGCATCCGCCCACCGAGAACGGCCCCGACACCGGCATCCACGACCGCATCGGCAACCACGTCGACAACCGCATCGAGGACTACGCCCTCATCGGCGACGAACAGACGGCCGCGCTCGTCGGCCGGGACGGTTCCATCGACTGGCTCTGCCTGCCCCGCTTCGACTCCGCCGCCTGCTTCGCCCGGCTCCTCGGCAACGAGGAGAACGGCCACTGGCGGATCGCCCCGAAGGGCGTGCGCGGCCCGTGCACGCGCCGCGCGTACCGCCCCGAGACGCTCGTCCTGGACACCGAGTGGGACACCCCGGACGGCAGCGTCCGGGTCACCGACCTGATGCCGCAGCGCGACCGCGCCCCCGACGTCGTCCGCATCGTCGAGGGCCTCAGCGGCCGGGTCACCGTGCGCAGCACGCTGCGGCTGCGCTTCGACTACGGCTCCGTCGTGCCCTGGATGCGCCGCACCGACGGCCACCGGGTCGCCGTCGCCGGTCCCGACTCGGCGTGGCTGCGCAGCGAACCGCAGGTGGAGACCTGGGGCGAGTCGTACGGCACCCACTCGGAGTTCACCGTCGGGCCCGGGGAGAAGGTCGCGTTCGTCCTGACCTGGCATCCCTCGCACGAGCCGCGGCCCGAGCAGGTCGACCCGTACGAGGCGCTGCGCACCAGCGTCGCCGACTGGCGGGCCTGGTCGGCGCGGTGCCGGTACGACGGCCCGCACCGCGACACCGTGCTGCGCTCGCTCATCACCCTCAAGGCCCTCACCTACGCGCCCACCGGCGGCATCGTGGCCGCCGCCACCACCTCCCTGCCCGAGGAGCTGGGCGGGGTGCGCAACTGGGACTACCGCTACTGCTGGCTGCGCGACGCCACCCTCACCCTGGGCGCCCTGCTGTCGGCGGGCTACCACGAGGAGGCCGAGGCGTGGCGCAACTGGCTGCTGCGCGCGGTCGCCGGGAACACCGCGGACCTGCAGATCATGTACGGGGTCGCGGGCGAGCGGCGGCTCCCGGAGACGGTGCTGCCCTGGCTGAGCGGCTTCGGCCACTCACGGCCGGTGCGGATCGGCAACGACGCGGTGCGCCAGCTCCAACTGGACGTGTACGGCGAGGTGATGGACTCCCTGTCGCTGGGCCGCGACGCCGGCCTGTCGGTCAAGCAGCACATGTGGGCGCTGCAGTGCTCCATGATGCGGTTCCTGTGCGAGGAGTGGCGGCAGCCGGACGAGGGGCTGTGGGAGGTGCGCGGCGGGCGGCGGCAGTTCGTGCACTCCAAGGTGATGGTGTGGGTGGCCGCCGACCGCGCGGTGCGCACGATGGAGCGGTTCCCGGAGCTGAAGGGCGATCTGCACGGCTGGCGGGCGATGCGCGAGGAGGTGCACCGCGAGGTGTGCGAGCGGGGCTACGACCCGGAGCGCAACACCTTCACCCAGTCGTACGGCTCCAAGGAACTGGACGCCGCGCTGCTGCTCATCCCGCGCGTGGGCTTCCTGCCGCCGGACGACCCGCGGGTGCGCGGCACCATCGAGGCGGTCCGCCGGGAGCTGGGGCACGACGGCCTCCTGCACCGCTACAGCACCGACGACACCGTGGTCGACGGGCTGCCCGGCGGCGAGGGCACCTTCCTGGCCTGCACGTTCTGGCTGGCGGACGCGCTGCATCTGACGGGCCGCACCGAGGAGGCCCGGGAGCTGTTCGAACGGCTGGTGGGACTGACCAACGACGTGGGGCTGCTGGCGGAGGAGTACGACCCGGCGACCGGCCGGCAACTGGGCAATTTCCCGCAGGCCTTCAGCCACATCGGCCTGGTGAACACCGCCTTCGCCCTGTACGGCACGGGCGGCGACGCGCTCGGGGCAGGATAGGGCCATGGATCTTGGACTGAAGGACCGGGTGTACGTCGTCACCGGGGCCACCCGCGGCCTCGGCAACGCCTCCGCGCGCGAGCTGGTGGCCGAGGGGGCGAAGGTCGTCGTGACCGGGCGGGACGAGCAGCGGGTGGCCGAGGCCGCGGCGGAGCTGGGCGCGAACGCGCACGGGGTGGCCGTGGACAACGCCGACCCGGAGGCGCCGGCCCGGCTGATCGCCGCCGCGCGGGAACGGTTCGGCGGCTTCGACGGCATCCTCGTCAGCGTCGGCGGGCCGCCCGCCGGGTTCGCCGCCGACAACACCGACGAGCAGTGGCGGGCGGCGTTCGAGTCGGTGTTCCTCGGCGCGGTGCGGCTGGCCCGCGCCGCGGCGGCGGAGCTGGAGGAGGGCGGCGTCATCGCCTTCGTGCTGTCGGGCTCGGTGTACGAGCCCATTCCGGGGCTGACCGTCTCCAACGGGCTGCGCCCCGGTCTCGCGGGCTTCGCCAAGTCGCTGGCGGACGAACTGGGGCCGCGCGGCATCCGCGTGGTCGGCGTGCTGCCCGGCCGCATCGACACCGACCGGGTCCGCGAGCTGGACGCCCTGTCCGCCGACCCCGAGGCGACCCGGATCGCCGCCGAGTCCCGCATCCCGCTGCGGCGGTACGGCAGCCCGCGGGAGTTCGGCCGGGCGGCGGCGTTCCTGCTGTCCCCCGCGGCGTCGTACGTGACCGGCGTGATGCTGCCGGTGGACGGCGGGGTGCGGCACGGGTTCTGAGCGGTGCCGCACGGCCAGTGAGCGGCGGCGGCACGGGTTCTCGGCGGGTCGGCCCGCTCGGCCGTGATCGGCGGCGATCCGGGTCGCCCCCGGGGTCGGCGGAGCGGGTGCGGCACGGCTTCTGCGCGCGTCAGCCGACCCGTTCCGCGCCGTGTCCGACCGCCCTGAGCCTGACCTCCGCCGGGAGACGGTCCAGCGCGGCCGACTCCCGGGCGTGCGCCAGGGCGTGGGCGGTGAGGTGGCGCAGGGCGGTGGCGGGGTCGACGTGGGGTTCCAGCACGAGCCGTACGCGTGCCGAGGGCGACTCCCGGCGGCCGGTGAGGCGGACGTGGGCGCGGTCGACGCCGTCCAGCCCCACGGCCTCGGCGGCGATCGCGTCCTCCAGGGCCCTGCCTCGCAGCAGCGCGCTCTCGCCGTCGCCGGTGTCGACGAGCACCTCGTGCAGCCGGCGGCGGCGCAGGTTGGCGGCCAGCCACCCGAGGGCGAGCAGGAGGAGCACGGCGAGCGCGGCGAGGACGACCGGCCACCACCAGCCGTCCTCCCGCCACCGGGTCCGCTCGGCCGCGGTGAGCAGCACGTCGTCCGGGCCGTCGTGCAGCCACCAGGAGGGCGGCTTCGCCCCGAGCCCGACGGCGAGCACCGCGCCGCCCAGGGCGAGCAGCGCGAGCCCGGCGAGGGCCAGCAGTACACGGTTGACGGTTCGCAGCACCGCCCTCACCCCTTCCGGCCGGGCCGCCGGACCCGCAGCTTCAGCGCGGGGCGCCGGGCCAGGCCCAGTTCCCCGATCGCGTCGGTGAGCGCGGCCTCCAGGTCGGCGCGTACGTCGTCCAGTTCACGGAAGTGCGAGACCGCCCGCACGTCGGCCCGGCGGCGGCCCATGGCGACCCGGGCCGCCTGCACTCCGGCCACCTCCATCGCCCGGTCGCGCAGCACGATCGCGGCGGCGGGGCGGTGCAGTCCGGCGCGCACGGCCGGGTGGGTGCGCCGCATGGGCAGCAGGCCGCGCAGTCCGGGCGTGAGCGCGAGGAGCAGCAGCCACAGGCCCAGGGCGGCGGCGAGGCCGGCTCCGGCCAGCGCCCAGAGGTCGTCGAGGGGGCGTTCGGCGAGCTGTGCGGCGAGTTCCCGGCGCCAGGCCATGGCGTCGCGGCCGGCGCGCACGGCGGCGACGTCGTAGAGGAAGGCGCCCGTGACGAGGAGCAGCAACAGGGCGGTGACGCCCGCCGGGACGCGGCGCGCCGACCAGAAGCGGTGGGCGCGGCCGTCCGGGACCGGGGTCGCGTCGGCGGAGGCCGCGTCGGAGGGAAGCGCCTTGGCCGGCGGACCGGCCTGGCCGGCCGCGGTCGCGCCGGTCTTCTCCAGGACCGGCGGTCGCCGCTCGGCGCCCCCCGTGGGCAGCGGCTGGCTCATCGGATCCTCCCCTGTGCCGGACCGGGCCCGACGTCGCCCGCCTTGCCGTGCGCGGCGCCGTGTGCCGCCGTCGGGTGCAGCCGCTCGACGCGGACGGCGACCTCCGGGACCGCCATGCCCGTCAGCGTGCCGACGCGTTCGGTGACGTGCCGGCGCACCTCGCGGCAGCGGGAGCCGATGTCGCCCGGGTAGCCGAGTTCGAGGTGGACGTGCACGTGCGCGGCGTCGAGCGGGGTCCCCACGTCCGGGCGGCGCCGGGCGTGGGGGCGGACGACGACGGTGGCGTGCGGGCGGGCGGCGTCCGGCGGCAGCGGTCCGGCCGCCTCGCGGGCGGCCTGGGCGGCGATCTTCGCGACGACGCGGTCGGCGACGGTCGTGGCGCCGCGCTCGGCCGGCGGCACGGCCCCCGCCGGGAGGCGGGCCGCGCCTGCCTCGGTGCTCACCGGCGTCACCGCCGCCGGTCGGCGCGCGAACGGAACAGGTCGCCGACGTCGAGGTCCCCTTCGAGGAACCGCCCGACGACGAACCCGATGGCGCCCAGGGCGGCCACCAGCAGGAAGGCCCCGAACCCGCCGAAATACCCGGCGAACCCCAGCGCCATTCCGGCGATCATGCCGACAACGGCCATGCTCAAGGTGCACTCCCCTCAGTGGGTCCGGTCAGCGGTCCGGTGCACCGGACCTTCAGTGGTCCGGTCGCCCGGTCGCCGACGCGTCACTGGAGCCGGGACTCCGGCTCCTCTTCCTCTTCTTCCGGCAGCTTCACGTCGCTGACGGCGATGTTGACCTCGACGACCTCCAGGCCGGTCATCCGCTCCACCGCCGTGACGACGTTCTCCCGCACGTCGCGGGCGACGTCGGCGATCGACACGCCGTACTCGATGACGATCTCCAGGTCGAGCGCGGTCTGCTTCTCGCCGACCTCGGCCTTGACGCCGCGCGTCACCGCCTTGGACCCGCCGGGCACCCGGTCGCGTACGGCGCCGAAGGTACGGCTGAGTCCACTGCCCATGGCGTGGACGCCCACGACGTCGCGGGCCGCCAGTCCGGCGATCTTCTCCACGACCCCGTCGGCGATGGTGGTCCGCCCCCGGGTCGCCGCGTCGCCGCCGCCGCGCCTGGTGGCCCTGCGGACCTCCGTGCCGCCGTCCGGGATCTGTGTCCGGTTCTGCTCAGTTGTCTCGCTCATCGCCGTACGTCCCTTTCGGTCGTCGTTCTTCGACCACCGTAAGCCGGGTTGCGCGAGGGCGCGCCATCTATGCGGCAGGCTGGAGGAATGACGGCGGACCGATGGACGCGGACGGTACGACAGCAGCTGGCCCTCGGCAGATCCCTGCCGCTGGGCGGACCGGGTGACGGGGCGTGGATCGCGGACGGCGTGGCGCGGGCGGTGCTGCGGGCCGCCGCGGGCGCGGTGCCCGGGGTGCGGCCGGGGCGGCTGCGGATCGCGCTCGCCGATCCGGGGCACACCTACGACCCGGCGGTGCCGCAGCCGCCCGCCGCCCTGCCTCCGGGGCCGCTGCGGGTGACGGCGGACTTCGCGGCGACGGCGGCGGAGCCGCTGCCCGCGACGGCCGAGCGGCTGCGCACGGCGCTGCTGACGGCGGCGACGCGGCGGCTGGGGCTGACGGTCGCGGAGATCGACCTGCGGGCGACCGACCTGCTGGACGACGCTTCCGAGGACGCTCGGAGCGCTTCGGACCAGGAGCCGTCTCCGGAACCTCCGGAGCCCGTCGACCCCGTGGCCCCGGACGAGCGCCTGGTGGCGGACGCGGCCCTGACGGTCCCGGGCGTGGCCCGGCTGACCGGCACCCTGGGCGGCGTGGGCCGCGCCGTGCACTTCGAGCCGGGCGCCCGGACGGGCGACGCCTCTCTGCCGCGCCGCCATGTCTGGCTGGAACTCGCGGTCCGCGCCGACCACCGCGCCGTGGACGTGGCCCGGGCGGTCCGCACCCGCGTGGGCGACTGTCTGCCGGACCACCCGTCGGTGGCGGTGCTGGTGACGTCGGTGAGCTGACGGAGCGCCGCGCGGCCGGCGTCGCTCCGCCCTGCCGCCGACCGCATGACCGGCCCATCGGCCGACCGGGCGACGGCCACCCCGGTGACACGACCGGGGCCCGGGACGTCCCCACGTGTCCGGGCGACCCGCCCCTGTCACGCCGATCCCGCCTCGAACGCGGGAGGTCCGGGCAGGGCACGGGCCCACGCCGCGGCCCGAGCTGCCGGTGGCGGCACCGGCGCGGCGCGGGGCCGGTCACCCGGAAGGGCGTGGGTCGGTGGGACCGGCGGCCGGGGCACGCACGGCGTGCGGCCTGCCGAGCCCGGTCCGGGCAGGGCCGGGCCGGGCAGGGCCGGGCCGGGCCGGGCCGGGCCGGGCCGGGCCGGGCAGGGCAGGGCAGGGCCGGGCAGGGCAGGGCAGGGCAGGGCAGGGCCGGGCAGGGCAGGGCAGGGCAGGGCTACTCGCCGATTCCCGCGAGGTCGCGCAGGCGGCGGGCCTGGGCGGCGCGTTCGGCGGCGCGCTGGGACTCGTACGTCTGCGTCCGGGCGGACTGGAGCAGGGCCTTCGTCTCGATGACCGCGTCGCGGGGGGCCGCGAGCAGGGCCGAGGTCAGGTCCTGGACCGCCGCGTCCAGCTCGGCGGCGGGGACCGCGATGTTCGCCAGGCCCCAGCGCACCGACTCCTCGGCCGGGACGGAGCGGCCCGTGACGCAGATCTCGAGCGCGCGGGCGTATCCGACGAGGCCCACCAAGGGGTGGGTGCCCGTCAGGTCGGGGACGAGGCCGAGGCTGGTCTCGCGCATGGCGAATTGCACGTCGTCCGCGACGACGCGCAGGTCGCAGGCGAGGGCGAGCTGGAAGCCGGCTCCGATGGCATGTCCCTGGACTGCGGCGACGGAGACGATGTCGCTGCGCCGCCACCAGGTGAAGGCCTCCTGGTACTCGGCGATGGTCGCGTCCAGCTCGGCGTCCGAACCCCGTGCGAGGTCGAGGAACGACGGCTCGCCGTCGAAGCCCTGGGGCGTGAACGCCTGCCGGTCGAGCCCCGCCGAGAACGACTTGCCCTCGGCGCGCAGCACGACCACCCGGACGGCGCCCGGGAGCAGCCGCCCCGCCTCGGCGAGCGCCCGCCACAGGGCGGGGCTCTGCGCATTGCGCTTGGCGGGGTTGGTCAGCGTCACCGTGGCGATCGCGTCGTCGACGGTGAGCCGCACCCCGTCCTTGTCGAGCAGGGGTACGAGGTCGTGGTCGGGCGAAGCCATGGGGCGCCTCCGATGAGTGCGGTCAGCGAAGCGAAGCTAAGTGACTGCACAGTAACCACCCGGTCGGTCGGCTGACAGACCGGGTGGCCACCATCGGAGACGAAGGGGCCGCCCGGGGCGTCAGGCCGAAGTGGCCTTCTTGCCCCGCGTCGCCCCGCCACGCCCACGGAGCGTGACGCCCGACTCGCTGAGCATGCGGTGCACAAAGCCATACGAGCGGCCGGTCTCCTCGGCCAACGCCCGGATGCTCGCACCGGCGTCGTACTTCTTCTTCAGGTCTGCCGCGAGCTTGTCGCGCGCGGCGCCGGTCACCCGGCTGCCCTTCTTCAGAGTCTCGGCCACCCGTGCCTCCTCATGGGAAGTGCGCTCTGGTCTCCTCATGATCACCCCTCCGGGCCGACATGGCCACCCATTCGGCAAGGTCCGTGCGAGAAGGTTTTGACGACGGGAGCCGGTCCACACATGCGGAATCACGAATTCCCAGAGGCAGGCGTCCGTACACCCGAACGGGTTGTTCAGCGAAGTTCCAGGTCAGAAACGTGCGACGGCCGGGCCCCCGACGTCGCCGGGTCCGGCCGTCGCCCACGCGGGGGGCACAACCTCGACACACCTGGGTACGAGGACGTCTCACACAGATGATGGATCACGGATCGGCCGAAAGATCCATCCGCCGTCGACCGTCCGTTCGGTCACGCCAGGGCGACGAGGTCCGCGTAGTCGGAGCCCCACAGGTCCTCGACGCCGTCGGGCAGCAGGATGATCCGCTCCGGCTGGAGCGCCTCGACCGCGCCCTCGTCGTGGGTGACGAGGACGACGGCGCCCTGGTAGGTGCGCAGCGCGCCGAGGATCTCCTCCCGGCTGGCCGGGTCGAGGTTGTTGGTGGGCTCGTCCAGCAGCAGCACGTTCGCCGAGGACACCACGAGGGTGGCGAGGGCGAGCCGGGTCTTCTCGCCGCCGGAGAGGACCCCGGCCGGCTTGTCCACGTCGTCGCCGGAGAACAGGAACGAGCCGAGCACCTTGCGCACCTCGACCAGATCCATGTCGGGCGCGGCGGAGCGCATGTTCTCCAGCACCGTGCGGCCCGGGTCGAGGGTCTCGTGCTCCTGGGCGTAGTAGCCGAGCTTGAGGCCGTGGCCGGGGATCACCTGTCCGGTGTCGGGCTTCTCGACGCCGGCCAGCAGGCGCAGCAAAGTGGTCTTGCCGGCGCCGTTGAGGCCGAGGATGACCACGCGGGAGCCCTTGTCGATGGCCAGGTCGACGTCGGTGAAGATCTCCAGCGAGCCGTACGACTTGGACAGGCCCTCGGCGGTCAGCGGCGTGCGTCCGCAGGGGGCGGGGTCGGGGAAGCGCAGCTTGGCGACCTTGTCCGACTGGCGGACCGCCTCCAGGCCGGACAGCAGCTTCTCGGCGCGCCGGGCCATGTTCTGCGCGGCGACCGTCTTGGTGGCCTTGGCGCGCATCTTGTCGGCCTGCGCGTTGAGCGCGGCAGCCTTCTTCTCGGCGTTCTGCCGCTCGCGCTTGCGGCGCTTCTCGTCCGCCTCGCGCTGCTGCTGGTAGAGCTTCCAGCCCATGTTGTAGATGTCGATGTGGGCGCGGTTGGCGTCCAGGTAGAACACCTTGTTGACGACCGTCTCGACCAGGTCGACGTCGTGGCTGATGACGATGAAGCCGCCGCGGTAGGTCCTGAGGTAGTCGCGCAGCCAGACGATGGAGTCGGCGTCGAGGTGGTTGGTCGGCTCGTCGAGCAGCAGGGTGTCCGCGTCGGAGAACAGGATGCGGGCCAGCTCGATACGGCGGCGCTGACCGCCGGAGAGGGTGTGCAGCGGCTGGCCGAGCACGCGGTCGGGCAGGTTCAGCGCGGCGGCGATGGTGGCGGCCTCGGCCTCGGCGGCGTATCCGCCCTTGGTGAGGAACTCCGTCTCCTGGCGCTCGTACTGCTTGAGCGCCTTCTCGCGCGTGGCGCCCTGGCCGCCCGCGATGCGCTGTTCGTTCTCCCGCATCTTGCGGATCAGTACGTCCAGTCCGCGGGCGGAGAGGATGCGGTCGCGGGCGAGCATGTCGAGGTCGCCGGTGCGGGGGTCCTGCGGGAGGTAGCCGACCTCGCCGGAGCGGGTGATGGTTCCGGCTGCGGGGATGCCCTCGCCGGCGAGACACTTGGTGAGGGTCGTCTTGCCGGCGCCGTTGCGGCCGACGAGGCCGATGCGGTCGCCCTTGGCGACGCGGAAGGTGGCGTTCTCGATGAGGACGCGCGCACCGGCGCGCAGCTCGATACCGGAGGCGGAGATCACGGACAGACTCCAGGGCGGTGGGGGTCCCCCCGCTCGAGCGAAGCCGAGAGTGGGGGAGGGTGGCGGTGGGCGGCTGAGGACGTTCCCGCCGTCTAATGCGCGAGGAGAATGGCCATGGGCCCAAGTCTAACGGGGCCGCGCAAGGGGTTTTGGCGGCCGGTAGGGAGCGGCCGGGAACCGGCGGACGAGGGAGTGATCGGCATGGCAGAGGTGAACGGCGGACGGCCGAGCGTGTACCCGACGCTGCTGTACGCGGACGCGAAGGCGGCGATCCGGCAGCTCACCGAGGCGCTGGGCTTCACCGAGCTGTCCGTGTACGAGGGGCCGGACGGCACGGTGCTGCACGCCGAGCTGGCGCAGGGCAACGGCGCGGTGATGATCGGCTCGAAGGGCGGCGGCGGGATCTTCGACGCCGCGATGAAGGGCGCGGGCCCGGCCGGGGTGTACGTCGTCGTGGACGACGTCGACGCACACCACCAGCGTGCCGTGGACCACGGCGTGGCGATCCTGATGCCCCCGACGGACCAGGACTACGGCTCCCGGGACTACATGGCCCGGGACGCCGAGGGCAACGTCTGGAGCTTCGGCACCTACGCGCCCCAGCCGCAGGGCTGAGCCGCCTCAGCCGCCGGTGTGCACCTGGAAGGCGGCGCGGCGCACGGCCTTGGCCAGGGCCGGGTCGGGGTGGGCGGCGGCGAGGGCGACCAGCACCTGCACCGTGCGCGGGTGGCCGACCGCGCGCACCTCGTCCAGCAGCATGGGCACGGTCGGCTGCACCGCGGACTCCAGGTGCCGCACCAGCAGCGGCGCCTCGCCGTGGTCGGCGACGGCCGCGGCGGTGTCGACCCACAGCCAGGTGGCCTCCTCGCGGGTGAGCACCTCGTGGGCGTCCTCGGGGTCGGCGCCCTCGTGCTCGGCCAGCCACAGCAGGGCGTACGGCCTGAGCGTCGGCTCGTCGACGACGGCGCGGACGTCGGGCTCGGCGGGCGCGCCGACGACGCGCAGCGCCTCGAAGGCGAGGCCGCGCAGCAGGGCGTCCTCGCCGCGGGCGGCGTCGAGCAGCTCGGTGACGGCGCTGCCGACGGGGCGGGCGGCGAGCCAGGCGCGGTACTCGGCGCGGGCGGCGTTCGGGCGCAGCTGGGCGCAGCCGCGGAGCATGTCCTCGGCGGCGGCCTCGATGTTCCCGGCGGGGCTCTGCGCGGCGACGCAGATCTGCTCCAGCTTGACCCAGACCGCCCAGCTGCCGAGCGGGGTGAGGGTGGCCTGGCCGTCGCCGTAGGTGAGGGCGCCGACGGAGGCGAGGGCGCACAGGGCCCAGTCGAGCAGGGGGGCCAGTTCGGCGGGGTCGCCGGTGACCGCGGCGGGCGGGGCCGGTTCGCGCTGGGGGCCGTAGGGGACCTCGCAGCGTTCGGTGCGCAGCTCGCGGACGCGCTGGGCGAGGAGGTCGAGGAGCTGTTCGACGGGGACCGGGCCGGCGGACAGCTGGAGGAAGGAGAGCACCTGCGGCATGGCCGAGACGACCTCGGCGACCGCGGCGGGCTCCTGTCCGGCGGGTTCCGGGTGGGCGAGCGACCAGGCGTCGAACAGCGCGACCCAGCCGCGCAGCACGGCGCTGTCGTCGCGGTCCCAGGCGCGCAGCCGCCAGCCGGGACGGGCGCTGCCGCCGTGCACCTCGACGAGACCGGCGAGGCGGGCGGTGTCCCAGTCGGCGCGGACCTGGGCGGGCGTCAGACCGACTTCGGCCGCGGCCCGTTCGGCGGTCGCGTCGGCGAGGGTGGCCTTTCCGTCGGAGGTGCCGTTGCCCCCGCCGGGGCGCAGGGCGGCGTCGGCCCAGCGGGCGACGCGGGCCGCGCCGGCCAGCCTGGAGCGTGCCATTCCGGCCAGCTCCGAGGGGGCGGGGGTGCCCTCCGGCGGGCGGGGTGCGGGGCGGCGCGAGCGCCGCTGGTTCATCGCTCGGGGGGCGGCGGCCAGGGGTCGCGGGCGGACGAGTCGGAGCCTGGAGTCGCGCGGGATACGGGACGTCACGAGTGCAGTCTCCCGGCTGACCGTCCGAAAACCCAAACGGAATGTCACGGCGGGCCACGGGACCGGCCCGTGGAGGTGGCGTCGGCGCTGCCGGGAGGCGATAACCGGTCAGTGGTCCGGCGTTGAACGGAATCGGCGGGCGCTCACATGAACGGGGTCAGGAAGCGGCGCAGGGTCTCCTCGTAGGCGGCGGGGTCGGCGTTCCACATGGCGTTGTGCGGGGCGTGGCGGACGGTGTGCAGGCGGATGAGGTCGGGGCGGCGGGCGGCCAGCAGGCGGGAGTGGGTCCAGGGGGCGAGCCGGTCGTCGGGGCCGTGGAAGATCAGCGTCGGGATGTTCGGGGGCCCGGTCGTGTCGTCGCCGTGGCGGCTGACGCGTCCGGTGCGGCCCTGGGCGGCGCGGACGGCCAGCGGGAGCAGGGCGGCCGGGGTGCGGTGTGCGGCGGCGAGGGCGCGCAGGGTGGACTCCCAGTGGAGGACCGGAGAGTCCAGGACGAGGCCGTTGATGCGGTCCCGGACCGGGGAGTGGGCGGCGGCGCGCAGCGCCATGGTGGCGCCGGTGGACCAGCCGTGGACGACGATGCGCCGGGCGCCGTAGCGCACGGCGTAGCGGATCGCCGCGTCCAGGTCGCGCCATTCGGTCTCGCCGAGGTGGTGCAGGCCGTCGGGCGAGCGGGGCGCGCCGGGGTCGCCGCGGTGGGCGAGGTCGAGCACGGGGAAGCGCAGTCCGTGCAGGAGCGGGAGCAGGTTGAGGGGGTGCTCCCGGGTCGTGCCGAGCCCGTGCACGGTGATCACCCAGGTGTCCCGCACGCCGGGCAGGAACCAGGCGGGCAGCGGGCCCAGCTCGCCGGGCACGTCGACGTCGGCGTGGTCCAGGCCGAGGGCGCCGGCGGGGTCGCCGACGTGCAGGTTGGGGGTGAGCCACACCTTGTCGCCGGGCTCCAGGGCGCCGTGGGTGACGCGCTCCAGCCTGCGGACGACGGTGTCGGCGGGGTGCGGGACGCTGTGCAGCACGGGCCCGACGACGGCGTGCGATCCCTCCCCGGCGAGGCCGTACGTGCCGGGCCGCTGGGAGGCGAGGGACCGGGTGAGCGTGACGGTGCCCGCGGCGACGCCGTGCACGATGAGCCGCGGCTCACCGGCGGGCGGCCGCCCCGCGGACGGCCTGAGCGCGGCGCCGCCGGCGATCCGGCCGGCGGCGACGGCCGCGACTCCGGCCGCCGTGAGAGCGGTGACGGCGGCGGCCGCCGCTTGCACAGTGCGCACGGCACCCAGTGTCCCGGCAAGGCGGAGGGGCGGCCAGTGGAGGGGTGGGGGGGTGGCGCGGTGGAGTGACGCGGTCGGGGGCGGGGCGCCGGTCGCAGGCCCCAGGCATCTCGCCCCGTCCGCACCCGCTCGGCGCGAGGAGCCACGACCGGCCGGCGCGAGGCGCCCCGACCGGCCCGGGGTCGCCCGGGCCCGCATGCCCGAGGCCGCGCGTCTCGAGGCGGCCTCCCGGTCACCCGCCTCGCTGGCCGTACCCGCGCAGCCGCCGGGCCACCTCCGCAAGCTGGTCCGGGGTCAGGAGGGACGGGCTGCGGCCCGGTACCGAGGAGGCCGTCAGCCACAGGCGGCACATCCACTCCAGCTGGGCCGTGCGGTCGTAGGCCTGGTCCAGGGTGGCGCCGTACGTGATCGTGCCGTGGTTGGCCAGGAGGCAGCCGGAGCGGCCGGTGAGGGCCGTCAGCATGTTCTCGGCCAGTTCGGGCGTGCCGTAGGTCGCGTACGGGGCGACGCGGACGGGGCCGCCCAGGGCCGCCGTCATGTAGTGGATCACCGGCAGTTCCGTCACCAGCGTCGAGACCGCCGTCGCGTGCACCGCGTGGGTGTGGACGACCGCCCGCGCGTCGGTCGTACGGTGGACGGCGAGGTGCATCGGCAGTTCGCTGGTCGGCACGAGCGTCCCGCGGACCTGCCGGCCGTCGAGGTCGACCCCGGTCAGGTCGTCCGGCGTGAGCCGGTCGTACGGGACGCCCGAGGGCGTGACCAGGACGACGTCGCCGACGCGTACGGACACGTTGCCCGAGGTGCCGACGACCAGTCCGTCGGCGACGGTGCGCCGGGCCGTCGCGACGAGGGCCTCCCAGGCCGCCCGTTCCCGCTGTGCCCGCCCACCCGTTCGCTCACCCTTCGGTTCACCCATGGCGCGGATCCTGCCAGGCGGCCGGGCGGGTGACCAACGTCTCCTTCCGGCGCCCCGCGGGCCGGATGCGGAACCGGATGCGGAACGGCTTTCGGGGCAGGGGCCTTGGGGCGTCCGGGCCGTCGCCGGGTCGTCGGCGTGGAGCGGTTCACCAAAGGATCGTTGGTGAAGGCCGGAGCCGACCTACGGACACCCAGAAGCCCTTCTCAGTTCACCTTGCGTTCACCTGGGTTACTTACGTTCGTCCAGCCAATGACCTCGAACGATTGCCTGGGTAAATGGAAGGCATCTCGCTGATCCTCGCGATTGTGGTGGTAACCGCACTCGCGTTCGATTTCACGAACGGTTTCCACGACACCGCCAACGCGATGGCCACCACCATCTCCACCGGTGCTCTGCGGCCCAAGGTCGCCGTGGCCATGTCCGCCGTCCTCAATCTGGTCGGCGCGTTCCTTTCGGTGGAGGTCGCCAACACGATCTCCAAGGGCCTGGTCGACGAGAGCGGAATTCGTCCCGAGGTCATCTTCGCCGCGCTGGTCGGCGCGATCCTGTGGAACCTGCTGACCTGGCTGGTGGGCCTGCCCTCGTCCTCCTCGCACGCCCTCATGGGCGGCCTGGTCGGCGCCACCGTCGCCTCCGCCGGCTTCGGCGCGGTGCACGGCGACGCGCTGGTCACCAAGGTGCTCATCCCGGCCATCGCCGCCCCGCTGGTGGCGGGCGTCGCGGCGATGCTCGGCACCCGGCTGACGTACCGGCTCGGCCGCAAGGCCGACGGCGAGGCCTCGGCCAAGGGCTACCGCGCCGGGCAGATCGCCTCCGCCGGCCTGGTCTCCCTCGCCCACGGCACCAACGACGCCCAGAAGACGATGGGCATCATCACCCTCGCCCTGGTCGCCGGCGGCACCCTCGCCCCCGACTCCGACCCGCCCATGTGGGTCATCCTCTCCGCGGGCGTGGCCATCGCCCTCGGCACCTACCTCGGCGGCTGGCGCATCATCCGCACCATGGGCAAGGGCCTGACCGACCTCCAGCCGCAGCAGGGCTTCGCCGCCCAGACCAGCGCCGCGACGGTCATCCTCGCCTCCTCCCACCTCGGCTTCTCCCTCTCCACCACGCACTCGGTCTCCGGCGCCGTGATGGGCGCGGGCCTGGGCCGCAAGGGCGGCGTGGTCCGCTGGTCCACCGCCACCCGGATGTTCGTCGCCTGGGGCCTGACCCTGCCGGCCGCCGCCCTGGTGGGCGCGCTCGCCGAGGTCGTCACCCGCTTCGGCGACTGGGGCACCGCGCTCGTGGCCGTCTTCCTGGTCGGCTCCAGCGCCGCCATCTGGAAGATCTCCCGCCGCGAGGTCGTCGACCACACCAACGTCAACGACACCGAGGAGCCGGCCGGCGTGGTCACCACCGCCATGGCCGCGGTCACCCCGCCGCCCACCGCCGCCGCGGCGGAGGAACTGGCGGCGGCGATCCCCGCCCAGGCGAGCGACTCCAAGGCCCCGTCGGCCTCCACCCCCGTCTGACGAAGGAACGGAAGCAGCATGAAGATCGACTGGGCGGCCCTCGGCTCCGTCTTCGGCGTCAGCCTCGTGGTCACCGTGGCCCTCGTGGGCCTGTTCACCCTCGGCATCGCGGGACTGTCCCGCCGTGAGCGCGCCGCGGCCAACGGCGGCGGCTCCGCGGTCCTCGCGCTGACCGGCGCCTACGCGGCCTTCGCCGGGTGCGCGGCGGCGGTGGCGTACGGGATCTACCTGATCGTCGCGTAGCCCTCCCCCCTCGCAGCCCGCTCCCCCTTCGGGCCCTTCCCCTCGACGCCCGCCTGCCCGGGCCGCCCTCACCGGTGGCCGGGGCAGGCGGGCATCCGCGCGTTCCGGGACCAGGGGCGGGCGCAAGGGGGCCGGTGTGGGCCTCAGCACACTCCCCTCCCGCAGGTCAACGGCAAGTTGACGGCCCTTCCAACCCCGTGGTGGACTTCCGGGGCCATGTACGGCGGCAGGAGAGGAAGCCCGGTGAGAATCCGGCGCGGTCCCGCCACTGTGACCGGGGCAGGAAACCCCGGGAGCCAGGAACTCTCACCGCCGGTCTCGTCGAACCAGGGCGTGGACACCCTGAGTGAGGACACAACGCGATGCTCGGCTGCCGTTCGAGGCTCAGCACCAGGTCTCTTCCCGACGCCTCCCCACGCGACCTCGCGACCGGCTGAGCCCGATGCGTGCCGATCGCGTCTTCGCGTACGGCGCCACCGCCGGCCTCCTCGGCGACCTGCTCCTCGGCGATCCCCGCCGCGGGCACCCGGTCGCCGCGTTCGGACGTGCCGCGGGCGCCGTGGAACGGGTGCTGTGGCGTGACCACCGCGGGTGGGGCGCGCTGCACACCGCGCTGTGCGCCGGCGGCGCCGTCGCCCTCGGGGCCGCCGCCTCCCGTGCCGTACGCTCCTCCCCCGCCGCCTCCGTCCTGCTGACCGGCGCCGCCACCTGGGCCGTCGTCGGCGGTACCTCCCTCGCCCGCGAGGCCGAAGCCGTCGGGCGCGCCCTGGAGGCCGGGGACGTCGAGGCCGCCCGGGACCGGCTGCCGCACCTGTGCGGGCGCGACCCGCAGGCGCTGGACGCCGACGGGATCGCCCGCGCGGTGGTGGAGTCCGTCGCCGAGAACACCTCGGACGCCGTGGTCGGCGCGCTGGTGTGGGGCGCGGCCTGCGGAGTGCCGGGGCTGCTCGGCTTCCGGGCCGTCAACACCCTCGACGCCATGGTCGGCCACAAGTCGCCCCGCCACCGCCGTTACGGCTGGGCCTCCGCCCGCCTCGACGACCTCGCCGGATGGCCGGGCGCGCGGCTCACCGCCGTCCTCGCCGCCGCGGCCGGTGACGATCCGCGCGGCGCGCTGCGGGCCTGGCGGACCGACGCCCACAGGCACCCGAGTCCCAACGCCGGGCCCGTGGAGGCCTCGTTCGCGGGGGCGCTCGGGGTGCGGCTCGGCGGGACGCTGTCGTACGGCGGGCGCGTCGAGCACCGGCCCGTGCTCAACGGGGCAGCCGGGCGCGCCGTCGAGGTCGGGGACATCCGGCGCGCGATCCGGCTGTCCCGGCGCGTGAGCGTGCTCGCGCTCGGGGTGTGCGCGGGCGTGTCCGTGGTGAAGTCCGCCCTGCAGAGAGGACGTACGTGATGAGCGGAGGGCTCCTCGTCGCCGGCACCACCTCCGACGCCGGCAAGAGCGTGGTCACCGCCGGAATCTGCCGCTGGCTGGTCCGCCAGGGCGTGAAGGTGGCGCCGTTCAAGGCGCAGAACATGTCGCTGAACTCCTTCGTGACCCGCGAGGGCGCGGAGATCGGGCGGGCTCAGGCCATGCAGGCGCAGGCCTGCCGGATCGAGCCGACCGCCCTGATGAACCCGGTGCTGCTCAAGCCGGGCGGCGAGCAGAGCAGCCAGGTGGTGCTGCTGGGCAGGCCGGTGGGCGAGCTGAGCGCCCGCGGCTACCACGGCGGGCGGCAGCAGCGGCTGCTGGGCACGGTGCTGGACTGTCTGGAGCAGTTGCGGGGCACGTATGACGCGGTGATCTGTGAGGGGGCCGGCAGTCCGGCGGAGATCAACCTGCGGCGGACCGACATCGTGAACATGGGGATCGCCCGCAACGCGCGGCTGCCCGTGCTGGTGGTGGGCGACATCGACCGCGGGGGCGTCTTCGCGTCCTTCTTCGGCACGGTGGCGCTGCTCTCGCCCGAGGACCAGGCGCTGGTCGCCGGGTTCCTGGTGAACAAGTTCCGCGGCGACGTCTCGCTGCTGGAGCCGGGCCTGGACATGCTCCGGGACCTCACCGGGCGGGGGACGTACGGCGTGCTGCCGTACCGGCACGGGCTCGGCATCGACGAGGAGGACGGACTGAGGGTGTCGCTGCGCGGGACCGTGCGCGAGTCGAACACCGCCCCGCCCGTCGGCGAGGACGTGCTGCGCGTCGCCGTGTGCGCGGTGCCGCTGATGTCCAACTTCACCGACGTCGACGCGCTGGCCGCCGAGCCGGGCGTCGTGGTGCGGTTCGTGGACCGGCCGGAGGAACTGGCCGACGCCGACCTGGTCGTGCTGCCGGGGACCCGCGGCACCGTGCGGGCGCTGGACTGGCTGCACGAGCGCGGGCTCGCCGGGGCGCTGCGCCGCCGGGCCGCGGAGGGCCGGCCCGTCCTCGGGATCTGCGGCGGCTTCCAGGTCCTCGGCGAGCGCATCGAGGACGACGTCGAGAGCCGACGCGGACAGGTGGACGGCCTCGGCATCCTGCCGGTGCGGGTGCGCTTCGCCCGCGAGAAGACCCTCACCCGGCCGGTCGGCGAGGCCCTCGGCGAGCGGGTCGAGGGCTACGAGATCCACCACGGGGTGGCCGACGTCCTCGGCGGGGACACGTTCATCTCCGACGACCGAGGACACGGTCTGGACGGCTGCCGGATCGGCACGACCTGGGGCACCCACTGGCACGGCTCGCTGGAGTCGGACGGCTTCCGGCGCGCCTTCCTGCGCGAGGTGGCCGCCCTCGCCGGCCGCCGCTTCGTGCCGGCGCCCGACACCTCGTTCGCCGCGTTGCGCGAGCAACAGCTCGACCGGCTCGGCGACCTGATCGAACAGCACGCGGACACGGACGCGCTGTGGCGGCTCATCGAGTCGGGCGCGCCGCAAGGACTGCCTTTCATTCCACCGGGAGCGCCCGCATGAGCACAGTGTTGTTGTTGTCGACCGCCGACACCGATCTGCTGGCGGCCCACGCCGCGGACGCCGGCTACCGGATCGGCAACCCGACCCGCGTCGACGTCCAGGAGGAACTGCCCGCGCTCCTGGAGGGCGCGGACATCGCCGTCGTACGGCTGCTGGGCGGCAAGCGCGCCTGGGAGGACGGGCTCGCCGCGCTGAAGGCGTCCGGCGTGCCGACCGTGCTGCTCGGCGGCGAGGCCGTGCCGGACGCGGAGCTGATGGCCGAGTCGTCCGTCCCGGCCGGCGTGGTGGCCGAGGCGCTGCGGTACCTCGTCGAGGGCGGGCCGGACAACCTCACCGAACTGGCCCGGTTCCTCTCCGACACCGTGCTGCTGACCGGCGAGGGTTTCGAGGAGCCGCGCAGGATGCCGGAGTACGGCGTCCACGGCGAGCGCGCCGTCGCGGACGGCCGCCCGACGGTCGGCGTGCTCTTCTACCGCGCCCACGAACTCAGCGGCAACACCGCCTTCGTGGACACCCTGTGCGACGCGATCGAGGCACAGGGCGCCAACGCCCTTCCGGTGTACTGCGGTTCGCTGCGCGGCGCGGAGGAGGGCCTGTACGGGATCCTGGGCCGCGCCGACGCCCTGATCGCCACGGTCCTCGCCGCCGGCGGCACGCACGCCTCCGGTGCTTCGGCCGGCGGCGACGAGGAGGCCTGGGACGTCGGGGCGCTCGCCGACCTGAACGTGCCGGTGCTGCAGGGCCTGTGCCTCACCTCCTCGCGGGCCGCCTGGGACGCGTCCGACGCCGCGCTGTCCCCGATGGACGCCGCGATGCAGGTCGCCATCCCGGAGTTCGACGGGCGGCTGATCACCGTGCCGTTCTCCTTCAAGGAGCAGGGCCCGGACGACGTCCCGGTGTACGTCGCCGACCCCGAGCGGGCCGCGCGGGTGGCCGGGATCGCCGTACGGCACGCCCGGCTCGGGCACAAGCCGAACGCCGACAAGAAGCTGGCGCTCGTCTTCACCGCGTACCCGACCAAGCACTCCCGCGTCGGCAACGCCGTCGGCCTGGACACGCCCGCCTCGGCGGTGCGGGTGCTGGACGCCCTGCGCGACGCCGGGTACGCGGTCGAGGGCTACCCGGACAACGGCGACGAGCTGATCCACCGGCTGATCGAGGCCGGCGGGCACGACGTGGAGTGGCTGACGGAGGACCAGCTGGCCGCCGCGCCCGCCAGGGTGCCGCTGGCCGACTACCGGGCGTGGTTCGACCGGCTGGACCCCGAGCTGCGCGACGGGATGCTGGAGGCGTGGGGCGAGCCGCCCGGCTCCCTCTACGTGGACGGCGACGACATCGTGCTGGCGTCCCTGCGGTTCGGGAACGTCGTCGTGATGATCCAGCCGCCGCGCGGCTTCGGCGAGAACCCCATCGCGATCTACCACGACCCCGACATGCCGCCGTCCCACCACTACCTGGCGGCCTACCGCTGGCTGGAGAACTCCTTCCGCGCGGACGCGATCGTGCACATGGGCAAGCACGGCACGATGGAGTGGCTGCCCGGCAAGGGCCTCGGGCTCAGCAAGGGCTGCGCGCCGGACGCCGTCCTCGGCGACCTCCCCCTCGTCTACCCCTTCATCGTCAACGACCCCGGCGAGGGCACCCAGGCCAAGCGGCGCGGGCACGCCACGGTGGTCGACCACCTGGTGCCGCCGATGGCCCGCGCGGACACGTACGGGGACCTGGCGAAGCTGGAACAGCTCCTCGACGAGTACGCGCTCGTCTCCGACCTGGACCCGGCCAAGGCTCCGGCCGTGCGGGCGCAGATCTGGACGCTGGTGAAGGCGGCCGAGCTCCATCACGACCTGCACGTGGACGAGCAGCCGGACGACGAGACCTTCGACGAGTTCGTCATGCACATCGACGGCTATCTGTGCGAGATCAAGGACGTGCAGATCCGCGACGGCCTGCACGTTCTCGGCGGCGGGCCGGTCGGCGAACCGCGCGTCAACCTGGTGCTGGCCGTGCTGCGGGCCTCCCAGGTGTGGGGCGGGCGGGCCAACGCGCTGCCGGGGCTGCGGGCCTCGCTGGCCGCGCACTTCGGGCTGGACGAGAAGGAGCTGCTGGCCGAGCCGGGCGCGCCGGTGAAGGTGCCCGTCGAGCTGACGAACCTGGTGGAGGGTCCCGCGCGCACCGGCTCCGACGCCGTCGACCTGCTGGAGCAGCTGTGCCGGCGGCTGGCGGAGGGCATGGAGGCCCGTGGCTGGGCCGTCGCGGAGAGCGGTCCGCTGGTGCGGGAGGTGCTGGGCGGCGCCGAAGTGCCGGACGCCGTCGCGGTGCTGGAGTTCGCCTGCGACGAGGTCGTGCCGCGTCTCGCCCGGACGACGGACGAGATCGGGCACATCCTGCGCGCCCTGGACGGCGGCTACGTCCCGGCCGGCCCGTCGGGCTCCCCGACGCGCGGCCTGGTCAACGTCCTGCCGACCGGCCGGAACTTCTACTCCGTCGACCCCAAGGCCATTCCGTCCCGGCTGAGCTGGGAGGTCGGGCAGTCGCTGGCGGACTCGCTGGTGCAGCGGTATCTGACCGACACCGGGGAGTACCCGAAGTCCGTCGGCCTGACGGTGTGGGGCACGTCCGCGATGCGCACCCAGGGCGACGACATCGCCGAGATCCTGGCGCTGCTGGGCTGCCGCCCGGTGTGGGACGACGCGTCGCGGCGGGTGACCGGCTTCGAGATCGTGCCCCTGGAGGAGCTGGGCCGACCGCGCATCGACGTCACGGTCCGCATCTCCGGCTTCTTCCGGGACGCGTTCCCGCACGTCGTCGGGCTGATCGACGACGCGGTGCGGGCGGTGGCCGAGCTGGACGAGCCCGCCGAGTCCAACCACGTGCGGGCGCACGTGGACGAGGACGCCGCCGAGCACGGCGACCGGCGGCGCGCGACGGCCCGTATCTTCGGCTCCAAGCCGGGGGCGTACGGCGCGGGTCTGCTGCCGCTGATCGACGCGCGGAACTGGCGCTCCGACGCGGACCTCGCCGAGGTGTACGCGGTGTGGGGCGGCTACGCCTACGGGCGCGGGCTCGACGGACGGGCGGCGCGCGGGGACATGGAGACGGCGTTCCGGCGGATCGCGGTGGCGGCGAAGAACGTCGACACGCGCGAGCACGACCTGGTCGATGCCGACGACTACTTCCAGTACCACGGCGGCATGGTCGCCATGGTGCGGCACCTGACCGGCGCCAACCCCGAGGCCTACGTGGGCGATTCGGCGACGCCGGACCAGGTGAGGACGCGGACGCTGGGCGAGGAGACGCACCGGGTCTTCCGGGCGCGGGTGGTCAACCCGCGCTGGATGGCGGCGATGCGGCGGCACGGCTACAAGGGCGCCTTCGAGATGGCGGCGACCGTGGACTACCTGTTCGGGTACGACGCCACGGCGGGGGTCGTGGACGACTGGATGTACGAGAAGCTCAGCGCCGAGTACGTCTTCGACCCGGAGAACCGGGACTTCATGAAGAAGTCCAACCCGTGGGCGCTGCGCGGCATCACCGAGCGACTGCTGGAGGCCGCCGACCGCGGGCTGTGGGCCGAGCCGGACGCCGACACGCTGGAGCGGCTGCGCGCCACCTATCTGGAGCTCGAAGGCGACCTGGAGGGCGACGACAAGTGACCATCCCGTTTCCGTTCACGGCCGTCGTCGGCCAGGACGACCTGCGCCTCGGCCTGCTGCTCAACGCCGTCTCACCGAGCATCGGCGGCATTCTCGTGCGCGGTGAGAAGGGGACGGCCAAGTCGACGACGGTCCGCGCCCTGTCGGCGCTGCTGCCGGAGGTCGACGTCGTCCCCGGGTGCCGCTTCTCCTGCGCCCCGGCCGCTCCCGACCCGGCGTGCCCGGACGGGCCGCACGAGGTCCGGGCCGGTACGACGCGCCCGGCCCGCATGGTCGAACTCCCCGTCGGCGCCTCCGAGGACCGGCTGGTGGGCGCCCTCGACATCGAGCGGGCGCTCGCGGAGGGCGTGAAGGCGTTCGAGCCGGGCCTGCTCGCCGACGCGCACCGCGGGATCCTGTACGTGGACGAGGTCAACCTGCTCCACGACCACCTGGTCGACCTCCTCCTGGACGCCGCCGCGATGGGCGCCTCGTACGTCGAACGCGAGGGCGTGTCCGTGCGGCACGCGGCGCGCTTCCTGCTCGTCGGGACCATGAACCCCGAAGAGGGCGAGCTGCGACCGCAACTGCTCGACCGGTTCGGGCTCACCGTCGAGGTCGCCGCCTCGCGGGAGCCCGACCAGCGGGTGGAGGTCGTGCGGCGGCGGCTGGCCCACGACGACGACCCGGCCGGGTTCGCAGCGCGCTGGGCCGACGAGGAGGCCGCCGTGCGGCAGCGGATCGTGGCCGCACGCGAGCTGCTGCCCCAGGTCCGGCTCGGTGACGCGGCGCTTCGGCAGATCGCCGCGACCTGCGCCGCCTTCGAGGTGGACGGCATGCGCGCCGACATCGTGATGGCCCGCACGGCGACCGCGCTGGCGGCCTGGGCCGGGCGGACCGACGTCCTGGCCGAGGACGTGCGGCAGGCCGCGCTGCTGGCGCTGCCGCACCGGCGGCGGCGCAACCCCTTCGACGCTCCGGGGCTGGACGAGGACAAGCTCGACCGGACGCTGGAGGAGTTCGGCGACCAGGGCGAGGGCGACGACGATCCCGACCCCGACGGTCCCGGTGGAGGCGGCGGGCAGCCGTCCTTCGAAGGGCCCGACCAGGGCGGTTCCGGTGCGCGGCCCGAGGCCGGTGAGGGCGGGGAGCCGCAGCCGGCCGGGGCCGGGGCGGGCGAGCAGTCGGCCGTACGGGCCGCCGAGCCGTTCCGGACCCGGGTGCTGAGCGTGCCCGGCATCGGGGAGGGCGCCGCCGGGCGGCGTTCGCGGGCGCGGACCGAGCACGGGCGGACGATCGGGGCCCGGCGTCCGCGCGGGGCGCTGACCAAGCTGCACCTGGCCGCCACCGTGCAGGCCGCGGCGCCGCACCAGCGGGCGCGGGGGCGCAGCGGGCCGGGGCTGGTGGTGCGGCGGGACGATCTGCGGCAGGCGGTGCGCGAGGGGCGCGAGGGGAATCTGGTTCTTTTCGTCGTCGACGCCTCCGGGTCGATGGCCGCGCGGCAGCGGATGGGCGCCGTGAAGGGCGCCGTGCTGTCGTTGCTGCTGGACGCGTATCAGCGGCGGGACAAGGTGGGGCTGGTGACCTTCCGGGGGTCTTCGGCCGACGTCGCGCTGCCGCCCACCTCGTCCGTGGACGCGGCGGCGGCCCGGCTGGAGTCGCTGCCGACCGGGGGCCGTACGCCGCTGGCCGCCGGGCTGCTCAAGGCGCACGACGTGCTGCGCGTGGAGCGGCTGCGGGACGCCGCGCGCCGGCCGCTGGTCGTCGTGGTGACGGACGGGCGGGCCACCGGTGGGCCCGAGCCGGTGGCGCTGGCGTCGCGCGCCGCGCGGCTGTTCGCGGCCGACGGGGTGGCGTCGGTGGTCGTGGACTGCGAGGCGGGCCCGGTGCGGCTGGGGCTGGCGGGGCAGCTCGCCGGTGAACTGGGCGGTGCCGCCGTGACGTTGGACGAGCTGAGGGCCGACGCGATCGCCGGTCTGGTGAAGGACGTACAGAGGAGGGCCGCGTAATGCCGCAGGGACAGCCGAGTGTCGTACCGGACGACGGTCTGACGACCCGTCAGCGCCGTAACCGTCCGCTGGTGGTCGTGCACACGGGCGTGGGCAAGGGCAAGTCGACCGCCGCTTTCGGGCTCGCGCTGCGGGCCTGGAACCAGGGGTGGCCGATCGGGGTGTTCCAGTTCGTCAAGTCGGCGAAGTGGAAGGTCGGCGAGGAGCGGGCGCTGCGGGTGCTCGGGGAGTCCGGCGAGGGCGGGACCGTCGCCTGGCACAAGATGGGCGAGGGCTGGTCCTGGGTCCAGCGGGACGCGCAGATGGACAACGAGGAGAAGGCCCGCGAGGGCTGGGAGCAGGTCAAGCGGGACCTGGCCGCCGAGACGTACCAGTTGTACGTGCTGGACGAGTTCGCGTACCCGATGCACTGGGGGTGGGTCGACACCGACGAGGTGATCGACGTCCTGCGCGACCGGCCGGGCACCCAGCATGTGGTGATCACGGGGCGGAACGCGCCGGAGAAGCTGGTGGACTTCGCCGATCTCGTGACGGACATGTCCAAGGTCAAGCATCCGATGGACGCCGGACAGAAGGGGCAGAGGGGCATCGAGTGGTGACCTGGCCCTCGTCCGTTCCCCGGCTGGTCGTCGCCGCGCCCTCCTCCGGGAGCGGCAAGACCACCGTCGCCACGGGGCTGATGGCCGCGCTCGCCGGGCGGGGACTCGCCGTGTCCCCGCACAAGGTCGGGCCGGACTACATCGACCCCGGGTACCACGCGCTCGCCACCGGGCGTGTGGGGCGCAATCTCGACGCGTACCTGTGCGGGGCGGAGCTGGTCGCTCCGTTGTTCCTGCACGGGGCGCGGGGGTGTGACATCGCCGTCGTCGAGGGTGTGATGGGGCTGTACGACGGGGCGGCGGGGGAAGGGGAACTGGCCTCCACCGCCCATGTCGCCAAGCTGCTCGAGGCGCCGGTCGTGCTCGTCGTGGACGCCTCGAGGCAGTCGCGGTCGGTCGCCGCTCTGGTGCACGGGTTCGCGTCCTGGGACCCGCAGGTGCGGGTCGCGGGCGTGATCCTCAACAAGGTCGGGTCCGACCGGCACGAGGAGCTGCTGCGGGACGCCTTGGATTCGGTCGGGGTGCCGGTGTTCGGGGTGCTGCGGCGGGCTCCGCAGGTCGATACGCCGTCCAGGCATCTGGGGCTGGTGCCGGTCGCCGAGCGGCGGGCCCAGGCCGTGGAGGCCGTGGCTGCGATGGCCGCGCAGGTCGCCGCGGGATGTGACCTGGAGGCGCTGGTGGGGCTGGCTCGGAATGCGGGTGCGTTGGCGGGTGCGGCCTGGGACGCGGCTGAGGCCGTCGCTTCCTCGCCCCCGCCGCCCGGGCGTGTGAAAGTCGCCGTCGCCGGTGGGCCGGCGTTCACCTTCTCCTACGCCGAACACGCCGAGCTGCTCACGGCCGCCGGGGCCGATGTCGTCACCTTCGATCCCCTCCGCGACGAGCGACTGCCCGAGGGCGCGCGCGGGCTGGTCGTCGGCGGCGGGTTCCCGGAGGTGTACGCCGCCGAGCTGTCCGCCAACGAGCCGCTGCGCAGGGCCGTGGCCGAGCTGGCCCTCGGCGGCGCGCCGGTGGCGGCCGAGTGCGCGGGGCTGCTGTACCTGTGCCGGGAGCTGGACGGGCTGCCCATGTGCGGTGTGCTCGGCGCCGCCGCGCGGATGACGGACCGGCTCACCCTCGGCTACCGGGACGCGGTGGCCGTGAGCGACAGCGTCCTCGCGGCGGCCGGGACGCGGATGCGGGGGCACGAGTTCCACCGCACGGTCGTCGAGCCCGGCGCCGGGGCGGAGGCCGCGTGGGGGGTGCGCGCGCCCGAGCGGCGCGTCGAGGGTTTCGTACAGCGAGGTGTGCACGCGAGCTATCTGCACACGCACTGGGCGTCCGAGCCCGGTGTCGCCCGTCGGTTCGTGGAGAGGTGCCGGACGTCATGAGCAGCAGACTGATCGGGGTCGGGGTGGGGCCGGGCGACCCCGAGCTGGTGACGGTGAAGGGCGTCAACGCGCTGCGGGCCGCGGACGTCGTCGTGGTCCCGGTGATGGACACGGGCGAGCGCGGGCGGGCCGAGGCGACGGTGCTGCACTACGTGGGGCCGGAGAAGGTCGTGCGGGTGGTGTTCGCGCTGAACGAGCGCAGCGACCGGGCCCGGCGCGAGGCCGCCTGGGACGCGGCCGGGGAGCGGGTGGCCGCGCTGCTGCGGGCGCACGGGACGGTCGCGTTCGCGACGATCGGCGACCCGAACGTGTACTCGACGTTCACCTATCTCGCGCAGACCATCGCCGCCGTGGTGCCGGGCGTCGTGGTGCGGACCGTGCCCGGGATCACCGCGATGCAGGACCTCGCGGCCCGTTCGGGAGCGGTGCTGACGGAGGGCACCGAGCCGCTGACGCTGGTGCCGGTGACGGCCGGGGCGGGTGTGCTCAAGGAGGCGCTGGACGGGCCGGGGACGGTCGTGGCGTACAAGTTCGGGCGGCAGGCGGCCGAGGTCGCCGAGGCGCTGCGGGACAGCGGGCGGATCGACGACGCGGTGTGGGGGTCGGCGCTCGGGCTGCCCGAGGAGTCCGTGCGCCCGGCCGCCGA
Source organism: Streptomyces sp. NPDC046379 (assembly GCF_055587785.1). Classification (NCBI taxonomy): domain Bacteria; kingdom Bacillati; phylum Actinomycetota; class Actinomycetes; order Kitasatosporales; family Streptomycetaceae; genus Streptomyces; species Streptomyces sp. NPDC046379. The sequence goes on from NZ_JBVJFP010000006.1 coordinate 64,545, forward strand.
GCTGGACGGGGCCGCGCTGCCGTACCTCTCGACGCTGATCTCGCCGCCGCGGCGCGACGGCGGGCGGGGCGGCAAGCTGTGACCGTCGGACAGGCGCCGGCCCGGTCACTCCGCGACGCCGACCACCAGCCAGATGAACGCCGCCCCCGCGACCGTGCACAGCAGCGTGGAGCGGGCCGGGTGGGTGTGGTGGGCCTCGGGCAGGATCTCCGCCGCGGCCAGGTACAGCAGTGCGCCGCCGAACAGGCCGAGGTAGCCGCCGAGCAGGGGCTCGGGGATGGCGACGAACGCCGTGGAGGCGGCGCCGGCCACGGGGGCGACCGCGTCCGCGCCCAGCATCAGCACGGCGCGGCGGCGGGCGTTGCCGTACAGCCGGGTCAGTGTGTAGGTGTTGAAGCCGTCCGCGAAGTCGTGGGCGACGACGGCCAGCGCGACGGCGACGCCCATGTCCTCGCCGATCTGGAAGGCGGCGCCGATGGCGACGCCGTCCATGGCGCTGTGGCCGACCATCGCGGCGGCGGCCGTCAGGCCCACCTCGGGCGCGCGTCCGTCCGCGTTCTTGGCGCCGTGCGCGGCCTGCCGGGCGGCCAGCAGCCGTTCCACCAGATGGGCCAGCAGAAAGCCGGCGACGAACAGCAGGAACGCGGCCGGCACGCCGAACACGTCGGCGTCCGCGGCGGCGAGCGACTCGGGCAGCAGGTCCAGTCCGACCACGCCCAGCATGAGCCCGCCGGCCAGGCCCAGCACCAGGTGGCGGCGGTCGGTCACGCGGTGTGCCGTCCAGCCGCCGGCCAACGTCATCAGGAACGCGCCGAGCGCGACGATCACCGCCATGCGCCCTTCGTATCCGATGCGTCCCCCGCCGCGCACCTTCGGCCTTCACCGCCGGTGCGCTTCCCCATCCCGTCATGAGAGGACCCCGACCCATGGCCGACGCCCCTTCCGGCAAGGTGACCTTCGTCGGCGCCGGCCCCGGCGCCGCCGATCTGCTGACGTTCCGCGCCGCCCGCGCCATCGCCGAGGCGGACGTGGTGATCTGGGCCGCGAGCCTGGTCCAGGAGGAGGTGCTGGAGCACGCCCGGGAGGGCGCGGAGATCCTCGACTCGGCGGCGATGTCGCTGGAGGACGTCGTCGCCGTGTACGAGCGGGCGCACGCCGACGGCCTGCGGGTGGCCCGGATCCACTCCGGTGACCCGGCGCTGTGGGGCGGCACGCAGGAGCAGCTGGACCGGTGCGCGCGGATCGGCATCGCGACCGAGGTGGTGCCGGGCGTGTCGTCGTTCTCGGCGGTGGCGGCGATCGCGCAGCGGGAGCTGACGATCCCCGAGGTGGCGCAGTCGGTGATCCTCACCCGGCTGGGCGGCGGCAAGACGCCGATGCCGCCCGGGGAGGAGGTGCGGGAGTTCGCCCGGCACGGGACGACGATGGCGGTCTTCCTGTCGGCGGCGCGCAGCGGCCAGCTGGTGCGGGAGCTGCTGGAGGGCGGCTATCCGACGACGACGCCGGTGGTGATCGCGTACCAGGCGACGTGGCCGGAGGAGCTGCTGGTGCGGTGCACGGTGGGCACGCTGGAGGACACGGTCAAGGAGCACAAGCTGTGGAAGCACACGCTGTTCCTGGTCGGTCCGGCCCTCGACGCGCACGGCACCCGCTCGCACCTGTACCACCCCGGTCACTTCCACGGTTACCGCAAGGCCGACCCGGAGGCCCGCCGGGCGCTGCGCGAGCGGGGTGCCCGTACGTGAGCGCCCTGATCACCGTCGTGGGCACGGGGACGGGGGCGCCGGCCGCGGCGGAGGCGGTCGCGGGGGCCGCGCTGGTCGTCGGCGGGCGGCGGCACCTGGAGTCCGTGGCGCTGCCCGGGGGCGCGGAGCGGATCGTGCTGGGGCCGCTGGCGCCCGCGCTGGACGCCGTCGCCGAGTACGTCGCCAAGGAGGCGCCGGTCGTGGTGCTGGCCTCGGGCGATCCCGGGTTCTTCGGGATCGTGCGGGCGCTGGCGGAGCGGTTCGGGCCACAGCGGCTGGAGGTGCGGCCGGAGGTGTCGTCGGTGGCCGCGGCGTTCGCGCGGGCGGGGCTGCCGTGGGACGACGCGGTGGTGGTCAGCGCGCACGGGCGGGAGCTGCGGACGGCGGTCAACGTGTGCCGGGCGCATCCGAAGACGGCGGTGCTGACCGGGCCTGGGGCCGGTCCGGCGGAGCTGGGCGCGGCGCTCGGGGACGCCCCGCGGGTGCTGGTGGTGGCGTCGGCGCTGGGGTCGGCCCGGGAGCGGGTGGAGCGGGTGACGCCGGCCGAGGCCGCGGCGCGGGACTGGGGGCCGGCGGTGAGCGTCGTGCTGTGCCTGGACGAGGCGCGGGCGCTGGGTCCGGTGCGCACGGTCGCGGGTCCGCCGGTGCGGCCCGGCGGGTGGGCGCTGGAGGAGTCGGCGTTCGCCCACCGCGACTCGATGATCACCAAGTTCGAGGTGCGGGCGCTGGCCCTGGCCCGGCTCGGGCCGCGCCCCGGCGACCTGGTGTGGGACGTCGGCGCGGGTTCGGGCTCGGTGGCCGTGGAGTGCGCGCGGCTGGGCGCCGCCGTGGTGGCGGTGGAGAAGGCGGCGGACGGGGTGGAGCGGATCCGCGCCAACGCCGCCGCGCACGGCGTCGACGTGCGGGCCGTGCACGGGGCGGCGCCCGGGGCGCTGGACGGCCTGGACGACGATCCCGACGCGGTGTTCGTCGGCGGCGGCGGGCGCGAGCTGCCCGCCGTGGTGGCGGCGTGCGCGCGGCGGGCGCGGCGGGCGGTGGTGGTGGCGCTGGCGGCGCTGGACCGGGTACCGGCCGCGCGGGAGGCGCTGACGGCCGCCGGGCTCGACTGCGACGGGGTGCTGCTGCAGTCGTCCCGCCTCGCGCCGCTTCCGGGCGATGTGACCCGGCTGGCGGCGACCAATCCGGTTTTCCTGCTGTGGGGCGTGCGGCCCCCGGCGCATGACGAAGGAGTTGTCCAGTGATCGGCCTTGTTTCCGCCACGGCGGCGGGCGCGGCTGCGCGCGACCGGCTGGCCGCGGCCTGGCCGGAGCGTACGCGCGTGTACGACGGCCCTGTCGGGTCCGCCGTGCGGCGGGCGTTCGCGGAGTGCGAGCAGCTCGTGTGCTTCCTGGCCACGGGTGCGGTGGTGCGGCTGATCGCCCCGCTGCTGGCCGACAAGGCGTCCGACCCGGGCGTGGTCTGCGTCGACGAGGGCGGCCGGTTCGCGGTGTCGCTGGTCGGCGGGCACGGCGGCGGCGCCAACGAGCTGGCCGCGCGGGTGGGCGAGGTGCTCGGCGCCGAGCCGGTGGTGACCACCGGCACGGACGCGGCCGGCCTTCCCGGTCTGGACACGCTGGGGCTGCCCGTGGAGGGCGATGTGGCCGGGGTGACGCGGGCGCTGCTGGACGGGGAGCCGGTCGCGGTGGACGCCGAGGTGGCGTGGCCGCTGCCGCCGCTGCCGGTCGCGCAGAGCGGGGCGTACACGATCCGGGTGACGGACCGCCATGTCGCCGTCGGCCGGGGCGAGGTGGTGCTGCGTCCGCCGTCGCTGGTCGTGGGCGTGGGCGCGTCGCGGGGGGCGCCCGCGGACGAGGTGCTGGGGCTGGTCGAGGGCGCCCTGCGGGACGCCGGGCTGTCGGCGGCGTCGGTCGCCGAGCTGGCCACCGTGGACGCCAAGGCCGGCGAGCCCGGCATCGTGGCGGCGGCGCAGCGGCTGGGGGTGCCGCTGGTGACGTACCCGGCCGGGGAGCTGGCCGGCGTCGACGTGCCGAACCCCTCCGACGCGCCGCTCGCCGCCGTCGGCACGCCGTCCGTCGCGGAGGCGTCGGCGCTGGCCCGCGGGGGCGAACTCCTCGTCCCCAAGCGTAAGTCGGCCATGGCGACCTGCGCGGTCGTACGGCGTCCCGCGCGCGGCCGGCTCGCGGTGGTCGGCCTCGGGCCGGGCGCACGGGACCTGCTGACGCCCCGCGCGACGGCGGAGCTGCGCCGCGCCTCGGTGCTGGTGGGCCTGGACCAGTACGTCGACCAGATCCGCGATCTGCTGCGGCCGGGCACCCGCGTCCTGGAGTCGGGGCTCGGCGCGGAGGAGGAGCGGGCCCGCACGGCCGTCGAGGAGGCCCGCAGGGGGCATGCGGTGGCGCTGATCGGCAGCGGCGACGCGGGCGTGTACGCCATGGCGTCCCCGGCGCTCGCCGAGGCGTCCGACGACATCGACGTGGTCGGGGTGCCGGGCGTGACCGCCGCGCTGGCCGCCGCCGCGATCCTGGGCGCGCCGCTCGGCCACGACCACGTGTCGATCAGCCTGTCGGACCTGCACACGCCGTGGGAGGTCATCGAGCGGCGGGTGCGCGCGGCGGCGGAGGCGGACCTCGTGGTGACGTTCTACAACCCGCGCAGCCGGGGCCGGGACTGGCAGCTGCCGAAGGCCCTGGGCATCCTCGCCGAGCACCGGGCGTCCGGGACCCCGGTGGGCGTGGTGCGCAATGCCTCGCGCGCCGACGAGTCGAGCCGGATCACCACGCTCGGTGAACTGGCCCCGGCGACGGTCGACATGATGACGGTCGTGACGGTGGGCAACACCGCGACCCGGACGATCGCGGGGCGCATGGTGACGCCGCGCGGCTACCGCTGGCAGGAGGCGTCCCGGTGACGCGCGTGGTCCATCCCATCGAGGCCGAGTCCTACCGGCGGCTGCGCGCCCGGCTGGACACGTCGCACTTCCCGCCGCTGACCCGGGCGGTGGTGGAGCGGGTGATCCACTCCGCCGCCGACCTGGAGTACGCCGACGATCTCGTGATGGACGAGGCCGACCTGGTGGCGGCGCACGCGGCGCTGCACGCCGGGGCGCCGGTCGTCGTGGACGTGGAGATGGTCGGTGCGGGCATCACCCGGCGGGAGACCGTGTGCCGGCTGCAGGACGCCGTCGCGGGGCCGGGCCTGACCCGGTCGGCGCACGGCATCCGGCTGGCTTACGAGCAGGTCGGCCCCGGCGCGCTCTGGGTGATCGGCAACGCGCCGACCGCGCTGGAGGAACTGCTCACGCTGGACGCCGCTCCGGCGCTCGTCATCGGCCTGCCCGTCGGCTTCGTCGGCGCGGCCGAGTCCAAGGCCGCGTTGCGCGAGAGCGGGCTGCCCGCCGTGAGCAACGTGTCCGAGAAGGGCGGGTCGGCGGTCGCCGCCGCCGCGCTCAACGCCCTGCTGTACCACCCGATTTCCGCCGAGGAGAAACCGTGACCACCCCGCCGCCCGCCCTGCTCATCGCCGGCCACGGCACCCGTGACGACGCCGGCGCCGAGGCGTTCCGCGACTTCGTGCGCCAGCTGGGGCGCCGCCACCCCGAACTGCCCGTCGCGGGCGGCTTCATCGAACTGTCCCCGCCGCCGCTCGGCGAGGCCGTCGCCGAGCTGGTGGAGCGCGGGGTGCGCCGGTTCGCCGCCGTGCCGCTGATGCTGGTGTCCGCCGGGCACGCCAAGGGCGACATCCCGGCGGCGCTGGCCCGCGAGAAGGAACGGCACCCGGGGATCTCGTACTCCTACGGGCGTCCGCTGGGCCCGCACCCGGCGCTGCTGAACGTGCTGGAGCGGCGTCTGGACGAGGCGCTCGGCGGTGCCGGGCGGACGCCGGAGGACCGGGCGGACGTGACCGTGCTGCTGGTCGGGCGCGGCTCCACCGACCCGGACGCCAACGCGGAGGTGTGCAAGGCGGCCCGGCTCCTGTGGGAGGGGCGCGGGTACGCGGGCGTGGAGACGGCGTTCGTGTCGCTGGCCGCGCCGGACGTGCCGAGCGGGCTGGACCGGTGCGCGCGGCTGGGTGCCGGGCGGATCGTCGTGCTGCCGTACTTCCTGTTCACGGGCATCCTCCCGGACCGGGTGCGGCAGCAGACGGAGGGCTGGGCCGCCGCGCACCCCGAGGTCGAGGTGCGGTCCGCGGACGTGATCGGGCCGGAGCCGGAGCTGCTGGACCTGGTGATGGAGCGGTACGCGGAGGCCGTCGAGGGCGATCTGCGGATGAACTGCGACTCGTGCGTGTACCGGATCGCGCTGCCGGGCTTCGAGGACAAGGTGGGCATGCCGCAGCAGCCGCACTTCCACCCCGACGACGACGGCCACCACCACGGTCACGGCCACCACCATCACGGAGGGCACGCGCACTCGCATGCACACTGACGGGCCCGACCTGCGCCACCACGGTGACGCGGAGGTGCGCGACGACGGCGCGGCGCTGACCGACCTGGCGGTGAACGTCCGCGCGGGCACGCCGCCGCCGTGGCTGCGCACCCGCATCGCCGACTCCCTGGCCGGCCTCGCCGCCTACCCGGACGGGCGGGCGGCGCGGGCGGCGGTCGCCGCGCGGCACGGGCTGCCGGCCGACCGGGTGCTGCTGACGGCGGGTGCGGCGGAGGCGTTCGTGCTGCTGGCGCGGGCGCTGAAGGTGCGCCGGCCGGTGGTGGTGCATCCGCAGTTCACCGAGCCGGAGGCGGCGCTGCGGGACGCCGGGCACTCGGTGGACCGGGTGCTGCTGCGCGAGGAGGACGGCTTCCGGCTCGATCCGGCGGCCGTCCCCGAGGAGGCGGACCTGGTCGTCGTCGGCAATCCGACCAACCCGACGTCGGTCCTGCACCCGGCGGACGACGTGGCGCGGCTGGCCCGGCCCGGGCGGACGCTGGTCGTGGACGAGGCGTTCATGGACGCGGTGCCGGGCGAGCGGGAGGCCCTGGCGGGCCGGACGGACGTGCCCGGCCTGGTCGTGCTGCGCAGCCTGACCAAGACATGGGGCCTGGCCGGGCTGCGCGTCGGGTACGTCCTCGCCGCCCCGGACACCGTCGCGGACCTGGAGCGGGCCCAGCCCCTGTGGCCGGTGTCGACGCCGGCGCTCGCCGCGGCCGAGGCGTGCGTGACGCCGCCGGCCCTGGCGGAGGCGGCCCACGCCGCCCACCGCATCGCGTCCGACCGGGCCCGTCTCCTGGCGGGCCTGGCGGAGTTCGCCCCGCACGGCCTGCGCGCGGTGACCCCGGCCGAGGCCCCGTTCGTCCTGGTCCGCCTCCCCCGTGCGGCCGAGGTGCGCCACCGGCTGCGTGCCCTCGGCTACGCGGTGCGCCGCGGGGACACCTTCCCGGGGCTGGGCGAGCAGTGGCTGCGCCTGGCGGTACGGGACCGGGCGACGACGGACGGGTTCCTGGGGGCGCTGCGGCGGGCGGTGGGCTGAGGACGGGCCGCCCGGACTCGGCCGGGGGCGAGGCGCTCATCCCGCGCCGGCGCCGGCGCTCCTCCGCCCGCCGCCGGCGAGGTACGGGGTCAGGGAGTCGCCGCCCGTCTCCGCCAGGCCGGCCGCCGGCCGGTCGGGCGCGCCCTGGGACGCCACGTCGGCCGGCGCGGGGTCTGGCCGGCGGCCCGGGCCGGGGTGAGCGTGCCCTCGACGGTGTACGGGCGGCGCCCAGGGTGACTCACTCCAACGAGGGGTTTTGGCGAGGACGTCGAGCTTTCGGGTGCGGGCGTTCGCCTGCGCCCGCCGCATTCACTCCTCCCGGCGAGCGCCCGGGCGGCGCGTCCGCGCCCCGAGGGGCGGATTTCCGTCACCCCGGTCACCGGACCACCCGCCCGTTGAGCACGATCCGCCGTGGCGCCGCCAGCACCCGTACGTCCGCCCTGGGGTCCGCCTCGTACACCACCAGGTCCGCCGGCGCGCCCTCGTCCAGGCCGGGCCGGCCGAGCCAGCGGCGCGCGGCCCAGGTCGTCGCGGACACCGCCGCCTCGGGCGGAATCCCGGCGGTGACCAGTTCCGCCACCTCGGCGGCGGCCAGCCCGTGGGCGAGCGAGCCGCCGGCGTCCGTGCCGACGTACACCGGGATACCGGCGTCGTAGGCGGCGCGCACGGTGTCGTAACGCCGCTCGTGCAGGCGCCGCATGTGCTCGGCCCAGCGCGGGTAGCGGGCCTCGCCCCCGGCGGCCAGCCCGGGGAAGGTGGCGATGTTGACCAGCGTCGGCACGATCGCTACCCGGCGTTCGGCGAACAGCGGGATCAGGTCCTCGGTGAGCCCTGTCGCGTGCTCGACGCAGTCGATGCCCGCCTCGACGAGGTCGCGCAGGGAGTCCTCGGCGAAGCAGTGCGCGGTGACCCGGGCGCCCAGCCGGTGCGCCTCGGCGATGGCGGCCTCGGCCGCCTCCCGGGGCCAGCAGGCGGCCAGGTCGCCGAGGTCGCGGTCGATCCAGTCGCCGACCAGCTTCACCCAGCCGTCGCCGCGCCGGGCCTCCTGGGCGACGTACGCGACCAGGTCGTCCGGCTCGATCTCGTGGGCGTAGTTGCGGATGTAGCGGCGGGTGCGGGCGATGTGCCGCCCGGCGCGGATGATCTTCGGCAGGTCCTCGCGTTCGTCCGCCCAGCGGGTGTCGGAGGGCGAGCCGGCGTCCCGGATCAGCAGTGTGCCGGCCTCCCGGTCGGCCAGCGCCTGCCGCTCGGCGACGTCCCTCGGCACCGCGCCGTGCGCGTCGAGGCCCACATGGCAGTGCGCGTCGACCAGGCCGGGCAGCGCCCACCCCGTCACCGTGCGCACCTCGCGGGCGCCGGCGGGGCGGTCGTACGAGATCCGCCCGCCGATCACCCAGAGCTCGTCCCGGACGTCGTCGGGCCCGACGAGCACCCGCCCCTTCACGTGCAGCACCGGCTGATCGCTCATGGACGGCACCTTAGTGAGGGGGCCCGCCCCGGCCGCCCACCTGGTCGGACTTCTCCTCCTCCACCTCCGCCATCGCCGGGTCGAGGAGGCGGGAGAGGAAGTGGCGGGTGCGTTCGTGGCGGGGGGCGGTGACGACCTGCTCCGGGGCGCCGTCCTCGACGACGACGCCGCCGTCCATGAAGACGACCCGGTCGGCGACCTCGCGGGCGAAGGTCATCTCGTGCGTGACGACCATCATCGTCATGCCGTCCCGCGCGAGCATCCGCATCACCGCCAGGACGTCGCCGACCAGTTCCGGGTCGAGCGCCGAGGTCGGCTCGTCGAACAGCATCACCTCGGGTCCCATCGCCAGGGCGCGGGCGATGGCGACGCGCTGCTGCTGGCCGCCGGAGAGGGAGGCGGGGTGGGCGTCCGCCTTCTCGGCGAGGCCGACCCGCTCCAGGTTCTCGGCGGCGACCCTGGCGGCCGTCGCCCTGTCCCGGCGCAGCACCCGGCGCTGCGGCAGGGTGAGGTTCTCGGTGACGGTCAGGTGCGGGAACAGGTTGAACTGCTGGAAGACCATGCCGATGCGGCGTCGTACGGCGTCGATGTCGACGTCCGGGTCGGTGACCTCGGTGCCGCCGACGACGACCCGGCCCCGGCTCGGTTCCTCCAGCAGGTTGACGCAGCGCAGCAGGGTCGACTTGCCCGAGCCGGAGGGGCCGATGACGCAGACGACCTCGCCCTGGCCGATCTGCAGGTCGATGCCGCGCAGGACGTGGTTGTCGCCGAACGACTTGTGCAGGTCGTGGATCTCGATTTCCGGTCGGCTCATTTCACGGCCTCCTGGGCCCTGGCCTCCATGCGGCGCACGACGAGGCCGAGCGGGATCGTGACCAGCAGGTAGCACAGGCCGGCGACGAGGATCGGCGTGGAGTTGGCGGTGGTGCTGGCCAGGTCGCGGCCGTACTTGGACAGCTCCCGCTCCTCCAGGGTGACGCCGAGGAACAGCACCAGCGAGGAGTCCTTGAAGAGGAGGACCAGTTCGTTGGTGAGCGGCGGGAGGATGATCCGGAACGCCTGCGGCAGGATGATCGAGACCATGGCCCTGCCGGGTGAGAACCCCAGGGAGCGGGCCGCCTCCATCTGGCCCTTGGGGACGGCCTGGATGCCCGCGCGGATCGTCTCGGCCATGTAGGCGGCGGCCACCAGGCCGAGCGCGAGGGCGACCTTGCCGTAGGTGCCGCCGACGATCTCGGTGCCCGGGAAGGCCAGCGGGACGGCCACGCCGATGAAGATGAAGATCAACAGGGCGGGCAGGCCGCGGAAGATCTCGATGTAGATCCCGGCCAGCCAGCGGTAGGGGCCCACGGAAGACAGCCGCATCAGCGCGATGACCATGCCGAGCACCAGCCCGACGGCGAAGCCGGTGACGGTGAAGAGCACGGTGTTCTTGAGCGCCAGCGTGATGACGTCCGGGAACATCTGCCGCGCGATGTCCTCCTGCGCGAACTGGTTCCGCAGCCGGTCCCAGTCGGCCGAGACCGCGAAGGCGATCACGGCCGCGACGAACACCACGTACTGGACCCCGCGCGACAGGCTCCGCTTCTGCCTCCTGGACAGCCCCTTGCGCCGCGGCTGGACCTCGGCCTTGGCGACGCCGCTCATGAGGCGGAGGGCGACGCGGCCGACTCCTCGTACGGGCCGATCCACTTCTCGTACAGCTTCTTGTACGTGCCGTCGGACCGGGCCTCGGCGAGGGCCTTGTTGATGGCCTCGCGCAGCGCGGTGTTGCCCTTCTTGACGGTGAAGCCGTACTGCTCGCCGGTGTTGATGTTGTCTGCGACCTCGAAGGCGTCGGCGTTGGCCTTGTCCTTCAGCCAGCCCTGGACGACCGGGTAGTCGATGACGACCGCCTCGACCTGCCCGGTGCGCAGCCCGTTGAGGACGGCGTCGGAGGACTCGAAGGAGACCGGGTCGAGGCCCTGGCCCTTGGCGTGGTCCTCACCGGTGGTCTGCGCCTGCGCGCCCACCTTCCGCCCCTTGAGGTCCGCGAAGGAGGCGATGCCGCTGTCCTTGTCGGCGAGGACCGCCTGGGTCGCCTCGAAGTAGGGGTCGGAGAAGTCGACGTTCTTCTTGCGCTCCTCGGTGATGGTCATGCCGGCGGCGGCCAGGTCGCACTGGCCGGAGTTGAGGAACGCGCCGGTCTTGAAGTTCTCGAACGGGGTGTCGAGGATCTCCTGCGTCACGCCGAGGTCCTCGGCGACCAGGTCGATCAGGGCCACGTCGAAGCCCTGCACCTTGCCGTCGATCTCCGACTGGAACGGCGGATACGGCAAATGGGTGCAGGTCGTCAGCTTCCCGGCCTTGACCAGGCTCACCCCGCCGGCGGTCGTCTCACCGCCGCCGCCCCCGTCGTCGCTGGACGTGCAGCCGGCCACGAGCACCAGCCCGGCCGTAGCGGTGACGGCGGCCAGGGCCCGGACCCGGCGTCCGAGGAGCGTGTTCACGGGGACCTCCTGTGGGGAGACGTGGGGAGCATGCAAGGATTGCGGGATTTGGTGGCGTTTTGCGCCATTTTCCCGTACGGGCCGGAGAACGGGCGCGGTGGCCGCCGGTTACGCTCGTCCGAGTCGATCCGGACCGCGCACGGACAGGCGCGGACAGCGAAGAGAGCGAAGAGAGCACCGCCGTGACCCACCCCTTCCTCGACCTGCCCCCGCTGACCGCCGCGCGCTTCGCGTCGATCGAGGAGCGGGTGGCCCGGCTGCTCTCTACCCGGCAGGACGTGGTGATCATGCAGGGCGAGGCGCTCTTGCCGCTGGAGGGGGCCATCCGCGCCGCCGCGGGTCCCGGCACGACGGCACTGAACGTGATCACGGGGCCGTACGGGACGACGTTCGGCAACTGGCTGCGGGACTGCGGGGCGACGGTCCACGACCTGGCGGTGCCGTTCCACACGGCCGTCACGGCCGAGGACGTCCGGCGGGCCTTCGCCGAGCACCCGGAGACCGACTTCGTGTCGCTGGTGCACGCGGAGGCGGCGACCGGCAACACCAACCCGGTCGCGGAGATCGGCGAGGCGGTGCGGGAGCAGGGGGCGCTGTTCTACCTGGACGCGGTCGCCTCGGTCGGCGCGGAGCCGGTGCTGCCGGACGCGTGGGGCGTGGACCTGTGCGTGATCGGGGCGCAGAAGGCGATGGGCGGCCCGGCGGGCGTGTCGGCGGTTTCGGTGAGCGAGCGGGCCTGGGCCCGGATGGCGGCGAACCCCCGCGCGCCGCGGCGCTCGTACCTGTCGCTGCTGGACTGGAAGGAGCGCTGGATCGACGCCGGCCGCGGCGCGCTGCCGCACGCGCCGGCGCAGCTGGAGATGCTGGCGCTGGAGGCGTGCCTGGAGCGCATCGAGGAGGCCGGGCTCGAGACGGTGATGGCACGGCACGCCTCCGCCGCGGCGGACACCCGGGCCGGGGCGGCGGCGCTGGGCCTGGCGCCGTACGTGCATGACGCGACCCAGGCGGCGCCCGTGGCGACGACCCTGCGGACACCGCCCGGCGTCGACGCCTCGGAGCTGGTGGCGCGGGCCCTCACGGCCGACGCCTCGCTGCCGCTGGCGGCGGGCGGCGGCGCGCTGGCGAAGGAGATGATCCGGGTCAACCACTACGGGCCGGACGCGACGCGGGAGGCCGTGCGGGCGTCGCTGGACGCCCTCGGAACGGCGCTCACGGAAATGCGGCACTGATTCGCCCGGCCTGCCGGGATCCTGCGGCAGCCTTATAGGCGGCCTAATTCCCGGCATTCTTTCCCCGTATTCCATACCCATTACCCGAAGCGACTTCCCGTCTTCTTCTGCCCGATTCACCCGACCCTAAACGCGAAGATTTCGCGAACGCCGAGTGGCGTAATCCGGGCGGGTGCCGCAGGGGTTACACGGGTGTGACGCGTTACACAACGCGCCCGTTTCACACCATTCCTCCGGGTCAAACCGCCCTATAAGGCATGGTTCTCGCGTGGCCGTACGCGCCCGCGTGATAACACACGCGAAGGCCTTACGTAAGACCTGACGGCCATGCAATTTTCAATTTCGCTCGCTAAATTCAATTCGCATGACTGCCGCACCAGCAGACCTGCACATCGACCGACCGGCGGTGACGGACGGGGCCGCGATCTGGCGCATGGCCAAGGAATCCGGGACCCTCGACCTGAACTCGTCGTACAGCTATCTGCTCTGGTGCCGGGACTTCGCCGGCACCTCGGCGGTGGCCCGGGACGCCGGGGGCGAGCCGATCGGGTTCGTCACCGGATATCTGCGGCCGGACCGTCCCGGGACCCTGCTCGTGTGGCAGGTGGCCGTCGACGCCGCGCACCGCGGCCGGGGGCTGGCCGCCCGGCTGCTCGACGGGCTCACCGCCCGGGTCGCCGCCGAGCACGGCGGCCTGACCCGTGTCGAGACCACCATCACGCCGGGCAACACCGCCTCCGAGCGGCTGTTCACCTCCTACGCCGAGCGCCACGGAGCGCGCGTCGAGCGCGAGGTGCTGTTCGACGCCGGACAGTTCCCGGACGGCCCGCACGACCCCGAGGTGCTCTACCGCATCGGCCCGCTGACCCACCTGTCGCATTGAGGAGCGAATCGTCGTGACCATCACCCAGCCCGACCTCAGCGTCTTCGAGACCCTGGAGTCCGAGGTGCGCAGCTACTGCCGCGGCTGGCCCACCGTCTTCGACCGCGCGCGCGGCAGCCGCATGTACGACGAGGACGGCCACGAGTACCTCGACTTCTTCGCCGGAGCGGGCTCGCTCAACTACGGGCACAACAACCCGGTGCTCAAACGGGCCCTGCTCGACTATCTGGAGCGGGACGGCGTCACCCACGGCCTCGACATGTCGACCACGGCCAAGCGCACCTTCCTGCAGACCTTCCAGGACCTGGTGCTGCGCCCCCGCGACCTGCCGTACAAGGTCATGTTCCCGGGCCCGACCGGCACCAACGCGGTCGAGTCCGCGCTGAAGCTGGCCCGGAAGGTCAAGGGCCGCGAGGCCATCGTGTCCTTCACCAACGCCTTCCACGGCATGTCGCTCGGCTCGCTCGCGGTGACCGGCAACGCCTTCAAGCGGGCCGGCGCGGGCATTCCGCTGGTGCACGGCACGCCGATGCCGTTCGACAACTACTTCGACGGCAAGGTGCCGGACTTCCTGTGGTTCGAGCGGCTGCTGGAGGACCAGGGCTCGGGGCTGAACAAGCCCGCCGCCGTGATCGTGGAGACCGTGCAGGGCGAGGGCGGCATCAACGTCGCCCGACCCGAGTGGCTGCGGGCGCTGGCGGACCTGTGCGCGCGCCAGGACATGCTGCTGATCGTGGACGACATCCAGATGGGCTGCGGACGCACCGGCGCGTTCTTCTCCTTCGAGGAGGCCGGCGTCGTCCCCGACATCGTCACCGTGTCCAAGTCGATCAGCGGCTACGGGCTGCCGATGTCGCTGTGCCTGTTCAAGCCGGAACTGGACGTGTGGGAGCCGGGCGAGCACAACGGCACCTTCCGCGGCAACAACCCCGCGTTCGTCACGGCCACCGCGGCGCTGGAGATGTACTGGACCGACGGCTCGGCCATGGAGAAGCAGACCCGGGCGCGCGGCGAGCAGATCGAGCAGCACCTGATCTCGATCACCGAGGAGAACCTCGCCGACGTCAAGGAGTACCGGGGCCGCGGGCTGGTGTGGGGCATCGAGTTCCACGAGAAGGCGCGGGCCGAGCGGATCGCCCGGCGCGCCTTCGAACTGGGGCTGCTCATCGAGACGTCCGGTCCCGAGAGCGAGGTCGTCAAGCTGCTGCCCGCGCTGACCATCACCCCCGACGAGCTGGACGAGGGCCTGCGCGTCCTGGCCCGCGCCGTCCGGGAAACCATCTAGCCAGGAGGCATCGCACCACCGTGATCGTCCGTTCCTTCAAGGAGCTCGAGGGCACCGACCGGCATGTGAAGTCCGCGTCCGGCACCTGGGAGAGCAAGCGCATCGTCCTCGCCCGGGAGAGGGTCGGCTTCTCCCTGCACGAGACCGTCCTGCACGCGGGCACCGAGACGTCCATGTGGTACGCGAACCACGTCGAGGCCGTCGTCTGCGTCGAGGGCGAGGCCGAACTGACCGACCACGAGACCGGGCGGACGTACACCATCACGCCCGGGACCATGTACCTCCTCGACGGCCACGAGCGGCACACGCTCAGGGTCCTGGAGGACTTCCGCTGCATCTGCGTGTTCAACCCGCCCGTCACGGGACGGGAGGACCACGACGAGAACGGCGTCTATCCCCTGCTCACCGAACCGGAGGAGGTGTGACCGTCTCCATGACCACCGTCACCGATCTCTACCCGACCCGCGGCACGGCCGAGGTGTCCGTCCCCCGCCAGGACCCCGTCGTCTGGGGCTCCCCCGACACCCCGGGCCCGATCGCCGAGGCCGACCTGCGGGCGTACGAGCGCGACGGCTTCCTCGCCGTCGACCGGCTCATCGAGGACGACGAGGTCGCCGTCTACCGCCGGGAGCTGGAGCGGCTGGTGGCCGACCCGGCGATCCGGGCCGACGAGCGGTCGATCGTCGAGCCGAAGTCGAAGGAGATCCGGTCCGTCTTCGAGGTGCACCGGATCAGCGAGGTGTTCGCCGCGCTGGTGCGCGACGAGCGCGTGGTCGGCCGGGCCCGGCAGATCCTCGGTTCGGACGTGTACGTCCACCAGTCGCGGATCAACGTCAAGCCGGGCTTCGGGGCCAGCGGCTTCTACTGGCACTCCGACTTCGAGACCTGGCACGCCGAGGACGGCCTGCCGAACATGCGTACGGTGTCCGTCTCGATCGCGCTGACCGAGAACTACGACACCAACGGCGGCCTGATGATCATGCCGGGGTCGCACCGGACGTTCCTCGGATGTGCGGGGGCCACGCCGAAGGACAACTACAAGAAGTCGCTGCAGATGCAGGACGCGGGCACGCCGTCGGACGAGGCCCTGACCCGGATGGCGTCCGAGTACGGCATCCGGCTGTTCACCGGCAGGGCCGGGTCGGCGACGTGGTTCGACTGCAACTGCATGCACGGGTCCGGCGACAACATCACGCCGTTCCCGCGCAGCAACGTCTTCATCGTCTTCAACAGCGTGGAGAACGCGGCGGAGGAGCCGTTCGCGGCGCCGGTGCGGCGGCCGGAGTTCATCGGGGCGCGGGACTTCACGCCGGTGCGCTGAGCCGAGCCCGGCCGGGGGCACGGGGGTCGCCCCCGGAGAACACCGCATCGGGGCGCGGGACTTCACGCCGGTACGGTGAAGGCCGACGCGCTGAACCTCGGTTCGGTGAACGCCGGTCGAGGGCGGTGCCGGAGCGGGCCGGCGCCGCCCTTCGGCGTGCGCGTTCAGCCGGAGAGCGCGTCCAGCAGCCGGTCGACGTCCGCGGGCGTGTTGTAGAGGTGGAAGGACGCGCGCAGGTTGCCCGCGCGGTCGGAGACCTCGATGCCGGCGCGCTCCAGCTCCGGCTGCCGGGCGCCGAGCCCCGGCACCGAGACGATCGCGGAGCCGGGCGCGGGCAGGGCCTCGTGGCCCAGGCCGAGCAGCCCGTCCCGGAACCGGTCGGCGAGGGCCGTGTCGTGGTCGTGGACGGCGTCGACGCCGCCGAGTTCCTCGATCAGTTCCAGGGAGCTGCGCAGCCCGGCGTAGGTGAACAGGGCCGGGGGCAGGTCGAACCGGCGGGCGGAGTCGGCGAGCCGGGTGACGGGGCCGTAGCAGCTGTCGAAGGGGACCTCGCCCGCGACCCAGCCGGCGAGCACCGGGGTCAGTCCGCCGAAGTCCTCCGGGACGGTGAGGAAGGCGGCGCCGTGCGGGCCGAGCAGCCACTTGTAGGAGACGCAGGCGGTGAAGTCGTAGGCGCCGGCGTCCATCGGCAGCCAGCCGGCGGACTGGGAGAAGTCGACGTAGGTACGGGCCCCGTGCTCCCGGGCCGCCTCGCGCAGGGCGGCCAGGTCGGCGATCCGCCCGTCGGCGGACTGGGCCGCGCTGACCGCGACCAGCGCGGTGCCGGGGCGGACGGACTCCGCGATGCGCTCCAGCGGCACCGCACGGACCTTGAGGTCGCCGCGGACGTGGAAGGCGTTGAGCACGGAGCTGAAGTCGTCCTCGGCGGTGAGGACTTCGGCCCCGGCGGGCAGCGACGCGGCGACGACGCCGGTGTACGCGGCGACCGAGGACCCGGCCGCCACCCGGGTGACGGGAACTCCGGCGAGCCGGGCGTAGGCGGCCCGGCAGGTCTCCACGTCATCGTGCAGGCCGGTCAGGGGCCGGCCCTCGGCCCGGGTCAGCACCGCCTCATTGAGGGCGGCGACCGTACGGGCGGGCAGCAGGCCGTTGCTGGCGGTGTTGAGGAACGTGCGCTTCGGGGCGAACTCGGCGCGGACGAGGGTCTCGAAGGTCTCCATGGCCACCACTGTGGGCCCGGACGACCTCCCCGTCCATTGCCTTTCTCTGCATCGTTCCTGCAAGCATCGCTTATACGACGCCCCTGACCTGCGTGTTCGTCAGCGCTGCGGCACCGCGCACCCGTCGGGCCCGCACGCCTCGGCCGCGGAGTCCCCCGCGTCGACCAGCGTCAGCGGCGACCGCTCGTCCCACGCCCGGGCGAGGGCCTGCGCGAAGACCTCGGCGGGCTGGGCGCCGGAGACGCCGTACTTGCGGTCGATGACGAAGAACGGCACGCCGTTCGCGCCGAGCGCCGCGGCCTCCCGCTCGTCGGCGCGGACCTGGTCGGCGTAGGCGTCCGGGTCGGCGAGGACCGCGCGGACGGCGCTCTCGTCGAGGCCCGCGGCGACGGCGATCTCCACCAGCCGCTCGTCGTCGTTGAAGACGGACCGCTCCTCGGCGAAGTTGGCCTCGTACAACCGCTGGACCAGCTCGTCCTGGCGGCCGTGCTCCTTGGCGAGGTGCAGCAGCCGGTGCATGTCGAAGGTGCTGCCGTGGTCACGGCCGCGCGTGCGGTACGCGAGCCCCTCGGCGGCGGCCTGCGCGCCGAGGTTGTCCTCGCCCGCCCGGGCCTGCGCCTCGGTCATGCCGTACTTGCGGGCGAGCATGGTCAGCACCGGCTGGACGTCGTCCTTGGCGCGGTGCGGGTCGAGCTCGAAGGACCGGTGCACCACCTCGACGTCGTCCCGCGCGGGAAAGGCGGCGAGCGCCTTCTCGAAGCGGGCCTTGCCCACGTAGCACCACGGGCAGGCGATGTCGGTCCAGATTTCGACGCGCATGGAAAAGGGGCCCTCTCCGGATTCGTGCGAGCGCGGAGGGTGCCCTCCGCGGGTGCGTGAACGTTCAACCGGTCGGGTTCATTCCCTCGCCGCCGTCCCTCAGCTGCCGTCGCGCAGGTCCCGCGGCCCGCCGGACCGGAACTCCAGGTGGTCGAACATCACCCCGCACCCCTCGCCCACCGGCGACTGGACCAGGAAGCCGACCAGCGCCGCGCCCGTCTCCCGCTCGTCGCCCAGCGTGAACAGGCGCACGAAGGTCCACCGCTCGCCGTCCAGGGAGGCGTGGAAGGCGAAGGCGCGGCCGAGGCGGCTCACCCGGAGCCAGGCGCTGTCGCCCTCGACGGTGAAGGAGTTGGCGTCGTCGGAGTGGCCCCGGGTGACCACCGTGCAGACGGTGGGCACGTCCGGGGAGTACTCCAGGCACAGCTTCGCCCACGCCCGATCGCCCAGGTGGACGTAGAGCACCCCGGCGTCGAAGGCCCCGGCGAAACCGACGCTCACCCGCGCGATCAGCTGGAAGTCCCCCTCCGGGGGAGCGCCGAGCAGCCGGGGCGCGTCCGATTCCGGGTCGAGCGCCTCCCCCGTGGGCGGCACGAACCGGTCCTGCCGGGCGCCGGCCCGCCCGGCGAGCACACCGTCCGCGTAGGACCAGTGCCCGTCGGGCCCGTGGGCCCGCAGCGAGAACGGCAGTTCGGGAAGTGTCAGCTCCATGCCCTGATCATCCCAGCCCGGGGCCAACGCCGTAAGGGGCGCGGGGAACCGCCCGACCAGCCACCCACCACCGGCACCCGGCAGCCCACCGCACCATCGAGAAGCGGCGCGGGGAACCGCCCGACCAGCCACCCGCGACCCGCACCCGGCAGCCCACCGCACCCTCACGGCGCGGCCCGCTGTCGGCGCCCCCGGCGGAGCGCTACCGCTCCAGCCGCCCGTTGAAGCGCCGCGGCAGCCCCAGCGGGTTG
Organism: Streptomyces sp. NPDC046379; assembly: GCF_055587785.1. Classification (NCBI taxonomy): domain Bacteria; kingdom Bacillati; phylum Actinomycetota; class Actinomycetes; order Kitasatosporales; family Streptomycetaceae; genus Streptomyces; species Streptomyces sp. NPDC046379. Next base: position 83,429 of record NZ_JBVJFP010000006.1, read on the forward strand.
TCGTCGCGCAGCTCGGGCGGGAGCAGGGCCTCGGGGGCGTTCTGGTAGGCCACCGGGCGCAGCCAGCGTTCGATGGCCGTGCCGCCGACGGACGTCGACGTGGACGTCGTCGCCGGGTACGGGCCGCCGTGGTGCTGGGCCGGGGCGACGGCGACGCCCGTGGGCCAGCCGTTGACCAGGACGCGGCCGGCCAGCGGGGTCAGCTCGGCGAGGAGTTCCGCCCCGCGGCCCTCGCCCGCCGCCTCCTGCTCCGACAGGTGCACGGTCGCCGTGAGGTTGCCCGGCAGCCGGGAGAGCACGCCGCGGACCTCTTCCTCGCCGTCGTAGCGGGCGACGACGGTGACCGGGCCGAAGCACTCCTCCAGGAGCAGGTCGTGCTCGCCCTCGGCGGTGAGGCGGTCGGCCGGGACGGTGAGGAAGCCGGCGCTGACCGCGTGCTCGTCGGCGGGGCCGGGCGTGACCGGGGCCTCGACGTCGGGCAGGGTGGTGCGCTCGGCGACGCCGGCGACGAAGTTGTCCCGCATCCGGTGGTCCAGCAGCACGCCGGCCCCGGCGTCGGCGACCGCGTCCGTCAGGGACTTCAGCAGCCGGTCGCCGGCCTCGCCGGACGGCGCGAGCACCAGTCCCGGCTTGACGCAGAACTGGCCGACGCCGAGCGTCATGGACCCGGCGAGCCCCGCGCCGATCGCCTCGGCGCGCTCGGCGGCAGCGGCCTCGGTGACGACGACGGGGTTCAGGGAGCCCAGCTCGCCGTGGAAGGGGATCGGGACCGGACGGGCGGCGGCGGCGTCGAACAGGGCGCGTCCGCCGCGCACCGAACCGGTGAAGCCGGCGGCGGCGACCAGCGGGTGCTTCACCAGCTCCACGCCGGCCTCGAAGCCGTGGACGAGGCCGACGACACCGGCCGGGACGCCGTGCTCGGCGGCGGCCTCCCGCAGCACTCCGGCGACCTGCTCGGACAGGGCCGGGTGGTCGGGGTGGGCCTTGACGACGACCGGGCAGCCGGCGGCGAGGGCGCTGGCGGTGTCGCCGCCGGCGACCGAGAAGGCGAAGGGGAAGTTCGACGCCGAGTAGACGGCGACGACGCCGAGCGGCACCTTGTAGCGGCGCAGGTCGGGGATGGGCGGGGTGGCGGTGTCGTCGGGGTGGTTGATCACCACGTCGAGGAAGGCGCCCTCGTCGACGATGTCCGCGAAGGCCCGCAGCTGGAAGCAGGTGCGGGCGAGTTCCCCGGTCAGCCGGACGGTGCCGAGCGCGGTCTCCGCGTCGGCGGTCGCGACCAGGCGCTCCTTGTCCGCCTCCAGCCGGTCTGCGGCGGTGCGCAGGAAGGCTCCGCGCACGGTGCGGTCGCCCAGGGCGCCGCGGGCGTCGTGCGCCGCGCGGACCGCGGCGTCCACCTCCTGGGCCGTGGCCTCCACCGCAACCTGTTCGCGCTGCTTCCCGGTTCGGGGGTCGACACTCCAGACTGGTGCTGCTGCCACCGCGGGTTCCTCCACATGTATTGCGCAGTGCGTCCGTCATCCACCAGGGCGTTCGATATACTGAACGCTGTCTCTGATGGTGAATATGATGCGGAGACTATTTGCCGTGCAACGAAGGGGTCAAGGGCGATGTCGGCAGGCGAGACAGGCGGCGGAGCGCAGGTCAAGTCCGCGGTGCGGACCGTTGAATTGCTCGAGTACTTCGCCGGACGCCCCGGTATGCACTCCCTCGCGGCCGTCCAGGAGGCGGTCGGCTACCCCAAGTCCAGCCTCTACATGCTGCTGCGCACGCTGGTGGAGCTGGGCTGGGTGGAGACCGACGCCACCGGCACGCGGTACGGCATCGGCGTGCGGGCGCTGCTGGTCGGCACCTCGTACATCGACGGCGACGAGGTGGTGGCGGTGGCCCGGCCGACGCTGGACCGGCTGTCGGACGACACCACGGAGACGATCCACCTCGCCCGGCTCGACGGCACGAACGTCGTCTATCTGGCCACCCGCCAGTCCCAGCACTATCTGCGCCCCTTCACCCGGGTCGGCCGCCGGCTGCCCGCGCACTCCACGTCGCTGGGCAAGGCGCTGCTGAGCACGTACACGGACGAGCAGGTCCGCAAGATGCTGCCCGAGTCGCTGCCCGCGCTGACCGAGAACACCATCACCGACCGGGAGAAGCTCATCGAGGAACTGCACCTGGTGCGTGAGCAGGGGTACGCCGTCGACCGCGAGGAGAACACGCTCGGGCTCCGCTGCTTCGGCGTGGCGATCCCGTACCGCACGCCGGCCCGTGACGCGATCAGCTGTTCGATCCCGGTGGCCCGGCTGACGCCCGCCCACGAGCAGATGGTGAAGGACGCGCTGTTCGACGCGCGGGACCGGCTGACGCTGGCGACGCGCAGGCTCTGAGGCCCGTGGCCCGCCGACCCTTTGGCGGCGGCAGGCGCGCCGCACGGCGCCCGGCCGGGTCGGGGTCGAGTGCCTCTCCCCCGCCCGGCGGAGGAGGGCGGGGGAAGATCGTCGTACGGCAGGACGCGGCAGGTCGCGGCGGCGCGGGAGGGTGGGCGCATGACACGGACAGCCGCCCTCCGAAGCCCCGCCGGCCCCGGCCCCGTACCTTCCCCTCCCCACCCCTCCGTCTCCCGGCCGCGGCGGATCCTGCGGGCCGTCGCCATCGCCTCGTGCCTGCCCTATCTCGCCCTCAAGGCCGCCTGGGTCGCCGGGAGCCGGATCGGCATCCCGGACGGCAGCGAGCTGCTGGAGCACCGGGTTCCCATGGCCGTCGCCAACGGCGTGACGATCCTCATGGACAGCGCGGTCGTCCTGCTCGCGCTGCTGCTCACCCGGCCGTGGGGGCGCGCGGTGCCGGCCTGGCGGCTCGCCGTCCCGGTGTGGACGGCGACCGGGCTGCTCGCTCCGATCATGGCCGGATTCCCCGCGTTCGTGGTGGCGGACCTGCTCGGCGGCAGCGGCAGCGGGGAGGCCGCCGGGGACGAGCCCTTCCTCGACGGATGGGTCTTCTCCGTGGTCTACACCGGGTTCATCGTGCAGGGCGTCGCCCTCGGCGCGCTGTTCGTGCTCTACGCCCGCGACCGGTGGGGACGGCTGTGGCGGGGGCCGGTGGGGGATCCGCCGGGGCGGCGCGCCGGCCCGGCCCAGCGGCCGGCCGCGGTCGTGGCCGCGCTGCTCGCCCTGTTGCCGCTCACCGTCCATCTGCTGTGGGCCGGCGGCGGAACGGCCGGCCTGCCCGTCGGGCGGATCACCGGCCGCGGCAGCGACTTCCACGTCCTGGAGGTCCTGGCCGTCCTCTTCCTGGCCGGGGCCGTGACGGGCGCCCTGCTGCTCGCCTTCCGCCGCCCGCCCACGCTGCCCGCGGCCGTGCCGCTCGCCCTGGTCTGGGCCGGCTCGGCCACCCTGGTCTGCTGGACCGGGTGGACCTGGCTGACGCCCCTCGTCGGGGGCGGCGACATGGCCGAGCGGCCGAGCCCCCTGATGCATCTCACCTACGGCGGCCAGGTGACGACCGGCCTCCTGGCGGCCGCCGTCTGCGTCGGCTTCTTGAGGGAGCGGTCCGGGCAAGGGGAGCGGTCCGCGGAACGCGGCCGGGAACACACGGGGTGAGGGACGTTCCACGGCCCCTGCCTCGCCGGCGGGCGGGGGCGTCCCGCATGACCGGCCCGACCGGCCCGACCGGCGCGACCGGCGCGACTGGTCTGAGCGGTTTTCGGAAGGCCCTGTTCGGGCGGTGGGTGCATCTGGTCCTCGGCGGCGCGCTCGCCATGCCGTACGTGTTCGTCGCTTCGGTCGTCGTCGGTCCGGTGCTCGGCTCGCGGTACCTGTTCGGCGACCCGTACGTGCAACTGGCCTCGTTCGCCGTCGCGTTGCCGCTGGCCGCCGTCACCTCGCTGTTCCCGCCGACCCGTCCGCTGGAGGCCGCCGCCGTCCGGGCGCTGTGCGGTGTCGACGCCGACGCCCTCGCGCACACCCCGGCCCGGACGCGGGCGGCCAAGCGGCGTACGGCGGCGTGGTTCACGCTGCACCTGGGGCTCGGCGGCGTCCTGTCGGGGATGACGCTGGCGGTACCGCCGTTCGCCGCCGTGCTGATGGTGCTGCCCGTCGCCGGTGTCCTGTTCGACACCAGGCTGGGGCTGCCCCGGGTCTTCGAGCACGCCTGGGCCCTGGCGCTCGCGCCGGTCGCGGGCGTCGCGACGCTGCTCGCGCTCACGGGCTGCGCGGCCGGCGCCGGGGCGCTGCTGGCCCGCTGGGCGCCCGCGCTGCTCGGGCCGACCCCCGCCGACCGGCTCGCGGCGGCCGAGGAGCGCGCCGCCGACCTGGCCCTGCGCAACAGGATCGCCCGGGAGCTGCACGACTCCGTCGGCCACGCCCTCAGCGCGGTCACCCTCCAGGCCGGCGCCGCCCGCCGGGTCCTGGACAGCGACCCGGGGTTCGTCCGCGAGGCCCTCGCCGCGATCGAGGACACCACCCGGCGCACGGTGAGCGAACTGGACGCCGTGCTGGGCGTGCTGCGCGACGGCGACGCCCCGGGCACCGCGCCCGCCCCGGCCCTCGCCGCCGACCTGGACGGCCTGCTGCGCCGCACCCGCGCGGGCGGCCTGGAAGTGACCGCCGACGTCGCCGTGGACCCCGCCTCGCTGCCGCCGCTGCTGTCCCGCGAGGCGTACCGCATCGTGCAGGAAGGACTGACCAACGCCCTGCGGCACGGCGGGGAACGGACGACCGTCGCCCTGCGCATCGCCGAGGCCGGCGGCCACCTGGAGATCACCGTCCGCAACCCGCTGCGCGCCGGCCCCTCCCCCGCCCGCCCCGGCGGCGGTCACGGCCTCGACGGCATCGCCGACCGCGCCCGGCTGCTGGGCGGCACCGCACGGGCGGGCCCGGACTCCGGAGCCTGGCTGCTCCACGTACGACTGCCGACGGACCGCACCCGAGGAAGAGGAACCCCATGAGCACCCCGCCCGCCCCCGTACGCGTCGTCGTCGCCGACGACGAGCGCATGGTCCGCACCGCACTGCGCGCGATCCTGTCCGCCGAGCCGGACCTGGAGGTGGCCGGCGAGGCGGCGACCGGGGCCGAGGCCGTGTCCGTCGTGCGCGAGGTGCGGCCGGACGTGGTGCTGATGGACGTCCGCATGCCGGAGGTCGACGGCATCCGGGCCACCGAGCAGATCCTCGCCACGCTGGACGCGCCGCCCCGCGTGGTCGTCGTGACGACCTTCGAGAACGACTCGTACGTGTACGACGCACTGCGCGCCGGCGCCGCCGGGTTCCTGCTGAAGCGGTCGGACGCGGACGCCTTGGTGCAGGCCGTACGGCTGGTCGCCCGCACCGACACCCTGCTGTTCCCGTCGGCGGTGCGGGCGCTGGCCGTGGAGCACGGGCGCGGACGCGGCACGCCGCCGCCCTGGGTGGCCCGGCTCACCGTCAGGGAGGGAGAGGTCCTGCGGCACATGGCGGCCGGCCTGACCAACGCGGAGATCGCCCGGCGCCTGGAGGTCGGCCCCGCCACGGTGAAGTCGCACGTGGCGGCCGTCCTGGCGAAGACCGGCGCCCGGGACCGCACGCAGGCGGTGATCGCGGCGTACGAGGCCGGCTTCCTGACGGTCTCCTGACGGTCCCGGCCACGTCCCTGGGCCCGCGGGGGAGGGGCGGCGGCGCCCGCTCGCGGGGCGCCGCCGCCTCCCCGCCGCCTCCCCGCGCCGTCAGTGCACGCCGAGCAGCTGCTCGACCGGGTCGATGGCGAAGTAGACCAGGAACAGCGCCGAGGTCCCCCACAGCAGCCAGTGGACCTGCTTGGCCTTGCCGAGCACGGTCTGGATGACGACGTAGGCCAGGAAGCCGGCGCCGATGCCGTTGGTGATGGAGTAGGTGAACGGCATGACGGCGATGGTCAGGAACGCCGGGACGGCGATCTCGTAGCGGTCCCAGTCGATGTGCTTGACCTGGGTCATCATCAGGAAGCCGACGGCGACCAGCGCGGGGGCCGCCGCCTGGAGCGGGACGATCGTGAGCAGCGGGGTCAGGAACAGGGCGAGCGCGAACAGGCCGCCGGTGACCAGGTTGGAGAAGCCGGTGCGCGAGCCCTCGCCGACGCCGGCCGCCGACTCGATGTAGGAGGTGGCGGAGGACGACGAGGCGGCGCCGCCCGCGACGGCCGCGGCGCCGTCGATGAGCAGCACCCGGCCGAGGTTCGGGACCTTGCCGTCCTCGTCGAGCAGCCCGGCCTCCGCGCTGATGCCCACGACGGTGCCCATGGTGTCGAAGAAGTCCGACAGGATCAGTGTGAAGATCAGCAGGACGACGGTGACGACGCCGACCTCGGGCGCGCCGAACGCGCCGAACAGGCTGAAGTCGCCGATCAGCCCGAAGTCGGGGGCGTCCACGATCCGGTCGGGCCACTCGGGCGTGGTCAGGCCCCAGGTCTTCACGTCGGCGAGCGAGTTGACGACCAGGGCGACGACGGTCATGACGGCGATGCTGATCAGGATCGCGCCCTTGACCCGGCGGGCGAGCAGTCCGACGGTCAGCAGCACGCCGAGGCAGAAGACCAGGATCGGCCAGCCGGTGAGGGTGCCGGTGCCGCCCAGCTGGACCGGCACGGTGGTGTTCGCGGCGTCCGGGATGCGGCTGACGAAACCGGCGTCGACGAAGCCGATGAAGGCGATGAACAGGCCGATGCCGACGCTGATCGCCTGCTTGAGCGGTTGCGGGATGGCGTGCATGACGGCCTCGCGCAGCCCGGTCACCACCAGCACGCAGATCAGCAGCCCCTCCAGCACGACCAGGCCCATGGCGTCGTCCCAGCTCATCAGCGGGGCGATCTGGAAGGCGACGACGGCGTTGAGGCCGAGTCCGGCGGCCAGGGCGAGCGGCAGGTTGCCGCCGACGCCCATGACGATCGTCATCACCGCGGCGACCAGGGCGGTGGCGGTGGTGAGCTGGACGGGGTCGAGCTGCTCGCCGAACTTGTCCTCGGCGCTGCCGAGGATGAGGGGGTTCAGGACGAGGATGTAGGCCATGGTGAAGAAGGTGGCGAGGCCGCCGCGTATCTCCCGGCCGACGGTGGAGCCCCGTTCGGATATCCGGAAGAACCGGTCGACGGCGTTCCCCGCGGGTGGCGGGGCGGCCGGCCGGCCGGCCGCCTTCTGCGCTTCGGACATGGCGCACTCTCCTCGTTGTGCTCGATGGGTGATCCGCGACCCGTGATCCGTGACCCGTGACCCGTGATCCGGTGCGGATGATGGCTGGATTGTTCCTCCGCCGGACAGGGTTCAGGTTTTCTCCGTGTTACGGAAGGGGAGTTCGAGGGGTCATACGCCGTTCGAATCGCCGCACGGAACGCTGGTACAGTTCCCGATCTCACCCCGGCGCACGGTTGTTCGATGCCGGGACACCGCTGCGAGGAGTAACCGCCCGTGGGCACAGTCGTCGACGACGCCGCCTCCGTGGAGTTCCATGCCTTCTTCGAGCGCCACCACGCCGAACTGGCCCGCCTCGCCCATCTGCTGACGGGCGAGGCCGACGCCGCCGACGACCTGGCGGCCGACGCGCTGCTCGCGCTGTGGCACCGCTGGGACCGGGTGCGCGCGGCCGACCATCCGGTGGCGTACGCGCGGGGCGTGGTCGCCAACCTGGCGCGCACCCGGATCCGCAGCGCGGTCCGCGAACGGCGCCGGATCGCGCTGTTCTGGTCGCGCGAGGAGAAGGTCGAGGATCCGGACGTGGCCGGCGCGGTCGACGTGCAGACGGCGCTGCGCCGGCTGCCGTTCCGCAAGCGCGCCTGCGTGGTGCTGCGCCACGCCTTCGACCTGTCCGAGAAGGACACCGCGCTCGCCCTGGGCGTCTCGGTGGGTACGGTGAAGAGCCAGACCTCCAAGGGAATGGCCGAGCTGCAACGCCTGCTCGGCGTACAGGGAGCTCCGCAGAAGATGCGTGTGGCGATGACGCGCACCCGCCAGGCCGCAGGAAGGGATCGATGATCATGCAGCGGGACGTGCACGACGAGCTGCGCGCCCGGCTGCACGAGGCGGCCGAGGCGCACCGGCCCGACCGCGCGCGCATGCTGGCCAGGATCGAGCGCGGCATGGCGGAGGACTCCGTCCGCGGCGGCGAGCACCGGGCCAGGAGGCCGCGGGCGTTCGGCTGGCTGCGGGTCGCGGGCGCGACGGCGGCGGTCGCCGGCGTGCTGGCGGTCGGCGGGTACGCGGTGGCGTCCGCGGTGAAGGACGAGGCCCCGCAGCAGGGCACGGTCGCGGCCACCGGGTCGCCCACGCCGTCGCCGGACGCGACGAGCCGGCCGCCCTCCCTCCCGGTCGATCCCTCGCCGAGCGCCACGCCCGAAGGGCGCGCGGAGTCCGGTTCGCCTCCGCCGAGCAGCGCACCGCCGTCGAAGGCCGCGCCGGCCCCGCTGGACCCGGACGCCGGCGTCGAGGACGGGCCCCTGTGGTCGGACGGCTCGGTGGACCCGCACAGCAACGAGTTCTGGGCGCAGTCCAACGTCACCCTGAAGACCGGCGAGGAACTGACCGGGCTGACCGTGCAGTTGCGCATCGCGCAGACCGGCGGGGTGGCCTCGACCGGCGCCTGGCGCTCGCTGCCCGAGGCCGACTTCGACGTGACGGTGACCGAGCGGGACGGCTTCCTCGTCTACACCTGGGTGCTCAAGGAGGGCCGTACGGTCCCGGCGGGCGAGTGGGTCTTCGCGGGGCAGTACGACCATGAGCGCGGCGGCCGGGACGCGGGCGACGACACCTACGCGGCGGCGGCACGCGGCACGTCCGGGCAGCTGGCGGTGGCGGGCGACTTCGCGCCGCGGGACGACCACCGCGGCAGCGCCGACGAGGGCTCCGACAGCGGCTCCGAGGGCGACGGCGACGGCGACTCGTAGGGCGCGCGACGCCGGACGAAGAAATCGCCGGGCGCCCGGCGCACGCCGCCCCCGCCGGTGACGACCGGCGGGGGCGGCCCCGTCACACCACCCGGTCGAGCCAGCGGAACACCTCTTCCTGCATCGGCGCCGTGAAGACGTGCCCGAGGCCCGGCCAGACCTCCGTGCGCAGCCTGTCCTCCGCGTGCCGGGACCGCCACACCGCCCGCAGCCTCCCGTAGGCCGCGGCGACCCCCTCCGGGGTGAACAGGGTGTCCCGTTCGCCGTGGAGGAAGTACATCGGCCGCGGGGCGGCGATGCTCGCCACGTCGGGGATGTCGAGGTGGCGGGCGAGGCCGGGATGGAGCATGTAGTACGCCGACTGCCCGCGCAGGGTGTTGTTGCCGGGCACCATCATCTCCTTCAGGCCGGTCATCCAGCAGGCGCTCGCCGCCGCGGCCACCTGGTCGCTGAGCGCGGCCGTCTGCCAGGCGCGATAGCCCCCCATGGAGAATCCGGCGGCGGCGACCCGGCGGCCGTCCACCCGGTCCAGGCCGGCCAGGAAGCCGGCGGCGCGGGCGTCCTCGCGGGCCATGAGACCGGCGAGCGAGGAGCCGAGGTTGAAGAAGTTGGCGGCGAGCGCCTGCTGCTGCTCGTAGGTCACCGGGCCGCGGTCGCCCCAGCCGGGGGCGTCCAGGCACAGCACGACATAGCCGCGCCGGGCGAGTTCGTCGCCGACGAAGCGCCCGTCGAAGCAGCGGTCCGCCCAGGCCCGCGCCGAGGCCAGCCGGGTGTCGTCGTACCAGGGGCGGACCAGCTTCTCCTTGCCGATGTCGAACTTCGCGCCGTGGTCGTGCAGCAGGAGCACCGCGGGGAACGGCCCGCTGCCGTGCGGGGTGAGCAGGGCGCCGCGGACGCGTTCGTAGCGGGTGAGGGACACGGTCACCAGCTCGCGGGTGTACCCGTCGCCGTCGGCGCGCCCGCCGAACTCGGGGGCGTACGGCACCCGGTGCTGTCGGTCGACCAGGAGGTGCGCCTCGACCTCGGCGCGGGCGGCGCGGCGCCACGCCCCGAAGTCGCGCAGCGGGGAGGTTCCCCAGGCGAGCGGGAAGTCCAGCTCGTCCTTGAGGGCCCGGTGGAAGTCCGGCAGGTTGCCGCCGGCCCACTCGGCCGCCCCGGCGGTGGCTGGGGTGGCTCCGGTGAGGAACACCGCGGCGGCGGCGCCCGTCACCACGGTCCGCCGGCGCACGTCAGCAGTCCTCGCGCCACGGCGTCCAGTCGCCGAGCTGGGCCTCGCGGGTGTGCGACGCGGCCTCCTCGTCGGTGAGCTGGGGGCGGTTCTCCGGGACGGTGATCGCGGCGCCGGGACCGGAGTTGCGGTACTCGGCGAAGCGCTGGTTCTGCCAGGGGTGGCCGCTGGACATGTTGGTGTAGGGGGCGACCGCGTCGACGCCGGCGCCGAGGTGGGAGTCGCGGACGACCAGCATGGGGCGGGCGGTGGTGTCGGAGCTGGGCACCCAGGGGCGGGCCAGCTTGTAGTAGCCGTCCGGGGCCTCGCTGCTGATACGGCTCCTGGTCACCAGGTAGCCGCGCGGGTTCGCTCCCGCCGTGGAGGGCGCGAACACGAAGCCGTACGGGGCGGCGGCGAGGTCGGTGCGGATCAGGGTGCGGAAGTGGCAGTGGTCGAACACCGCGGTCGCCCGGCCGAAGACGAAGTCGACGTCTCCCTCGACGTAGCAGTGGGAGAAGTACTGGCGGGCGAAGACGCCGAGCGCCATGGAGTCGGCGTACAGGGTGTCCTGGTGGCCGAGGAAGCGGCAGTGGTGGAAGGCGGAGCGGTCGCCCTGCACCTTGACGGCGACGGCCTGGGTGCCCGAGACGCCGGGGTGGTCGGCGCGCAGCCAGTCGTTGGCGAAGGTGATCCAGCGGGCGGTGAAGCCGTCGGCCTGCACGGTGGTGGTGGCCGAGCCGGTGGTGCCGTAGGTGCCGCCGCCCGGCTTGGGGGTGCCGGCCGCGTTGTCGTACACGACCACGACGTCGCGGGGGTTCTCCGAGGCGCCGATCCAGGCCATGTCCTTGCGGGTGGCGTCGACGGCGACCGTCTCGCGGTAGGTGCCGGGGGCGATGACCAGGGTGCGGCCCGTACCGGTGGCGGCGGCCACGGCGGCGGCGACGGAGGTGAAGTCGCCGCGGCCCCGCACGTCGACGTAGAGGGTGCCGGGGTCGCGGCGGGCGGCCGGCGATCCGAAACGGCCGAAGGGACGGGAGGGACGCCGGGACCGGTCGTCTGCGTGCGCGGCCGGGGCGGTCACGGCCAGCGCGGCGGCGGCGCCGGCGCTCGCGAGGAGGAAGCCCCGCCGGGGCAGGGGCAGGTCGGGGTCGGGAGAGGGCATGCGGGTGCTCCTAGGGAGGGGAGGGGCCGGGGCGGCGCGCCCGTGGTGGGGGCGCGGTGCGGTCCGCCCCGGCCCGGCGTGCGGCGGGATCAGCGCAGCCGGCCGGCGCCCGCGCCGAGGCCGACGATCACGGGAACGGCCTTGGCCGGGTGGACCGTGGTGCGCAGGGTGGGCGTCCAGCCCGCGCCCGACTGCAGGGTCTCGGCGGGGATCTCGGCGTTGTGCACGGCGATCAGGTCGACCGGCTTGCCGTTGACGACGTTGTGCGCGGCGGTGACCGGCGCCTCGCTCCACTTCTTCAGCACCTTGGCCGGGCTGATCCCGTCCGGCAGCGTGAAGGCGTTGTGCTCGGCGACGAGCTGGGACTCCTTGCCGATGCCCAGGCTGTAGGAGTAGTTCTCGTCGGCCACGTAGTGGTTGTTGTACGCGTCGACCTGGCCGAAGCGGACGCGCGGCGCGCGCTCCACGAGCTTGGAGAACCGGTTGTGGTGGAGCGTGACCTTCAGGTGGCCGCGGTCGCCGACGGCGGTCGACTCGCTGTCGCTGTTGCCGATCAGGATCGTCTTGTCGTGCTGGGTGAAGACGTTCCAGGAGGCGGTGACGTAGTCGGCGCCGCGGACGATGTCGAGCAGTCCGTCGTGCTGCTGGTAGAGCATCCCGAAGTAGGTCGGCGCCTCGCTGTCGGGGTGCTCGCCGTCGGTGAAGGTGTTGTGGTCCAGCCAGACGTGGGTGGCCCCGTAGACGACGACGCCGTCGTACTCGGAGTTCCAGTTGCCCTTGCTGCCGTCGGTGGGGTCCCACTGCGGGAAGCAGTCGATCGGGGCCTCGACCGTGAGGTTGCGGATGATCACGTTGTCGACGCGGTTGATCTGGAGGCTCGCGCCCTTGATGGCCGCGTTCCGGCCGACGCCGATGATCGTGGTGTTGGACGGCACCGACACCTTGATGGCCTTGGACTGGTTGGCGGCGGAGGCCGCGCGCAGGCCCTCGGGGCTGTCGGCGGGCTCGCCGCTCAGGTCGGTGTCCAGGCCCCACTTCTCGGGAGCGTACTTCTCGAGGTAGGCGTCGAAGTCGTAGCCGGGCGCCTCGAAGGCCTGGCATCCGTCGGCCACGGCGTCCACCACGCCCTTGACCTTGATGATCTTCGGCGCGTCGCCGCCGGCGGCCAGGGCGGCCTTGAACCCGGCCCAGTCGGTCACCGTGTACACGTGCTCGGCGTCGGCGGCGGCCCCGCCGGTGGTGCCGGTGCCGTACGACCCCCAGCCGTCGCCGGCCGGGAGGGTCTGCCGGGCGGCGTCACGCGGGCCGTGGTGGGCCTGGGCGGGGGCGCCGGTCGCGGTCAGGACGAGCGCGGTGCAGCCGACGACGGCCACGCTGGTGACATGCCCATGCCATTTGGTTGCTCTCATGGTGCGGCTCTCTTTCAAGAAGAAGGGGTACGAGGGTTACGCGGTGCCCTGCGGCCAGGTGATCCAGGACTCGGGGATCTCCTCGTCCAGCCGGCGCACGTCCCCCGGCGCCAGCACCCGGCGCCGCAGGAGTTCGCCCGCGACGAGCCGGGCCACCTCGATCGCGCCCGGCGGGTTGAAGTGGGTGTTGTCCTGCTCGGTCGCGGTCCAGTTGAAGTGCGTCTTGGTCCCCTCGACGCCCAGCCCCTGCCACAGCTCCAGCGACAGCGCCTGGATGTCGAGCAGCGCCACGCCCTCCTCCTCGGCGAGCGCCCGCATCGCGGCCGGGTAGTCGCCGTGGCTGGTCACCGCGTTGCCGGCCGCGTCGAACCGCCGCCGCTCCACCGGCGTCGCCAGCACCGGCCGGGCGCCGCGGGCGCGGGCCCCGTCCACGTACAGCCGCAGGTGGTCCTGGTACGTCGTCCAGGGCTCGGTGCCCCTGGCCGGGTCGCTGGTCTTCTGGTCGTTGTGACCGAACTGGATCAGCAGGAAGTCGCCGGGCCGGAGCTGCCCGAGCACGACGTCGAGCCGTCCCTCGTCGACGAAGCTCTTGGAACTGCGCCCGTTGACCGCGTGGTTGGCGACCGGCCGGTCCTTGTGGAGGAAGAAGGGCAGCGCCATCCCCCACCCGGTCTCCGGGGCCGCGTCGGCGTACTTCTGCGCGGCGGTGGAGTCGCCGGCGATGTAGAGGGTGCGGGTGCGCCGGCCGTGCGCCGACGCGGTGCCGGCGGCGACGCCGGCGAGGGGAAGGGCGGCCACGGCGGCGGCCGCGACCTGTCTGCGCGTGAGTGACACGACGGTGTGCCTTTCAACGGGGTGGTTCGCGGTGTGGCCCGGCCGCGTGGTGCGACGGGGGGATTCGCGGTGCGGCATGCGCCGCGTGGTCACCGGGGTGGTTCGCTGTGCGGCATGCGCCGCGTGGTGCACCGGGGGTGCTTCGCGGTGCGGCATGCGCCTCGCGTGGTCGCGCCCGGCCGGGGGCGGCCCGGAGCCCGAGAGCCACGGGCCGCCCCACGAGGAAACCGGTGCCGAGGACTAGCCCTGCTGCTCGTTCCACTCGGCCTGGGCCTCGTTCAGCTGCTCGGCCAGCGTGTCGAGGAACTCCTTGGCCGTCATGTCACCCAGCAGCACCTTCTGGAAGTTGGGCTCGTTCTCCGCCTTGGAGATGGTGTTCCAGTCGGGCAGGTAGTACGGCAGCTGCACGATCGTCGTCGACCCGTCCGACAGCGCCTCGGCGGCGAGCTTCGTCGGCTCCGCCTTCGAGATCCACTCGTCCTTGGCCGCGTCGAGGTTCGCCGGCACCTGCCCGGCGGACTCGTTGAACTTCGAGTTGGACTCGTGCGAGGCCGCGAACTCGATGAACTTCCAGGCCGCTTCCTTGTTCTTGGAGCTCTTGAACAGACCCAGCCCGTCCACCGGGTTGGACACCTGGACCCGCTTGCCGCCGGGGCCGGTCGGCTGCGGGATGCCGCGGAACTTCTCGACGCCGAACGCCTTCACGTGGTCCTGGTAGGAGCCCAGGTTGTGGTTCAGCATGCCGATGGTGCCGGAGTCCCACTGGGCGACCATCTTGGTGAAGTCGTTGTTCAGGTCGGCGGCCGGGGTGGCCTTCTTGTAGAGGCCGGCGTACTTCTCCAGCGCCTCGACGTTCTTCGGGTCGTTGAGGGTGGTCTTCTCGCCGCTCCCGTCCCAGAAGGACGTGATCCCGGACTGGCCGTACATCGCGTCAAAGGCCTGGGCGATGGAGCCCGCGCCGCCGCGGATGGTGTAGCCGAACTCGTTCTTGCCCGCGTCGGTCAGCTCCTCGGCCGCCTTGTAGAAGGCGTCCCAGGTCGACGGCTCCTCGAGGCCGGCCTTCTCGAACAGGTCGGTGCGGTAGTAGAGGACGCCGTTGTTGGCCGAGGTCGGGACGGAGTACAGCACCTCGTCGCCACCGCCGGCCGCCTTCATCGAGGCGACCATGTCCTCGTTCAGCTTGCCGGTCAGGGAGGACTTGGACAGCCGGTCGTCCAGCGGCTCCAGGGCGTTCTGCGCGGCGAACCCGGCGAGCATGGCCGCGCCGACGCCGCCGACGTCGGGCAGGCCACCGCCCTGGATGGCGGTGTCGACCTTCGACTGGTACTCGGTGGAGGCGATCCCGACGTACTCGACGTCGATCTCCGGGTTCTTCTTCTCGAAGTCGGCGATGATCTCCTTCCAGATGTCGGTGCGGACACCGCCGTTGTTGTCCCAGAAGACGATCTTGCCCTTGCCGCTGCCCTCGGAACCCTTGTCCCCGCCGGCGCCGCTGCCGTCGTCACCGCAGGCGGTGGCGGTCAGCGCGAGGACGGCGCCCAGGGCGACGACGGCCGGCAGTCGACGCCCGCCGGTGCTGCTTCTGCGATTGCTGATCTTCATTGGTCGGCTCTCTTCTTCTGGATTCAACGGAGTGGTGAACGGGTGTGGGGGTTGCTCAGGGGCGAGTGTGGGGAGCCCGGTCGGCGTCGCCCGGTCCGCGGTGGCGGAGCGCGGCGAAGGAGAGGGTCGTCGTCCCGGCGGGCGTGTCGCGCACGGTCCCCGGTCCGGTGGCGAGGGGTTCGGCGCCGCCCTCGGCGGCCCGGCCGCCGGTCGTCGCGGACGACGGCGGCTGCTCGCCGTCCGGCTCGCGCACGGCCTCTTCGGCGGCGTGCGCTGCGGGCGTGCCGTAGACGATGACGGTGGCGGACCCGTCCTGTCCAGTCCCTTGCGGCACGATCTTCGGCGCGGGCGCCGGGGCGGTCGCGCCGATGCCCGCCCGGAGCCCGGACGGGCGCCTGACCAGCGCCGGAACGGCGGCGGCCGGGCCCTGCCGGTGGGCATGGAGGTCCCGTGGAGCGTCCCGTGGAGCGAAGGCCGCGCCCCACGCGTCATCGCGCCCGGTGGCGTGCTGCGGGATCGATCCGCGCCGCACCGCCTCGCCGCCCGCGCCGTCGGCCGCACCACCGGCCGGCGAGGCGGAGCCGTGCGGCCGGTCCGCCCGGTACGGCGCGGCCCCCGCCTCCCCGATCGCGCCGAGGCCCAGCGCGGCCACGAGGCCGAGCACGGCGGCGGCGACCTTGCCGTGTCCCGGACGCGACAAGCGCTTGCCATGGAGTTGCGTCATTGCGGCTCCCAACGGGCGGAACGGTGGGGTGGGTTGGCGGTTACAGGGCGGTGATCCGGAAGCGGGTGAACAGGCCGGCGCCGGCGTGGCCCGGTCCGTCGCCGGGGGCGACGGCGAACAGGCCGAGCAGTGCGCCGACCCAGCGCCAGGGGGTGGCGGCGAAGACCTGGCCCGAGGGGTGCGGGCCGTCCCCGGTGTCGGCGGAGAAGCGGCAGCGGGCGCCGGGGCCGATCTCGACGCGCAGCCGGGCCGTGCCGTCGGGCGCGGAGCGCGGCTCGGCCGCGTCCCGTTCCCGGTCGGCGACCGCCTCGGCGAACCGGTCGACGAGATGGACCGTGCCGTCGCTCCCGCGCTCCAGCCCGATCCAGCGGTACGCGTCCCCGAGGACGGCGAGTCCCGCGCGCGCCCCCGGTTCCTCGCTGTCCAGGCGCAGCTCCACCTCGACCGCGACGGGCATGCCGGGCAGCCGCTGGGTGAGCACGTTCGGCAGCCGGCGCAGGTCGTGCGCGTCGGCCGAGCGGACGCAGGTCAGCCGGAGCCCGTCGGCGGAGTGCTGGGTGGCCCAGCCGTCGCTCGGGTTGGCCGTCCACTGCCACTGGCGGCCGTACCGTCCGCCGGGGAAGTCGTCGTCGGTGGCGGGCGCGGCCGGCGGCTGCGGCGGCAGGGCGGGCCTGCGGTGCTCGGTGACGGGGGCGCCGTCGTCGCCCATCACCGGCCAGCCCCCGGCGTCCCAGCGCATCGGCTGGAGGTGGACCACCCTGCCGTAGGCGCCGCGCTGCTGGAAGTGCACGAACCAGTCCTCGCCGGCCGCCGTGCGCACCCAGCCGCCCTGGTGCGGCCCGTTGACGTCGGTGTCCTTCTGCTCCAGGACGACCCGCTCCTCGTAGGGGCCGAAGAAGTCCCGCGAGCGGAAGGCGCCCTGCCAGCCGGTCTCCACTCCCCCGGCGGGGGCGAGGATCCAGTACCAGCCGTCGTGCCGGTAGAGCTTGGGGCCCTCCAGGGTGAACCAGCCGGGGACGAGGTCGCCGTCCACGATCACCTTGCCCTCGTCGAGCACTCCGGTGCCGTCGGGGCGCATCCGGTGGCCGGTGAGGCGGTTCTTGATCCCGGAGCGGGACCTGGCCCAGGCGTGGACCAGGTACGCCTCGCCGGTCTCCTCGTCCCACAGCGGGCAGGCGTCGATCAGCCCCTTGCCCTCCTTGACCAGGTGCGGGCGGGTCCACGGGCCGCGGATCTCCGGCGCGTTGACCTGGAAGATCCCCCGGTCGGGGTCGCCCCAGAAGATCCAGAACCGGTCGTCGTGGCGGCGCAGGGACGGGGCCCACACGCCGCAGTCGTGGCGGGGCGCGGCGAAGGCGTCCGCCGGTTCCAGGCGGTCCAGGGCGTGTCCCACCAGCGTCCAGTTGACGAGGTCGCGGGAGTGCAGCAGCGGCAGTCCGGGGACGCGGCCGAAGCTGGAGGCGGTGAGATAGAAGTCGTCGCCGACGCACAGGACGTCGGGGTCGGACCAGTCGGCGTCGAGGACCGGGTTGCGGTAGGTCGTCGCGGTGGGCGGGACGGTCACCGGGTCACCGCCTTGTGGACCAGGGCGGCCGCCTCGTCGCGGCCGAGGCGGCCGTCGGCGACGACGGTCACGATCCGGCGGACGACCGTCTCCCCGGCCGGCACGGGCAGGCGGGCGTCGTGGGCCAGGGACGAGCCGACGCCGGGGTACTCGGCGGTGCGCACGAACCAGGGGTCGCGGCGGGTGGCCTCGGTGGCGCCGGCGAAGACGAGGGTCCAGGTCGATCCGGTGAGGGCGACCCAGCCGACGCGGCTGCCGTGGGCGTGTGCCTCTCCCTCGCCGTCGGGGGTGAGGACGCCGGGGGCCTCGGCCTCCTTGAGGGCGCGCCAGAAGAAGCCGCCGTAGGCCGCGCCGGGGCGTCCGTTGGTGGCGGGGCTGCCGATGGACAGGGGGCCGCCGGTGGTGTTGGTGAGGGCGAAGGTGAAGTCCAGCGCCCAGGCGACGTCGGTGAGCCCGGTCGCGGCGACGGTGCGGCGCTCGCGCAGCAGCTCGGTGCCGTCGGCGACCCAGCGCAGCTCCTCGACGAAACCGTCCGGATCGCTCAGGGCGAAGGAGACGTGCTGCTGGACGCCGTGGTTGTCCAGTTCCGTCGGGCCCCGGTCCCGGACGTAGGTGCGTCCGCCCCAGAAGTTGTGCCCCTCGACGTCGGGAACGGCGACACCGACGCCGAGGTGGTGGAGGTGG
Organism: Streptomyces sp. NPDC046379; assembly: GCF_055587785.1. NCBI lineage: Bacteria > Bacillati > Actinomycetota > Actinomycetes > Kitasatosporales > Streptomycetaceae > Streptomyces > Streptomyces sp. NPDC046379. The sequence goes on from NZ_JBVJFP010000006.1 coordinate 101,497, forward strand.
TCGGCGGGGGCGAGTTCGGTGACCGCCGTGCCGGACAGGGTGGTGACGGGGTGCAGACAGGGGCGCGGGGAGAGCCGGGCCGGGAGGTCGGGCCGGGTGACGTACCGGCCGACGGGGCGGCCGGACACGCTCAGGACGTGCGCGTCGTCGCTGGTCATCGGGGGCTCACCTGCTTCGCGAGAACGTCGTGGACCGCCCAGGGGGCGCCCAGTTCGGAGTAGAGGGACAGGGTGTCGGCGGCGGCGGCGACGAGCGCGTCGACGCCGGGGACCACGCGCCGGTCCTCGTCGGGGACGCGGCGCCAGGCGGCGGGCGGCAGCGGCGCCGGGTCGGGCGCGAGGCGGATGGCCTCGACGACCTTCATGAAGGCGCCGGTCGTGTCCGGCGGGACCAGCAGGGCGGCGCCGTCGGTGAGATGGGCGGCGAGGTTCTCGAGCAGGTCGGTGCGGCCGTACTCGGACTCCTCCGGGCCGTGTCCGGCGCGCTGGAGCAGCACCCGGTCCTGCTTGTACCAGAAGGTGATCCGGCCGCGGTCGCCGTGCACCAGGACGTAGGGCTCGTCGGCGCGCTCGGCGCACAGCGTGGCGGCGACGGTGATCCGCCGCCCCGACGCGGTGGTGATGCGCACGCAGGAGGTGTCGTCGGACTCGATGTCGTTGGCGCGCAGCAGTTCGGTCTCGATGCCGGCGACGTCCTCGGCGCGTTCGCTGCCGCCGAGGGCGAGGGCGGTGGCGACGGCGTGCGCGAGGGGGTTGGTGAGGGCGCCGTCGATGACGTCGACGCCGTTCATCCGCCGCTTGCCCGACCAGGGCGCGCGGCGGAAGTATGCCTCGTCGCGCACCCAGGCGCCGGCCCCGCCGATGCCGGTGACCTCGCCGACGGCGCCCTCGGCGACCATCTCGCGGATCGCGGCGACGGCGTGCGAGCCGAGCGACTGGAAGCCGATCTGGCAGGCGACGCCGGCCGCGGCGACCCCGTCGGCCATCCGCCGGTACTCGGCGAAGGACGGCGCGGGGGGCTTCTCCAGCAGCATGTGCACGCCGCGGCGGGCGGCGGTCAGCGCCAGGTCGGTGTGGGTGGGGATCGGGGTGCAGATCACCGCGGCGCGGGCGCCGGTGGAGTCGAGAAGGGCGCCGAAGTCGGCGGACTGCTCGGGGAGTTCGCCGCCGAACTCCTCCTCGGTCAGCGGGGTCAGCTCGCAGACGCCGACCAGGCGGACCAGGCCGCGACGCTCGAGGCGGCGGATGTTCTCGACGTGCCAGCGGCCGTGGCCGCGGGCGCCGGCGAGGACGACGGACAGCGGTTCGCTCATCGGATCCTCCCCGCTCCCGCGCCCCGGGCCACCGCCCGGTCGGCCGCCGCGGCGCTGTCGACCGGCCCGTGCAGGACCGGCGTCCAGCCGACGTCGCCGGTCAGGTCGCGCTCGCTGCCGGAGTTGTAGGCGTTGTTGAGGGCGAGCAGGTCGACCGGGAAGCCGTTGAAGAGGGTGCCGCTCTGGTGCAGGGCGGTGCCGTTCCAGCTCTTGACCAGGTCGGCGGCCTCGATGTGGCCGGGCGCGGTGAAGGCGTTGTTCTCGGCGTACACGGCGGACTCGGTGCCGACGCCGATCGAGTAGCGGTAGTCGTGGGCGTCGCCGGGGACGACGTAGCGGTTGTTGTAGAGGTGGACCTGGCCGAAGCGGACGCGCGGGGCGCGCTGGACGACGGTGTCGAACTCGTTGTGGTGCAGGGTGACCCGGAGCCTGCCGCGGTCCGCGGTGGCCGCGTCGCCGTTGCCGATGAGGATCGCCTTGTCGTGGTCGGCGAACCGGCTCCAGGAGACGGTGACCAGGTCGGAGGCGTTGGTGATGTCCAGCAGCCCGTCGTGGCGCAGGTAGGTGCGGCCGAAGTGGGTGGGCTCCCGCTCGTCCGGGTGGCCCTTGTCGCTGATCGTGACGTGGTCGATCCAGACGTGGCTCGCACCGCGCAGCCAGATGTTGTCGTAGGCCGCCTTCCAGTCGCCGAGGCCGCCGGTGTTGGGCTGCCAGACGGGGAAGCAGTCGTAGGCGTCGCGCAGTTCGAGGTTGCGGACGATGACGTTGTCCGCGTCGGCGATGCGCAGGCTCGCGCCCTTCAACACGGCGTCGTCGCCGAGGCCGACGAGAGTGGTGTGGGAGCCGACGGCCAGCTCGATCCGCTCGGCCTGACGGGCGGCGGACGCCTTGCGGGCGTCCTCCAGCGGGCCGGACGGCCTGGCCGCGCCCCAGGTGCGGGGGTCGTAGGCGGCCAGGTACGCGCGCTTCGTGTAGCCGTCGGCGGCGTAGTCGGCGCAGTCCAGGCGGTCTCCGTCGTCGTCGGTGTTGGCGTCGATGGTCCCGGCGATCCTGATGATCTTCGGGGTGGCGCTGCCCCCGTCGAGGGCGCGCACCAGCCCGGCGCGGTCGGTCACCGTGAACACATGGGCGTCGTCCGCCGCCGCGCCGCCGGTGGTGCCGCCGGCCGCCGCCGCCCAGCCGTCGCCGGCGGCGAGGGTCTCGCGGCCGAGGTCCCGGCCGTCGTCGGCGTGCGCGGGGGCGCCGAGCAGCCCCAGCAGGGCGAGCGGAAGGATCGCGCGGGCCTTTCTCATCCCTTCACCGCCCCCGCGCTGAAGCCGGTGATGAGCCACTTCTGGATGAAGGCGAAGACCAGCACGACCGGGACGGCGGCGATGATGCCGCCCGCGGCCAGCGCGCCCAGGTCGACGCTGTCGGAGCTCATCAGGGTGTTCAGGCCGACCGGGATGGTCTGCTTCTGCTGGTTGTTGAGGAACATCAGCGCGAACAGGAAGTGGTTCCAGGAGTGCACGAAGGCGAAGGAACCCACCGCGATCAGGCCGGGCCGCAGCAGCGGGAGCACGATGATGCGGAACGCGGTGAAGCGGTTGCAGCCGTCGACCCAGGCCGCCTCCTCCAGGGAGTACGGCACGTTCTTGATGAAGTTGCTGATCAGGATCATCGACAGCGGCAGCTGGAAGACCGTCTCCGCGATGATGACGCTGAGCAGCGAGTTGATCAGCTGGAGTTCGGCGAAGATCTCGAAGAGCGGGACCAGCAGCAGCGCGCCGGGCACGAACTGGGAGCAGAGCAGGGCCAGCATGAAGGCCCGCTTGACCTTGAAGTTGAACCGGGCGAGGGCGTAGCCGCCGGCCAGGGCGACGACGGTGGTGACCACGAGGGTGGCCAGACCGACGTAGACGCTGTTCTCGAAGTAGGTGCCGAAGCTCCGCTCCGTCCAGACCTTCTCGAAGTGGTCGAGGGTCATCGGCCAGGGCACCAGGGAGGTGGAGCCGGCCGGGCGCAGTGCGAACAGCAGGATCCAGTAGAAGGGGATGAGCGTGAAGATCAGGTAGATCGACAGCGGCAGGTAGATCTGCCAGCGCGGGACCTCGTCCCAGGAGCGGTTCCTGCCGGTCCCCCGCTCCGGCGTGCGGGCCGGGCGGGCGGGAGCCGGGGCGACCTCGGCGGTGGCCTCCTTGGTGATCACTTTTCCTCGCCTCCGAACTTGCTCAGCCGCAGATAGACGATCGAGCAGAAGAGCAGAATCACGAACGCGACCGTGGTCAGGGCCGACGCATAGCCGAAGTCGTGGGACTCGACGCTGGTGTTGGCGATGTAGAGCGGCAGTGTGGTCGTCTCGCCGGCCGGTCCGCCGCCGGTCAGGGTGTAGAGCAGGTCGACGTTGTTGAACTCCCACACCGCGCGCAGCAGGGTGGACAGCACGATGGCGTCCTTCAGGTGGGGCAGGGTGATGTGCCAGAACTGCTTGAACCGGCTGGCCCCGTCGACCTCGGCGGCCTCGTACAGGTCCTTCGAGACGGACTGCAGGTCGGCGAGGATGAGGATGGCGAAGAAGGGCACGCCGCGCCACAGGTCGGCGACGATCGCCGCCGGGAACACGGTGGAGGTGTCCGACAGCCAGCTGGTGCCGTACGACCCGATGCCGATGTCGGCGAGGTAACGGCTGATGCCGGTCTGGGAGTTGTAGAGCAGTACCCAGATCGCGGAGGTCAGCACGCCGGAGACGGCCCAGGGCGAGAAGACCAGCGCCCGGCCGATCGCGCGGCCCACGAAGGTCTGGTTGACGATCAGGGCGAGCGCGAGTCCGAACAGCAGCTGGAGGCCGACCTCGACCACCACCCACTTGGCGCTGAAGACGAGGGTGTCCCAGAAGATGGGGTCCTCGGTGAAGGCGTGGACGAAGTTGTCGAAGCCCGCGAATCCGTTCCGCCACGGCTTGGTGGGGTTGTATTCCTGGAGGCTGTAGTAGAAGACGCTGATCACCGGGTAGGCGATGAACCCGAGCATCAGCAGGGCCGCCGGTGCGATCAGCAGGTACGGCAGCCTGCGCGGCGTGGCGGAGGCACGGCGCCGCCGGGGTGGCGCGGGCGGTTTCGCCACGGCTGCGGCTTGGGCCATGACTGTTCTCCGTTCTCGTACGTTCTCTTGCGCGTGCGTTCTCGCACGGTGGGGGCGTTCTCCTGCGGGGTGAAGCGCTTTCTCGTGCTGCGTGCGTGGGTCCGGCCGCTTTGGGGCGGCCGGGGGCGGGCTCAGCCCGCGTAGGGGTCCTGCACCTTGCCGGGACGGGCCAGGAACTCGAAGTCGCAGCCGGTGTCCGCCTGGGTGATCTGTTCGTTGTAGAGCGCGCCGTAGCCGCGCTCGTAGCGGGTGGGCGGCGGGGACCACTCGGCCCTGCGCCGCGCCAGTTCGTCGTCGTCGACGTCGAGGTGGAGGACCCGGGCCTCGACGTCGAGGGTGATGCGGTCGCCGGTGCGCACCAGCGCGAGCGGTCCGCCGACGTACGACTCGGGGGCGACGTGCAGCACGCACGCGCCGTAGCTGGTGCCGCTCATCCGGGCGTCGGAGATCCGCACCATGTCCCGTACGCCCTGCTTGAGCAGGTGGTCGGGGATGGGCAGCATCCCGTACTCGGGCATTCCGGGGCCGCCCTTGGGGCCGGCGTTGCGCAGCACGAGCACGCTGTCGGCGGTGATGCCGAGCGCGGGGTCGTTGATGGTGCGCTGCATGGTCCGGTAGTCGTCGAAGACGACCGCGGCGCCGGTGTGCTTGAGCAGGTGCGGCTCGGCGGCTATGTGCTTGATGACCGCGCCGTCCGGGCAGAGGTTGCCGCGCAGGACGGCGACGCCGCCCTCGGGGGCGACCGGGTTGTCCCGGGGACGGATGACGTCGTCGTTGTGGACCTGGGCGCCGGCGAGCTGCTCGCGCAGGGTGTCGTGCGCGACGGTGGGCCGGTCCAGGTGGAGCAGGTCCGTGATCCGGGACAGGAACCCGGGCAGCCCGCCCGCGAAGTGGAAGTCCTCCATCAGGTACGTCTGTCCGCCCGGCCGGACGTTGGCCAGCACCGGGACGGTGCGGGCGATCCGGTCGAAGTCGTCCAGCGTGAGCCTGACGCCCGCGCGGCCCGCCATGGCGATCAGGTGGATCACGGCGTTGGTGGAGCCGCCGAGCCCGAGCACCGTCGTCACCGCGTCCTCGAACGCCTCGCGGGTGAGGATGTCGCTCAGCCTGCGGTCCTTGTGGACCAGTTCGACGATGCGCAGGCCGGCCGCGGCGGCCATCCGGTCGTGGCCGGAGTCGACGGCCGGGATGCTGGACGCGCCGGGGACGGTGACGCCGAGCGCCTCGGCGGCGGCGGTGAGCGTGGAGGCGGTGCCCATCGTCATGCAGTGGCCCGGCGAGCGCGCCAGCCCGCTCTCCAGCTCCAGCATCTCGCAGTCGCCGATGAGGCCGGCCCGCTTGTCGTCCCAGTACTTCCACATGTCGGTGCCGGAGCCGAGGGTCTCGCCGCGCCAGTGGCCGGGCAGCATGGGACCGGCGGGCACGAAGACGGTGGGCAGGTCGGCGCTGGCCGCGCCCATCAGCAGGGCCGGCGTCGACTTGTCGCAGCCGCCCATCAGCACGGCCCCGTCGACCGGGTACGACCGCAGCAGCTCCTCCGTCTCCAGGGCGAGGAGGTTGCGGTAGAGCATCGGGGTCGGCTTCTGGAAGGTCTCGCTCAGCGTGGCGACCGGGAACTCCAGCGGGAAGCCGCCCGCCTGCCACACCCCCCGCTTGACGGCCTGCGCGCGGTCGCGCAGGTGGACGTGGCAGGGGTTGATGTCCGACCAGGTGTTGAGGATGGCGACGACCGGCTTGCCCAGGTGCTCCTCGGGCAGGTAGCCGAGCTGGCGGGTGCGGGCCCGGTGGCTGAAGGACCGCAGCCCGTCGGTGCCGTACCACTGGTGGCTGCGCAGCTCCTCGGGCGCCTTCCTCGGCGTGCTCATATCGACCACCCCGCGACGATGGCGGCGACCTCCGCACGCTCCCCCTCCGGCAGCTGCCTGCTCGGCGGGCGCACCTCCCGGCGGCACAGGCCGAGCACGGCGAGGGCCTCCTTGACGACGGTGACGTTGTTGGCGGAGCCGTTGGCGGCGCGCAGTTCCTCGAAGCGGCGGATCTGCTCCCACACCTTCATCGCGGCCGGGTAGTCGCCCGAGCGCAGCGCCTCGATCATGTTGACCGAGACGGCCGGGGCGACGTTGACCAGCCCGGAGGTGAAGCCGGTGGCGCCGGCGGAGAAGTAGGAGGGGGCGTACGGCTCGGCGAGCCCGGCCACCCACACGAACCGGTCCAGGCCCGCGTCCCGGGCGAACGCGGCGAAGCGGGCGGCGTCCGGGACCGCGTACTTGACGCCGATCACGTTCGGGCAGGCGTCGGCGAGTTCGGCGAGCCGGGCGCCGGTGAGCTGCGCGTTGCGGATGTACGGCACGACGCCCAGCTCGGGCACGGCCTGAGCCACGGCGCGGTGGTAGTCGACCCAGCCGCTCTGCGAGACGTAGGGGTGGACCGGCTGGTGCACCATCACCATCTGCGCGCCCAGGTCCCGGGCGTGCCGGGCGGAGGCGACGGCGGTCGGCACGTCGTGGCCGACGCCGACCAGGATCACGCCCCGGTCGCCGGCCTCGTCCACGGTGATCTCGGTGACCCGGCGGCGCTCCTCGGGGCTGAGGGCGTAGAACTCGCCGGTGTTGCCGTTGGGCGTGAGGGTCCTGATCCCGCCGTCGAGCAGACGACGCAGCAGAGCCCGGTGGACGCCCTCGTCGACGGACCCGTCCTCGGCGAACGGGGTCACCGGGATCGCGACCACGTCGGCGAGTGCCGCCCGCTGGGTCTCGAACGTCGTTGTCATTCCTGACCGTCCTCTCCCTGGGCCATGACTCCCGCATCCGGGAAGGCCCGCTCGACGAACGACGCGATGTGCGCGTGGAGGGCGCGTGCGGCGCCGTCCGCGTCCCCGGCGAGGGCGAGCCGCAGTATCTCGCGGTGCTCGCTGGCCTCCCGGTCCCAGGACGGGCTCGCGGCCCAGGCGACCGCGGAGACCAGGGCGGCCTGGTCGCGGACCTCGTCCAGCATCCGGCCGAGCAGCGGGTTGCCGCAGGGCACGTACAGGGCGCGGTGGAACTCGCGGTTGGCCAGGGAGCGTTCGGCGGTGTCCGTGGCCTCGTCGGCCAGGCTCAGCGCGTTGCGCGCCGCCTCCAGGGACGCGCCGCGCCGCACGCTGCGCCGCAGGGCCTCCGGCTCCAGCAGCAGCCGCACGTCGTACACCTCGCGCGCCATGTCCGCGTCGACCATGCGCACCGTGACGCCCTTGTACTGGCTCATGACCACCAGTCCGGTGCCGGCCAGGGTCTTCAGTGCCTCGCGCACCGGGGTCTTGGACACCCCGAACTGAGCGGCGAGCTCGGTCTCCACCAGGGCCTGCCCGGGCGTCAACTGCCCGGTCAGGATGCGGCGTTTGATCTCCTCCAGCACGTACTGCGTGCGTGAGGGGATCGGCGTGGGCACAGAGGTCATGCGCGCCTCTCGGATCTCGCGTCGGATCGCGTATCGCGTCTCATATATGACGTACGAAGTACGACGCGTTGAAGGTAGGAGGGGGTCTGTGTTTCGTCAATGCTTCGGACAAAGGAAGTGGGGATGACACGCGATCGAGACCTGGGGCGGCGCCCCCTGGACACGGAAAAGGCCCGGCCGAGGCCGGGCCGGGACAGGGGCGTGAGCAGGTGTTATGCCCCCTGCGGGGTCGGGGTCCACCCCGGGTCGCGTCCGCTCAGCCCGATCGCGCGGTCCAGGTCGGACGCTCCGGGCGGCACGGGGACGACGGGGCCGAAGATCGCGTCGCGGCCGGGGTCGCCGGCGGACTCGGCGAGGAAGGCGAGCGCCGACGACAGGGCGGCCGGGTCGGGGTCGTAGGCCTGGCCGGTGGCGACGGCCAGGTCCCAGCCGTGCACGACCAGTTCGTCGATCGCGACGGCCCCGGCGACCGCGCCGGGCAGATCCACCCCGCCGGCGCGCGTCATGCCCGTCCGGGCGGCCGGATCGCGCCACGCCTGCGCCAGCTCGTCGAGGGCCTTGGGCAGCTCCTCCCGCCAGCCGGGCCCGACGTCCGGCAGAGCGGCGTCCGGGGGCGTGTCGGTGGTGGGCCCCAGCTCCTTGCGCCCGGCGTCCCGGAAGGCGACGGCGAGGCCGGCCAGGTGCCCCAGCAGGTGGCGCACCGCGTAGTCCGGGCAGGGCGTCGGGTGCGCGAGCTGCTCGTCGGTCACCCGCTCGGCGAGCCGGGCCAGCACGCGGGTCTGCGGACCCAGGTCCGGGATGGTGTCGGTCATCGGTGTCTCCTCACGGGTACGTGCACTTGTGAGGCAGACCGCCGAAAGCCCGGAAAGTCATCGCGAGACGGCCGCGTCGTCGGCACGAGGGGCCGGCCCGGCCGACCGCCCGGCCCGGCGCCGTGGTTCACAGCCCGCCCGAACCCCCGGGCGGGCCTGCGTGGTTCACAGTCCGGCCAGCGCCCGGCGCACCGCCTTCAGGTCCGCGTCCGACGCCAGCCCGGCGTGGTACAGCCGCAGCTCCGTCGCGCCCAGGTCACGGGCGCGGGAGGCGTCCTCGGCCAGGGTGGCGGGGCTGCCGCCCATGCCGGAGACGACCGTGAAGTTGGCGGCGAGCACGGCGCCCGCGCGGCGCTGCTCGGCGAACGGCGTCAACAGGCCCGCGCCGCCCGTGCAGGGCACGACCACGCCGTCCGCGACGGACAGGATGTGCGCGGGGTCGACGCCCGCGTTGGCCCCGCAGTGGTACGACACCGGGTCCGCGTGCAGGAGGACCTGGAAGCCCTCGGGCGCGGCGGCGCGCACCGCGGCCACCGCCGCCTCCTGGAGGGAGCGCGCGGCGGCGTCCCGGAAGGCGCGGGTGGCGGCGGCCGTGGCCGTGCCGAGCAGCTTCTCGACGCCGGCCCACCCCCCGTCGGACGGCGCCCCCTGCCACACCGGCTCCAGCGCGGTGCGCACGGCGACGGCCAGGTCGCCGGCGTCGAGGCCGTGCGCCTCGTACCCGGCCCGGCAGTCCGGGCAGAAGCACAGCGACATCAGGTACTGCCCGGCGTCGCCGAGCCCGACCCCGCCGATCTTGTCGTGGGCGTGCAGATGGGCGAGCCCGTACCAGCCGAGGGACTCCAGTTCGGTGCCGCGCGCCCCGGGCCGTACGGCCGCCTCTGCGGCGAGGTCGACCAGGTAGGCGCGGGTGGCGGGCTGCGCGATGCAGGGCGCCCACGGGTAGCGGTCGCCGTAGGCGTTGACGACCGAGGTTCCCGGATGTTCCGCGCCGAGGCGGGAGTTGTGCGCGAGGACGACCCAGGTGTGCACCTCCAGACCGGCGTCCGCGAGCGCGGCGGCGGCCTCCCCGTACGCGTCGCCGGGCGCCCAGTCTCCGGCCTCGTACGGCCGCAGCGGGCGCCCTTCCCAGCCGGGCCCCGGCGGGTAGAGGACGGCGGCGTGCTCGGCGGTGACGATGCGGTGCCGCGGGTGCCGGGGCGTCAGCGCCCGCGTGGAGTGGTAGGCGGCGGCCAGGGTCGCCCGCCCCACGCCGGTGCGGGCGATGGTCCTCGCCGCTCCCGGGTCCCCGTTGACGTCCCAGGGGTAGACGAAAGCGGACGTCTTCACTGCGTGCCCTCCTCCAGCAGCGCGTATCCGCGCTCGATCAGCTCGGCGAGTCGCTTCACATGGTCCTCGCCCGGCTCGTGCAGCGGCGGCCGCACCTCCCCGACGTCCAGCCCGCGCAGCCGCACCCCGGCCTTGACCAGCGCGACAGCGTACCCGCGGCCCTGGGCGCGCAGCTCGACGAACGGCCGGAAGAAGCCGTCCAGCAGCCGCCGCACGGTGTCCTCGTCGCCGTCGCCGAGCGCGCGGTGGAAGGCGAGGGCGATCTCGGGGGCGAAGCAGAACACGGCGGAGGAGTACAGCGGGACGCCGATCGCCCGGTAGGCGAGCTGGGTCTGCTCGGCGGTGGGCAGCCCGTTGAAGTAGAGGAAGTCGCCGGGGACCTCGGTGCGCACGGCGCTCACGATGCGCTGCATCAGGTCGAGGTCGCCGAGGCCGTCCTTGAGACCGACGACCCCCTCGGTGCGGGCGAGTTCGACGACCGTTCCCGGCGTGAACACGGCGTTGTCCCGCTGGTAGACGATCACCGGCAGGTCGGTGGCCGCGGCCAGCTCCCGGTAGTGCCGCAGCAGCCCCTCCTGCCCGGCGACGACGAGGTACGGCGGCATGGCGAGCAGCCCGTCCGCGCCCGCCTCCCGCGCCAGGCGCGCGTACCGCACGGCGAGCGCGGTCCCGTAGCCGGCGCCCGCGACGACCGGCACCCGCCCCCGTGTCTCCTCCACCGCCGCCCGCACGCACTCCTGGAACTCCTCGGGCGTGAGCGCGTGGAACTCCCCGGTGCCGCAGCAGGCGAAGACGGCGGCGGCGCCCGCCTCGACCCCCCGGCGCACATGGGCGCGGTAGGCGTCGAGGTTCGGCGAGCCGTCGGGGGCGTAGGCGGTGACGGGGAAGAACAGGGGCCCGCTGGGGACGCTGAGTCGGGCGGCGAGCGGAGATGGCGTCACGGGCTCTCCCTGGAGTCGCTGAAATCCACGATTATGATCGGTGTCCATATCTCTGAACGCGCCTACGCTAAGGTGCCCCTTCGGGGCCGGTCAAGCGCAGTCACGTGCACGCACCACAGGAATCCGGCATCCGGCCGGCACTTGACGTGGAGCGGCACCGCTCCCTAGCGTGTCCACACTTGTGAATTGCGTCCAAGTTGGCGACTGCCGAACCAAGGAGACCCGAGGATGCCCGCTCCCCGCACCGTTCTGCTCACCGGCGCCGCCGGCGGGCTCGGCACCCTGATGCGGGACCTGCTCCCCCCGTACGGCTACGAGCTGCGGCTGCTCGATGTGCGGCCGATCGACGGCGAGCCGGACGCGATCGTCGCCGACCTCGCCGACAAGGCGGCGCTGCGGGAGGCCGTACGGGGCGTCGACGCGATCATCCACCTCGCGGGCATCTCCCTGGAAGCCTCTTTCGAGAAGATCCTCGCCGCGAACATCGCGGGCACGTACAACCTGTACGAGGCCGCCCGCGAGGAGGGCGTCGGCCGCATCGTCTTCGCCTCCTCCAACCACGCCGTCGGCTACACGCCCCGGCCGCAGGGCGACGACCCGCTGATCCCGGTCGACACCCCGCGCCGCCCGGACACCTTCTACGGCCTGTCCAAGTGCTTCGGCGAGGACCTCGCCCAGATGTACTGGGACAAGCACGGCCTGGAGACCGTTTCCGTGCGCATCGGCTCCTGCTTCCCGGAGCCCACCGGCGTGCGGATGCTGTCGCTGTGGATGAGCCCGGCCGACGGCGCCCGCCTCTTCCACGCCGCGCTGACCGCCCAGGACGTCGGACACACCGTGGTCTACGGCTCGTCCGCCAACACCCGCCTGTGGTGGGACCTGTCGTCCGCGCGGGCGCTCGGCTACGAACCGCAGGACGACTCCGAGGTCTTCGCGGACAAGCTCGTCGCCGAGCAGGGCGAGCTGGACCCGGCGGAGGAGGCGCACGCCTACCTCGGCGGCCACTTCGTCACGGACCCGCCGATGTGGCCGTACTGACGTGCCGTGCCCGTCCCGGCCGGCGTAGCGGCGTCGGCGCGCCGGCGCGCTGGGGCCGTACGACCGGCGTACGGGCGCACCGCAGCCGTACCGGGCCGGCGTACTGACCCCCGGAACAACACCCCGCCCCACGGCGGAAAACGATCGTCCGCGGCGGGGGGGGGGGGGGGGGAAAGAAGCCCCCCCCCCCCCCCCCCCTCCCCCCCCCAACCCCCCCCCCCCCCCCCCCCCCCCCCCCCCCACCCCCCCCCCCCTCTCCCCCCCCCCCCCCCCCCCCCCCCCCACCAAACACCCCCCCGAC
>NZ_JBVJFP010000006.1:113794-226236 GCF_055587785.1 Streptomyces sp. NPDC046379
GGGGGCCCCACAGACAAAAACCCCGCGTAAAAGGGGGAAGGAGCTCTGGGGGGGGGGGGGGGGGCCCCCCCCCCCCCCCCCCCCGCCGCCGCATTCGGGCACCCGCGACGCCCGCTTTCCCGCCCCCGTGCCCGCCCGCGCAGGTCCGAGACGGGACCCCGCCGGACCGAACGGGCACGAACGGGCGCCATCGGTTCCGGAACAGACCTGTTCAGCGCCCCGCCCCCGCTGTAGAAATTCCGCCAAGGCCCCACCGGGCCCGAACGGGCGGTTCCGGGCCCGTTCGGCCCGGGTCGGCCGGCCAGAAGACGCGGCGGGAAAGCGGGGAACGGCGATGACGACGGCGGAGGCGGCGGACGCGGCGGAAACGGCGGCGACCGCGGAGGAGCGCAGGCGCGCGATCGTCCGGGCCGCGCGCGCCAAGGGCTCGGTCGCCGTCACCGCCCTCGCCGCCGATCTCGGCGTCGCCAAGGAGACCGTCCGGCGCGATCTGCGCGTCCTGGAGGACCACGGCCTGCTGCGCCGCACCCACGGCGGCGCCTATCCGGTGGAGAGCGCCGGCTTCGAGACGACGCTCGCCTACCGCGTCACCAGTCACGTCCCCGAGAAGCGCCGGATCGCGGCCGCCGCGGCCGAACTGCTCGGCGACGCCGAGACGGTCTTCGTCGACGAGGGCTTCACCCCCCAGCTCGTCGCCGAGGGCCTGCCCCGTGACCGCCCGCTGACCGTGGTGACCGCCTCCCTGCCGGTCGCGGGCGCGCTCGCCGGGGCCGGGAACGTCTCCGTGCTGCTGCTCGGCGGCCGGGTCCGCGCCGGAACGCTGGCCACCGTCGACCACTGGACGACGAGGATGCTGGCCGGGTTCGTCCTCGACCTCGCCTACATCGGCGCCAACGGCATCTCCCGCGAACACGGGCTGACCACCCCGGACCCGGCCGTCGGCGAGGTCAAGGCGCAGGCGATCCGGTCGGCCAGGCGGACCGTGTTCACCGGCGTCCACACCAAGTTCGGGGCGGCCGGCTTCTGCCGCTTCGCCGAGATCGGCGCGCTGCAGGCCATCGTCACCAGCACGCTGCTCCCGGCCGCCGAGGCCCACCGCTACTCCCTGCTCGGCCCTCAGGTGATCCGCGTCTGACCCACCGCCCTCACGCCCGCAGGGCACCCCCACACCCGCCGATGCCCCTTATGCACCGATAAGCCCCTTCACGCCTCCCCCACCCCCGTCCCCCACTCCCCCAACCCCTCACGCACCCAGGAGCGATCCATGCGCACCCCGAGCCGACGGAGGCCGCGAGCCGCGCTCGCCGCGGCCGCCGCAGGGACGCTGCTCGCCCCGCTGCTCTCCGGCTGCTGGACCGGAGCGGGCGGAGCCGGATCCGGCGGCGATTCCCTCAACGTCCTGATGGTCAACAACCCCCAGATGACCGACCTGCGCAAGCTCACCGCCGAGCACTTCACCCGGAAGACCGGCATCGAGGTCCACTTCACCGTGCTGCCCGAGAACGACGTCCGCGACAAGATCAGCCAGGACTTCGCCAACCAGGCGGGCCAGTACGACGTCGCCACCCTCTCCAACTACGAGATCCCGATCTACGCCCGCAACGGCTGGCTGCACGCGATGGACTCCTACGTCGCCGCCGACCCGGCGTACGACGAGGGGGACGTGCTGAGGCCGATGCGCGAGTCGCTCACCGGCGACGACGGCAAGCTCTACGGACAGCCCTTCTACGGCGAGTCGTCCTTCCTGATGTACCGCAAGGACGTCTTCGCCGAGGCGGGCCTGACGATGCCCGAGCGCCCCACCTGGACCCAGGTCGCCGAGCTGGCCGCCCGCGCCGACGGGGCGAAACCCGGCATGAAGGGCATCTGCCTGCGCGGACTGCCCGGCTGGGGCGAGGTGATGGCGCCGCTGACGACCGTCGTGAACACCTTCGGCGGCACCTGGTTCGACCGCGACTGGACGGCCCGCCTGGACTCCCCCGAGTTCGAGAAGGCGACGAAGTTCTATGTCGACCTGGTGCGCGAGCACGGCGAGTCCGGGGCGCCCCAGGCCGGGTTCGCGGAGTGCCTCAACAACATGACCCAGGGCAAGGTCGCCATGTGGTACGACGCCACCTCGGCGGCCGGCGCCCTGGAGTCCGCCGGCTCCCCGGTCAAAGGAAGGATCGGCTACGCCCCCGCGCCCGTCGAGCGGACGGAGTCCTCGGGCTGGCTCTACACCTGGGCCTGGGGCATCCAGAAGGCCTCCCGCAACCCGGACAAGGCGTGGAAGTTCGTCTCCTGGGCGTCCGGCAAGGAGTACGAGGAGCTGGTCGGCGAGGAGATCGGCTGGTCCAGCGTCCCGGCCGGCAAGCGCGCCTCGACGTACGCGCACCCGGCGTACCGCCGGGAGGCCGCCGCCTTCCAGGAGATGACCAAGCGGGCCATCGAGGCCGCCCGGCCCACCGACCCGGGGGTGCAGCCGCGCCCGGCGCCCGGCATCCAGTTCGTCGGCATCCCCGAGTTCACCGATCTGGGCACCAGGGTCTCCCAGGAGATCAGCGCGGCCATCGCGGGACGCCAGTCCGTCGAGGCGGCCCTGCGCAGGTCCCAGCAGCTCGCCGAGAAGATCTCCGAGGAGTACGAGGGACGATGACCGCGACGACGCCGACGCCGGCCCCCGTGGCCGCTCCCCCGCTCCCCGCCCCCGTCCGCCGGCCCTCGCCGCGGCTGCGCGCCTGGTCCACGCGGGCGCCGCTGCTGCCCGCCCTGGTCTTCATGATCGTGGTGACCCAGCTGCCGTTCGTGGCGACGCTGGTGATCTCCTTCTTCGACTGGAACGCCCTGTATCCGGACGCCCGTCACTTCACCGGCCTCGACAACTACCGGGAGGTGCTGACCGATCCGGACCTGCGCCGCTCGGTGTGGACGACGGCCCTGCTCACGGCGGGCGTGGTGCTCACGAGCCTGGTCCTGGGCCTGCTGCTCGCGCTGCTGCTGGACCGCCGATTCCGCGGCCGGGGCGTGGTGCGCACCCTGCTCATCGCGCCGTTCCTGGTGGTCCCGGTGGCAGCGGCGCTGCTGTGGAAGCACGTCCTCTACAACCCCGAGTACGGCCTGTTCAACGGCCTGTTGCAGTACGTCGGCGGCCCGCAGCCCGACTGGATCTCGAACACCCCGCTGCTCGCGGTGCAGGCCTCGCTGGTCTGGCAGTGGACGCCGTTCATGATGCTCATCCTGCTGGCGGGCCTCCAGAGCCGCGATCCCGAGCAGGCGGAGGCCGCCCGCGTCGACGGGGCGAGCGACTGGCAGGTCTTCCGCCACCTCACGCTGCCGCATCTG
Source organism: Streptomyces sp. NPDC046379 (assembly GCF_055587785.1). NCBI lineage: Bacteria > Bacillati > Actinomycetota > Actinomycetes > Kitasatosporales > Streptomycetaceae > Streptomyces > Streptomyces sp. NPDC046379. Next base: position 117,116 of record NZ_JBVJFP010000006.1, read on the forward strand.
CGCCGCTACCTCGAACTCGGCGCCCTGCTCGGCTCGATCCACATCGTGCAGAACTTCGACGCCGTCTTCACCCTCACCTCCGGCGGCCTCGGCACCGCCAACCTCCCCTACACCGTCTACCAGAGCTTCTACCAGGCCCACGAGAACGGCCTCGCCTCGGCCGCCGGCGTCCTGGTGGTCGTCGGCTCCCTCGTCATCGCCACCTTCGCGCTGCGCGTGGTGTCGTCCCTGTTCCGCGAGGAGGTGTCCCGCGCATGAGCGCCGTCGCCGCGACGACCGCACGCCGCAAGGGCGTCGGTCTGGGCCTGGCCGCCTGGCTGGCCGGCATCGTGTTCTTCCTGCCGATCGCCTGGATGGCGCTGACGTCCTTCCACTCGGAGGAGGACGCCGCGACCAACCCGCCGTCGTTCACCGCAGCCCTCACCCTGGACGGCTACCGCGAGTTCTTCGGCGCGGGCGGCGGCGCGAGCCCCTGGCCCGCCCTGATCAACTCGGCGGTGGCGTCGGTCGTCTCCACCGTCTGCGTCCTGCTGCTGGCGCTGCCCGCCGCGTACGCCCTGTCGATCCGGCCGGTGCGCAAGTGGACGGACGTCCTGTTCTTCTTCCTCTCCACCAAGATGCTGCCGGCCGTGGCGGGCCTGCTGCCGATCTACCTCTTCGCGAAGAACGCCGGACTGCTCGACAACATCTGGCTCCTCGTCGTCCTCTACACCTCCATGAACCTGCCGATCGCGGTGTGGATGATGCAGTCCTTCCTCGCCGAGATCCCGGTGGCGGTGATCGAGGCCGCCCGCGTCGACGGCGCCCGGCTGCCGGTGATCCTGACCCGTGTGGTCGCCCCCATCTCCCTTCCGGGCATCGCCGCCACCGCCCTGATCTGCTTCATCTTCAGCTGGAACGAGCTGCTGTTCGCCCGGGTGGTGACCGGCGTGGTCGCCGGGACCGCCCCCGTCTTCCTGACCGGCTTCATCACCAGCCAGGGCCTGTTCCTGGCGAAGGTGTGCGCCGCGTCGCTCGTCGTCTCCCTGCCGGTGCTCGCCGCGGGGTTCGCCGCCCAGGACAAGCTGGTCCAGGGCCTGTCGTTGGGAGCAGTGAAATGAAGGCCGCCGTCATCGAGTCCGCCGGCCGGGCCGTCGTCGCCGAGGTTCCGGACCCGGCGCCGGGCCCCCGCGACGTCGTCGTGGAGGTCGCGGCGTGCGGACTGTGCGGCACGGACCTGCACATCCTCCAGGGCGAGTTCGCCCCGAAGCTGCCGATCGTGCCGGGCCACGAGTTCGCGGGCGAGGTGGTCGCGGTCGGCACACGGGTCACCGAGGTCTCTCCCGGCGACCGGGTCGCGGTCGACCCCTCCCTCTACTGCCACGAGTGCCGTTACTGCCGCACCGGCCACAACAACCTCTGCGAACGCTGGGCGGCGATCGGCGTGACCACACCCGGCGGCGCGGCCCGCTACGCCCTCGCGCCCGTGGCGAACTGCGTGAAGCTGCCCGACCACGTCCGCACCCAGGACGCCGCCCTGATCGAACCCCTGTCCTGCGCGGTGCGCGGCTACGACGTCCTGCGCTCCCGCCTCGGCGCCCACGTCCTGATCTACGGCTCCGGGACGATGGGCCTGATGATGCTGGAGCTGGCCAAGCGGACGGGCGCGGCGAGCGTGGACGTGGTCGACGTCAACCCGGCCCGCCTGGAGACCGCCCGCCGGCTCGGGGTGAGCGCCTGCGCGACGGACCCGGACGAACTGGACCGCCCCCAGGGCTGGGACCTGGTGATCGACGCGACGGGCAACGCGGCGGCGATCCAGGACGGCCTGGACCGGGTGGCCAAGGCGGGCACGTTCCTCCAGTTCGGCGTCGCCGACTACGCGACCCGGGTGACCATCGACCCGTACCGCGTCTACAACCAGGAGATCACCATCACCGGGTCGATGGCGGTCCTGCACAGCTTCGAACGCGCGGCGGAACTCTTCGCCACCGGGGTCCTGGACCCGGACCTCTTCATCAGCGACCGCGTCCCCCTGGACCGCTACCCGGAGGCCCTGGCCCAGTTCGCGTCGGGCGTGGGCCGCAAGATCGTGGTGGTGCCGTAGCCGTCGCCGGGCCGAGGGCCCCGTCCGGCGCCGCCGCCGGGGCCGGGGACGTTGCACGGCGCCCTCCCCGCCGCCGCGCGCGTCCTCGGCCGCCCCGCCGAATGGGGACGGTAAGGGAACGGTAAAACGGCCTCGCTCGTTGACCCGGCATGACAGCTATGACCCCCGGCTCGAACATCCCTCTGCCCGCCGCGCGCGTGACGGTGGACGTCGCCGCACCGGTGCGGCTCGACGTTTCGGGCCTGCTGCTCACCGCCGACGGCAAGGTGCGCTCCGACGACGACTTCATCTTCTACAACCAGCCCAGCGGCCCCGGCGTGACCTACCGCTCCGGCGGCGGCGCCGCTCCCGACGCCATCACCGTGGACACCGCGGCGGTGCCCCCGGGGATCGAGAAGATCGTCGTCACGGCCAGTCCGGACGCGGCCGGCCAGACCTTCCAGGGCATCGAGCCGACCGCCACGATCCGCAACGCGGACGACGACAGCGTGCTGGCCACGTTCACGCCCCCGCAGCTCGGGGCCGAGACGGCGCTGGTGGTCGTGGAGATCTATCTCCGCAACGGCGTCTGGAAGGCCCGCGCCGTCGGCCAGGGATACGCCAACGGCCTGGCCGGCATCGCCACCGACTTCGGCGTCACGGTCGAGGAGCCCGCGGCCCCGGCCCAGCCCGCGCCGGCCGCCCCCGTGCAGCCGCCGACCGCCCCGCCGGCGGCGGACCCGCGCCTGGCGGCTCCGCCGGCGCCGCCCGCGCCCCCGGCCGCGCCGCCCGCCCCCGCGCCCGGCGCCGGGAAGATCAACCTCGACAAGGGCCGGGTCAGCCTCCAGAAGAACCAGACCGTCTCCCTGATGAAGGGCGGCCGCCCGCTGCTGTCCCAGGTGAAGATGGGACTCGGCTGGGAGCCCGCCTACCGCGGCAAGGACATCGACCTGGACGCCTCGGTCATCGCGTACGGCCCGCAGCGCAATCACATCGACAGCTGCTACTTCGGCAAGCTGACGATCGTGGGCGGCGCGATCCGGCACTCCGGCGACAACCTCACCGGCGAGGGCGGCGGCGACGACGAGGTGATCACGGTCGACCTCGGCCGGCTCCCGCAGGAGGTCACCGGGCTGGTCTTCACGGTGAACTCCTTCTCCGGCCAGAAGTTCACCGAGGTCGCCAAGGCCTACTGCCGCCTCCTGGACGGCCTGACCGGCGAGGAACTGGTCCGCTTCGACCTCACCGGCGCCGAGCCGCAGACCGGTGTGATGATGGCGAAGCTGATCCGCCAGTTCACCGGCGAGTGGGAGATGACCGCGATGGGCGACTTCGTCAAGGCCCGCACGGTCCGCAACATGGTCAAGCCGGCCGCCCAGGCCCTGTAGAGGCGCCGCAGCCCGCGGGCGCCCTTCCCCGGGAAGGGCGCCCGGCTTCTGCCGGCGCGGATCAGGTCACCGCTTCTGCCGCTTCCACGGCCCCGTGATCGCCAGCATGATCCCCGGCTCCTGGATGTTGGCGAACAGCGTCTTCCCGTCCGGCGAGAAGGTGACCCCGGTGAACTCGCTGTACTCCGGCTCCTCCTCGGTGCCGATGTTCAGCTCGTTGCGGGCGATGGGGTACGTCCGCCCGCTGTCCGTCGCGCCGAACAGGTGCTGCACGCCGTCGCCGTCCTCGGCGATGATCAGGCCGCCGTACGGGGAGACGGTGATGTTGTCGGGGCCGTCGAGGGCGCCGTCCTTCGACGGGTCGGGGTTGACGCCGAGCAGCACCTTCAGGGTGAGGGTGCGGCGCTTGGGGTCGTAGAACCAGACCTGCCCGTCGTGCCGGCCGGGGCTCTCCTCGCGGGCGTACGAGGAGACGATGTACGCGCCGCCGTCGCCCCACCACATGCCCTCCAGCTTGCGGGCGCGGGTGACCTCCCCGGGCCCGAACTGCTCGCGCACGGCGACCTCGCGGGCGTCCCGGTCGGGCACGTCGATCCAGTCGACGCCGTAGACGGTGCCGACCTTGGCGGCGCGGGAGAGGTCGTCCACGAACCGGCCGCCGGAGTCGAAGCAGCGGGGCGCCTGGAGGACGCCGGCGTCGTCGGCGAGGGTGCGCAGCCGGCCGGGGCCGTACGCGAAGCCCTTGGGCGGGGTCCAGCGGTAGAACAGGCCGTTGGGCTCGTCGGCGTCCTCGGTGAGGTAGGCGTGACCGCGCCTGGGGTCGATGACGACGGCCTCGTGCTCGTAACGGCCGAAGAACTTCAGCGGCTTGGGGTGGCGGTTGGCGCGCCGGTCGACGGGGTCGACCTCGAAGACGTAGCCGTGGTCCTTGGTCATGCCGTTCTCACCGGCCCGGTCGGCGTTCTCCTCGCAGGTGAGCCAGGTGCCCCACGGGGTGGTGCCGCCCGCGCAGTTGTTGGCGGTGCCGGAGATGCCGACCCACTCGGCGACACGGCCGTCGCGGCGGATCTCCACGACGGTGCAGCCGCCGGGCGCGGCCGGGTCGTAGACCAGGCCCTCGGCGAGCGGCACGGGGTGTTCCTGCTCGTCGCGGGGCCCGTCCATCTCGTGGTTGTTGACGAGCAGGGTGGTGCCGCGCGGACCGGCGAAGGCCGCCGTGCCGTCGTGCTCGGCCGGGGTGAACTCCCCCGACTCCAGGCGGGTCCTGCCGGTGTGGGTGAGGATCCGGTACGAGAAGCCGGCGGGCAGCGCGAGGATGCCGTCGGGGTCGGGCAGCAGCGGGCCGTAGCCGACGCCGCCGTGGAAGGCGGCGTCGCGCCCGGGCGCCGCGCCGGCCGTCTCCGTCTCGGTGGAGGCGAGGGCGCCGGGGGCGGAGGCGAGGGCGCCCACGCTGCCGGTCAGAGCGACACCGGCCCCGGTGATCGCGGTCGTCCGGGCGAAGTCCCTGCGGCTGAGCGACATGCTGTCTCCTGTGACGGTGAGCGGGCCGTGGAGGATGGCGACCTGGTTCGGCCACACCGTTCCGCCCACCGCTGAACAGGGGTTGAACGCCGGGCGACGGCATCCCGTCCGGTTGGGCGACCGCGTCCGGGACCGCTCCGGGGCGTCGTCCGGCGCCGCCTCGTCCGGGGCCGCTCAGCCGCCGTGCTGGGAGCGGGCCTTGAAGGCCGCGGTCCTGGCCTGCTTGGCGACCTTCTTGTCCGGGTGTATGCGGCCCATCGCCTCCAGGACGTCGGCCGTCGCCGGGTGGTCGACCCGCCAGGCGGCCGTGAAGAAGCCGCCGTGCTGCTGCGCGAGGCCCTCGACCAGGGCGTGGAGTTCCTCGGAGTCGCCCTCGGCGGCGAGCTGTGCGGCGAGGGTGTCGACGGTCAGCCAGAAGACCAGTTCCTCGGAGGGTGCGGGAACGTCCGGGAAACCGTGCTCGGTGAGCCAGACGCGGGCCAGTCCGCCGAGTTCGGGGTCGTCGAGCACCTCGCGCAGCGCCGGTTCGGCGTCGGGGCCGACCAGGGACAGGGCCTGCTGGCAGCGCAGCCGGCGCAGCGGGGCCCCGGCGTCCTGGCCGCGGGCGGCGGCGAGCAGTTCACGCGCCGCGGCGAGGCCCTCCCGGCGGGCCAGCCACTGCTCGGTCTCGGCCTGGGCGGCACCCGGCGGGTATCCGGCCGTGCCGTCGAGCAGCGCGTCCGCGCCCTTGTCCGCGAGATCGCCGACCACGGGCGCCGTGAACCCGGCCTCCAGCAGCCGCGCCCGCAGCCCGTACAGGCCGAGCGGCGTGAGCCGGACCATGCCGTAGCGGGCGACGTCGGCGTCGTCCAGCGGCGCGGCGGGCTCCACCGGGTCGTCGTCGGCCGCGGCCTCGGCCAGCAGGGCCTCGTCCACCGGCCGGTACTCGACCAGGCCGATCGGTTCCAGCGTCCGGAACTGCTCGTCCAGCCGGACCATCGCCTCCGACACCTCACGGAGCACGGCGTCGGTGGGCTCGGCCATGTCGCCGGGCACGAGCACGGAGGCGGCGAGCGCGGGCAGCGGCACGGGGGCGGCGCCGGCGGGACCGTCCTCGCCCGCGGTCAGGGCGTAGAGGCTGCCGAGCACTCCGTCGAGGAACTCCGCCTCGGCCTGCGGGTTCCAGTCCAGGGCGGCCGGGTCGATCCGGCCGCCGTCGTCCAGCGCGTCGGCCAGGCCGTCCAGGTCGGGCACGCTCGCGTCGGCGAGGACCGCCTCCAGGGCGGCGAGCCAGACGCCGAGCACGTCGTGCGGTGAGCCACCGGTGACCAGGGCGAGGTCCTCGCCGGCCGCGACGGTGCCGGCGTCCGCGTCGGCGAGGTCGACCAGTCCGGCGTCCATCGCCACCCGCCAGGCCTCGCTCGCGAGCGCGGCGGCGTCGTCCCCGGCCAGCCCGAGCGCGCCGGCCGCGGCCGGCAGCTGCTCGTCGGCCAGCGCGCCCCCGGCGTCCACGCGGGTGTCCGGGCCGGCCCAGCGGGCGAGCCGGACGGCCCGGGACAGCAGGGGCGTGGACAGCGCGTCGCGCGCCAGCTCCGCTGCGGAGGTCAGCCGCACGGGCGGCAGGGAGGGGCTGTCTGACATCGGCGGGTTCTCCTAGGACGCCTGGAAGGCCGTACGAAGGGCTCGGCGGCTCAGCCTAGACGGATTTCCACCCATGCCGCCCGGTTCATCTCTCCTCCGCCGGACACACATGGCCGAAACCCGGACAAGTGGCTGAACCTCATGCCACCCGGCCCCGACCTCGACGTGACCTCACGTCCACCCTTTCGCTCTGCTTACCGATATCCCTAAGCAGAATTAAGTGGAGCTTCACGATCACTGCGCCGAGACTACCCGCATGACGAACCCCGCCTCCCCTCCCCTCGGCCGCGTCCTGTGCGCCATGGTCACGCCCTTCACCCCCTCCGGCGCGCTGGACGCGGAGGGCGCGCAGCGGCTCGCCGTCCGGCTGGTGGAGGAGGGCTGCGACGGTCTGGTGCTCAACGGCACCACGGGCGAGTCGCCGACCACGTCCGACGCGGAGAAGTCGGCGCTGATCGCGGCGGTGGCGGAGGCGGTCGGCGGCCGGGCCCCGGTGATCGCGGGCGTGGGCACCGCCGACACCCGGCACACCCTCGAACTGGCCCGGGCCGCGCGGAAGTCCGGCGCGGACGCGGTGCTGGTGGTGGCGCCGTACTACAGCAGGCCCCCGCAGGACGCGGTGGAGGCGCACTTCCGGGCGGTCGCGGACGGCTGCGGGCTGCCGGTGATGCTGTACGACATCCCGGCCCGCACCGGGGTGCGCATCGAGCCGGAGACGCTGCTCCGGCTCGCCGGGCATCCGGGGATCGTGGCGGTGAAGGACTGCTCCAACGACTTCCTGGCCGCCCAGAAGGTGCTCGCCCGCACGGACCTCGCGTACTACGCGGGCTGCGACGAGCACAACCTCGCCCTGTACGCGGTGGGGGCGACGGGTTGCGTCAGCACGGTCGCCAACGTTCTCCCGCGCCGGACGCGGGAGGTGCTGGACGCCTTCGACGCGGGCGACACCCGGCGGGCGGCGCGACTCCAGCAGGGGGCCACCGCTCTGATCGAGGCGATGATGGCGGCGGGCCTGCCCGGCAGCGTGACGGCGAAGGCCCTGCTGGGAGCGCTGGACCTGCCCGCGGGCCCGGTCCGCGCCCCCCTGCGGCCCGCCGACCGCGCGACGGTCGACGGGCTGCTGACGGCGTACGAGAGCGTCCCGGCCTGACGCCGGGGACCGCTCAGCCCGTCACGTCGCCGAGACCCAGGACGCGGACGTGCTGGAGCACGTCCTCCATCGGGTCGTCGACCTGCCCGAAGTTGATCAGGCCGATGCGGGGGCCGTTGTGCGAGTCCGCGTTGGTCTCGTCGGCGTGCGCGGCGCCCGCCGGGAGCCAGCACACCGTCACCACCCCGGCCGTCACGCCCAGCCGGCGTACGGCGGTCCTCGCCCACTCGTTCTTCATCACTGCTCAGCCCTCGTCCTCGCGTTCCGGCGCCCGGTCGGACGCCGTGTTCACCCGTTCATCGCCGAAACGGGCCCGAGGACACGGCGGGTCATCCCTTCAAGTGATCAGTTGTGGCTGTGCAGGACGTCGTTCAGCCCACCCCACTCGGCGTTGTTCGGCCGGGCCTCGACCGTGCCGGTGACCGAGTTGCGGCGGAAGAGGATGTTGGACGCGCCGGACAGCTCGCGCGCCTTGACGATCTGGCCGTCGGGCAGCGTGACGCGGGTCCCGGCGGTGAGGTAGAGGCCCGCCTCGACCACGCAGTCGTCACCGAGGGCGATGCCGATGCCGGCCTCGGCGCCGACCAGGGAGCGCTCGCCGATGGCCACCCGCTCCTTGCCGCCGCCGGACAGGGTGCCCATGGTGGAGGCGCCGCCGCCGATGTCGGAGCCGTCGCCGACGACGACGCCCTGCGAGATGCGGCCCTCGACCATGGAGGTGCCGAGGGTGCCGGCGTTGAAGTTGACGAAGCCCTCGTGCATGACCGTGGTGCCCGCGGCGAGATGGGCGCCGAGGCGGACGCGGTCGGCGTCGGCGATGCGCACGCCCGCCGGGGCGACGTAGTCGGTCATGCGCGGGAACTTGTCGACGCCGAAGACGCTCAGGTGCAGTCCGCGGGCGCGGGCGGCCAGGCGCACGGTCTCCAGGGTGTCGACGGCGACCGGGCCCAGCGAGGTCCAGGCGACGTTGGGCAGCAGGCCGAAGATGCCGTCGAGGTTCTGCCCGTTCGGCCTGACCAGCCGGTGCGAGAGCAGGTGCAGGCGCAGATACGCGTCGTGCGTGTCGAGCGGCTTGTCCTCCAGGGAGGAGATGACCGTGCGGACCGCGACGATCTCCACGCCGCGCACCTCGTCCTTGCCGAGGGCGGCCGCGCCGTGCTCGCCCAGCAGCTCGGCGGTGCGGCCGGCGTCCAGGCGCTCGGTGCCGGCCGGGCCGGGCTCGCCGGTCAGCTCGGGGGCGGGGAACCAGGTGTCGAGAACGGTGCCGTCGGCGGCGATCGTGGCGAGGCCGGCGGCCACGGCGCCGGTGGTGCGGGGAGCAGTCGTGTCGGTCATGAGGGCAACCTAACGTGACCGGCCCCGCCCGGGCGAACCGGTGTCGGGGCCGTCTCAGGAAACGGAAAACGGCGCCGCCCGCGGGCGTCGCCGTTCCCCTCGTCCTGCCGTGACCCGGCTGCTCGAACCGGTCGGCCGGGGCTGCTCAGACGTTGAAGCCGAGCGCCCGGAGCTGGTCGCGGCCGTCGTCCGTGATCTTGTCGGGGCCCCACGGCGGCATCCAGACCCAGTTGATCCGCAGCTCGCTGACGAGGCCGTCCGTGGCGGACCTGGCCTGGTCCTCGATGACGTCCGTCAGCGGGCAGGCCGCGGAGGTCAGGGTCATGTCGACGGTCGCCACATTGGAGTCGTCGATGTGGATGCCGTAGATCAGTCCGAGGTTGACGACGTCGATGCCCAGCTCGGGGTCGACGACGTCCATCAGGGCCTCGCGGAGCTCTTCCTCCGAGGCCGGTTGCATCTCCACGGTCTCGCTCATGCCGTCTTCCTTTCGGCGTCGGCGCCCAGCGCCTGGGCCGTCGCGTCCTTCCACGCCATCCAGCTCAGGAGGGCGCACTTGACCCGGGCGGGGTACTTGGAGACCCCGGCGAACGCCACGGCGTCCTCCAGGACCTCCTCCATCGCGTCGTCCGGCTCGATCCGGCCCTTGGACTGCATCAGCTCCAGGAAGGTCTCCTGGATCCGCTGCGCGTCGGCCAGGTCCCTGCCGACCAGCAGTTCGTTCAGCACGGAGGCGCTGGCCTGGCTGATCGAGCAGCCCTGGCCCTCGTACGAGACGTCGCTGACGGTCGTGCCGTCGTACTTCACGCGCAGCGTGATCTCGTCGCCGCACGTGGGGTTCACGTGGTGCACCTCGGCGTCACCGTCCCGCAAGCCCCGTCCGTGCGGGTTCTTGTAGTGGTCCAGGATGACGTCCTGGTACATCGAATCCAGCTTCACGTCTGTGCACGCCCCTCAGCCGAAGAAGTTCCGTACGTGCTCCAGGCCGTCGACCAGAGCGTCGATCTCGGCCGGCGTGGAGTACAGATAGAACGACGCTCGCGTGGTCGCGGGAATTCCGTACCGCAGGCAGACCGGCCGCGCGCAGTGGTGGCCGACGCGGACGGCGATGCCCTGCTCGTCGAGGACCTGGCCCACGTCGTGCGGGTGGACGTCGCCGAGCGTGAAGGAGATCGCGGCGCCGCGGTCCTCGGCCGTGGTGGGGCCGATGATCCGCAGGTCGGGGACCTCGGCCAGCCGGCGCACCGCGTACTCGGTGAGCGCGTGCTCGTGGGCGAGGATCTTGTCCATGCCGATCGAGTTGAGGTAGTCGATCGCCGCGCCGAGACCGACCGCCTGGGCGATCGGCGGGGTGCCCGCCTCGAACTTGTGCGGGGCGGGGGCGTACGTCGACGAGTGCATCGACACGGTCTCGATCATCTCGCCGCCGCCGAGGAACGGAGGCAGGTCCTCCAGCAGTTCCTGGCGGCCCCACAGGACGCCGATGCCGGTCGGGCCGCACATCTTGTGGCCGGTGAAGGCCACGAAGTCGGCCTGGAGGGCCTGTACGTCCAGCGGCATGTGCGGCGCGGCCTGGGAGGCGTCGACGCAGACCAGCGCGCCGACCTCCTGGGCGCGGCGGACGATCGCCTCGACCGGGTTGACGGTGCCGAGGATGTTGGAGACCAGCACGAAGGAGACGATCTTCGTCTTCTCGGTGATGATCTCCTCGATGTTCGACAGGTCGAGGCGGCCGTCGTCGGTGAGGCCGAACCACTTCAGCTTCGCGCCGGTGCGCTGCGCGAGCAGCTGCCACGGCACGATGTTGGAGTGGTGCTCCATCTCCGTGATGACGATCTCGGTGTCGGCGTCCACCCGGTAGGGCTCGTCGGCCCAGCCGAGCATGTTCGCCACGAGGTTGAGCGACTCGGAGGCGTTCTTGGTGAAGATCACCTCGTCGCGGCTGGGCGCGTTGACGAACTCGGCGACCTTGTCGCGCGCGCCCTCGTACAGCGCCGTGGCCTCCTCGGCGAGCACATGCACACCGCGGTGGACGTTGGCGTTGTAGCGCTCGTAGTACTCACTCAGGGCGTCCAGCACCTGCCGCGGCTTCTGCGAGGTCGCCGCGTTGTCCAGGTACACGAGCTTCCGGTCGTCGTGGACCAGACGGTCCAGGATCGGGAAGTCCTTACGGATCGCCTCGGTGTCGAGGAGGCCCGGCAGCTGTGTCACGCGGATGCCCCACCCTTCGTGTATGCCTCGTAGCCCTCGTTCTCCAGCTTGTCGGCCAGCTCGGGGCCGCCCGACTCGACGATCCGGCCGCCCGCGAAGACGTGGACGTGGTCGGGCTTGATGTAGCGCAGGATCCGCGTGTAGTGCGTGATCAGCAGGGTGCCGGACTCGCCGGACTCGCGGACGCGGTTGACGCCCTCGGAGACGACGCGCAGGGCGTCGACGTCGAGGCCGGAGTCGGTCTCGTCGAGGATCGCGACCTTCGGCTTGAGCAGCTCCAGCTGAAGGATCTCGTGGCGCTTCTTCTCACCGCCGGAGAAGCCCTCGTTGACGTTGCGCTCGGCGAAGGCGGGGTCCATGTTGAGGCGCTCCATGGCCTCCTTGACCTCCTTCACCCAGGTGCGCAGCTTGGGGGCCTCGCCGCGGATGGCGGTGGCGGAGGTGCGCAGGAAGTTGGAGACGGACACGCCGGGGACCTCGACCGGGTACTGCATGGCGAGGAACAGGCCGGCGCGGGCGCGCTCGTCGACGGACATCTCCAGGACGTCCTCGCCGTCGAGGGTGACGGTGCCGCCGGTGATCGTGTACTTCGGGTGACCCGCGAGGGAGTAGGCGAGGGTCGACTTGCCGGAGCCGTTGGGGCCCATGATGGCGTGCGTCTCGCCCTGCTTCACGGTGAGGTCGACACCCTTGAGGATTTCCTTCGTGCCGTTCTCGACCTCGACGGTGACGTGCAGGTCTCGGATTTCAAGCGTTGCCATGGGTGCCTCAGGACTCCTGGGTGAGGGAGACGAGAACGTCGTCCCCTTCGATCTTTACGGGATATACGGGGACGGGGCGCGTCGCGGGGAGGCCGGACGGCTTGCCGGTGCGGAGGTCGAACGCGGAGCCGTGCAGCCAGCACTCGATCTGGCAGTCCTCCACCTCGCCCTCGGACAGCGAGACGTTCGCGTGGGAGCAGATGTCGTGGATGGCGAACACCTCTCCCCCGGTACGGACGACCGAGACCGGCGTGCCGTCGAGTTCCACCCGTTTGGGGGTGTCCTCCGCCAGCTCGCTCAGCCCACAGGCGCGTACGTAGGTCATGCGACCGACGCCTCCAGCTCCTCGTCGATCTTGGTGAGGAGGCGCTCCTCGATGTCGTCGACGCCGATCTGCTGGACCAGCTCGGCGAAGAAGCCGCGGACCACCAGACGGCGGGCCTCGTACTCCGGGATGCCGCGGGCCATCAGGTAGAACAGCTGCTCGTCGTCGAAGCGGCCGGTGGCGGAGGCGTGGCCGGCGCCGACGATCTCGCCGGTCTCGATCTCCAGGTTCGGCACCGAGTCGACCCGCGCGCCGTCCGTGAGGACGAGGTTGCGGTTCATCTCGTAGGTGTCGGTGCCCTCGGCCTTGGCCTCGATCAGCACGTCGCCGATCCACACGGCGTGCGCGTCGTTGCCCTGGAGCGCGCCCTTGTAGACGACGTTCGACTTGCAGTGCGGGGTGTTGTGGTCGACCAGCAGGCGGTGCTCCTGGTGCTGGCCGGCGTCGGTGAAGTACAGACCGAACAGCTCGGCCTCGCCGCCGGTGCCGGCGTAGGCGACGCGCGGGTGCAGCCGGACGACATCGCCGCCGAAGGTGACGACGACCGACTTGAAGGTGGCGTCGCGGCCGACGAGGGCGTTGTGCTGGGCCACGTGCACGGCCTTGTCGTCCCAGTCCTGGACGGAGACGACGGTCAGCTTGGCGCCGTCGCCGAGGACGTAGTCGACGTTGGCGGCGAGCACCGCGTCACCGGAGTGGTCGATGACGACGACGGCCTCGGCGAAGGCTCCGAGCTCCACGACCTGGTGCCCGTAGGCGACCCCGCCCCGGCCCTGCACGGCGATGCGGATGGGCTCGGTGAGCGCCGTCTCCTTGGGGACGGTGATCACGGAGGCCTTCTCGAACGCCGAGTACGCCTGGGCGGCGACGCGGTCGACGGGCGTGCCGGCCCGGCCGAGCCGCGCGTCGTCGCGTCCGACGGTCTCGACGGTGACGCCCTCGGGGGCCTCCACCTCGATCCGGACGCCCTCGCCGGTGGCGACGGCGGTGCCGTCGTGCAGGCCGCGCAGGCGCTCCAGCGGGGTGAACCGCCACTCCTCCTCGCGGCCGTGGGGGACCGGGAAGTCCGCCACGTCGAAGGACGGGGGCGCGCTCATGCGCGTGGCGACGGTGGACTCGGCGGCCACCGCGATGGCGCCGGCGGTGGTGGAGGAGCCCACCGGGGAGTTCTGAGCCTCAGCCATGGCTGTCGTAGTGCTCGCTTTCCTGTGCGTGAGTGGCTTGGCGGGGCGGCGGGGACGGTCAGCCGACCGCGCCCTCCATCTGCAGCTCGATCAGCCGGTTGAGCTCCAGCGCGTACTCCATAGGCAGTTCCTTGGCGATCGGCTCGACGAAGCCGCGCACGATCATCGCCATCGCCTCGTCCTCGGACAGACCGCGGCTCATCAGGTAGAAGAGCTGGTCGTCGGAGACCTTGGAGACGGTCGCCTCGTGGCCCATGGAGACGTCGTCCTCGCGGACGTCCACGTACGGGTAGGTGTCCGAGCGGGAGATGGTGTCGACGAGCAGCGCGTCGCACAGCACGTTCGACTTGGAGCCCGGGGCGCCCTCGCCGATCTCGATGAGACCGCGGTAGGAGGTGCGGCCGCCGCCTCGCGCCACCGACTTGGAGACGATGTTGGAGGAGGTGTTGGGCGCCATGTGGACCATCTTCGCGCCGGCGTCCTGGTGCTGGCCCTCGCCCGCGAAGGCGATGGAGAGCGTCTCGCCCTTGGCGTGCTCGCCCATCAGGTAGACGGCCGGGTACTTCATCGTCACCTTGGAGCCGATGTTGCCGTCGATCCACTCCATGGTCGCGCCCTCGTAGGCGACGGCGCGCTTGGTGACCAGGTTGTAGACGTTGTTCGACCAGTTCTGGATGGTCGTGTAGCGGCAGCGGGCGTTCTTCTTGACGATGATCTCGACGACCGCGGAGTGCAGCGAGTCCGACTTGTAGATCGGCGCCGTGCAGCCCTCGACGTAGTGCACGTAGGCGCCCTCGTCGACGATGATCAGGGTCCGCTCGAACTGGCCCATGTTCTCCGTGTTGATGCGGAAGTAGGCCTGGAGCGGGATCTCGACGTGCACGCCCGGCGGGACGTAGATGAAGGAGCCGCCGGACCACACGGCGGTGTTCAGCGCGGCGAACTTGTTGTCGCCGGCCGGGATCACCGTGCCGAAGTACTCCTTGAACAGCTCCGGGTGCTGCTTGAGCGCGGTGTCCGTGTCGAGGAAGATGACGCCCTGCTCCTCCAGGTCCTCGCGGATCTGGTGGTAGACGACCTCCGACTCGTACTGCGCGGCGACGCCCGCGACGAGGCGCTGCTTCTCCGCCTCGGGGATGCCGAGCTTGTCGTAGGTGTTCTTGATGTCCTCGGGCAGGTCCTCCCAGGACTCCGCCTGCTTCTCCGTGGAGCGCACGAAGTACTTGATGTTGTCGAAGTCGATGCCCGACAGGTCCGAGCCCCAGTTGGGCATGGGCTTCTTCTCGAACAGCTTCAGGCCCTTGAGGCGGAGCTTGGTCATCCACTCCGGCTCGGACTTCTTCCCGGAGATGTCCTTGACGACGTCCTCGTTGATGCCGCGCCTGGCGGAGGCGCCGGCCGTGTCGGAGTCGGCCCAGCCGTATTCGTACTTGCCCAGGCCCTCGAGTTCGGGGTGGGCAGTCTCCGTGGGGAGCGTCATGCGGGGTTCCTCCCGGCCGTGCTTGCAGATGCGGTGTGGGAAATCTTGGGGATGAACGTCGTGCAGACGCCGTCGCCGTGCGCGATGGTCGCCAGCCGCTGTACGTGCGTACCGAGAATCTCGGCGAAAAATTCCGTCTCGGCCTCGCACAGCTGGGGGAACTGCTCGGCGACGTGGGCGACCGGGCAGTGGTGCTGGCACAGCTGCTCGCCGGTGGGCGCGCTGCGCGCGGTAGCAGCGTACCCGTCCGCGCTGAGGGCCTTGGCGAGGGCTTCCGTGCGCTCCTCGGGGGTCGCCGTCTCGACGGCCCGGCGGTACGCGCCGCTCTGGGCGGCGATCCGGGCGCGGGCGAAGGCGGCGATCGCCTCCGACCCGCCCTCGCGGTCGGCGATCCAGCGCAGCGCGTCGGCGGCCAGCTTGTCGTACGACTGGTCGAACGCCTCGCGGCCGTGGTCGGTCAGCGCGAAGACCTTGGCGGGGCGCCCGCGCGTGCGCGCGCCGTACACCCGCTGCTCGCGCGCCTCGACCACGTCGTCGGCGACCAGGGCGTCCAGGTGCCGGCGGACGGCGGCCTGGGTGAGACCCAGCCGCCCGGCCAGTTCGGCGACGGTCGACGGGCCGTGGTCCAGGACGGACCGCGCGACGCGGTTGCGGGTGGACCGCTCACCGGTCGCGAGTTCCTCGTGGGGGACCTCGCCGACGTTTTTCACAACACCATTGTTGCGTAATTCGCGAGAGGGTGACAAGCCGCGCCCGGTCCGGCGAATGGTGCGCTGCGTCACTTAGGCATACCTAATGACCTGCGGAAACGATCATTGGCCGATCGTACGGCGATCCTCCCGCACCCCTGGCGCCGGGGAGGGCCGCGGCGAACCTAGACTCTGGACCCATGCGAAGCGAGCCCGTGGTCCAGGTGCAGGCCCTGGTGAAGCGGTACGGCCACAAGACCGCGGTGAACGGCCTGGACCTGGTGGCCCGAACGGGTGTCACCGCGGTCCTCGGTCCCAACGGCGCCGGCAAGACGACCACGGTCGAGACGTGCGAGGGGTACCGCAGGCCCGACTCCGGGAACGTGCGGGTACTGGGCCTGGACCCGGTGCGCCAGTCGCGCGAGCTGCGGCCCCGGATCGGGGTGATGCTCCAGTCGGGCGGCGTCTACTCCGGCGCCCGCGCGGACGAGATGCTGCGCCACGTGGCCCGGCTGCACGCCCACCCCCTCGACGTCGACGCCCTGATCGAGCGCCTCGGCCTCGGCTCCTGCGGCCGGACGGCGTACCGGCGGCTGTCCGGCGGCCAGCAGCAGCGGCTCGCGCTGGCCATGGCCGTGGTGGGCCGGCCCGAGCTGGTGTTCCTGGACGAGCCGACGGCCGGCCTCGACCCGCAGGCCCGCCGCGCCACCTGGGACCTGGTCCGCGACCTGCGCGCCGACGGCGTCGCCGTGATCCTCACCACCCACTTCATGGACGAGGCCGAGCAGCTCGCCGACGACGTGGCCATCATCGACGCCGGACGGGTCGTCGCCCAGGGCTCCCCCGAGGAGCTGTGCCGCGGCGGCGCCGAGAACACCCTGCGCTTCACCGGCCGCCCCGGACTCGACGTCGGCTCGCTGCTCAAGGCGCTGCCCGCGGACTGCACGGCGGCCGAGCCGACGCCGGGCTCGTACCGGGTCGTCGGCAAGATCGACCCGCAGCTGCTGGCCACGGTGACGTCGTGGTGCGCGCAGCACGGCGTGATGCCGGACCGCATCTCGGTGGAACGGCACACGCTGGAGGACGTCTTCCTGGAACTGACGGGGAAGGAGCTGCGCTCGTGACCGCGGCCCGCACGACGAACGGCAGGGGATCCGGGGGTCGTCCCCCGGGAGGGCACGGCCCGGAACCGACGGGGAAGGAGCCGCGCCCGTGACCACCGGCGCCTACGCACCGAGGCCGGGCGCGGCCCCGCTGCCCCGCATGATCGCCGCGCAGGCCGTCCTGGAGACGCGGATGCTGCTGCGCAACGGCGAACAGCTGCTGCTGACGGTGGTCATCCCGACGCTGCTGCTGGTCCTCTTCAGCACCGTGGACGTCGTCGACACCGGCGAGGGCGAGGCCGTCGACTTCCTCGCCCCCGGCGTCCTCGCGCTCGCCGTGATGTCGACCGCGTTCACCGGCCAGGCCATCGCGACGGGCTTCGAGCGCCGCTACGGCGTGCTGAAGAGGCTCGCCTCCTCACCGCTGCCGCGCTGGGGCCTGATGACCGCCAAGACGGTGTCGGTGCTGGTCACCGAGGTCCTCCAGGTGCTGCTCGTCACCGTGATCGCCCTGGCGCTCGGCTGGGACCCGCACGGCAACCCGCTGACCGTGCTGCTCCTGCTGGTCCTCGGCACGGCCGCCTTCTCCGGGCTCGGCCTGCTCATGGCGGGCACCCTGAAGGCCGAGGCGACGCTCGCCGCGGCCAACCTCGTCTTCCTGCTGCTGCTCGTGGGCGGCGGGGTGATCGTGCCGCTGGAGAAGTTCCCGGACGCCGCCCAGCAGGTGCTGGGGCTGCTGCCGATCGCGGCGCTGTCGGACGGTCTGCGGGACGTGCTCCGGCACGGCGCGGGCGTGCCCTGGGGGGACCTCGGCATTCTCGCCGCCTGGTCGGTGGCGGGCCTGGCCGCGGCCGGACGGTTCTTCCGCTGGGAGTGAGACCGGCCGGGCCGACCCCTCGTGAAAGCGTGCACAAACCCCGGCCTACGATGGTTCCCGTGCTGAACGTGACCCGTGCCGATGCGGCAGCCGCCGTGCGCAACCCCCTCGCCTTCGTCGCCGCGCGCTGGACCCCCGACCCCCGGACGGTCCAGCGGGCGGCCCTCGCCGCGCTCGTCATGTCGGTGGTCATCGTGGGCACCGGCGGCGCCGTACGGCTGACCGGCTCCGGTCTCGGCTGCCCGACCTGGCCGAAGTGCACCGACGAATCCCTCACCGCGACCAGCGCGATGGGGCTGCACGGCGCCATCGAGTTCGGCAACCGGATGCTGACCTACGTGCTGTGCGCGGCGGTCGGCTGGGCCATCGTCGCCGCCCGCTCGCAGAAGCCGTTCCGGCGCGGGCTGACCCGGCTGGGCTGGGCCCAGTTCTGGGTGGTGATGGGCAACGCGGTCCTCGGCGGCATCGTCGTCCTGGTGGGCCTGAACCCGTACACGGTCGCGGCGCACTTCCTGCTCTCCTCCGCGCTGATCGCCGTCGCCACGGTCATGTGGCAGCGCACTCGCGAGGGCGACGGCGCCCCGCGTCCGCTGGTCGGCGCGGTGGTGCGGCAGCTGGTCCGGATCCTGGTCGGGGTCACGGTCGCGCTGATCGCGGTCGGCACGGTCGTCACCGGCATGGGCCCGCACGCGGGCGACTCCAGCGACGTGCCGCGCATGGAGATGCCGCTGGGCATCCTGTGGGAGGACGTGACCCGGCTGCACGCCGTCCTCGCGTGGATCGTGGTGACGCTGGTCTTCGCCCTGTGGTTCGTGCTGCGGGCGGTCGACGCCCCGAGCGGGCCGCTGCGCCGGACGCGTGACCTGTTCCTGGTACTGCTGGCGCAGGGCGGCATCGGCTACGTCCAGTACTTCACGGACCTGCCCGAGGTCCTGGTCGGCCTGCACATGGTGGGGTCCTGCCTGGTGTGGATCGCGACGCTGCGGGTGCTGCTGTCGCTGCGCGAACGGGCCGGCGACGAGCCGCCCGTCCCGGAGGTTCAGCCGGCCGGCGCGTACGAGGCGACCACCGCGTCGATGGCCGGGCCGAGGTAGCCGCTCACCGGCTCGGGGCGCCGGCGCGTCCACCCTTGCGTGGGCGGGGCGTTATCGCCGTGGCGCCGGACGCGGACGTCCTCGACGACCTCGGCGGGCGCCCCGAGCCGCCCCGGTTCGTCCAGCGCCTCCCGCTTGGTGATCAGACGGCCGTCCCGGAGGACGACCTGCGCGGCCGAACGCGTGCGGCTCGCGCCCGGCGACCGGGGGGACCGGCCGCCGGAACAGCTGCCGGTGCGCCCAGGCGGGGTGCGGGCGCCCGGGGTCGGCCAGTGCACCGGCCGTCGCCGTCGCTCAGTCGTTGGAGGGGCCGCCGACCTGGATGCCGGCCATACGCGACCACTCGTACGGTCCGGTCTTCACCTTGGCGGCGAACTCGCCGTCGAAGGACTCGTGAGTGGTGATGCCGGCCTTCTCGACCGCCTTCTCGGCGACGGCGACCGAGGGGGCCACCAGGTCGCCCCAGCCGCCGTCCTCGCCGACGAGGACGATCCGCGCGCCGAGCTGCCCGAGGTGGGCGACGTGACCCTCGGCCCCGCCGTGCTGCTTGGCGAAGGCGCCGATCTGCCGGGCGAGCCGGGCGGCCTTGTGCTCGGCCCTGCGCTCGGCCTTCGCGTCAACCTGCTGCGTGTCTGCCATGCCAGGATGCTACCGACGGGTAGATCGAACGGCGACGGGCGGGGTGCGTGGCCTTGACCACGCACCCCGCCCGCTACGGCCGGAAAAGTCCCGCTGCGCGGGAGGTCAGCGCAGGAAGGGGTCCACCGCGATCGCCACGAACAGCAGCGACACATAGGTGATGGACCAGTGGAACAGCCGCATCTCCTTCAGCTTCGCGCCCGTGGCCTCGGCCTTCGCCCGGTTCATCAGGGCGTGCGCCTCCCATAGCCACCAGCCGCCGGAGGCCAGCGCGACCAGCGTGTAGAACCAGCCGGTGTAGCCGAGCGGGGTCAGCAGCAGGGAGACCGCGACCATCACCCAGCTGTACACGACGATCTGCTTCGCGACCGTCTTGTTGGAGGCGATGACCGGCAGCATCGGCACGCCCACGCGCGCGTAGTCCTCCTTGACCTTCATGGACAGCGGCCAGTAGTGCGGCGGCGTCCAGAAGAAGATGACCAGGAAGAGGATGAGCGGCGCCCACGACAGCGAGTTCGTCACCGCGGACCAGCCGATCAGCACCGGCATGCAGCCCGCGATGCCGCCCCAGACGATGTTCTGCGAGGTGCGGCGCTTGAGGATCATCGTGTAGACGACGACGTAGAACAGCAGCGCGCCGAGCGCGAGCCAGGCCGACAGCCAGTTCACGGCGAGGCCGAACAGCAGCGTGGAGGCGACCGCGAGGGCGATGCCGAAGGCGAGGCACTCGCGCGGGCTCACCATCCCGGTGACCAGCGGACGCTGCGAGGTGCGGTCCATCAGCGCGTCGATGTCGCGGTCGATGTACATGTTCAGCGCGTTCGCGCCGCCCGCGGACAGATAGCCCGCGAGGCAGGTGACGAGCACCAGCCCGAGGTCCGGGACACCCTGCTCGGCGAGGAACATCACCGGAACGGTGGTGATGAGCAGCAGTTCGATGATCCGCGGCTTGGTCAGAGCCACGAACGCCCCGACACGGGCTCCGAACGGCCGGCGGGCCGGGCTTTGGTTCGTCCCGAGGACCCCCGCAGGACGGGATTCAACGGCCGTCACGCACACCCCTGACAGAGACATCCCAGCAAGCCCCGCCGTGTGAAGTCCGGGTAAAGGCTCGCGCGTACCACGCCACTGTAGACGTTGCCCAGAGCGCGGCATTCGCGGGGGTCGGCTCGTGTTGGACGGAGCGCTCCGAGGTGCGGCCGGACCCTCATCTGAACGGTCAGATGAGCAAGCCCGTATTCACTTGCCCGAGTGGGAAAAGCGCCGGTCGGGGGCATGATGCGCGGGAGCGACCCGCACTGTGGAACGGCTCGGAAAAAGGCGCGTTGCTGGGGGTAGGCTCGGCAGCGTCCGGTGGGCTTTCCAGGTGCACCGGCAGCCGGTGTACGCCCCAGGACACCGGCCTTCGACTTGTGGAGAGGAGCCCTGACTCAGGGTGAGCACCAAGCCGACCACCACAGACCTCGAGTGGACCGAGCTGGACCAGCGGGCCGTCGACACCGCCCGCGTCCTTGCCGCCGATGCCGTACAGAAGGTCGGCAACGGCCATCCGGGCACGGCGATGAGCCTGGCGCCCGCCGCGTACACCCTCTTCCAGAAGGTGATGCGGCACGACCCGGCGGATCCCGACTGGGTCGCCCGCGACCGCTTCGTGCTGTCCGCGGGGCATTCGTCCCTGACCCTCTACACCCAGCTCTACCTGGCCGGCTTCGGCCTGGAGCTGGACGACCTGAAGGCCTTCCGGACCTGGGGCTCCAAGACCCCGGGCCACCCGGAGTACGGGCACACCAAGGGCGTGGAGACGACGACCGGGCCGCTCGGCCAGGGTGTCGCCAACGCCGTGGGCATGGCGATGGCCGCCCGCTACGAGCGCGGCCTGTTCGACCCCGAGGCCCCGGCGGGCGAGTCGCCCTTCGACCACTTCGTCTACTGCATCGCCGGCGACGGCTGCCTCCAGGAGGGCATCTCCGCCGAGGCGTCCTCGCTGGCCGGTCACCAGAAGCTCGGCAACCTGATCCTGCTGTGGGACGACAACCACATCTCGATCGAGGGCGACACCGAGACGGCCGTCTCCGAGGACACCGTCAAGCGGTACGAGTCCTACGGCTGGCACGTGCAGCGCGTTGAGCCGCAGGCCAACGGCGACCTGGACCCGGCCGCGATCTTCGCGGCGATCGAGGAGGCCAAGGCCGTCACCGACCGGCCGTCGTTCATCGCGATGCGCTCCATCATCGCCTGGCCGGCCCCGAACGCGCAGAACACCGAGGCCGCCCACGGCTCGGCGCTCGGCGACGAGGAGGTCGCGGCCACCAAGCGCGTCCTCGGCTTCGACCCGGAGCAGTCCTTCGAGGTCGCCGACGAGGTCATCGCCCACACGCGCAAGGCGCTGGAGCGCGGGCGCGAGGCGAAGGCCGCCTGGGAGAAGTCGTTCCAGCAGTGGCGCGACGCCAACCCGGAGCGGGCCGCCGAGTTCGACCGCATCGCGGCGGGCGAGCTGCCCGCGGGCTGGGAGGAGAAGCTCCCCGTCTTCGAGCCGGGCAAGGCGGTCGCCACCCGTGCCGCGTCCGGCAAGGTGCTCCAGGCGCTCGGCCCGGTCGTCCCCGAGCTGTGGGGCGGCTCCGCCGACCTGGCGGGCTCCAACAACACGACGATCGACAAGACGTCGTCGTTCCTGCCCGAGGGCAACCCGCTGCCGGAGGCCGACCCGTACGGCCGCACGATCCACTTCGGCATCCGCGAGCACTCCATGGCCGCGGAGATGAACGGCATCGCGCTGCACGGCAACACCCGTGTCTACGGCGGCACCTTCCTGGTGTTCTCCGACTACATGCGCAACGCGGTGCGCCTGTCCGCGCTGATGCACCTGCCGGTGACCTACGTGTGGACGCACGACTCCATCGGTCTCGGCGAGGACGGCCCGACCCACCAGCCGGTGGAGCACCTGGCCTCGCTGCGCGCGATCCCGGGCCTGAACGTGGTCCGTCCGGCCGACGCCAACGAGACGGCGATCGCCTGGCGCGAGATCCTGCGCCGGTGGACCAAGGAGTTCGGCAAGGGCCAGCCGCACGGCCTGGCGCTCACCCGTCAGGGCGTGCCGACGTACGAGCCCAACGAGGACGCGGCCAAGGGCGGCTACGTGCTGTTCGAGGCCGAGGGCGGCGAGCCGCAGGTCGTGCTGATCGCGACCGGTTCCGAGGTTCACGTGGCCGTCGAGGCGCGCGAGCGGCTCCAGGCGGACGGCGTGCCGACCCGCGTGGTGTCGATGCCGTCCGTGGAGTGGTTCGAGCAGCAGGACCAGGGGTACCGGGACAGCGTCCTGCCTCCGTCCGTGAAGGCTCGGGTCGCGGTCGAGGCCGGCATCGGTCTGACCTGGCACAAGTACGTCGGGGACGCCGGCCGCATCGTCTCGCTGGAGCACTTCGGCGCTTCCGCGGACGGCAAGGTCCTCTTCCGCGAGTTCGGCTTCACCGCCGAGAACGTGGCCGCCGTGGCGCGGGAATCCCTCGCCGCGACCCAGCGCTGACGCTCACACACGACACGTAGGAGATGCAATTTCCATGACAGACGCACTCAAGCGCCTCTCCGAAGAAGGCGTCGCGATCTGGCTGGACGACCTGTCGCGCAAGCGGATCACGTCCGGCAACCTCGCCGAGCTGATCGACCAGCAGCACGTCGTGGGCGTCACCACCAATCCGACGATCTTCCAGAAGGCGATCTCCGAGGGCGACGGCTACGACCAGCAGCTGTCGGACCTGGCCGCCCGCAAGGTCACCGTCGAGGAGGCCATCCGGATGATCACCACGGCGGACGTCCGCGACGCCGCCGACATCCTGCGCCCGGTCTACGACGCGACGAACGGCCAGGACGGCCGGGTGTCCATCGAGGTCGACCCGCGCCTCGCGCACGACACCCGGGCCACCGTCGCCGAGGCCAAGCAGCTGGCCTGGCTGGTGGACCGCCCCAACACGCTGATCAAGATCCCGGCGACCGAGGCGGGCATCCCGGCCATCGCCGAGGTCATCGGCCTGGGCATCAGCGTCAACGTCACGCTGATCTTCTCCCTGGAGCGCTACCGCAAGGTCATGGACGCGTTCCTGACCGGCCTGGAGAAGGCCAAGGAGCGGGGCCTGGACCTCTCGCAGATCCACTCGGTGGCGTCCTTCTTCGTCTCCCGCGTCGACACCGAGATCGACAAGCGGATCGACGCGCTGGGCACCGACGAGGCCAAGGCGCTGCGCGGCAAGGCCGCCGTCGCCAACGCGCGCCTCGCCTACCAGGCGTACGAGGAGGTCTTCTCCTCGGACCGCTGGGCCGCGCTGGAGCGGGCGGGCGCCAACAAGCAGCGTCCGCTGTGGGCGTCGACGGGCGTCAAGGACAAGGCGTACAGCGACACCATGTACGTCACCGACCTGGTCGCGCCGAACACGGTCAACACCATGCCGGAGGCCACGCTGCTGGCCACCGAGGACCACGGCGAGATCACCGGCGACACCGTCGCCGGGACGTACGAGCAGGCCCGCGCCGACCTGGACGCGGTCGAGCGGCTCGGCATCAAGTACGACGACGTGGTGCAGCTGCTCGAGGACGAGGGCGTCGAGAAGTTCGAGGCGTCCTGGAACGACCTGCTGGCGTCGACCGAGGCCGAGCTGAAGCGTCTCGCCCCCTCGGAGGGCTGAGACCTTGGCTCCCCTTCCCGGTTCCGGAGCGAACCCGCTCCGTGATCCCGCGGACCGACGGCTCCCGCGCATCGCGGGGCCGTCGGGCCTGGTCATCTTCGGCGTCACGGGCGACCTGTCGCGCAAGAAGCTGATGCCCGCGGTGTACGACCTCGCCAACCGGGGTCTGCTGCCGCCGGGCTTCTCGCTCGTCGGGTTCGCCCGCCGCGAGTGGGCCGACGAGGACTTCGCCCAGGAGGTCCACGACGCCGTCAAGGAGCACGCCCGCACCCCCTTCCGCGAGGAGGTCTGGCAGCAGCTCGTCCAGGGCATGCGCTTCGTCCAGGGCACCTTCGACGACGACTCCGCCTTCGAGCGGCTGCGGGCCACCATCGAGGAGCTGGACAAGGCGCAGGGCACAGGCGGCAACTTCGCCTTCTACCTGTCGGTGCCGCCGCGGTCCTTCCCGGTGGTCATCCAGCAGCTGAAGAAGCACGGCCTCGCCGACCAGAAGGGCGGCTCCTGGCGCCGCGCGGTCATCGAGAAGCCGTTCGGGCACGACCTGAAGTCGGCCGAGGAACTCAACGCGATCGTGCACGAGGTCTTCGCCCCCGACCAGGTCTTCCGCATCGACCACTACCTCGGCAAGGAGACGGTCCAGAACATCCTGGCGCTGCGCTTCGCCAACACGATGTTCGAGCCGATCTGGAACCGGTCGTTCGTGGACCACGTGCAGATCACGATGGCCGAGGACATCGGCATCGGCGGCCGGGCCGGCTACTACGACGGCATCGGCGCCGCCCGTGACGTCATCCAGAACCACCTGCTCCAGCTGCTCGCGCTGACCGCGATGGAGGAGCCCGCCTCCTTCGACGCCGACGCGCTGGCCGCGGAGAAGACCAAGGTGCTCGGCGCGGTCAGACTGCCCCGGGACCTGGGCCGGGACACCGTGCGCGGTCAGTACGCGGCCGGCTGGCAGGGCGGCGCCAAGGTGATCGGCTACCTCCAGGAGGAGGGCATCGACGGCGCGTCGAAGACCGACACCTACGCCGCGATCAAGCTGGGCATCGACAACCGCCGCTGGGCGGGCGTCCCCTTCTACCTGCGCACCGGCAAGCGGCTCGGCCGGCGCGTGACGGAGATCGCGGTCGTCTTCCAGCGCGCCCCGCACTCCCCCTTCGACACGACGGCCACCGAGGAGCTGGGCTCCAACGCGATCGTCATCAGGGTCCAGCCCGACGAGGGCGTGACCGTCCGCTTCGGCTCGAAGGTGCCGGGCACGTCGATGGAGATCCGGGACGTGTCGATGGACTTCGCGTACGGCGAGTCCTTCACGGAGTCGAGCCCGGAGGCGTACGAGCGGCTGATCCTGGACGTGCTGCTCGGGGACTCCAACCTGTTCCCGCGCACCGAGGAGGTCGAGCTGTCCTGGAAGATCCTCGACCCGATCGAGGAGTACTGGGACACGCACGGCAGGCCCGCGCAGTACCCGGCCGGGACGTGGGGACCCGTCGAGGCGGACGAGATGCTCGAACGAGACGGACGGAGCTGGCGCCGGCCATGAAGATAGACCTCACCGACACCACGGCCGGCAAGGTCAACAAGGCGCTCGTGCAGGGCCGCCGGGCCATCGGCACGCCGGCCGTCGGCATGGTCCTCACCCTCGTCATCGTCACCGACGAGGAGAACGCCTACGACGCCCTGAAGGCCGCCAACGCCGCCTCGCACGAGCACCCGTCGCGCACCCTGGTCGTCATCAAGCGCGTCTCGCGCACCCCCCGGGACCGCACCCAGTCCCGGCTCGACGCCGAGGTGCGGGTGGGCGCCGACGCGGGCACCGGCGAGACGGTGGTGCTGCGGCTGTACGGCGACGTGGCGGAGCACGCCCAGTCGGTGGTGCTCCCGCTGCTGCTGCCGGACGCCCCCGTGGTCGTCTGGTGGCCGGTGGACGCGCCGCTGGACGCGGCCGGCGACCCGCTGGGCGCGCTGGGCCAGCGCCGGGTCACCGACACGTACGCCTGCGAGCAGCCGGTGTCGGCGCTGGCCGAGCGGGCCGCCGCCTACACGCCGGGCGACACGGACCTGTCGTGGACCCGCATCACGCCCTGGCGCTCGATGCTGGCCGCGGCCCTGGACCAGGTCGCCTGCGAGGTGCGGTCGGTGGACGTGGAGGGCGAGGAGTTCAACCCGAGCTGCGAGCTGCTGGCGATGTGGCTCGCGGACCGGCTGGGCGTCCCCGTCCGGCGCTCGCCGTCGGCCGGTCCGGGCCTGACGGCGGTGCGGATGGAGACCGACTGCGGGCCGATCGTGCTGGACCGGGCCGACGGTTCGCTGGCCACGCTGTCGATCGAGGGGCAGCCGGACCGTGCGGTGGCGCTCAAGCGCCGGGACACCGCCGAGCTGCTCGCGGAGGAGCTGCGGCGGCTGGACCCGGACGACACCTACGCGTCGGCGCTGCGCTACGGCGTGGACCGGCTCCAGGCGGCGGACGCCGCGCCCGCCAAAGGGGGCGGCGAGGGCGAGGGGCCGGTCGCGGTCCGCACCCCCGTCGAGGAGGCCGCGAAGGCTCCCGCCAAGGACGCGGCGGCGCCGGCGCCGGTGAAGAGGGCGGCGGCGAAGTGAGCACTCCCCAGCTGGTCGTGCACCGCGACAAGGAGCTGATGGCGCAGGCCGCCGCGGCCCGGCTGATCACGAGGATCGTGGACGCGCAGGCCTCGCGCGGCTCCGCGTCGATCGTGCTGACGGGCGGCCGCAACGGCAACGGGCTGCTCGCCGCGCTGGCCGCGGCGCCGGCCCGGGACGCGGTCGACTGGTCGCGCCTGGACCTGTGGTGGGGCGACGAGCGCTTCGTGCCCGAGGGCGACCCCGAGCGCAACGTCACCCAGGCCCGGAAGGCGCTGCTGGACTCGGTGCCGGTGGATCCGGAGCGGGTGCACGCGATGCCCGCGTCGGACGGCCCGCACGGCTCCGACGTGGACGCGGCGGCCGCCGCCTACGCCGAGGAGCTGGCCCGCGCGGCCGGCCCCGGCGACCACGGCGGCGTCCCGGCGTTCGACGTGCTGATGCTGGGCGTCGGCCCGGACACCCACGTGGCCTCGCTCTTCCCGGAGCTGCCGGCCGTACGGGAGACCGAGCGCACGGTCGTCGGCGTCCACGGCGCGCCCAAGCCGCCGCCGACCCGGATCACCCTGACCCTCCCGGCGATCCGGTCGGCCCGGGAGGTCTGGCTGCTGGCGGCCGGCGAGGACAAGGCGACGGCGGCGCGGATCGCCCTGTCCGGCGCGGGCGAGATCCAGGCCCCGGCGTCCGGCGCGAAGGGCCTCTCCCGCACCCTGTGGCTCCTGGACTCCGCGGCGGCGTCCCGGCTGCCGCGGTCGCTGTATCCTCCGGCGACGTCCTGAACAGGAGCGTCGGGCCCCGCTGCCGCCGCAGCGGGGCCCGACGCGTTCAAGGGGGGCCTACTTGACCGACCCCGCCATCACCCCCTGCACGAAGTGCCGCTGGAAGGCGAAGAAGACCACCACCGGCACCACCAGGGACAGGAACGCGCCCGGGGCGAGGACGTCGATGTTGCTGCCGAACTGGCGGATCTGGGACTGGAGTTCCACGGTCAGCGGCTGGGAGGCGCTGTCGGCGAAGAGGAGGGCCACCAGCATGTCGTTCCACACCCACAGGAACTGGAAGATGGCGAGCGAGGCGATCGCCGGCCGGCCCACGGGCAGGACGAGGCTGACGAAGACGCGCCATTCGCTGCCGCCGTCCATGCGAGCGGCCTCCAGCATCTCCTTGGGCATCTCGGCGAAGTAGTTCCGCAGCAGGAACACCGCGAACGGCAGCCCGTACGCGACGTGGAAGAGGACCACACCCGGAATCGTGCCGAACAGGCCGAGCTGGCCGAAGAGTTTGGCGACGGGGAGCAGGCCGATCTGGACGGGGACGACCAGCAGGGCCACGACGACGAGGAAGACGGCGTCGCGGCCGGGGAAGTCCAGCCAGGCGAAGGCGTATCCGGCGAGCGCGGCGATGACGACGACCAGGACCGTGGTGGGCACCGAGATCAGGACGGTGTTCCAGAACGCCTGGGTCATGCCGGAGTTCTCCAGCAGGGCCGAGTAGTTGTCGAAGGACAGCTGGCCGGGGCTGGTGAACACGGTCCACCAGCCGCCCTTCGCGGTGTCCTCGGCGGACCGCAGCGACGACAGGAACAGACCGGCCAGCGGTGTCACCCACACCAGGGCGACGACCACGAGGAAGGCCTGCACGACCCCGCTGCCCAGGTGGCGCCGGACGGCGTTCATCGCTGACTCCTTTTGAAGCGGCGGACGTTGAACACCATCGCGGGGACGACGAGCAGGAGCAGCAGCACGCCGAGGGCGCTGCCGAGGCCCTGGTTGTTGCCGCCGCCGAACGACACCAGCCACATCTGCGTCGCCAGCACGGTCGCGTCCTCCTGCACGGGTCCGGGCGCGATGATGTAGACGAGGTCGAAGACCTTCATCACGTTGATCACGAGGGTCACGAAGACCACGGTCAGCACGGGCGCCAGCAGCGGGACGGTGATCCGCCGGAAGATCTGCCACTCGTTGGCTCCGTCCATGCGCGCCGCCTCCAGCGCGTCCCGGGGCAGCGTGGACAGCCCGGCGCCGATGAGGACCATGGCGAACCCGGTCCAGATCCACAGGTACGCCCCGATGATCGCGGGCGTGACCAGCGCCGGCCCGAGCCAGGAGACGCCCTCGTAGGGCGGCGCGAAGTTCGCGGCGGGGAGCTTCACGGTGTACGGGCCCGGGTCGAGGCCGGGGAAGCGGAAGGAGCCGTCGGCGGCGGTGGTCGTGGAGGCGACCTTCTTGCCGTCGCGCAGCGCCTCGACCGTCATCTCGGGCAGCCCGCTCTCCTTCGGGTCGACCCTGCCCTGCTCCCCTCCCCCGCCGGGGGTGAAGTCGAGGTAGACGACGCCGCTCAGTTCGTCGGGTCCCGTCTGGCGCCCGGCCGCGGGGAGGGCAGGCCGGGCGCCGTCGGGCAGGTCGGCGGGGAGGACGCCGACCATGCCGAGCGTCAGCGCGTCCCCGGGGGCCGCGCTCGCGCTCGTCCGGTAGGAGCCGTCCGGCTCCTTGGTGAGGCCGTGGCCGTCGCGGGCCCGGGCCGTCGGATAGGTGGAGGTGCCCTCGAAGGCGTCGTGCACGGCGACGACGGCCGCGTTCAGCACGCCCTTGTCGGGGTCCTCGTCGTAGGCGAGGCGGAAGATGATGCCGGCGGCGAGGAAGGACACCGCCATGGGCATGAACAGCAGCAGCTTGAAGGCGGTGGCCCAGCGGACCTTCTCCACCAGCACGGCGAGGATCAGGCCGAGGCCGGTGAGCAGGGTCGGCGCGACCACGACCCAGATCGCGGTGTTGCGGATGGCCTTCACGGTGGCCGGGTCGCGGAACATCTCGGTGTAGTTCTCGCCGCCCACGAACTCGGTGCCGGAGGCGTCGAAGAAGCTGCGGCCGACGGAGTACAGCACCGGGTAGACGACGAGCGCGCCGAGCAGGAGCAGTGCGGGCAGTACGAAGAGCGCGGCGACGATCCGCCCGCGCCGCCGCGGGCGCCGGACGGGACCGGCGCCGACGGCGGACGGGGGGCTCGCCTCTTTGACGAGCGTGGCGGTCACGGCCGTCAGCCCTTGTAGGCCTTGGCCGCGGCGGCCTCGAGCTTGGCGGCGGTGCCCTCGGGGTCGGACGGGTCGCGCAGGAAGTCCTGGAGCAGCTTCCATTCACCCGCGCCCTTGGTGCCGCCGAACGCGGCCGGGGCCTGGTCGGACATGTCGAAGCGGACCGAGTCGCCGGCGTTGACGAGCGACTCGGCGGTGGCGCGGGTGACGTCGTCGCCGTAGGCGGCGAGGTCGAGCTTCTTGTTCGGGGACAGGAAGCCGCCGGCCTCCGCCCACACGGCCGCGGCCTCCGGCGTGGCCAGGTACTCCACGAGCGCCTGGCCGGCCTTGCGGTTCTTGCCGTCCTTGAGCACCACGGCCGCGTCGCCGCCGCTGACCACGGGCGCCTCGCCGTCGCCGACGGGCGGGAAGGGGAAGAAGTCGGCGTCCTTGCCGATGGTCCGGCCGAACTGGTCCTTGGCGACGCCGGCGACGAAGTCGCCCTCGTAGACCATGCCGGCCTCGGGCTCGGGTCCGAAGACCTTCTCCACGGAGCCGGGGAAGTCGGTGTTCAGGGCCTCCTGCTGCCCGCCCGAGATCAGCTGCTTGTCCTTGAACAGCTTGCCGAGGGTGGTGAGCGCCTCGACCACGCTGTCGTCGGTCCACTTCAGCTCGTGCGCGGCGAGGGCGTCGTACTTCTCGGGGCCGGCCTGGGACAGGTAGATGTTCTCGAACCAGTCGGTGAGGGTCCAGCCGTCCTGACCGGCGACCGAGAAGGCGGCGAGCCCGGAGTCGGAGATGGTCTGCCCGGCCTCCAGCATCTCGTCGTACGTCTTCGGCGGCTCGACGCCGGCCTGCGCGAGGGCGTCGGGGCTGTACCAGACGGTGGACTTGTGGGCGGCCTTGAAGTAGAGGCCGTACAGGGTGCCGTCGACGCTGCCGTAGTCCTTCCAGACGCCGGCGAAGTTGGCGGCCACGGACTGCTGGGCCGTCTTCGACAGCGGCTCCAGCCAGCCGCTCTTGGCGAACTGCTGGAGGACGCCGACCTGCGGGACCATCACGACGTCGGGGGCGTTGCCGCCCTCGATCTTGCTGCCGACGACGGTGGAGACGTTGTCGCCGGTGGAGACGAACTGCGTCTTGGCGCCGGTCTTCTCGGTGAAGGCGTCCAGCACCTTCTGGAAGTTCTTCTGCTCGGTGCCGGACCACACGCCGGCGACGGTGACCGTCTGGCCGCTGAACGCCTGGTCGCCGCCGCCGGCGGAGACGGGCTCGCTGTCGCCGCAGGCGGTCGCGCCGAGCGCGAGGACGAGGGCGGTGCAGCCGGCGAGCAGGGTGGTACGTCGTCGCATCATCGTTGATGTCCCTTCGGAGGTGGGGCGGTTCGGGTCTGGTGGGGCCGGGCGGCTCACAGGTCGGTGATCCACCAGGCGGCCGTGGAGCCGGGGAGCACGCCGGGCGGGCAGGGGGCGCTGGCGAGCAGCGGGGTGCCGGGGACCGGGGCGGGGGTGGGGGCGGTGCCGAAGTTGACGGCGCAGACCAGGCCGTCGCCGCGGGTGAAGGCGAGCACGCCGGGCGGGGTGTCCATCCAGCGCAGCG
This sequence comes from Streptomyces sp. NPDC046379, assembly GCF_055587785.1. Classification (NCBI taxonomy): domain Bacteria; kingdom Bacillati; phylum Actinomycetota; class Actinomycetes; order Kitasatosporales; family Streptomycetaceae; genus Streptomyces; species Streptomyces sp. NPDC046379. The sequence continues at coordinate 148,444 of NZ_JBVJFP010000006.1, forward strand.
TTCCGTCGCCCAACTGCGGGAGCTGGGCGCGCAGTTGCAGACCGTCGCGGTAGAGGTGCCAGAAGGAGCGGGTGTCGGCGAGGGCGCGTTCGGTGACGTACTCGGCGAAGTACGAGGGCTGCGGCAGCCACGGCTTGGCGCTGTCGGTTCCGGAGGTGAAGCCGAACGGGGAGGCCTGTCCCGACCAGGGCAGCGGGACCCGGCAGCCGTCGCGGATGCGGGCGCGGCTGCCGGTGCGGCGGTAGATCGGGTCGGTGAGGACGTCGTCGGGCAGGTCGACGACCTCGGGCAGGCCCAGTTCCTCGCCCTGGTAGATGTACGCCGAGCCGGGCAGCGCCAGCATCAGCAGGGCTGCGGCGCGGGCACGGGCGGCGCCGAGGCCGCTGCCGTGCGGGGCGGGTTCGCCGTAGCGGGTGACGGTGCGGACCTGGTCGTGGTTGTTGAGCACCCAGGTGACCGTGGAGCCGGTGCCCGCGATGTCCTGCATGGCCTCGGAGATGACCTTGCGGAAGGCGTCGGGGTCCCAGGGGGCGCCCAGCAGGTCGAAGAAGAAGGCCTGGTGGAGTTCGTCGGGGCGGACGTAGTGGGCGTGTTCGCGGGCGGTGGGCACGGACACCTCGCCGACGAGGAGGCGTTCGCGGCCGTCGCGCGCCGTGTACTCCTCGCACACCGCCCGCCAGTGCCGCCACACGTCGTGCACCTCGGGCCGGTTCCAGGCGAGCGGGTTGACCGAGTCGCGGGTGCGGGCGTCGGCCTCCGGGTCGGGCGAGTCGGGCAGCTGAGGGTGCTTGAAGAGGCCGGCGGCGACGTCGATGCGGAAGCCGTCGACGCCCCGGTCGAGCCAGAACCGCAGGACGCGGTCGAACTCGGCGGCGACCTGCGGCTCGCGCCAGTTCCAGTCGGGCTGTTCGGGCGTGAACATGTGCAGGTACCACTGGCCGGGGCGGCCGTCCGGCTCGGTGATCCGGGTCCAGGCGGGGCCGCCGAACATGGCGTGCCAGTTGTTGGGCGGCTCGTCGCCGCCGGGGCCGCGTCCGTCGGCGAAGTGGAAGCGGGCACGGGCCGGGCTGCCGGGCGGCGAGGCCAGCGCCTCGCGGAACCAGGGATGCTCGCTGGAGCAGTGGTTGGGGACGATGTCGAGCAGCACCTTCACGCCGAGCCGCCGGGCGGCGGTGACCAGCCGGTCGAACTCGTCGAGGTCGCCGAAGAGCGGGTCCACGTCGCAGTAGTCGGCCACGTCGTAGCCGTGGTCGTGCTGCGGGGACGGATAGAAGGGGCTCAGCCAGATGCCGTCCACCCCGAGCTTCTTGAGGTACGGCAGCCCGGCCCGGACGCCGGCGAGATCGCCGACCCCGTCCCCGGTGCTGTCCAGGAAGCTGCGGACGTACACCTGGTAGATCACCGCGTCCCGCCACCAGTGGTGCTGCTTGCTCGACATGCATGCATGTTAGGTAGCGACGCTGGGAGGGTGTCAACGAAGTGAACAGAACATCCCGGCCAGTTGACCGAATAAAGCGGGCATTATCCGGACACGCCGAGGGCAGTTGGAATATCGCCGTTACCTAACGAGTAACTATGCGCTGCTGTCAGCGGGAGACGGCCGCCAGCTCACGCGCCAGCCTGCGCACCGCGTCCTCGGGCGTCTGGCGCCCGTTCATCGCGTCGTGCACGACCGCCTGCACGGCCAGGCTCACCTGGTCGTAGCGCGGGCTCTTGGGCCGCGGCGCGGCGGCGAGCACGCTCGCCCGCAGGGTCGGCAGGTAGGGGAACGCCCGGATCAGCACCGGGTCCTCGTACAGCTCGGCGCGCACCGGCGGCAGCGCGCCGCGCGTGAGGACCTGCCGCTGGACCCGTTCCCCGGTGAGGTACGCGATCAGCCGCGCGGCCGAGTCGGGGTGCCGGGCATGGGTGCTGACGGCCAGGTTGGAGCCGCCTAGGACACTCGTCCCCGGCCCGTCCGGACCGGGCAGCGGCACGGCGCCGACCTTCCCGGCGACCCGGGAGCCCTCGGCGGACGCGGCGACGTACGCGTAGGGCCAGTTGCGCAGGAAGAGGAGCCGGCCGTCCTGGAAGGCCTGCTTGGACTCCTCCTCCTTGTACGTCAGCGCCTCCTCGGGGATCCATCCCTCGCGCACGCCCCGGGCGAGGAAGCCGACGCCCTCGCGGGCCGCCGCGGAGTCCACGGTGACCCGCGCGCCCTCGTCGCCGAGGATCGTCCCGCCCGCGGAGTACACGGCCTCCGCCACGTTGACGGTGAGGCCCTCGTAGGGCAGGAACTGGCCCGCGTAACCGTCGAGTCCGTGCCGCGGCGCGAGGGTGCGCGCGTACCGCTCGAGCTCGGCCCAGGTGCGCGGCGGCGGGACGCCCTCCGCTTCGAGGACGTCCTTGCGGTAGAGCAGCAGCCCGGCGTTGGTGACGTACGGGACGGCGTACAGCCGGCCGTCGTAGGTCGCGGTGTCCACGACCGGCGGCAGGAACGTCCGCAGCGGGAAGCGGTCGGGCGGCAGCGGGCGGATCCAGCCGGCTGCGGCGAACTCCGAGGTCCAGTTGACGTCGATGTTGAGCACGTCGAACCGGCTGCGGTCGCCGGAGCGCAGGTCGGTCGCCATCTGCGCGCGGGTCTCGTCGGCGGAGTCGGGCAGCTCGACCAGGGTGACCCGCTCGCCTGGGTGGGTGCGGTTCCAGCCCTCCAGCAGGGGGCCGAGATAGCCGGTGAGGTCCCCGGCGGTGGCCAGGGTGAGCGGGCCGCGCCCGCCGTCCGCCGCGTCCTGGGCCCGCGCCCCGGAGGCGGCGTAGCCGGTCAGGACCACGAGGAGGACGAGGAGGCCCCTACCGGCGGCACGCATCCACCGCATAGGTTCCTCCCTGTACCACCGGCGCCGGGCCCCGTCGCCCGGCGTCAGAGGCATGTATACCTGTTAGGCAATGGGCGATACTAGGGCCTTGGCACACCTCACGCGGCGGACAGGAGGACTGCACGAGTGCGCCTCCCCCTCCTGGCACTCCTCGCACGCGGCCCGGCCCACGGCTACGAACTGAAGCAGGACCTTGAGCAACTGCTGGGCTCCGCGTACCCTCAGCCGAACGTCGGCCAGATCTACGTCACCCTCGGCCGCCTCGAGAAGTCCGGACTGATCGAGGGCGAGGACGTCGAGCAGTCGAGCCGGCCCAACAAGAAGGTCTACCACCTCACCGACGCCGGGCGGGAGGAACTGCGCGCCTGGTACGCGGAGCCCTCGGACGAGCCCCGGGTGCGGGACGAGTTCTTCATGAAGCTGGCGCTCGCCCCGCAGACCGGTCTCGCCGACCAGATCGCCCTGATCAACAAGCAGCGGCGCCAGTACCTCAACACCATGCGCAGTCTCTCCAAGCTCGCCGCCGCCGAGGACCGCGACAACCGCATCGCGCATCTTCTGATCGAGGGCGCGATGCTGCATCTGCAGGCCGACCTCGACTGGCTGGAGCGGTGCCAGGAAGAGCTGGAGGAGCTGGAGTGAGCGAGGGTTCCGCTCCCGCGCCGCGCGCCGGGACGCCCGTGGCCCGCGCCGGAGCGCCCGAGCCGCGCGCCGGGACGCCGGCGGCGCATGCCGAGGCGCCCGTGCTGCGCGCCGAAGGGCTGGCCAAGACGCACCACGGGGAGGGCGCCCCGGCGCACGCCGTGCGCGGCGTCGACCTGAGCGTGCGCCGCGGCGAGTTCGTGGCGATCACCGGCCCGTCCGGCGCCGGCAAGTCGACGCTGTTGCATCTGCTCGGCGGCCTGCAGCGGCCGGACGCCGGCAGCATCTGGCTGGACGGCGAGTGCACCGACTCCTACGGCGAGGCCCGCTGGGCGGTGGAGCGCAGGAAGCGCATCGGCATCGTCTTCCAGTTCTTCAACCTGGTGTCGAACCTGTCCGTCGCCGACAACGTCGAACTGCCCGCGCTGCTCGCGGGCGCCTCCCCGAAGCGGGCACGCGCCGAGCGGGAACGGCTGCTGGCCGAGCTGGGCCTCGCGGGCAAGGGGCGCAGCATGCCGGGCGAGCTGTCCGGCGGCGAGCAGCAGCGGGTGGCGCTGGCCCGGGCGCTGGTCAACCATCCGCCGCTGCTGCTCGCCGACGAACCCGCGGGCAGCCTGGACAGCCGGGGCACCCGCGAGGTGATGCGGCTGCTGTCCCGTTTCCACCAGCGCGGGCAGACCATCCTGCTCGTCACGCACGACGCCCGGCTGGCCAGTGCGGCGGACCGGGTGATCAGCTTCTTCGACGGGCGGATCGTGGACGACGCCGAGCTGGACGCCGCCCCGCCGCCGCGCCGCCGCGGCATATCCGGGGTGCTGGAGCTCAAGGACTGAGATGCGCGAGAAGGACTGACATGCGCGAGTACGACGTCCGCGGCCGGGAGGGCTGACCGTGCGAGCCACCCTGCGCTGGGCGCACTCCGATCTGCGCGCGCACCGCGGCGAGGCGCTGTTCCTGGTGCTCGCCACCGCGGGCATCGTCGCCTCCCTGCTGCTGGCCGCCGCGCTCTTCGGCTATGCCACCAACCCCTGGCAGCGGGTCTTCAGCCAGTCCCGCGGCGCCCATGTCTGGCTGCACACCGACGCCGCCGCCGACACCGGGAAGCTGGCCTCGCTGGACGGCGTGGAGTCCGTCGCCGGGCCCTACCCGACCGCCTCCGCCACCGTCGCCGCCCGGGGCACCCGCGCCTCCGTGCAACTGCGGGGCACCGCCGACCGGCCGGACGCCGTCCGCCCGCCGCTCGTGGCCGGCGACTGGCTCGACCCGACCCGGCCCGACGGGGTGGTCCTGGAGAGCCGTCTCGCCCGCGCCCTGCTCGCCGAGCCCGGCGACACCCTCGCGCTGACCGCCGAGGGCCGCCGGCTGACCGTGCTGGGCATCGCCGACAGCGCCGAGCCGGGGTACCGGCCGGGCGAGCGGCCGGGTCTGGTGTGGGCGCCGCCGGCCGCCGTGGGCGACCCGGACGGGCAGGTGGTCGGACTGCGGCTGACGGATCCGCAGGACACGGACTACGCCGTCCAGCGGGCGGTGACCGTGCTGGGCGCCGGGGCGATCGGCGAGGTCTCCACCTGGCGGCAGGCGCGGGCCGAGGCGCAGGGCGACGACCGGCTGCTCGGCCAGGTGCTCGGGTTGTTCGGGCTCGGGGCGCTGGTCGCCGCCGGGTTCGCCGTGCACGGGGCGATCGGCACCCGTATCCGCGGTCATCTGCGGGACATCTCCGTGCTGAAGGCGATCGGCTTCACGCCGGCCCAGGTCGTCCGGGTCTTCCTGCTCCAGCACCTGGCCTACGCGCTGCTGGGCGCGGTGGCCGCGGCGGCGCTGACCGAGGCGCTGGGGAGCCGGGTGCCGGGGCGGCTCGGGGACGCGGTCGGGGTGTGGCAGGGCCTGCCGGGACACACCCTGGCGCTGTCCGGGGTGCCGGTGGCCGCGGTGCTGTTCATCGGCGCGACGACGGGGCTGGCGGCGTGGCGGGCGGGGCGGGTGCCGCCGGTGCCGGTGCCGCGGCCGGCGGCGCCGCTGGGCGGGCGGCTGTCCGGGGTGGCCCGGCGGGCGCTCGGGGTGCGGGTGCCGCCCGCGCTGGTGCTGGGCCTGCACCGGGCCTTCGCCCGGCGTCCGCGATCCCTGGCGGCGGTGGCCCGGCTGGGGCTGCCGCTGCTGCTGATCGTGGTGGCGATGAGCGCGTGGACCACGCTGGACCGGGTGCACCACAGCCCCGAGCGGATCGGCCTGCCGGCCGCGCTCACCGTCCGCGCCGACGCCGGCCTCGGCGACCGGGACGCCCGCGCCCTGCTGGCCCGCGACCCGGGGGTCGCCGCCGCCTACCCGGGCGTGGAGGTGGCGGCGCTGGTGCCGGGCCAGACGGCGACCATCGCCCTGCGGGGCCTCGGCACCCACCGTGAGCCCTACCCGTACGCCCTCGCCGAGGGCCGCCCGGCCCACGGCCCGGACGAAGCGGTGGCCGGGCAGGGCCTGCTGGACCTCCTGGACGTGCGGGTGGGCGACTGGGTGCGGATGACCGTCGGCGACCAGCCGCAGATCCTGCACATCGTCGGCCGCAGCATCGAGCCGGAGAACGCCGGCCGGGTCATCTCGACCTCGCTGGACACCCTGCGCGCCAACGACCCGCGCCTGCGCCCGACCCTGTACCAGCTGCGCCTGAAGCCGGACGCCTCCCCCGAGGAGGTCACCGCCCGCCTGACCGGTGCGGGCGAGGGCCGGCTGGACGTGCACGCCGTGACCAACCCGGCGGACGGCCTGTCCCCGCTGCGCGCGGTGGTGCTGGGGCTGATCGCCGTGCTGGCCCTGATCGGGCTGATCGAGTTGCTCACCGCGATCAGCGGCACGGTCCGCGAGGGCGAACGGGACCTGCTGGCGCTGAAGGCCATCGGTCTGTCACCGCGCCAGATCACCGCGATCACGGTCACGGCCACCGCCTGCACGACCCTGACCGCCGTCGCCCTCGCCACGGCCCTGGGCCTGCCGCTCGCCCGCTGGCTGATCGACGCCCAGGGCAGATCGAGCGGCATCGGCGCGGGCATCGCCCAACTCCCCTCCCCCGCGCTCCTGTTGGCCCTGGCGGCGGCGGCCGTGGCGGGAGCGGCGGCCCTGGCGGCGGTCCCGGCGACCCGGGCGGCCCAGCGCCGCCTGGCGGACACCCTCAGCGCGGTGGCCTGACGGGAGACGACGTGCGCCCCGGCGGCGTGGAGCACGCCGCCGGGGCGGGAAGGTCAGCCGCGTCCCCGCAGCTCCCGGTACTTCGCCACCAGCGCCTTGGTGGAGGCGTCCAGGCCCGGGACGTCCGTGCCCTCCGTCAGGGCGGGCTCGACGCGCTTGGCGAGGACCTTGCCCAGCTCCACGCCCCACTGGTCGAAGGAGTCGATGTTCCACACCGCGCCCTGCACGAACACCTTGTGCTCGTACAGCGCGACCAGCTGGCCGAGCACCGACGGCGTCAGCTCGCGCGCCAGGATCGTCGTCGTCGGGTGGTCGCCCTTGAACGTCTTGTGCGCGACCAGTTCCTCCGGGACCCCCTCGGCCCGCACCTCGTCCGGCGTCTTGCCGAAGGCCAGCGCCTGCGTCTGGGCGAAGAAGTTGGCCATCAGCAGGTCGTGCTGGGCCTTCAGCTCCTCGCTCAGCTCGGCGACCGGCTCGGCGAAGCCGATGAAGTCGGCCGGGATCAGCTTGGTGCCCTGGTGGATCAACTGGTAATAGGCGTGCTGCCCGTTGGTGCCGGGCGTGCCCCACACCACGGGCCCGGTCTCCCATTCGACCTCGCGCCCGTCCCGGTCCACGTACTTGCCGTTGGACTCCATGTCGAGCTGCTGGAGGTACGCCGTGAACCTGGACAGGTAGTGGCTGTACGGCAGTACCGCGTGCGACTGGGCGTCGTGGAAGTTGCCGTACCAGATGCCCAGCAGGCCCAGCAGCAGCGGCACGTTGGACTCGGCGGGCGCGGTGCGGAAGTGCTCGTCGACCAGGTGGAAGCCGTCGAGCATCTCGCGGAACCGGTCGGGGCCGATGGCGATCATCAGGGACAGGCCGATGGCGGAGTCGTACGAGTAGCGCCCGCCGACCCAGTCCCAGAACTCGAACATGTTCTCGACGTCGATGCCGAACTCGGCGACCTTCTCCGCGTTCGTCGACAGGGCGACGAAGTGCTTGGCCACCGCCGCGTCGTCGCCCAGCGCGTCCAGCAGCCACTTGCGCGCCGACGTGGCGTTGGTGACCGTCTCGATGGTGGTGAAGGTCTTGGACGCGATGATGAACAGCGTTTCCGCCGGCTCCAGGTCCCGCACCGCCTCGTGCAGGTCGGCGCCGTCGACGTTGGAGACGAAACGAAGCGTCAAGTCCCGTGCGCTGTAGGGCCGCAGCACCTCGTACGCCATCGCCGGGCCCAGGTCGGAGCCGCCGATGCCGACGTTGACGACGTTGCGGATCGGCCTGCCGGTGTGGCCGGTCCACTCCCCGGAGCGCACCCGCTCCGCGAAGCCGGCCATCTTGTCGAGGACCGCGTGCACCTTCGGCACGACGTTCTCGCCGTCGACCTCGATCACCGCGTCGCGCGGGGCGCGCAGTGCGGTGTGCAGGACGGCGCGGTCCTCGGTGGTGTTGATCTTCTCGCCGCGGAACATGGCGTCCCGCAGGCCGAACACGTCGGTCGCGGCGGCCAGCTCGCGCAGCAGCCGCAGCGTCTCGTCGGTGACCAGGTGCTTGGAGTAGTCGACGTACAGGTCCCCGACCTGCACGGTGTAGCCGCTGCCGCGCCCGGGATCGGCGTCGAACAGCTCCCGAAGCCGCACCTCGCCCAGCTCCTCACGGTGCTTGGCCAGCGCGGACCACTCGGGCATCTGGTTGAGCCTGATACGGCCGTCTGCGTTCATCTGGGACTCCAGCCTTCTTCCTGCCTGTGCACCCTGGTGCGTAGCTGCCCCGCTGCCGGACCCAACCTAATGGATCAAAGTGAAGCCGGCCCGCTGCGGTCCAGGTGCCAGACAGGTCCGGCCGGGCGCCCACGGGCGTCCGGCCTGATGTCGACTGTCAGATCTCGCCCCGCAGTTTGGCGAGCGCCTCGGCGAGGATCGCCTCGCCGTCCGCGTCGCTGCGCCGCTCCCGGACGTACGCCAGGTGCGTCTTGTAGGGCTCGGTGCGCGGCGGGGCCGGTGGGTTGTCCTGGTCCTGGCCGGCCGGGAAGCCGCAGCGCGGGCAGTCCCAGGTGTCGGGAACCTGCGCGTCGCTGGCGAAGCTCGGCTGGGTCTCGTGTCCGTTGGAGCACCAGAAGGAGATGCGCAGACGCGGCGCGGACTCGCCGCGCTCGGCCTCGCCCATCGGCCCCGCCCCGACCCGGCTTCCTCGGATCGCGTTGCCACTTGCCACGGTCGTAACTCCCTGCGTGATGGTGCCGCAAAGCGACTCGGCGTTTCGCTTCGCTGCGAGCGCCTCAGTCTACGTAAGGCCCAACGCGCGTCCAGTGATTGGAGTGACAAGCCCCCCATCAAGACGCAAGCCCCATGATAGGCCGCGCTCAGCTGCGCGTACCCATCATGGGGCCTTACGTGCGGAAGTGCGTGGTGCGGTGCGGCTGCGATCCGATCAGCTGTCGATCTTCATCAGGATGCCCAGCACGACAATGCACGCGAACCACAGCAGACCGACCACCACGGTGATGCGGTCGAGGTTGCGCTCGGCGACGGAGGAGCCGCCGACGGACGTCTGCATACCGCCACCGAACATGTCGGAGAGGCCGCCGCCCTTTCCCTTGTGCATCAGCACCAGCAGCATCAGCAGCAGGCTGAAGACGATCAGGGCGATCGAGAACCCCAAAACCACGGCTGGACCAACTTCCTCGGATACGGATGGACGACGGGGGCACGACGGCCTGAAGCCACCGCGCCCCCGCAAGGGTACGACGTATCGTCGTCAGCGCATACTCACTGGTCGCGGAAGCGCACGATCCTGACGAACTCGTCCGCGTCCAGCGAGGCGCCGCCCACCAGGGCGCCGTCGATGTCGGCCTGCGCCATGATCTCGGCGACGTTGCCGGCCTTGACGGAGCCGCCGTACTGGACGCGGACCTTGTCGGCCACGTCCTGGGAGTACAGCTCGGCGACCTTCGCGCGGATCGCGGCGCAGACCTCCTGGGCGTCCTCGGCACCGCAGACCTTGCCGGTGCCGATGGCCCAGACGGGCTCGTAGGCGATCACGATGCTCTCGGCCTGCTCGGCCGGCAGGCCCTTGAGGCCGCCCTCGACCTGGGCGAGCGTGTGGGAGACGTGGTTGCCCGCCTCGCGGACCTCCAGCTCCTCGCCGACGCACATGATCGGGGTCAGTCCGTGCTTGTAGGCGGCCTTGACCTTGGCGTTCACCAGCTCGTCGGTCTCGCCGTGGTACTGGCGGCGCTCGGAGTGGCCGATCGCCACGAACGTGCACTTCAGCTTGGCCAGCATGGCGCCGGAGATCTCGCCGGTGTAGGCGCCGGAGTCGTGCGCGGAGATGTCCTGGGCGCCGTACTTGATCTTCAGCTTGTCGCCGTCGACCAGGGTCTGCACGGAGCGCAGGTCGGTGAAGGGCGGCAGGACGGCGACCTCGACGGCCTCGTAGTCCTTGTCGGCCAGGGCGAAGGCGAGCTTCTGGACGTGGGCGATGGCCTCGAGGTGGTTGAGGTTCATCTTCCAGTTGCCCGCCATCAGCGGCGTGCGAGTGGTCATGCGGGGTCAGTCCTCCAGTGCGGCGAGGCCGGGGAGCGTCTTGCCCTCGAGGTATTCGAGGGAGGCGCCGCCACCGGTCGAGATGTGGCCGAATGCGTTCTCGTCGAAGCCCAGGGTGCGCACGGCGGCGGCGGAGTCGCCGCCGCCGACCACGGTGAAGCCCGGGGCGTCGATGAGGGCCTGGGCGACCGCCTTGGTGCCCTCGGCGTAGTCGGGGTGCTCGAAGACGCCCATGGGGCCGTTCCAGAAGACGGTGGCGGCGTCGGCGAGCTTCGAGGCGTACAGCTTGCGGGTCTCGGGACCGATGTCCAGGCCCAGCTTGTCGGCGGGCATGGCGTCCGCGGCGACGGTGGCCGGGTTGCCGGGGGCCTTGGTCTTCAGGTCCGGGAAGGCGGCGTCGACCACGACGTCGACCGGCAGCACCAGCTCGACGCCGTTCTTCTCGGCGCGCTCCATGTACTCCTTGACGGCCGGGAGCTGGTCCTCCTGGAGGAGGGAGACGCCGACCTCGTGGCCCTTGGCCTTGAGGAAGGTGAACACCATGCCGCCGCCGATCAGCAGCCGGTCGGCCTTGCCGAGGAGCTGGTCGATCACGGCGAGCTTGTCGGAGACCTTGGAGCCGCCGAGCACGACGACGTACGGGCGCCGCACGTCGTCGGTGAGCTTCTTCAGGACGCCGACCTCGGTGGCGATGAGGAAGCCGGCGTAGTGCGGCAGCCGGGCCGGCAGGTCGTAGACGGAGGCGTGCTTGCGGTGCACGGCGCCGAAGCCGTCGCCCACGTACACGTCCGCGAGGGCGGCCAGCTGCTCGGCGAAGGCGGCGCGCTCGGCGTCGTCCTTGGCCGTCTCGCCCGCGTTGAAGCGCAGGTTCTCCACGACCGCGACGCCGCCGTCGGCGAGGCCGGCGACCGTGGACGTGGCGGAGTCGCCGACGGTGTCCGTCGCGAACGCCACGTCGGCGCCGAGGAGTTCGCCGAGCCGGGCGGCGGCCGGGGCGAGCGAGAAGGCGGGGTCCGGGGCGCCCTTGGGGCGGCCCAGGTGAGAGGCGACGACCACGCGGGCGCCCGCCTCGGCGAGGGCCTTGACGGTGGGCACCACGGCGCGGATGCGGCCGTCGTCGGTGATGACGGAGCCGTCCAGCGGCACGTTGAGGTCGGCGCGGACGAAGACCCGCCGGCCGGCGACGCCTTCGGCGAGCAGTTCGTCGATGGTCTTCATGAGGGGACTCCTGTGTGGCTCGTGATCGCTCGTGATCGGAAGTGATGGATCCGTTGCGGGCCGATCCGTACGCGAGTCAGGGCTCGGACGGCGCGCGCCGCGCCGCCCGAGCCCTGCTCTCACACCGAAGTGCCCGCTTCAGCCGATCAGAGCTGGTTGCCGACGAATTCCGTCAGGTCGACAAGGCGGTTGGAGTAGCCCCACTCGTTGTCGTACCAGCCGATGACCTTCACGTTCTTGCCCTCCTGGACCATGGTCAGAGAGGAGTCGAAGGTGCAGGACGCCGGGGCGTTGACGATGTCGGAGGAGACGATCGGGTCCTCGGTGTACTCGAGGATGCCCTTCAGCTCGCCCTCGGCGGCCTTCTGGAAGGCGGCGTTGACCTCTTCCTTGGTGACCTCGCGGCCGAGTTCCAGGACCAGGTCGGTGACCGAGCCGGTGGGGACCGGGACGCGCATCGCGATGCCGTCGAGCTTGCCCTTGAGCTGCGGCAGGACCAGCGCGGTCGCCTTGGCGGCGCCCGTGGTGGTCGGGATGATGTTCTCGGCGGCGGCGCGGGCGCGGCGCAGGTCCTTGTGCGGGAAGTCCAGGATCCGCTGGTCGTTGGTGTACGCGTGCACCGTGGTCATCAGGCCCCGGACGATGCCGAAGTTCTCGTCCAGGATCTTCGCCATCGGCGCCACACAGTTGGTGGTGCAGGAGGCGTTGGAGATGACGTGGTGGTTCGCCGGGTCGTACTTGTCCTGGTTGACGCCCATCACGATGGTGATGTCCTCGTCGGAGGCCGGAGCCGAGATGAGGACCTTCTTGGCGCCGCCGGCCAGGTGCTTCTCGGCGTCCGCCTTCTTCGTGAAGATGCCGGTCGACTCGATGACGATGTCGACGCCCAGCTCGCCCCACGGGATGTCGGCGGGGTTGCGCTCGGAGAGGACCTTGATGGTGTGGCCGTCGACGGTGATCGTGTCGGCGGTGTGCGACACCTCGGCCTTGAGGCGGCCCAGGATGGTGTCGTACTTGAGCAGGTGCGCGGTGGTCGCGGTGTCACCCAGGTCGTTGACAGCCACGATCTCGATGTCTGCACCCTGCTCCAGCAGCGCGCGGAAGTAGTTACGACCGATGCGGCCAAAGCCGTTGATGCCTACGCGGATCGTCACGAACCGATCTCCTCGTTGGTACGCCGGTTGTGAGACCGGCGAGCTGTATGGGATGTCCCCGACCGCCTACGACCCTACCTCCCTGAGGGCCCCGGGGTGACATCGAGACGCCCATACAAGGCGGGGTGGCCCGTACCCGCGAGTAGGGGTACGGGCCACCCGCCCGGATCAGCTCTCAAGTGCCGTGAGAGCCCTTCGGATGAGCGCTTCACGGCTCGTCTCGGAGGCCACGTGCTCCAGGCCGAAGCCCAGCAGCACGGTGTCGTCCGTGGCGACCGCCCCGTAGGTCCGGAACAGCTCGCCGGCCAGGCCCCAGTCCTTGATGACCGCGGGGCTGCCCGCGGGCGGACCGGGCGTGCTCCACGCGCCGAGAGACGTCTCGAAACCGTCGGCCGGGCCCGCCGCGCCGCCGATGACGACGGTGGCGTTGTCGGCCAGGACGCCGTGGCCGCCGGAGCCGGGGTCGGTGATGTAGCTCAGCGCGACCTCGACCGTCTTCCCGGCGTACGCCGACAGGTCGAACTCGACCTGCTGCCAGCCGTCCGAGGCCCCGGTGAAGCTGTTCCACGCCCCGCTCGTGCCGGTCGGCGTGCAGCCGGCGTCGCCCGGGGTGAGGTAGCGCTTCAGCGCGGGGTGCGCCTGGATGAAGTAGCCGGCCTCGCACTCGGCCGGTACGGCGGTGCCGGTCGCGCCGCCCGCCTCCGGGAGCGTGGTCCAGTCGTCCGCGCCCGCGGTGTGCGCCTCCAGTACGGCGTGGTCGTAGCCCTCCTCGGTGTCCCACAGCAGCCGGGTGCGCAGGGTGGGCCGGTCGGCCGCGCTCACGCCGGTGAGGTCGATGGTGCGGGTCAGCCGGTTCCAGGCGTAGTCGGAGTGCGTGACCGCCGCCATGGAGTCGCCCTCGTAGGGGCCGTACGGGTTCACCGTGCCCGGGTACCGGCCCGCGCCCGCGCTCTCGAACTGCGGGAACGTCTCCACCGGCAGGGTGTCGGAGGTGACGCCGAAGGACCCGGCCGTGTTCAGCGGGTTGCCGGGCGCGTCGCCGAGCGGCGCGACGACGCCGTCCAGCGCCCCGACGCCGTCGAAGCCGGTGACGCCCGGGAGGGACGTGCGGCTGTGGGCGCCCAGGTAGTACTGGCTGAAGTCGTTCGACAGGGTGCCGTCGCCGAGGTCGACCGAGCCGCCGGCCGTCTCGCCCGCCTCGATCAGCTTGCCGCCCTCGTTCAGGTAGGCGCGCAGCTCCATCTGAGTGGCGTTGCCGGGGCGCACGGCGCCCGTGTAGTGGACGACCGTGCCGAAGTGCTTCAGGACGCCGAGCGCGTCGGGCGCGCCCTTCTCGGCGACGTCCCACACCAGCGCCCGGTGACCGTTCGCGCGCAGCGCGTCGACGTAGGTCTGCGCGTGGGTCGCGCTCTGGCCCTCCTCGGCGACGACGAGCACGTCGGCGCGCCGCCGCTCGGCCACCGTGTAGGTGAAGCTCTCGCTGCGGGTGGGCCTGCCCTCGCGGGTCTCGCCGCTGAACCACACCTCGACCTCGTCGCCGGGCGAGCCGTCGAGGACCTTGGCACGGTACTCGTCGAAGTACAGGTTGTCCTCGCCGCCGAAGGTCTCGCCGCCGCGCCAGGGCCGCAGGGCCACGTCGTGGACGCGCCCGCCGTTGACGCGGTACTTCAGCTCCTTGTCGCGCACCGACTTGCGCACGACGACGGAGACCTCCTGGTCGGCGCCGCGCGAGTAGGAGGTGGTGAAGGGCGCCGGGGTGAAGTCGGGGGCCTCCACGCCGACCGAGGACTTGGGCCGGTCGGGCCGGGCCGCCGACTCGGCGACGGACAGCGCGAACGGGACGTTCTTCTCGAACTCGTCCTGGATCAGCTTCTCGTCGTCCGGGAAGTTGAAGCCGGAGGCGCAGTCCGCGGCGTTCCAGGGGTCGTCCGGGTAGAGGTTGGAGATCGTCTGGCAGGTCGACATCTCGGGCGTGAACATCGCCGTGCCGTTGACGTTGGCCGCGTGGCCGTCCGCCTCGCCGTTGGTGGTGTACAGCTCGGAGGAGAGCTGCGGGAGGTAGCCGGGGATGGCGGAGTTGCCGGGGGTGCCGGCGAGGGACTTGTAGAGCACGTCGTCCGGGGTGTGCGTCGCGACCTGCCAGCCGACGCCGTACAGCAGCAGCTCGGCGGCGGAGTGGTAGTTGATGCCGAGTTCGAAGCCGATGCGCTTCTGGAGGGCGTCCAGGGCTTTGGTCTCGGGCTCGGAGTTCGGGCCGGGGCCGCGGTAGGTCTGGTTGGTGGGGTACGGGGAGGAGCCCTCGTCGTCGTAGCCCCACTTGTAGGCGAAGTTGCGGTTGAGGTCGACGCCGTCCCCGATGGTGTACGCGCCGTCGCCGTTGTTGTCGCGCATGTTCTTGCGCCACAGCCGGTCGCCGTCGGCGGCGTGCGTGAAGTCGTAGCCGTCGGGGTTGGCGGAGATGACGAACCACAGCTCGGTGGTGTCCACGATCCGCTTGATGCGCCGGTCGGTCCGGTAGTTGTCCAGGTAGTGGTGCATCAGCCGGCGGGTCATCTCCGGCGTGATCCACTCGCGCGCGTGCTGGTTGGACAGGTACAGCACCGAGGGCCTGGCGCCGTCCTTGGTCTTCCTGGCGTTCTTGGTGAGCTTGACGGCCAGGATGTCCTGCCCCCGGACGGTCTTGCCGATGGAGACGACCTTGGTGAGGGACGGATGCTCCTGCCCCGTCCGCAGGATCTCCTCCTTGAGGTTGCCGGGCCCGCTGTACGGCCGGAAGACCCCGTCCGCCGCGGCCTCGACGCGGGCCTCGGCGCGCGCGGAGAGGGTGTGCTCGGCGAGCTCGACGCCCTGCTCGCGCAGTTGCTCGGCCTGCTTGTCGGTGAGGAAGGCCTCGACGGTGGCGGTGCCCTTCTCGGGGACGCGCTCGCTGAGTTCGTGGCCGTCCTGTCCGGCGGCGAGCAGCAGGGGTACCTGCCGCTTCGTCACCTCGGCGCGGAAGACCTTGACTTCCTCGGCCTCGGCCTCGGCCGGGTTCGAGGGCTGTGCCTGGGCGATGGGTGCGGTGCCCGCTCCTGCGAGGAGGAGCGCGCCGACAGCGAGGATCAATCCCGCTCTGTGTCTCATGTACCCCCCTGGTACTGGTTCGCCACAGCGGCGAATAGGTGCCAGGCTCATGACACTTCTTGATCGAGTCAAGAGTGCGACGGGAACGGGGGACGCCGGGGCCGATCGCCCAAGGGGGCGTCGGCTCCGGCGGTTTGACGGGGTGTCGGGGTTCGCCGACGAGGTCGGCCGACGGCGAGGCGGGTCGCCCGGTGAGGCCGGCCGGGCCGGCCGGTCGGGCCGGCGGTTCGGCCGGTCGGCGGTCGGACGGCGAGTTCGGCAGCGGTCGGCCCGTGAGGGCCGGAGTCAGCCCGCGAGGTTGTCGGCGAGTTCCTCGCTGAGGTTGGCCTCGGTGCCGGGGATGCCGAGGTCGGCGGCGCGCTTGTCGGCCATGGCCAGCAGTCTGCGGATGCGGCCGGCGACGGCGTCCTTGGTCAGCGGCGGGTCGGCGAGGGCGCCCAGCTCCTCCAGGGAGGCCTGCTTGTGCTCCATGCGCAGCCGGCCGGCGGCGGCGAGGTGCTCGGGCACGTCGTCGCCGAGGATCTCCAGCGCGCGGGCGACGCGGGCGCCGGCGGCGACGGCCGCGCGGGCGGAGCGGCGCAGGTTGGCGTCGTCGAAGTTGGCGAGCCGGTTGGCGGTGGCGCGGACCTCGCGGCGCATCCGGCGCTCCTCCCAGGCCAGCACCGACTCGTGGGCGCCGAGCCGGGTGAGCAGCGCGCCGATCGCGTCGCCGTCGCGGACGACCACCCGGTCCACGCCGCGCACCTCGCGGGCCTTCGCCGCGATGGACAGCCGACGGGCGGCGCCGACGAGGGCGAGGGCGGCCTCGGGGCCGGGGCAGGTCACCTCCAGGGAGGAGGAGCGGCCGGGCTCGGTGAGCGAGCCGTGGGCCAGGAAGGCGCCGCGCCAGGCCGCCTCGGCGTCGCAGGTGGCCCCGGAGACCACCTGCGGGGGCAGACCCCGGATGGGGCGTCCGCGACCGTCCACGAGGCCGGTCTGCCGGGCCAGCTGGTCGCCGCCCGCTACCACCCGGACGACGTAGCGCGAGCTGCGGCGCAGCCCGCCGGGCGCCATCACGATCAGTTCCGAGCTGTGGCCGAAGATCTCCAGGATGTCCCGCTTGAGGCGGCGGGCCGCCATCGCGGTGTCCAGCTCCGCCTCGATCACGATGCGCCCGCTGACCAGGTGGAGGCCGCCGGCGAACCGCAGAATGGCGGAGACCTCCGCCTTCCTGCAGCAGGTCCGGGTGACGGGGAGCCGGGAGATCTCGTCCTTCACCGCTGCCGTCATCGCCATGGGCCGATCCTTCCATGCATCCGAAAAATACGGTCGTACGCGGCGGCCAAGAGCTCCGGGTCGTGCCGCGGGGTTCCGTCGGTACGGGCCACCGGGGCCAGCTCGACCGCGGCCCCCAGACGCCGGGCGGCGTCGGTCAGCGAGTCGCGGTCGGGCACGGCCGCCTCGTCGGCCAGCACCACGTCCAGGGCGAGTTTAGGGGCGTGTCGTCCCAAAACCTCCACATGACGCTGCGGGGAGAAGCCCTCGGTTTCTCCCGGCTGCGGGGCGAGGTTCAGGGAGAGGACCCGGCGGGCCTTGGTCTCGGTGAGGGCGTCCAGCAGCTCGGGCACGAGCAGATGCGGGATCACCGAGGAGAACCAGGAGCCGGGGCCGAGCACCACCCAGTCGGCGTCCAGGACGGCCTCGACGGCCTCGGGGACGGCGGGAGGGGCGCCCGGCACCAGGTGCACGGACTGCACCTCGCCCGGGGTGAGGGCGACGTTGGCCTGGCCGCGGACGGTGTCGACGGCGTCGGGCCGCTCGGGGTCGTGCCCCCTGACCAGGGCCTGGAGCTCCAGCGGCACGGCCGACATGGGCAGCACCCTGCCCTGCGCGCCGAGCAGCCTGCCGACCAGGTCGAGGGCCTGGACATGGTCGCCGAGCTGTTCCCACAGGGCGACGATCAGCAGGTTGCCGACCGCGTGGCCGTGCATCTCGCCGCCGGACTGGAAGCGGTGCTGGATGACGCGGGCCCAGGTCTGGCCCCAGTCGTCGTCCCCGCACAGCGCGGCCAGGGCCTTGCGCAGGTCGCCGGGCGGCAGCACCCCCAGCTCGTCGCGGAGCCGGCCGCTGGAGCCGCCGTCGTCGGCGACGGTGACGACGGCGGTGAGGTCGCCGGTGATCCGGCGCAGCGCGGCGAGCGAGGCGGACAGGCCCATGCCGCCGCCGAGGGCGACGACCTTGGGCTGGGCGCCCCGGCGGCGCGCCCGGCCCCCGCGGGGCTCGGCGGGCCGGCCGCCGCGCCCCTCGGGGACGGCCCGGCGCAGCCTGCTGAGCCGCAACGTACGTTTGGTCATTCGCGTCCCATGTCCCGGTGCACGACCACCGTCTCCACGCCCTCGGCCGCGAGGCGCGCGGCGAGCTTCTCCGACATCGCGACCGAGCGGTGCTTGCCGCCGGTGCAGCCGACGGCGACGGTCACGTACCGCTTGCCCTCACGGCGGTAGCCGGCGGCGATGAGCTGGAGCAGCTCGGAGTAGCGGTCGAGGAACTCCTTGGCGCCGGGCTGGTTGAAGACGTACCCGGACACCTCCTCGTTGAGGCCGGTGAAGGGGCGCAGCTCCGGGACCCAGTGCGGGTTGGGCAGGAAGCGGCAGTCCACGACGAGGTCGGCGTCGACCGGGAGGCCGTACTTGTAGCCGAACGACATCACGGTGGCCCGCAGCTCGGGCTCCTCCTCGCCGGCGAACTGGGCGTTCATCTTGGCGCGCAGTTCGTGCACGTTGAGGCTGGAGGTGTCGATCACCAGGTCGGCGTCGCCGCGCAGCTCGCGCAGCAGCTCGCGCTCGGCGGCGATGCCGTCCACGATGCGGCCGTCGCCCTGGAGGGGGTGGGGGCGGCGCACCGACTCGAAACGGCGGACCAGGGCATCGTCGGAGGACTCCAGGAAAACGATCCTCCGGGTGACGTTCCTGGCCTCCAGGTCGGCGAGGGACTCGCGCAGGTTGTCGAAGAACCGGCGGCCCCGCACGTCGACCACGACGGCGATCCGCGCGACGTTGCCCTGCGAGCGGGCGCCCAGCTCCACCATGGTGGGGATCAGGGCGGGCGGCAGGTTGTCCACGACGAACCAGCCGAGGTCCTCCAGACACTTGGCGGCCGTGGACCGCCCCGCCCCGGACATCCCCGAGATGATCACCAGCTCGGGGATCGCGGCCTCGGGCACCCCGCCCGCCTCACCAGCCGTACTCATCTGCTCTCCGTCCACCTGTCCCGCGTCCTGCACTCCGTCACCGGGCAGCCCGGCGTCCTGCCCGCCCGCGTCCTGCGCGGTCGCGCCGTGGGCGGTCGCACCCTGCTCGGTCGGCCGGGCCGAGGCCGGGTCGGCAACCTCCGATCCGGCAGCCCCCTCCCGGGCCGGGCCCTGTGCCGTCGGCCGGGCCGCGGCCAGTCCAGCAGCCCTCGATCCCGCAGCCCCCGATCCGGCAGCATTCGATCCGGCAGCATTGGATCCGGCCGGAGCCGGCCGGGCCGGGTCCTGCCCGGCCGGGCCGGGCCCGTCGGCGGCCCGAGCGGCGGCCATGGGCCGCCCGTCGTCGTCCGGCCGCTCCGCGGCCCGGTCGGCGGACGGCCGGTCGTCCGCCGGGCGTGGACCCGCGGCCCCGGACGTCGGCCCCCCGGTTCCGGCCGCCGCCTCGTGGGTCGGGTTGCGTTCCGCAGCGGGCTGCGTCTCGTGCTCGGTCATGTCTCCTGCCCCCGTCGCTCGTCCGGGGCGCCCGCGGTCACGGGCTCCCCCGAGGGGCCCGCCGTCGTTTCGGGCTCCTCGTCCTCAATGATCTCTCCGGTAGCCGTGTTCACGGCGGGTGCGGCCGGGGCCGCCCGGGCGAACGCCACGGCGATGGCTTCCGCCGTCTTGCGGCCTATGCCGGGAACCTCGCAGATCTGGTCGATTGTCGCGGACCGCAGCTTCTTCACCGAACCGAAATGCTTGATCAACGCCTGTTTGCGCGTGTCGCCGAGCCCGGGCACCTCGTCGAGCGGGCCGGACTTGAAGCGCTGGGAGCGCTTGGCGCGCTGGTAGGTGATCGCGAACCGGTGGGCCTCGTCACGGACGCGCTGGAGCAGGTAGAGGCCCTCGCTGGTGCGGGGCAGGACCACGGGGTCGTCGTCGTCCGGCAGCCAGACCTCCTCCAGCCGCTTGGCCAGCCCGCACACGGCGATGTCGTCGATGCCCAGCTCGTCCAGTGCCCGCCGCGCCGCCGCGACCTGTGGCCTGCCGCCGTCCACGACGACGAGCTGCGGCGGATAGGCGAAGCGCTTGGGGCGGCCGTCGTCCTCGGTGAGGGTGTTCTCGACGGCGGCCGGCAGGTCGCCGCCGGCGCCGGCGGCGACGGTCTCCTCCCCGTCGGTCCACTCGCCCGTGCGCTCCTTCTCCGCCAGATAGCGACGGAAGCGGCGCGTGATCACCTCGTGCATGGACCGGACGTCGTCCTGCCCCCGAAAGCCCTTGATCTGGAAGCGCCGGTACTCGCTCTTGCGCTGGAGGCCGTCTTCGAAGACGACCATCGACGCCACCACGTCGTCGCCCTGGAGGTGGGAGACGTCGAAGCACTCGATGCGCAGCGGGGCGCTGTCCAGGCCGAGCGCGTCGGCGATCTCCTCCAGCGCGCGCGAACGCGTGGTCAGGTCGGAGGCGCGCTTGGTCTTGTGCAGCGCGAGCGACTGCTGGGCGTTGCGCTGCACCGTCTCCATCAGCGCCTTCTTGTCCCCGCGCTGCGGAATGCGCAGCGAGACGTTCGCCCCCCGCCGCCCGGTCAGCCACTCCTGCACCGGCTCGACCGGATCGGGCAGCGCGGGGACCAGCACCTCCTTGGGGACGGCGTCGCCGGTCTCCTCGCCGTACAGCTGCTGGAGGGCGTGCTCGACCAGGGCGCCGGTGGTGATCTCCTCCACCTTGTCGGTGATCCAGCCGCGCTGGCCGCGCACGCGTCCGCCGCGGACGTGGAAGATCTGCACGGCCGCCTCCAGTTCGTCCTCGGCGACCGCGATCAGGTCGGCGTCGGTGGCGTCGGCGAGCACGACGGCGTTCTTCTCCATCGCCTTCTTCAGGGCCCCGATGTCGTCGCGCAGCCGCGCCGCCCGCTCGTACTCCAGTTCCTCGGCGGCCTGGGCCATCTGCCGCTCAAGGCGGCGCAGATAGGTCCCGGTGCGGCCGGCCATGAAGTCGCAGAACTCCTCCGCGAGGTCGCGGTGGTCCTCGGCGGAGATCTTGTCGACGCAGGGGGCGGAGCACTTGCCGATGTAGCCGAGCAGACAGGGGCGGCCGGTGCGGGCGGCGTTCTTGAAGACGCCGGCCGAGCAGGTGCGCACCGGGAAGACCCGCAGCAGCAGGTCGACGGTGTCGCGGATGGCCCACGCGTGCCCGTAGGGCCCGAAGTAGCGCACGCCCTTCTTCTTGTGCCCGCGCATGACCTGCACGCGCGGGAACTCCTCGCCCATCGTGACGGCGAGGTAGGGGTAGCTCTTGTCGTCGCGGTACTTGACGTTGAACCGCGGGTCGTACTCCTTGATCCAGGAGTACTCCAGCTGGAGCGCCTCGACCTCCGTGGACACCACCGTCCACTCCACGGACGCGGCCGTGGTGACCATGGTGCGCGTGCGCGGGTGCAGGCCCGCCAGGTCCTGGAAGTAGTTGGCCAGGCGCTGGCGCAGGCTCTTCGCCTTCCCGACGTAGATCACCCGGCGGTGCTCGTCACGGAACCTGTACACCCCGGGGGAGTCCGGGATCTCACCCGGCCTGGGGCGGTAGCTGGAGGGGTCGGCCATGTCTCACACCCTACTGGCGGGTGCCGACACCGCGGTGGGGCCGCGGTTCGGCGCCAGGTGTTGTCGAGCCATGGTCGACACGCTTCAATGCGGTGGAACTCGGGACCGTGCACGGCGACGCGCGACACGACGGGGCGCCGGCGCCGGTGGGAGGTGGGCCCGAGGACCCGCGTCGACCGGCCCGACCAGCCGGTGAACCGTCACAGAGAGGCCGCCTCACATGCCGCACGCCACACAGCACGCGGACGCCGCCGCGGCGGAACTGGACACCGCCCTGCGGGGCGGCCCGTTCCATGTCGCGCTGCGCGCCGCGATCGCCGCCCGCGGCCTGCCGTTGCAGCGCGTGCAGCACCATCTGTCGCGGTACGGCGTGAAGGTCGGCGTCACCAGTTTGAGCTACTGGCAGCAGGGCGCCCGCCGGCCGCAGCGCCCGGAGTCGCTGCGGGCCGTTCGGGCACTGGAGGAGATACTCCAGCTGCCCGAGGAGTCGCTGATCCGGCTGCTCGCGGAGGCCGACGAGGAGACGGTCGTCCGGCACCCGGGCACCCGCTCCTACCGCTCCCGGGTGGAGGCCTCCGACGTTCTGGAACGGCTGCTGGCCGAGCTGGACGCGCCGCTCGACGGCGGCCTGCACATGCTCGGCCACCATGAACAGGTGCGCATCGGGGCGCGCCGGGAGCTTGTGGGGCGTGAGTCGCACCACATCGTGCGCGCCCACCGGGACGGGGTGGACCGTTTCGTGGCCGTGCACCACGGCGACCCGGGCTGCGCCCCGGACAGGATGGCGGTGCTGGCCCTGGAGAACTGCCGCACGGGACGCGTCCGGCGGCACCGGGAGACCGGCGTCGTCGTCGCCGAGCTGATGTTCGACACGCGGCTGCGGGCGGGCGACACGTTCCTCTTCCGCTACGGCGTCGAGGACGGAACGGCCGGCGTGTCACGCGAGTACGTGCGCGGTTTCGGCCCCGCCGGCGGCCAGTACGCCCTTCAGGTCCGCTTCGACGCACAGGCCCTCCCGGTGCGCTGCCACCGCTTCACCCAGCACTCTACGGCGGCCCCCCGCAGCGGCCGCCAGGAGCTGCCGCTCACCGGCCGCCACCGCTCGGTGCACATCGTGGAGCCGCGGGTGCGCTCGGGGATCGTGGGCATCGCCTGGGAGTGGGAGTGAGCGCAGGGGCCGACCGGGCTTCTGCAGTCAGCGCAGGGGTCACGGGCCTCGGCAGTCAGCGCAAGGGGCCACGGCCTCGTCGGTCGGCGCAGGGCCGACGGGACCTCGGGGGTCAGGCTGCCGGGCCCGCGACGATCCTGCCGTTCTCGGCCCGGACCGGGAGTTCCTTCAGCGGCACCGTCGCCGGGCGGTGCAGCACCTCGCCGGTCAGGGCGTCGAACTCACTTCCGTGACACGGGCAGATCAGTTTCGTGCCCTCCAGCTTGTTGATGGGGCACGCCGCGTGCGTGCAGACCGAGCTGTACGCGCGCAGGGAGCCGTCCTCGGTGCGGCCGACCACCACGTTGTGATCGCGGTACAGCACCGCGCCGCCCTCGGCGACCTCGCTCTCCTCGCCGAGGTCGACCGGCGCCGTGGGCAGGGCCGCCGTACGGCTCTCGCCCGGGGAGCAGGCGGCGAGGCCGAGACCGGCGGCCGGTACGAGGGCCGCGGTGCGCAGGACGGTACGGCGGCTCGCGGAGGGACGGGCGGGCATGACGGGCTCCAGGGATCGCGGGGCGGTGCACGGTGACGATAGCGGGGGGCGGCCGGTGGCCCGGCAGGCGGGTTTCTGCTACGAGTGACCCGACCAACGCCCCATGACGTAAGGAACCCTTCGTGATCGTCGTCGCCGGTGAGGCCCTGATCGACCTGGTACCGGAGGCTCCGGACGCCCTCGCGCCGCTGCGGCCGGCGCTCGGGGGCGGCCCGTACAACACCGCCGTCGCCCTGGGCCGGCTCGGTTCCCCGACCGCCTTCTGCTCCCGCACCTCCCGCGACGCCTTCGGCGAGACCCTGCTCGACGGGCTGCGCAAGGCGGGGGTGGACGTCTCCGCGGTGCAGCGCGGAGACGAGCCGACCACCCTCGCGGTGGCCACGATCGACGCCGGCGGCTCGGCCGGGTACTCGTTCTACGTCGACGGCACCGCCGACCGCCTGTTCGCCGCCCCGGACCGGCTGCCGCCCGGCACGCGCGCGGTGTCCTTCGGGACCTGCTCGCTGGTGCTGGAGCCGGGCGCGAGCGCGTACGAGGACCTGATGCGGCGCGCCGCCGCGCAGGGCGTCTTCACGGCGCTCGATCCCAACGTGCGCGCGGGCCTGATCCCCGACGCGGACGCCTACCGGGCCCGGTTCGAGGGCTGGCTGCCGTCCGTCGCGCTGCTCAAGCTCTCCGAGGAGGACGCGCACTGGCTGGGCGGCGCCCCGCGCGAGTGGCTCGCGGCCGGTCCGTCGGCCGTCGTGATCACCCGGGGCGGCGACGGGCTGACGGTGTTCACGCGGGACGGCTCGGAGCACTCGGTGCCGGGCGAGCGGGTCGACGTGGTGGACACCATCGGCGCCGGCGACACGGTGAACGCGGCCCTGCTGCACGGCCTGTCCACCTGGGACGCCCTCTCCCCCGAGGCCCTCGCCTCCCTCGGCGCGGACGGCTGGACGCGGCTGCTGCGGTTCGCGGCGCGGGCGGCGGCGGTCACCTGTTCCCGGGCCGGCGCGGAGCCGCCGTACGCCTCGGAGGTGGGCGAGCTGGGCCGGCCGTAGAGGGCGGGGCGGCGGTCGGCCGACGGGCAGGACCGCCAGTCGGCCGCAGACGGACAAGGCGGTCGGCCGGCCGCAGACGGACAGGAAGGTCGGCCGTCAGTCGCCGGCAGACGGACGAGGCGGCCGGCCGTCAGTCGCCGGCAGACGGACGAGGCGGCCGGCCGTCAGTCGCCGGCAGACGGACGAGGCGGTCGGCCGTCGGTCGCCGGCAGACGGACGAGGCGGTCGGCCCGCCGCCGACGGACAAGGCGTCAGCCGACCGCGGAAGAGCTGGGCGGTCGGCCGCCCACGGCGCGCAGCGCGCCCGGTCTGCGGCCGTTGAGCCGGTCCAGCGCGGTGGCCGTGGCCTCGTCCGCCGGGAGATGGACGACCAGCCGCTGGCCTTCGTCCGGCA
The DNA here is from genome assembly GCF_055587785.1 of Streptomyces sp. NPDC046379. NCBI lineage: Bacteria > Bacillati > Actinomycetota > Actinomycetes > Kitasatosporales > Streptomycetaceae > Streptomyces > Streptomyces sp. NPDC046379. The sequence goes on from NZ_JBVJFP010000006.1 coordinate 173,082, forward strand.
GCGCGAGTATCTCGTACGACAGTCGCAGCAGCCCCGCCTCGGGATGCTCCACGACGTCGGTGCCGAACCGGGCGGGCAGCGTGGGCACGGCCGCGAGCCGCTCGCTGAACGCTCCCCCCGCGGTGACCGTCAGCTCCTCCGCGAGGGTGACGAGATGCGGGTCGTGCAGGGCTGCCTCGTGGCGCAGATGGGCGATCTGCTCGTCCACGAGCCGGTCCCAGGCCGGAAAGGCGGCGCGGGCCCGGTCGTCGGTGAACAGATAGCGCAGGATGTTCGGCTGCCGTCCGTCGAGCAGGCCGAGGGGGCGGGCGAGCCGTTCGTAGCCGTCGGTGTGGGCGACGACGTCGCCGATCCAGTTGAGCAGCACGGCCGGTGTCGGCTCCAGCCGGTCGAGCAGAGCCCGCACGGTCGGACGGACCGTGCGTAAGGGCGGGGTCGCCGCGGCGCACAGCGCCTTGTCGCCGCCGTGCGCCTTGGCGAGGCGGTGCAGCAGGATCCGGTCGGGCACGGACAGCCGCAGGGCGTCGCCGAGGGCGCCCAGGACCTGGGCGGAGGGGTTGCGGTCGCGGCCCTGTTCCAGCCGGGTGAGGTACTCGACGCTGATGCCGGCGAGCGTGGCCAGTTCGGCGCGGCGCAGGCCGGGGGTGCGACGGCGGGGGCCGGTGGGGAGCCCGGCCTCGGCCGGAGTGACGGCCTCGCGTCGCATCCGCAGAAAGGCGCCCAGCTCGTTGTCGCTCACGCCCCCGAACGTACCGCGCGGACCGCTGCGGAGGGTGGCCCTGTCACTACCACTCTCCGCCCGGTCTCCCTGCCGTGCGCGAACGACGTCAGAGTGGCGGCATGACGAACAACGACACCGCTTCCCCCACCGTCTCCCCCCTTCCGCTCCGGTCCGGCGACTGGGAGCTCGACCCCCTGCACTCGGCCGTCAACTTCACCATCCGCCACCTGGGGATCTCCAAGGTCCGGGGACGGTTCTCCGAGGTGCGGGCGGGGCTGCGGGTCGGGGACACCCTCGACGACGTCGAGGTGACCGCCGAGATCGCGCTGGCCTCCATCGACACCGGCAACCCCGACCGGGACGCGCACACCCGCAGTGCCGATCTGCTCGACGTGGAGAAGCGCCCGACGATGACGTTCCGCTCGACCCGGATCACCGGCGGCGGCGAGGACTGGACGATGGAAGGGGAGCTGACCATCGGGGAGGTGACCCGTCCGGTCACGCTCGCCGTGGAGTTCGGCGGGGTCGTGGGGACCCCCGCGGACGGGCGCAACCACGCCGGGTTCGAGGCGACGGGCGAGATCCGGCGCAGCGACTTCGGGCTGGACTTCGGGGCCGGGCTGCTGGGCGACGCGGTCAAGATCCAGCTGGACATGCAGTTCGTGGAGCCCCGCGCGGAGTCCGCCGAGGGCTGAGCGACCGCGGGTATATAGCCGACGGCGCCGGGGTCCGCTGGGGACTCCGGCGCCGTCGCGTGTCGCCGCGCGGGACGCGGCCCGTGCGGCCGTCAGTCCTTGCGGGCCCGGGCCGTCGACTTCTTCGCCGCGGTCTTGCCGGCCGCGGTCTTCGCGGCGGCGGTCGTCCTGGCGGTGACGGTCCTGGCCGCGGTGGTCCTGGCCGCGGTGGTCTTGGCGGGGGCCGCCTTCCTGGCGGCGGTCGCCGTCTTGCGGGCCGTCCCGCGCGGGGCCTGCACCGGCTCGGCGTCGCTGATCCGGTCGGCGCCGAGAATCTCCCGCAGGAACTTCCCGGTGTGGCTGGCCGGGACCCCGGCGACCTGCTCGGGCGTGCCCTCGGCGACCACCAGACCGCCGCCGGCGCCACCCTCGGGGCCCATGTCGACGACCCAGTCCGCCGTCTTGATCACGTCGAGGTTGTGCTCGATGACGATGACCGTGTTGCCCTTGTCGACCAGTCCGGACAGGACCTTCAGCAGCTTGCTGATGTCCTCGAAGTGCAGACCGGTGGTCGGCTCGTCCAGGACGTAGACCGTGCGGCCGGTGGAGCGCTTCTGCAGCTCGCTGGCGAGCTTCACGCGCTGCGCCTCGCCACCGGACAGGGTGGTCGCGGCCTGGCCGAGCCGGACGTAGCCGAGGCCGACGTCGTGCAGCGTCTTGAGGTGACGGGAGATCGCGGGGACGGCCTCGAAGAAGTTCATCGCCTCCTCGATCGGCATGTTCAGGACCTCGGCGATGGACTTGCCCTTGTAGTGGACCTCCAGGGTCTCCCGGTTGTACCGGGCGCCGTGGCAGACCTCGCACGGGACGTACACGTCCGGGAGGAAGTTCATCTCGATCTTGATCGTGCCGTCGCCCGCGCAGTTCTCGCAGCGGCCGCCCTTGACGTTGAAGGAGAAGCGGCCGGGCAGATAGCCGCGGACCTTCGCCTCGGTGGTCTCGGCGAACAGCTTGCGGATGTGGTCGAAGACTCCGGTGTACGTCGCGGGGTTCGACCGCGGGGTGCGGCCGATGGGCGACTGGTCGACGTGCACGACCTTGTCCACGAGGTCGTCGCCGGCCACCCGCGTGTGCCGTCCGGGCACGCTGCGGGCGCCGTTCAGCTCGCGCGCCAGGTGGGTGTACAGGATGTCGTTGACCAGCGTCGACTTGCCGGAGCCGGAGACGCCGGTGACCGCGGTGAACACGCCCAGCGGGAAGGACACGTCGATGTCCCGCAGGTTGTTCTCGCGGGCGCCGTGCACGGTGAGCTGCCGGGACGGGTCGCGCGGGCGCCGGACGTCGGGCACCGGGATGGCCTTCTTGCCGGACAGGTACTGCCCGGTCTGCGACTCGGCGTTGGCGAGCAGCTCCTTCAGGGAGCCGCTGTGCACCACCTTGCCGCCGTGCTCGCCGGCGCCGGGGCCGATGTCCACGATCCAGTCGGCGACCTTGATGGTGTCCTCGTCGTGCTCCACGACGATGAGCGTGTTGCCCATGTCGCGGAGTCTGACCAGGGTCTCGATCAGCCGGTGGTTGTCGCGCTGGTGCAGGCCGATGGACGGCTCGTCCAGGACGTACAGCACGCCGACGAGGCCGGAACCGATCTGGGTGGCCAGACGGATGCGCTGGGCCTCGCCGCCGGAGAGGGTGCCGGCCGCGCGGTTGAGCGAGAGGTAGTCCAGGCCGACGTCGACCAGGAACCGGAGGCGTTCGTTGACCTCCTTGAGCACCCGCTCGGCGATCTTCTTGTCGCGGGCGTCCAGCTTGAGCCGGCCCAAGAAGTCGGCGCAGTCGCTGATCGACATGCCGGAGACCTCGGCGATCGACTTCCCCATGATCGTGACCGCGAGGACGATCGGCTTGAGGCGGGTGCCCTCACAGGTGGGGCAGGGCACCTCGCGCATGTAGCCCTCGAAGCGCTCGCGGCCGGCGTCGCTCTCGGCCTCGCTGTGCCGGCGCTTGACGAACGGCACGGCGCCCTCGAAGGCCGTGGTGTACCGGCGCTCGCGCCCGTACCGGTTGCGGTAGCGCACCTCGACCTGCGTCTTGTGGCCGTGCAGCAGGGCCTTCTTGGCGCGCTGGGGCAGCCCCGCGAAGGGGATGTCGGTGCGGAAGCCCAGGGCGTCCGCGAGGGCGCCGACGAGCCGGCCGAAGTAGTCCTTGGTGTGCCCGTGCGACCAGGGGTGGATGGCGCCCTCGTCGAGCGACTTGTCCGGGTCGGGGACGATCAGCTCGGGGTCGACCTCCATGCGCGTGCCGATGCCGGTGCAGTCGGGACAGGCGCCGAAGGGCGAGTTGAAGGAGAAGGAGCGCGGCTCCAGCTCCTCGAAGGACAGGTCGTCGTACGGGCAGTACAGGTGCTCGGAGAACATGCGCTCGCGCTCGGGGTCGTCCTCCGGCAGGTCGACGAAGTCGAGCACGACCATGCCGCCGGACAGGCCGAGGGCCGTCTCCACGGAGTCGGTCAGGCGGCGCTTGGCGGAGTCCTTCACCGTGAGGCGGTCGACGACCACCTCGATGGTGTGCTTCTCCTGCTTCTTCAGCGTCGGCGGGTTGGACAGCTGGACGGTCTCGCCGTCCACCCGCGCGCGGGAGTAGCCCTTGGTCTGGAGGTCGGCGAACAGGTCGACGAACTCGCCCTTGCGCTCGCGCACCAGCGGGGACAGCACCTGGAAACGGCTGCCCTCGGGCAGCTCGAGCACCCGGTCCACGATGGCCTGCGGCGACTGGCGCGAGATCGGCCGGCGGCACTCGGGGCAGTGCGGCTTGCCGATGCGCGCGAAGAGCAGGCGCAGGTAGTCGTAGACCTCGGTGATGGTGCCGACCGTGGAGCGCGGGTTGCGCGAGGTCGACTTCTGGTCGATGGAGACCGCCGGCGAGAGGCCCTCGATGAAGTCGACGTCCGGCTTGTCCATCTGGCCGAGGAACTGGCGGGCGTACGAGGAGAGCGACTCGACGTAGCGGCGCTGGCCCTCGGCGAAGATGGTGTCGAAGGCCAGGGAGGACTTGCCCGACCCGGAGAGGCCCGTGAAGACGATGAGCGAGTCGCGCGGCAGGTCGAGCGAGACGTTCTTCAGATTGTGCTCGCGCGCGCCACGGACGATGAGACGGTCGGCCACGCCGGTCCGCACCTTTCTTGAGAGAAGTGACAGGGGCGGGGCCCCCGTGCTTCTTCAGACTAGGGGGAGCCACTGACAACGCCGGACGGATTCACGGGTTGTCAACAAACCCCGACTCTCCAGGATGCCCGACGCCGCGTCCGACCATATAGCACGCGCATTCGATTACCGGCGGGAGTCGGCCATCTTCACCCGGAGGTGTGGCGCGGACTAGGGTCGGACCATGATTGATCACGCGCATGACCTGGCGTCTGTACGTGACGCCACCGAGCGGCTGCTCACCGCGGTCGGCAAACTGGACGACGCCGCTGTGACGCAGCCGTCACGACTGCCCGGCTGGACCCGTGGCCATGTCCTCGCCCACATCGCCCGCAACGCCGACGCCATGGTGAACGTCCTCGAGGGCCGTCCGATGTACGTCTCCGCCGAGGCCCGCGACGCCGACATCGAGGCGGGCGCCCCCCGCCCCCTCGACGCACAGCTCGCCGACGTGCGGGAGAGCGCCGAGCGCCTCCAGCAGGTGGCGGCGGTCCCGGCCGACTGGTCGCGCACGCTGGAGCTGCGGGGCGGCGTGCGGGACTCCGCGTCCCGGCTGCCGTTCCGGCGGTGGGCGGAGATCGAGCTGCACCACGTGGACCTGGGGATCGGCTACGAGCTGGAGGACATGCCGGCCGAGTTCACCGAGCGGTACGTCGACTTCCTGGCGCAGCGGTTCGCCGGGCACCCGGAGGTGCCCGCGACCCGTCTGACGGACGGCACGCGCGCGTGGAGCACGGGAGGGGACGCGCAGGAGCCCGCGGTCACCGTCACGGGCGGCCGGGCCGACCTGCTGGGCTGGCTGGCCGGCCGCCGCGAGGGCTCGGGGCTGACGGTGACGGGCGGCCCGCTGCCGGCGCTGCCCCCGCTCTAGCCGACGGACGACCGCCCCTCGGCAGGGCCCTGCCGGGACTAGGCTGGCGTCCATGACCTACAGCGGAGAGGTGCACGTCGGCGGCCCCGCCGACGTGCACGAGCTCAAGGACCTGATGATCACCAAGATCGCGGTCGGCCCGATGAACAACAACGCCTATCTGCTGCGCTGCCGGGCCACGGACGAGCAGCTGCTGATCGACGCCGCGAACGACGCGGACGCCCTGCTGGGCACGATCGGCGACGACGGCATCGCGTCGGTGGTCACCACGCACCGGCACGCCGACCACTGGCAGGCCCTCGCGCAGGTCGTCGCCGCCACCCGCGCACGCACGTACGCCGGCCGGGAGGACGCCGAGGGCATCCCCGTGCCGACCGACGTCCTCGTGGACGACGGGGACGTGATCCGCGTGGGCCGTGTGGAACTCACCGCCCGCCACCTCGTCGGACACACGCCGGGCTCGATCGCCCTGGTCTACGACGACCCGCACGGCCATCCGCACGTGTTCACCGGCGATTGCCTGTTCCCGGGCGGCGTGGGCAACACGCACAAGGACCCGAAGGCGTTCGCCAGCCTGATCCACGACGTCGAGACCAAGATCTTCGACGTGCTGCCGGACGAGACCTGGGTCTACCCCGGGCACGGCGACGACACCACGCTCGGCGCGGAGCGCCCGCATCTGCCGGAGTGGCACGCTCGCGGGTGGTGATCCGGACGCGGGGCCGGCGACCGGACGCACCGGGGGCCCTGACCGCACGGGCGGGGGGCGAACCGCACGGGCGGGGGGCGAACCGCACGGGCGGGGGTGGTGAACGCGTGCACGTCGGGGCGCGGCGGAGTGCGCCGGAACGCCGAAGGGTGTGAAGAGAACGGACCGGGAGGCGTGAGCCGTCGGACGCGCGCCCCGTGTGCACACTTCGCACGCACCCGTCTTCGACGCGCGCTCCCCTTGCCCACGGCGGCGCGGTCCACTGGAGGCAGCCCCGCGCGGAACGACGGCGCCCGCGCGGAACGGGCCGCCGGTCCCATCATCCCCGCCCTCGGCCGGCGGCCCGGGCGACATGCTCCGTGACTCCGTGACGCGGAGGCCCGGCAAGACGCAGAGAGTCGACGGCTCGGCGACTCGGCGACTCGGCGACTCGCGCCGGGCCGGTCGGGGCCCCGACCGGCCCGGCGCTACGCCTGCGCCCGGGCGGCGCCCACGAGCGCCGCGACCCGCTCCACCGCGAACGCGTACCCCTGCACCCCGCATCCCGCGACGACCCCGTCGGCGCGCAGGGAGACGTACGAGTGGTGCCGGAACTCCTCCCGCCGGTGGATGTTGGAGATGTGCACCTCCAGTACCGGCATTCCGTCGCAGGCGTTGAGGGCGTCCAGGAGGGCGATGGACGTGTGCGAGTAGGCGCCGGGGTTGATGACGATCCCGCAGTGGCCGAGCCGCGCCTCGTGGATCCAGTCGACCAGCTCCCCCTCGTGGTTGGACTGACGGAAGTCCACCGTGCCGCCGTGCGCCGCCGCGGTCTTCGCGCACAGGGCCTCGACGTCGGCGAGCGTGTCGGAGCCGTAGATCTCCGGCTGGCGCTGCCCGAGCAGGTTCAGGTTGGGCCCGTTGAGGATCATGATCGGGGCGTTGGCCAGGGTGCGGGGCACGGTTCCTCCGGTCCGGTCGGGGTCGGCGGCCCGCCAGGGGCCGCTGCTCGCCCCCGGTTTATCACGCACGTCGGCGACGGCCGTCCCCGGCTTGGGGTTGGCCCTCCGCCCCTACGACCTGCGGCCCGCCGGGCGGTGGGACGACGTCGGCCACGACTCGTGCTCTTCCCGGAGACCTCGGAGGAGACGCCCGGCGCCGCCGAGGTGTTCCGCACCCTGCGCAACAGGGGCGGGCGCGGGCCGGCCCAGCGCTTTCCCGCGCTGCTCACGGGCCGCGCCAGGACCGGCTCCTTCGAGCGCCCCAGCACTCCGGAAGGGGGCCCGTTACGCGGCCGAACAGCGCGAAGCCGTGCTGAGCGCGCTGCAGGCGTACGCCCCCGACACCCACGTGGTCCTCGACGTGGGCCTCGGCCACACCGACCCCCGTCTCGTCATCCCCCACGGCGGCGCCCTCCGCCTCGACGGTCCGGCGCGGCGCACCACCGTCACCCACTGACGGCCGCCGCGCCTCCACGCGCCCCGTAACCCGCGCTCACCGTGGGTGGTTGACGCGGCATGCACGACGTACGCTCCGTGAGGACGCCCTCCATGCCGCGGCTCGCGGCCGCCTCGCTCGCCGGGACGGCCATCGAGTTCTACGACTTCTTCGTCTACGGGACCGCCGCCGCGCTGATCCTGGGGCCGCTGTTCTTCCCGACGTTCTCCCCGCTGGCGGGGACGCTCGCCGCCTTCGGCACGTTCGCGGCCGGGTTCGTGGCCCGGCCGCTCGGGTCGGTGCTCTTCGGCCACCTCGGGGACCGTCGGGGGCGGCGTCCGGTCCTGGTCGCCTCCCTGCTGCTCACGGGCGCCTCGACCGTCCTGGTGGGATGCCTGCCGACGTACGGCTCGATCGGGGTGGCCGCGCCCCTGCTGCTGCTCTTGCTGCGCTTTCTGCAGGGGCTGGGGCTCGGCGGTGAGTGGGGCGGGGCCGTCCTGCTCACGGTCGAGCACGCGCCACCGGGCCGGCGAGGGCTGTGGTCGAGCTTCCCGCAGGTGGGTCCCGCGGTGGGGTTCGTCCTCGCCAACGGGCTGATGCTCGCGCTGTCGGCCGGGCTGTCCGAGGCACAGTTCGCGCAGTGGGGGTGGCGGGTGCCGTTCTGGGTGGCCGGCGTGCTGGCGGTGGTGGGACTCTGGCTGCGCTCGTCGCTCGCCGAGAGTCCCCGCTTCCTGGAGATCGAGGACCATGCGCGGATGCCGCTCGCCGAGGTCGTGCGCCACCACTGGCGGCTGGTCCTGCTGACCGCGGGCGCGCTCGCCGCCGGGTACGCGATCTTCTACGCGGTGACCACCTGGTCCCTCGCCTACGCCACGGAGCGGCTCGGCGTGAGCCGTACCGTGATGCTGAGCTGCATCATGGCCGCCGTGGTCGTGAAGGGCGCGCTGACCCCGCTGGCGGCAGTGCTCGGCGACCGCTACGGCCGTCGGCCCCTGTGTCTGGCCGGGTGCGCGGCGGCGGCCCTGTGGATGTTCCCGATGATCGCCCTCCTGTCGACAGGAGCGCCTCTGGCCATGTTCCTGGGCTTCGTGGTGGCGCTGATCGCCTTCATCACCATGTTCGCCGTGATCGCCGCCTATCTGCCGGAGCTGTACGAGCCCCGGGTGCGCTGCACGGGCGCCGCCGTGGGCTACAACCTCGGTGGCGTCTTCGGCGGCGCGCTCACCCCGATCGCCGCGACGGCCCTGGCCGAGCAGAGCGACGGCCGGGTGCCGTGGGGCGTCGGCGCCTATCTGACCGGCATCGCGCTGCTCAGCCTGGCGTGCTTCGCCCTGCTGCCCGAGACCCTCCCGGCGAAGGAAGCCGCGGCGAAGTCGGGAACCGGAACGGAGACGGGAACCGGGGCGGAGACGGGAACCGGGGCGGAGGCCGGGGCAGCCGCGTCGGGCTGATCCGGCCTCCGCGCGGCCGGTCAGACGTCCACGCTGTCCTTCGACGCGCCCTCGTCGGCCTCCCGCGCCTCGGCCTCCGCCTGCTTCTTGGAGGCGATCAGGCTGGTGATCGTGGTGATGATCAGGACGGCGCAGATCACGCCGAGCGAGACCGGGATGCTGATCTCCGGGACATGGACCCCGGACTCGTGCAGCGCGTGCAGCACCAGCTTGACACCGATGAAGCCGAGGATGATCGACAGGCCGTACGACAGGTGGACCAGCTTCTTCAGCAGGCCGCCGATGAGGAAGTACAGCTGCCTCAGGCCCATCAGCGCGAACGCGTTGGCGGTGAACACGATGTACGGGTCCTGCGTCAGGCCGAAGATCGCCGGTATGGAGTCCAGGGCGAAGAGGACGTCCGTGCTGCCGATGGCGAGCATCACGACGAGCATCGGCGTCATGACGCGCTTGCCGTTCTCACGGATCCACAGCTTGGTGCCGTGGTACCGGTCGGCGACGCCGAAGCGGCGCTCTGCGGCCTTGAGGAGCTTGTTCTCCTCGAACTCCTCGTCCTCCTCCTCGGCCCGGGCCTCCTGGATGAGCTTCCACGCCGTCCAGATCAGGAAGGCGCCGAAGAGGTAGAAGACCCACGAGAAGCTGGCGATGATCGCGGCGCCGGCGGCGATGAAGATGGCCCGCAGCACCAGTGCTATGAGCACGCCGACGAGGAGGACGCGCTGCTGGTACTGCGAGGGCACCGCGAACTTCGCCATGATCAGTACGAAGACGAAGAGGTTGTCGACGCTCAGCGACTTCTCGGTGATGAAGCCGGCGAAGAACTCGCCGGCCGGCTGCCCGCCGCCGAAGACGAGCAGGCCGAGCCCGAAGAGCCCGGCGAGGACGATCCAGACGACGGTCCAGATCCCGGCTTCCTTGATGGATACGTCGTGCGGCTTGCGACCGATGAAGAAGTCGACCGCGATGAGCGCGGCCAGTCCTGCGACGGTCAGGACCCACAGGGTCACGGAAACATCCACTGCGCCTCCGGCAGTTCGAAACGGCAAACGGTCAGTCAGCGTCGTCGCTGCCGGAGGTCTCTTCCACCCGGGACTCGGGCCGGCGCCCCGGGATCTGGCCTGATCCGTATTGACGGGAACGCCGCAGTTGGCAGGGAGTACTCCCCTCCGTACGGAAAACAGTACCCCAATCACCAAGGACAGGTAAAGAGCTTGGTAAAGGAAAACCCAAAACGCCTGGTCGGGCGACTTTACGCGGGCTTGGTACGGGCCGCCGCGACCTGGGCGAGCACCTGCTGGAGCACCTGGCTGCCGAGCGGCACCAGCGAGGGCTCGTACGTCCAGGCGTGCCCCACCCAGGGGTCGGCGAGGTGATCCTCGGGCACGGGCGTCAGTCGCAGCAGCGAACGCCACAGCGGGTCGAGCAGCGGGCCGTAGCCCGCCGAGTCCTCTCGGTCGGCGACCATCATCAGATGCACGCCGACGGCCGGTCCCTCGTCGGCGAGGTAACGCAGCTGGGTCACGGCCCGGTCGTCGAAGCCGTGCGGGAAGTCGTTGACCACCAGCAGGTGCTGGGCCATGTCCAGGTCCGGCGGCAGGGCGTCGGCCGCACCGGCCCGCACCGCCATCTGCACCAGGTCGACGCGCTGGGTGAGCCGGGCCAGGACGTCCGCGACGCCGGCGGCGCCGACGGCCGGCGGACCGGCGAGCACGCCCGTGCCCACCAGCGGCGCCAGCGCCTGCGCGCCGGACCCGGCCGGGTCGACGACGTGCACGGCGAAATCGCCCGCCGGGTGGGCGGCGAGCAGCCGGGCGGTGTGCGCAACGGCCGACTCCATCGCCAGGCGGCGCATGTCGTGCGAGTCGTGGAAGGCGCCGTCGGACGAACCGGACCGCCCGCTGTCGATCCACAGGCCGCGCTCCAGCGGCAGCCGGACCAGCATCGGTATGCGCAGCGGGGCGCATTCGGGCAGGTGCAGATCGCCCAGTCGCAGGGCCATGGGCATCTCGGTGGGGACCCGGTAGCCGTGCCAGACCGGGTTGTCCCAGCGTGCGTAGGCCGCGGGCAGCACGGGTTCGACGACACCGGCCTCGGCGGCGAGCTGGGCGACGTCGCGGTCGAGGGCCTGGCGGGCCTGGTCGACGAGCTGGGCGTGCCGGGCCCGGGCCGCCTCGCGGGCGGCGTCCGCCTGTCCGCCGATCCGGCTGCGCGGGTCGGCGAGGACCTGCTCCAGCTCCTTGTCCATGCGGGACTCGGCGAAGTCGACGGCGCTGCGGTAGGCGGCCGTGGCACGGGCCAGGTCCTCGAACATGCCCCACACCTGGTTGTAGAGCCGCTCCTCCATGGACCAGCCGGTCGCGTCACCCGCGACGGGCGGGCGGGGCTGCCCGGGCGCCGCCGGGGGCGCGGTGGGCGGAGGCGGCGGGGCGGCGTTGCGCCGGCGCGGGTGGGTGTAGTCGACGGGGCCGCCCGCGGTGGGCGTGGACGGCTGGGTGCGCGCCGAGGGGTCCACGGGCGTGGCGTCGGCGGGGTAGCCGGTGGTGGGTTCCGCCGGGTAGCCGGTGGCGGGTTCCGGGGCGGCCTGCGGTGTCCGGCCGCCGTACGGCGCGGTATGGGCGCCGCTCTGGTCGGCGCCGAGCGCCGGGGCGGCCGTACGGCGAGCGCGGTCGCCCTCCGCGGTGCGCGGCGGCGGCGCGGCGACGGAGCGGGCGAGGCCCCGGGCCACCGCGTCGTTGATGGTGGCGGCGAGCTGGGCGGCGACGGGCAGCCCCTGGTCGGCGAGGAGTTCGGCGAGGCCGCCGGCGTACCCCTGGCCGACGGCGCGGACCTTCCAGGCGCCCTGTCTGCGGTACAGCTCCAGGGCGACGACGGCGGTCTCGGCCTCCAGTCCGGTGAGGGTGAAGGTCGCCACCTCGGTGCCGTCGAGTCCGGTGACCGCGACGAAGGGGGCGGCGACGGCGCCGAACCGGGCGGGACCGCCCGAGGCGCCGGTGGGCAGGGCGAGCAGCACATGGACGCGGTGCACGGCCTCCGGCAGGGCGTCCAGGTCGACCGCCAGCCGGTGGTCGGCGGCCGCCTGCCGGGACACCTCGAGCCCGGGGAGGGTGGGCACTCCGGGATGGGCCACCCCTTCCGCTCCGTGGACCTTTCCGTGCTCGTCGCCGATCGTGGCCGCGGCCACGATCGGCGTACCGGCCGAGACGCGGATCTCGAGACGGGACTGGGAGAGCGGGTGGTTCTGGCCCCGCACCAGCTCGGCCGTCATCGTCGTGGTCCCCCTGAATCGCGTACGCGTGTCGCGTGGTGAAGGTGTCGTGTACCGCTGGGATGTCATGTACCGCCCGCCCGGGCCCGCCGGGTCAGAGGTGCGGCAGGATGGACGGCATCAGGTCCTGGAACGTGCGTCCGTTGGCCGGGGTGCCGAGGGCCGTCATGGACCAGCCGGTCCCGACGCGGTGCACCTTGGCCATGATCTGGGCCGTGTAGGCGCCGCCGCCCGCGAGCGTGTAACGGGCGAGCTCCTGGCCGTTGGTCTCGTCGACGAGGCGGCAGAACGCGTTCTGCACCTCCTGGAACGTCTGGCCCGTGAAGGAGTTCACGGTGAAGACGATCTGGTCGATGTGGACCGGCAGGCGCTGCAGGTCGACGAGGATGGCCTCGTCGTCGCCGCCCTGGCCGACGCCGCCGACGAGGTTGTCGCCGGTGTGGCGCACCGAGCCGTCGTCGCTCACCAAGTGGCGGAAGAAGACGACGTCGACCGGCTGCTTGTCCGCGAACAGCACCGCGGAGGCGTCGAGGTCGATCTCGCGGGTCCGCGAACCGAACAGGCCACGCCGCGGGGCCGCCTGCCAGCCGAGACCCATGCGCACCGCGGTCAGGCTGCCTCCGTCGTTCTTCTGCAGACTGATGGCCTGACCCTTGGTCATGTTGACGGTCACGCGCTGTTTCCCCTCTCGAGCGTTCCCCTGTTGCCGCGATGCCGCGGATGACCAGAACCCTACGCACGGGCACTGACAGTGCCGTACCCCGGTCCGGACTTTGTGTCGGTCTTGCAACACAGCGCGTTCCCGGGGCCGCCACAGGGGCCCCGGGGGACCCGTCAGGCCAGCCCGGCCTCCTTCATCTGGCGCAGCTCCTTCTTCATCTCGGACACCTCGTCGCGCAGCCGGGCCGCGATCTCGAACTGGAGGTCCGCGGCGGCGGCGCGCATGCGCTGGGTCAGTTCCTCGATCTGCGCGGCGAGTTCGGCGGCCGGCCGGTCGGTCGGCGCCGTCTCCTGGGCTCTGCCCTTCTTGGCGGCCTTCGCGCCCTTGACCGCGTGTTCCTTGAGGGCCGGCACCGGGGCCCTGCCGCCGCGGCCGTCGTTGCGCGACTGCCGGAAGCCGGAGCCGAGCAGCTGCTCGGTGTCGATCTCCTCGCGGGCGATCTGGGCGACGATGTCGTTGATCTTCTTGCGCAGCGGCTGCGGGTCGACGCCGTGCGCCTTGTTGTACGCGACCTGCTTCTCGCGCCGCCGGTTGGTCTCGTCGATGGCCTTCTCCATCGCCGGCGTGATCTTGTCGGCGTACATGTGGACCTCGCCGGAGACGTTGCGCGCCGCGCGGCCGATGGTCTGGATCAGCGAGGTGCCCGACCGCAGGAAGCCCTCCTTGTCGGCGTCGAGGATCGCCACGAGGGACACCTCGGGCAGGTCGAGGCCCTCGCGCAGCAGGTTGATGCCGACCAGGACGTCGTACTCGCCGGAGCGCAGTTCGCGCAGCAGTTCCACGCGGCGCAGGGTGTCCACGTCGCTGTGCAGATAGCGGACCTGGATGCCCATTTCCAGGAAGTAGTCGGTGAGGTCCTCGGCCATCTTCTTGGTGAGCGTGGTGACCAGGACGCGCTCGTCCTTCTCGACCCGGGCGCGGATCTCGTGCACCAGGTCGTCGATCTGGCCCTCGGTCGGCTTGACGACGACCTGCGGGTCGACCAGGCCGGTGGGCCGGATGATCTGCTCGACGACGCCGTTCGCGCGGGAGAGCTCGTAGGCGCCCGGGGTCGCGGACAGGTACACCGTCTGCCCGATGCGCTCCTGGAACTCCTCCCACTTCAGGGGCCGGTTGTCCAGGGCGGAGGGCAGCCGGAAGCCGTGGTCGACCAGGGTGCGCTTGCGGGAGGCGTCGCCCTCGTACATCGCGCCGATCTGCGGCACGGTCACGTGCGACTCGTCGATGACGAGCAGGAAGTCCTCGGGGAAGTAGTCCAGCAGCGTGTTCGGCGGGGAACCGGGGAGGCGGCCGTCGAAGTGCATCGAGTAGTTCTCCACGCCGGAGCAGGTGCCGATCTGGCGGAGCATCTCGATGTCGTAGGTGGTCCGCATCCGCAGCCGCTGGGCTTCCAGGAGTTTGCCCTGCTTCTCCAGTTCGGCGAGGCGCTCGCCCAGTTCCTTCTCGATGTCGTTGACGGCCCGCTCCATGCGTTCGGGTCCGGCGACGTAGTGGGAGGCCGGGAAGACGTAGAGCTGCTGCTCGTCGCTGATGATCTCGCCGGTGAGCGGGTGCAGGGTGGTGAGCGCCTCGATCTCGTCGCCGAACATCTCGATGCGGACGGCGAGCTCCTCGTAGACGGGGAAGATCTCGATGGTGTCGCCGCGGACCCGGAAGGTGCCGCGGGTGAACGCCATGTCGTTGCGCGCGTACTGGATGTCGACGAAGCGGCGCAGCAGCTGGTCCCGGTCGATCTCGTCGCCCACCCTGAGCGGGACCATGCGGTCCACGTACTCCTGGGGCGTGCCGAGGCCGTAGATGCAGGAGACGGAGGCGACCACGACGACGTCGCGGCGGGTGAGCAGCGAGTTGGTCGCGGAGTGGCGCAGCCGCTCGACCTCCTCGTTGATCGAGGAGTCCTTCTCGATGTAGGTGTCCGACTGCGGGACGTATGCCTCGGGCTGGTAGTAGTCGTAGTACGAGACGAAGTATTCGACCGCGTTGTTCGGCAGCAGCTCGCGGAATTCGTTGGCCAGCTGGGCGGCCAGCGTCTTGTTCGGCGCCATCACCAGGGTGGGCCGCTGGAGCTTCTCGATCATCCACGCGGTGGTGGCGGACTTTCCGGTGCCGGTCGCGCCGAGCAGGACGACGTCCTTCTCACCTGCTTCGATGCGCCGGGCGAGGTCGGCGATGGCCGTCGGCTGGTCGCCGCTCGGCTGGTAGGGGCTGACGACCTCGAAGGGCGCCACCGTGCGTTCGATCTGGGAAACGGGCCGCATGTCATCCACCGTACGACCCCCCACTGACAATGGGCCGCGGTCAGCGGTTCTGGGGCGTCCTCGAGCGGCTGTGCGGGACGGGCCGGCGGGCGCGCAGGGGCGGGCGGCGGCCGTGGTGGCGGGCGGGCGGATGGGCCGGGACGCCGGGCTCGCGCTCGGGTCGGGACCACTCGGGTGTGCCCGTGACCATCTGCGGGTCGAAGAGCACGACCACACCGGCCAGGCAGAGGAAGGCGACCGGCCCGATCAGCATGGGGGCGAGCAGGGCGGCGGGCGTGTCGCCGGTGGACGTGTCGGCGGCGCCGTGCAGGTGGACGCTGAGGGCGGCCATGCCCGTGTAGTGCATGCCGCTGACCGCGAGCCCCATGACGAGGCTGGCTCCGATGCTCCACAGAGGCCCCTTGACCTGCCCGGCGGCCCACAGGGCGGCGGTGGCGGCGGCCATGGCGATGACGACGGAGGCGGCGACGGTGAAGGTGTTGTACTCGAGTCGGCCGTTCAGTTCCAGGCCGGCCATGCCCAGGTAGTGCATGGACGCGATGCCGAGACCGGTGATCGTGCCACCCGTGAACAGGGCTGTGCCGCTGGCGCCCTTGTAGCCGACGATGAAGATTCCGATGCCCACCATGACGACGGCGACGGCCAGGCTGGCGTAGGTGATCGGTTTGTCGTAGTGGATCGGCGCCTCCCTGACGGTGAACCCCATCATGGCGATGAAGTGCATGGTCCAGATGCCGGAGCCGATCGCGGCCGAGCCGAGGGCCAACCAGCCGGGGCGCCAGGAGCCGGCCACGAGCATGGACCGGGTGGTGCAGCGCAGCCCCAGGGCGCCGCCGAGGCAGGCCATGACATAGGCCACCAGAGGTGTGACGAGGCCGTAGCTGAATCCGTCGACCGTGCCTTGCATGCGCGGCTGCCCTTCCGCCCTCTTCCGTACCGGAATCCCCGAAACGCACCCCCGTCCCAGGTCCGCACGAGCGGCCAGGGTTGAGGGAGAGTATGACTCGCGCGGGTATGGTCGAACGACTTTCCGGCAAAGAAACACCGACCGGCCCCACTTGTGCCGCACCGGTGAAGCCCTGTCCTGCGGGCGGGCCCCGGGCCGGCCGGAGGCGTTGTCAGTGGCGGGCCCTACGGTGGGCGCATGGACAGCCATGGACACGGGGAGCAGCGGGTCGCGTGGGCCGTCGTCGGCGGCGGCATCGGTCCGCTGCTGCTGGCCGCGACCAGCGAGGGCTTGGTCAACGTCGTCTTCCACGCCACGGACGGGATACGGGACAGGGCGCTGGAGCGGCTGGCGTCGCGGCTGGGCGCCGAGCCGGTCGAGTCGCCCGGCTTTCCCGTGCTGGCCGAGGCGATACGCCAGGTCGAGGCCTACCTGGCGGGTGAGCTGCGGGACTTCGGGCTGCCGCTGGACTGGTCGCTGATCTCGGGCTTCAACCGGCAGGTGCTGCGCGAGCTGGCGTCCGGTGTGCCCTATGGAACGGTCGTCGGGTACGGCGACCTGGCGGGGCGGGTGGGCCGGCCGGGGGGCGCCCAGGCGGTGGGCATGGCCATGGGGGCCAATCCGCTGCCGCTGGTGGTGCCGTGTCACCGGGTGGTGGAGAGCGACGGTGGCATCGGCGGGTTCGGCGGCGGTGTGGAGACGAAGCGGAAGCTGCTGGCCCTGGAGGGCGTGCTGCCCCAGCCGCTGTTCTGACCTGCCGGAGCCGGAACGGGGGTTTGGCGGCGCCCGCCGCCCGCCAGGGATGAGGGAGAACGGCACAGACGGGAGGCGGGGCGCAGTGACGCTGGTGGTGTCCGAAGAGGTGCGGGAGGCGGTCCGCGCGAGGCGGCCCGTGGTGGCCCTGGAGTCGACGATCATCGCGCACGGGCTGCCGCGGCCCCGCAATCTGCGGGTGGCGCTGGAGCTGGAGGAGGCGGTACGGCGGGAGGGCGCCGTACCGGCGACGATCGCCGTGCTGGACGGGCGTCCCCTGGTCGGCCTGGACAAGGAGCAGCTGGAGCGGATCGCCTCCGAGGACGGCATCCGCAAGCTGGGCCACCGTGACCTGCCGCTCGCGGTGGCCGCCGGGGCGAGCGGGGCGACCACGGTGTCCGCGACGGCGCTGCTCGCGGCGCTGGCGGGCATACGGGTGTTCGCCACGGGCGGTCTCGGCGGGGTGCACCGGCAGTGGACGGTGACGCAGGACGAGTCGGCCGACCTGGGCCTGCTGGCGCGCACCCGGATCACGGTGGTCTGCGCGGGCGTGAAGTCGATCCTCGACGTGCCGGCGACACTGCAGCGGCTGGAGACGCTGGGCGTCGCGGTGGCCGGTTACGGCACGGACCGCTTCCCCGGCTTCTACCTGTCGGACTCGGGTAATCCGGTCGACTGGACGCTGGACAGCCCGGAGCAGGTGGCGGACGTCATGCGGGCGCAGGACGCGCTCGGGGTGCCCGAGTCGGCGCTGATCGTGGCGAACCCGGTCCCGCAGGCCGAGCAGCTGGACCCCGAGCTGCACGCGCGTGTCCTGGCCGACGCCCTGCGCGCCTGCGAGGAACGGGGCGTCACGGGCCAGGCCGTCACGCCGTTCCTGCTGGACCATCTGGTGCGGCACACCGACGGGGCCTCGCTGAGCGCGAACCTCGCGGCGGTGCGGGGCAACGTACGGCTGGCGGCGCGGATCGCGGCGGCCTGGGCCGGGGCGTGAGCGAGCCCGTGCCCGGCGGCCCGCGCGCCGGGGACGACGGCACGGCGCTGCTGGTCGTCGGGGACGTGATCACGGACGTCGTGGCCCGGCACCGGGGCCCGCTGGCGGCGGGCACCGACACGGCCGCCCAGATCGTGACCCTGCCCGGCGGGGCGGGCGCCAACGTCGCCTGCTGGGCCTCCCACTGGGGGTGGCCGGACGTACGGCTGCTCGGTCGGGTCGGCGCGGACGCGGCGCGGTGGCACGAACGGGCGCTGACCGCCGCCGGGGTGCGTCCCTTGCTGGTCGTCGACCCCGAGGCGCCGACCGGGACGGTGATCTGCCTGGTCGACGCGGGCGCTGCGGCGGAGCGGACGTTCCTTACCGACAGCGGCGCCTCGCTGCGGCTCGATCCCGGCGACTGGTCGAACGCGCTGTTGGACGGCGTCGGGTGGCTCCATCTGTCCGGCTATCTGCTGTTCTCCGCGCCGGGCCGGGCACTGGTGCCGACGGCGGTGGCGGCGGCGCGCTCACGCGGGGTGCGGGTGAGCCTGGATCCGGCGTCGGCCGGCTTCCTCAGCACTCTGGGCGTGGACCGGTTCCTGGCGTTGGTGGAGGGGGTCGACGTGCTGCTGCCCAGCCGGGACGAGGCCTGTCTGCTCACCGGGCTGCCGGGCGCGCGGGACGCGGCGGCGAAGCTGAGCCGACACGTTCCGCTGGTCGTCGCCAAGCAGGGCCCCGAGGGGGCGCTGGTCGCCCGGAGCGGCACGGTGTCCGCCCGGGTCCGCGGCGTACCGGCCGCGCCGCGGGACACCACGGGCGCCGGCGACGCGTTCACCGGCGCGTTTCTCGCCGCACTGCTCGGCGGCGCGGAGCCGGAGGCGGCGGCCGTGCAGGGGTGCCGTGCGGGGGCGCGGGCCGTCGAACGTGTGGGCGGCAGGCCACCGACGGACGGAAGACCGCCGGCGGACGACGGGTCGCCGGTCCGGGAGTGAGAGGCCGCGCGCCGCCACGTCCGGCGTTCGTCGCGCCCGCGACCCACTGCCGAACGCGTGCCCGACGACCGCTGGTGACCGCTGTGCCCTGTGCCCCGCCGCGGCCGGCGGCCGGTTACGGCTTGCGCCCCCAGGCCGAGATCACCGGGACGGCGGCCAGGTCCAGCGTGCCGGAGGCGATGTTGGCCAGGTGCCGGTCGATGTCCGCCTCGGCGGCGAACCCCTCGGCGACGAGTTCGCCGCGGACCTGGCGGATCGTCGCGGTCTCCAGCGCGGCGCAGGCCGGCGCGGAGAGCGGGAAATGGACGTCGGCCTCCACGCGCCGCAGTCCGGCGGCGCGCAGCAGCCGCGGCAGTCGGCGGCCCTGGGTCAGGTCCACGCCACGACTGGCGAGGAGCCGGCCGACGCCCTTGCGCAGCCGGTTCGCCATCTGCTGCTCGGGCCCGTGCTCGTCCGGGCAGACGAGGGGCTGGAGGCCGAGGTCGGTGTCCTCGACCAGAAGTCGTCCGCCCGGGCGCAGCGCTTCGGTCATCGTCCGCAGCGTCCGTGCGCGGTCCGACACATCGGTCAGGCTCAGCCGGGCGTGGACCAGGTCGAAGCCCTCCCCCGGCGGCCGGTGCGCGGCGATGTCGTGAATCCGCACCTCCACCGGGGGCCGGGCGGGGGCGGTGATGCAGGAGACGTCGGTGTTGGTGGCGACGACCTTGCCGGTGGGGCCGACTCGCTTGGCCAGCCAGGACACCACGGAGGCGCCGCTCGCGCCGACCTCCCAGCAGCGCCAGCCGGGTCCGACGCCGAACGCTTCGAAGTGCCGGAAGGTCGTGGGATCGAAGAGGGCGGCAAGGGCGTCGAGGCGTTCTCTCGCCCCGGCCTGCCGGTTGTCGAGGAGATACCCGTCGGTGAGCGTCATGCCGCGATCATCCCATTTATCCGACTTGTCAAGCACGGGTGACGCTCCGAACGAGGCGTTCCCGCAGCCTGGGCGCCCTGTGAACTGCCGTTGTCCACAGCCCGGAACCTGCCGCGATGCGCGTTATCCACAGGCTTCCCCGGTCACCGTGCCGTCCTGGCACACTGGCGCGACAGGCGCGGAGATGCGGCGCGAAGGGGTCCACGCGAGGAGATCCAGAGATGTCCATGGCAGGGAATCTGCGGAAGGTGACGAGCCTCGGCACGGTCGGCGGCCTGCGCAGAGTCGCACGGCTGGCCCGGCGGCGCCGGCGCGTCGACCTGAGCCACCCCGCCCGTTCGCCGCTGGGCTCCTCCGTGGTCAACTGCGTGGCCTACGAGGAAGGGGCGCGCCTGCCCGTCGGGGGTGACCTGGTGGAGACGGTGCGTCAGGTCCGCAAGGGCGGTGACGGTTTCGTCTGGCTGGGGCTCCATGAGCCGACGACCCGGGAGTTCGCGGGCATCGCCGAGCTGTTCGACCTGCACCCGCTGGCGGTCGAGGACACGGTCGAGGCGCACCAGCGGCCGAAGGTTGAGCGGTACGGCGAGACGCTGTTCGCCGTGTTCAAGACGGTCTGCTACGTCGAGCACGAGGTGCTGACGGCCACCAGCGAGGTGGTGGACACCGGGGAGATCATGGTGTTCGTCGGCCCGGATTTCGTGATCACCGTGAGGCACGGGCGGCACGGTTCGCTGGGCCCGCTGCGGGAGGAGCTGGAATCCGACCCCGACCAGCTGGCCAAGGGCCCGTCCGCGGTGCTGCACGCGGTCGCCGACCATGTGGTCGACGAGTACCTCAGCGTCATCGACGCGGTGCACGAGGACATAGAGCAGGTGGAGACGGACGTCTTCGCGGAGAACGGCGCGCGGGCCGACCCCGGCCGCATCTACCAGCTCAAGCGGGAGCTGCTGGAGCTGAAGCGGGCGGTGGTCCCGCTCGGCCGGCCGCTGCTCGATCTCGCCGACCGGCCGATGCGGGTGGTGGAGCCGCAGATACAGGCCTACTTCCGGGACGTGTCCGACCATCTGCAGCGGGCCGCGGAGCAGATCGCCGCCTTCGACGAGTTGCTCAACTCGATCCTTCAGGCACACCTCGCCCAGGTCACCGTGGCGCAGAACGAGGACATGCGGAAGATCACGGCATGGGCGGCGATCGTCGCCGTGCCGACGATGGTCTGCGGGATGTACGGCATGAACTTCGAACACATGCCGGAGCTGCACTGGCGGTACGGCTACGCCATGGTCATCGGCGTCATATCCGCGGCCTGCCTGGTGCTGTACCGCGGCTTCCGGCGCAACGGCTGGCTGTGAGGACGACCGCCGACGGGGGTCGGCGTCCGGGGGCGTCGGCGTAGACCCGCCGGGCCTTGCCCCGACCTGGTCCTCCGTCAGGTTCCCGGCGAGGTCCGGCCTCGCTGATCAGGCCGGCCGGGCGCGTTCACGCAGCCGACGACGATGTCGCGGTCGGTGACGATGCCGCGGAGGACGGGCTCAGCCGTTCCACGCCGGGCGGCGCGGGTCGTCGGCGCGGACCAGGACGCCGGCCGTGCCGGCGGGGTCGCTCTCGTCGGCGTAGCGCTCGAAGGCGGGGAGGGTCCAGTGCTCGGCCTCGGGTGTGCGCCGGCGCAGCGCGCCCGGGGAGAGGAGGACGTGGACGGTCAGGTCGAAGGGGAACCAGTGCCGCAGAAGGAGGGGCCCGTGCAACAACAAGCAACCACCAGGCGGGAGTTGGACGTACGGGCTGCGGGTGGCGCGGTCGGTGACGGGGTCGAGCAGGTCGGGCAGAACGCGTCCGTCGCCGCCGGGTTCGAGAGGGCCGAACACCTCGCGCCACAGCGCGCCGGTGTCGAACCAGCCGTCGTAATAGGCGTCCACGTCCCGGCGACCGTGTTCCAGGCGCAGGGACGCCGGACGCAGGAACCCCTCGGCGCCGACGACCAGCGAAGAGCGACCGCGTACGCGCAGCGCTTCGTGGACGAGCCGGGCGAGATCGCCGGGGCGGGCGGCCGGGGCGCCGTCGAAGGCGATACGCGGCCAGGAGCTGCCGTCCGCCGGCTTCAGATCGAGCAGCCGCTCGGCAAGCCGGTCGCCGAGCCGCTCCCAGGTGATCGCTTCGAGTCGCACACGGCCATGATGCCGCGCCGTCCCGGCCGGCGAGAGGCGTGGATCGACCGCGGCGGCGGGCATGAACCGGACATGGCGCCGCCCACCGCACCGGTGACTCCCGTTCCTTCCACGTCGCTCGTGGTCGTCCAGCCGCTGAAGCGGAAGCGCTGCGCCGGCTGCCGGCGCGGTCCGCTGCCGATGCTGGTCCTGGAGGAGGGTTCGCCGCGCTGCCTCGACTGCGCCGACCTCGGGCACCTGGTGTTCCTGCCGCGAGGGGACACCGCGCTGACCCGGCGGTCGCGGGAGGAGAGCGCGCTGTCGGCAGTGGTGGTGCGGTTCAACCGACGTCACGGGCGGTACGAGCGGCAGGGTGTCCTGGTCGAGGAGGCGGGGCTCGCGCGGGCCGAGGAGCGCTGTCTGGCGGACGCGGAGGCGCGGCGGCGGCGCAGGGTGCGGGACGCGCGGCGCCGGGCGGTGCAGGACGTCCGGTTCGCGGACGCGTTCGCGGCGGAGATACGGCGTTTGTTCCCGGGGTGTCCGGCCGAGCGGGCGCGGGAGATCGCCGCGCACACCTCGGAGCGGGGCAGCGGTAGGGTCGGCCGGAGCGCGGCGGGGCGCGCGCTCACCGAGAGCGCGGTGACCTCGGCGGTGGCGGCGTCCGTACGCCACGTCGACACGCCGTACGACCGGCTGCTGATGAGCGGGGTGCCGCGGCACGAGGCGCGGCGGAGCATCGCGGCGTCGGTGGAGAAGGTGCTGCGAGGGTGGCGAAGCCCTGTCCCCTCAGTCACCGGCGGTGCCGTTGCCGGGCATGGAGTTCCGGAGCCGGGCGGGGTGGCGGGGCCGAGAGGGCGCGGGCCGGAATGGACGGGGAGATGAGAAGCACATGATCGACGGGCCGTATTTCGTGCTGGTCCTGCTGGGAGTGCTCGGGACCGGGCTGGTGGCCGGGGTCTTCTGCGCGTTCTCGACCTTCGTGATGCGGGGCCTGGCGTCGTTGCCCGCGGAGCAGGGCGTGGCCGCGATGAAGGCGGTGAACGTGGCGGCGGTGCGTCCGGCGTTCATGGCGGTGTTCATGGGGTCGGCGCTGCTGAGCGTGCTCATCGGCGTGGTGACGTTCGTGCTGTGGCCGGAGGAGGGGACGGCGGAGCTGCTGGTGGGCAGCGCACTGTATCTGTTCGGTTCGTTCGGCGTCACGGTGTTCGCGAACGTGCCGCGCAACGAGGCGCTGCAGGAGCTGGACGCGGGTACACCGGAGGCGGACGCCTACTGGCCGGCCTACGTGCGTGGGTGGACGGCGTGGAACCACGTCCGCACGGTCGCCTCGGCCGGCGCGGCGCTGGCGTTCGTCCTGGCGCTGGCCTGAGTGCGTCCAGGGCGACGGACGCCGGACCGGACCCGTCCCGTGCGCACCCGCTCCCACTCCCCCGCCCGCCCTACCCACCCTCCGCCCACGCCCAGCCCGCGCCCCGCGTAGGACCCACCTGTCCCCGCGCGCACCCCTGCGCCCCCGCGCGACCCGACGTATCGTGGCGGGAAGAGCGCCGCCGATGACGTACGGGCTGTCGTACGCGTACGCAAGGAAGCCGGCCATGGCCGATCCCAAGGGTTTCATGACCACTCCCCGCCAGGACTGGCCCCGTCGGCCGGTCGGGGAACGGGTACGGGACTGGAACGAGGTCTACGTTCCCGGGGCGCTGCTGCCCATCATCGACGAGCAGGCGGACCGGTGCATGGACTGCGGCATCCCGTTCTGCCACGACGCCTGTCCGCTGGGCAATCTCATCCCCGAGTGGAACGGCCTGGTGGCCCGCGAGGACTGGCGGGCGGCGAGCGACCGGCTGCACGCCACGAACAACTTCCCGGAGTTCACGGGCCGTCTGTGCCCGGCGCCGTGCGAGGCGGGCTGTGTACTCGCCATCAACCAGCCGGCGGTGACCATCAAGAACGTCGAATGCGCCATCGCCGACCGCGCCTGGGAGGAGGGTTTCACCGTCCCGCGCCCGCCGGAGCGACTGAGCGGGCGGACGGTCGCCGTGATCGGGTCGGGGCCCACGGGGCTGGCGGCGGCGCAGCAGTTGACGCGTGCCGGGCACACCGTGGCGGTGTACGAGAAGGACGACCGGCTGGGCGGGCTGATGCGGTACGGCATCCCCGAGTTCAAGATGGAGAAGCACCATCTGGACCGGCGGCTGGAGCAGATGCGCGCCGAGGGGACGAAGTTCCGCACGTCGACGGCGGTCGGGCGGGACATCGGGGCGGCGGAGCTGCGGGCGCGGTACGACGCGGTGGTGATCGCGACGGGGGCGACCGCCTGGCGTGAACTGGCCGTGCCGGGGCGGGAGCTGGCCGGGGTGCATCAGGCGATGGAGTACCTGCCGCCGGCCAACCGGGTGTGCGAGGGCGACTTGGCGGTGTCCCCGCTGTCGGCGGCCGGGAAGCACGTGGTGATCGTCGGGGGCGGCGACACCGGGGCGGACTGTCTTGGCACGGCGGTGCGGGAGGGCGCCGCGTCCGTGACGCAGCTGGACATCTACGCCCAGCCGGGCACGGAACGCGACGAGGACGTCGACCCGTGGCCGACGTATCCGAGGATCTACCGGTTGTCGGCCGCGCACGAAGAGGCCCGCGATCTGCGGACGGCCCCGGCGGCGGACGCCGACGCGCGGCTGTTCGCGGCGTCGACGCTGCGCTTCACCGGCGACGACGAGGGACATGTGCGGGCGCTGCACCTCGTCGAGGTGGACGCGAGGCGGCAGCCGGTGTCCGGCACCGAGCGGACGCTGCCCGCCGATCTGGTGCTGCTCGCGCTGGGTTTCTCGGGGCCGGACCGGGGCGACGGCCTGATCGACCAGCTGGGGCTTGAGCTGGAACCGCGCGGCACGATCGTGCGGGACGCGGATTTCGCGACCAACGTCCCCGGCGTGTTCGCGGCGGGAGACGCCGCGCGGGGACAGTCGCTGATCGTGTGGGCGATCGCGGAGGGACGGGCGGTGGCGGCGGCCGTGGACCGCCGGCTGACGGGCTCCTCGCGGCTGCCGGCGCCCATCGGGCCGTACGACCGGCCGATGTCGGTCTGATCAACCACGACTGCCATGACCGCCACGGCCGGCGCGACCGCCATGACCGGAGCGGGGGTGCGAAGGCTCGGGTCGGCGCTGGTCCGTGCCCGCCGTCTTCGCCGTCGTCAGGGCGATCCGGTTCCAGGTGTTGATGGCGAGGATCACGGCCAGTACGTGGGCCAGCTCCGTGGCGTCGAACCGCGCGGCGGCCTCGGCGTAGACGTCGTCAGGGACGCCGCCGTCGGCCACCAGGGTGACCGCCTCGGTCAGGGCCAGGGCGGCCTGCTCCCGCTCGGTGAAGAAGTGCCGCGCCTCGCGCCACAGGGGCACCATGTGCAGCCGGTCCTCGCTCTCGCCGGCCGTGCGGGCGTCGTTGGTGTGCATGTGGAGGCAGTAGGCGCAGTGGTTCAGGTGCGACGAGCGGATCTGGATCAGCTCGACG
Organism: Streptomyces sp. NPDC046379; assembly: GCF_055587785.1. Lineage (NCBI taxonomy): Bacteria > Bacillati > Actinomycetota > Actinomycetes > Kitasatosporales > Streptomycetaceae > Streptomyces > Streptomyces sp. NPDC046379. The sequence goes on from NZ_JBVJFP010000006.1 coordinate 198,593, forward strand.
AGAGCGGGGTCGACGCTCGCGCGGGCGGCGGCGTCGAAGCCGATGAGGGCCTTGAAGGCGCCGGGCGCGGACCGGGCGAAGTCCAGACGGGCGGACTCGGGACGGCCTGACTCGGAACGGCCGGACTCCGGGCGGGCGGGGCGGTCGGCGGGCGTCCGGGTGCCTGGCGTGCGGGTGGTGAGCGTCGTGTCCGTCGTGTACGTCGTCTGAGTCATCTGCGTGGTCTGCGTCGTCATGTCCCTCAACCTACGGTCGGCGAAGACCGTCTGTAGGGTGCGCTTCCATGGCGGAATCGTGGGTCAATTACGCGGAGCGGATCGGGGCCGACCTGCTGCTGGAGCTGTCCGGGCCGGGCGGCCGGCGCGCCGCGCTCACCCGGGCGCTGCGAGAGGCGGTGCGCAGCGGCCGGTTGGCGCCCGGCACGCGGCTGCCGCCGTACCGTTCACTCGCCGCGGATCTCGGTGTCGCCCGCAACACGGTCGCCGACGCGTACGCGGAGCTGGTCGCGGAGGGCTGGCTCACCGCCCGCCAGGGGTCGGGCACGCGGGTCGCCGACCGGGCCGAGCCGCCGAGGTCCGCGGCCCGGACGACCGCAGGCGCCCCGCCTCGGGCGCGGGGGCCGCGGCACGATCTGCGCCAGGGCACACCGGACGCGTCGTCGTTCCCGCGCGCGGCGTGGCTGACGTCCTACCGGCGTGCGCTGGCGCAGGCGCCGAACGAGGTGTTCGGGCCCGGCGATCCCGCGGGCCGGCGCGAGCTGAGGGAGGCGCTCGCCGGGTATCTCGCCCGCGCGCGGGGCGTGCGGACGGAACCGGACCGGATCGTGATCTGCTCCGGCTTCGCTCACGCGCTGCGGCTGCTGTGCGGTCAGGGCGCGGGCGGGGTGCTGAGCGGGCCGCTGGCGGTGGAGGCGTACGGGCTGGGCTTTCACCGGGAGCTGCTGGCGACGGCGGGGGTGCGGACGGCGCCGCTGCCCTTGGACGAGGAGGGGGCGCGCGTCGACGCGCTGGCGCGCGAGCGGGCGGTGCTGCTCACGCCGGCGCACCAGTTCCCGACCGGCGGCCCGCTCGGACCGGCGCGCCGCGCGGCCGTCGTGGACTGGGCCCGCGCGCGGGACGGTGTGGTGCTGGAGGACGACTACGACGGCGAGTTCCGCTACGACCGAAAGCCCGTCGGGGCGGTGCAGGGGCTCGACCCGGAGCGCGTGGTCTACATCGGCTCGGTGAGCAAGAGCCTGTCACCGGCGCTGCGGCTGGGGTGGCTGGTACTGCCGGAACGCTGCGTCGGGGGCGTGCTCGCGGCGAAGGGCGACCGGGAGGGGTGGGCGAGCGTCCTGGACCAGCTCGCCCTCGCCGACTTCGTCTCCCGGGGGTCGTACGACCGTCATGTGCGGCGTATGCGGCAGCATTACCGCGCGCGCCGGGACCGGCTCGTCGCGGCGCTCGCCGAACGGGCGCCGCACATCGCGGTGACCGGTGTGGCGGCCGGCCTGCACGCGCTGCTGCGGCTGCCGCCCGGCACCGAGCGCTCCGCCGTGAAGGCCGCCGCCTGGCGGGGCGTCGCCGTCGACGGCCTGTCCGCCTTCCGGCACCCCGAGACGGACATGCCCGCCCAGGACGGCCTGGTCGTCGGATACGCGACCCCGTCGGAACACGCGTACGGCGCGGCGCTGGACGCCCTGTGCGAGGTGCTGCCACCGCGCTGAGCGCAACCGACCGGCGCGCCGAACGCCCACACCGCCGCGCAGGACGCCAGGCCGCTGCGCTGCCGAACGCGCCGAACGCCCGCCCGGCGGCCTCACGGTCGGACAGGGCCGCGGCCGGTCACAACCCGCGCCCGGTCACAACCAACGGCCGGTCAGGGCTTGCGCCCCACCGCCCCGTACCCCGGAATGACCCCGTCCTCCTGCCCCGGCACCGGCTCCCCCAGCTCGGGATGCCAGTCGGGCACCACGGCGACGCCGGGGTCGACCAGTTCCAGGCCGGTGAAGAAGCGGGCGAACTCGTCGCGGGAGCGCAGGGCCAGGGTGACGCCCGCCGCCTTGAGCTTCTCGGTCGCCGCCGCGGACTCCTCCGGAGTGAAGTCGGCGGTGGCGTGGGTCATCACCAGGTGGCTGCCGGAGGGCAGTTCGGCGAGCAGCCGGGCGACCAGCTCGTGCGCGCCGTCCTCGTCGGGGACGAAGTGCAGCAGCGCGATCAGCGAGAGGGCCACAGGCCGGGAGAGGTCGAGGATCTTCCGGGCGCCCTCGATGATGGCGTCGGGGTCGCGGACGTCCGCCTGGAGGTACTCGGTGACGCCCTCGGGCGTGCTGCGCAGCAGGGCCGCCGCGTGGGCCAGCACGATGGGGTCGTTGTCGCAGTAGACGACGCGCGCCGCGGGGGCGACCTCCTGGGCGACCTGATGCAGGTTGGGCTCGGTCGGTATGCCGGTGCCGATGTCGAGGAACTGCGTCACGCCGTTGCGGGCCAGCCACCGCGTGGCCCGGTGCATGAACGCCCGGTTGACCCGCGCCATCACCGGCACGCGCGGTTCGAGCGCGAGCATCTGACGGCCCATCTCCTCGTCGACGGGGTAGTTGTCCTTGCCGCCGAGATACCAGTCGTACATCCGCGCGGGATGCGGCCGGCTGGTGTCGATCTCGACGGCGCCGGTGGGGTCCTGCCCGCTCATGAGGCGCTCCATGGACGTGTGCACAAATAATAATCAAGTCAGTAGCAAGATAAGGCAGTTGCGCAGCAAAAAGTGAACCGGGTCGGTCCGTTCAGGACAGCAGGAAGTCCGCCACCCCCGCCTTGGCGCCCTCGATGAAGGCCGTCATCTCGTCGGAGGTGTAGATCAGCGCCGGCCCGTCGGGGTCGGTGGACTGCCGGACGGCTATCCGCCCGTCGGCGAGCTTCATCGCCTCCAGGCAGTTGCCGCCGTTGCCGCCGCTCCACGGCTTGTGCCAGCCTTCGCTGCCCAGTTCCCGGGCGGGCATGCCGTTGTAGATCCGCTCGCCGCGGACCCGCGGCTTGGGCTTGGACGTGATGCGATCCATTCACAGCTCCTTGCGGAGATCCCGGAGGATCTCCTTCGTGCGATGTGCCGTAGCGGCCTGCGCCGCCATGCGGTCCATGACCTCGAGATAGGTCGCCACCTCGTTGCGCGCGTCGAGATAGACGGCGCCGGTCAGGTACTCGCTGTAGACCATGTCCGGGAGTTCGGGCACGGCGAATCGGAACAGCACGAAGGGCCCGTACGTGCCGGGGTGCGGCCCCGTCGAGAACGGGGCGACCTGCAGCGTCACATTGGGCAGCTTCGTGGCCTCGAGCAGTTTGTCGATCTGGGCACGCATCACCTCCGGGCCGCCGACCGGGCGGCGCAGCGCGGTCTCGTCCATCACGGCCCACAGCCGGGGCGCGTCCGGGCGCGTGAGCAGTTCCTGGCGCTGCATGCGCAGGGCGACATGGCGTTCGATGTCCTCCGGCCGCGTCTGGCCGACGGCGCCCGACTTCATGACCCCGCGCGCGTAGTCCTCGGTCTGCAGCAGCCCCGGCACGAAGTGCGGCTCGTAGGTGCGGATCAGCGCGGCGGCGCCTTCCAGGCTGACGTACATCGAGAACCAGCCCGGCAGGATGTCGTGGAACCGCTGCCACCAGCCGGGACGGTTGGCCTCCTCGGCCAGCTGCACGAAGGCCTCGGCCTCGTCGTCGGGGACGCCGTAGGCCTTCAGGAGGAGCTGGAGGTAGGGGATCTTGAGGCTGACCTCGGCCGTCTCCATACGGCGGACGGTGGCCGGGGCGACACGGAGGATCTTGGCGGCCTCCTCCCGCTTGAGACCCGCCCGCTCGCGCAGGTCCAGCAGACGCCGCCCGAGGACGACCTGGCCGACCGTGGGCGCGGACCGCGGCTCGCTCACGTTCCACCTCCATTCAGTCCCCGTACGGAATAACCCGAAAGACCCGCGACTCCTTGCCCGAAGGCCCTGCGTGCACGCTCACAGCCCAGCGGCGCCATTCGAAGACCCATTCGAAAGTCCGGGCGGACTTTCGGCGATCCCAACTGGCGCCGCATCAGATGCTGTTGCGAGCAGTGTGCCACGAGCCCTCACCGCGTCATACAGCACTCTGCATTTTTCAGAGTGACACTTGCCAAGTGTCCGCGGCAGGGCGATAGTGGCAGCGTGATTCCGTCCGCGCCCTTAGGAACAGACGCCGCCGGCCGTTCCGGCCCCGGCGCCGCCGCGACGGCCGGCCCCGCGGGCGCGGCCGCCGAGCGGCGGTTCCGCTTCGAGCTGGCCGCGCACCCCGGCTCTCCCGCGCAGGCCAGACGCCTGACCCGGTCCCGGCTGACCGGCTGGTCGGTGTGCGAGGACACCTGCGACACGGCCGCCCTGGTGGTGTCGGAGCTGGTCACCAACGCGATCATGCACACCGCGAGCGCGGTCGTCGTCTGCGAGCTGCACGACGGCGACGAGGTGGTGCGGGTGGCCGTGGGCGACGAGGGCTGCGCGCCGGGCGAGCCGCGGCCGACCCCCGAGCGGGCCGAGGAGGAGCACGGGAGGGGACTGCTTCTCGTCGACGCCCTGGCACACGCCTGGGGCGCCCAGGAGAACGGTCCCGGCCTGCTCGTCTGGGCCGAGCTGCCGCGCCGTGCCGCTCCCGCGGACAACGCCCCCCACGCCGACCTCGGCTGGGGCGCCCGCCCGCGGCCCGGCTCCTCCGGCGACGGAACGGGCGAGGAGGACGAGGCGCACCAGCGCACCCGCGACGCCTCCCCGGGCGCGCCCCGCGACGCCGCACACCGCGTCGCCGGCCCGGACGCCCTCCATCGCGTGCCCCCGCAGCAGCACAAGGCGCACCACGCGATACCGCCCGTGCACCAGATACCGCACGGCTCGCACCACGCCTCGCACGGCACCGCGCGCCCCCTGTCCCACCCGGGCGCGATGTCCCACCCGGGCGCCGGCGCGCACGACGCCGCACGCCCCGCGCCCCATCCGGGCGCACACCACCGAACTCATCACGAAACGGGGCCCGAATGGGTGTGACGGCCGGTTCCGGCGGCGGGCGGGTAGTCGCCCTGAACACCCTGGTCCGCCTGGGACGCGGGTTGCGCACCCCGGACGACCCGCCCCACCGGCTCTCCGTCCCCGACGGCATGACCGCCCCGCTCGGCTGCGACGCGGTGGCGGTCCCCGCCCGGTACGGACCCCTCGTACTGCCCCGGCTGCCGCGCGTGGGCTGTGTCTACGCGGACGACGCGCACTGGTGGTGGCTGGTCCCCTCCGACTCCGACTACGCGCTGGAGTGGCCCGCGCCCGCGCGGTACGTCGCCGGCGCGGTCGTTCCCGACTCCCCGCGGCTGATCCACCGGCCGGACGGCACCCTGCCGTACACCCCGCCGATTCCGCTCTACCTCGCCCTGTGCCGGATCATCGGCACCGCCCCGACCTGGTCGCGCGCCGTCACCGCCTGACCCGCCCGCCGCGGCGCCCCGCACCGGCGCCCTCCCGGGGTCGCACGCCCGCGCATGTCATCGCCTTCCTCCCGCGCCCTGCCCGGCACCGCGCCGGGCCGCGATAGTGACTCTTCGTGCAGCCGAAGAGACGGACGAAGAAGCAGGCGAAGAGCGGGACGAAGCAAGGGACGAAGCACGGGACGACGAGCGGGACGAAGAGCGACCGGCGAGGACGGCAGCCGGGTCCGCGGAATCGGTCCGCGCGGGAGGATCGCTCCGACCGTGGGCAACAGCCCGAGAAGCAGGTGTCGGAATCCGAACGGCTGCTCTTCGGCGGCCCGCTCCGCTACGACACGGGCTGGAACCAGCACTCCGAGGCCTTCCTCGAACTGACCTTCCGCTCCATGATCCGGCGGCTTCCCGCCCTGCTCGCCTCCAGCTTCCGGCTCGCCCGCCGGGCCGACCGGCGAGCGGCCCGGATCGTGCTGGCCGCCGAGACGGCCCGGGGCGCGGCGCACGCCGTGAGCCTGCTGGCGGTGAACAGCGTGCTGGCCCGGCTGATGGACGCCGGCCCGGTCGAGGAGCGGCTGCGCGGCGCCGCCCCCGCGCTGGCCGCCATCGCCGTCGTCCTGCTGGTCGGCGCGCTCCTGCGGGCCGCGTCGACGTACGCCACCGGCCGGCTGGAGCCGAAGGTGGAGCGGGTGGCCACCGAGCTGTATCTGGAGCGGGCGGCCGCCGTGGAGCTGTCCGCGATCGAGGACCACGCCTTCCACAAGCTGCTGGACACCGCGCAGTACGGCGCCGCCTCCGCCCGCCGCATGATCATGTACGGCACGCGGGTGGTGAACGCGCTGATCTCGCTGGTCGCGGCGGCCAGCGTACTGACCGTGTTGCACCCGCTGCTGCTCCCCCTGCTGGCGACGATGACGCTGCCGAGCGCCTGGAGCGCGCTGACGAACGCCCGGCGCCGCTACGAGTCGTTCCACATCTGGGTGCAGCACGCCCGCGCGGGACACCTGATCAGCAATCTGCTCACCGAGCCGGCCGCGGCCCCGGAGATCCGGGTCCACGGCGTCGGGCCGTTCCTGTTGAGGCACTTCCGCGCCATGTCGGAGACGGCGGAGGCGGAACAGGCCCGGCTGGCCGGCCTCGCGGCCCGCACCGGTCTGATCGCGGCGGCCTGGACGGGGCTGGCGACGCTGGCCACGTACGCCACGCTTGGCGGGCTGCTGCTGACGGAAGCCATGTCGCTGGCCGTCGCGGGCACGGCCGTGATCGCGGTGCGCACCGGCTCCGCGAGCCTGAGCACGCTGGTGCTGGAGGTGAACCAGCTGCACGAGGAGGCCCTGTTCGTGGGCGACCTGGAGCGGCTGTACGCCGAGGCGGCGGAGCGGGCGATCCCGGTCGGCGGAGTGCAGCTGCCGGACGATCCGAAAGAGATCCGCTTCGAGAACGTCACGTTCCGCTACCCGGGTGAGGCGGCGCGCCCGGCGCTGGACGACGTCACCCTCAGCCTGCCGCTGGGCCGGATCATCGCTCTGGTCGGCGAGAACGGCTCGGGCAAGACGACGCTGGTCAAGCTGCTGGCGGGTCTGTACCGGCCGGACCGGGGGCGGATCCTTTGGGACGGCGTCGACGCGGCGACCGCGGACCGGCGGGGGCTGGCGGAGCGGATCGCGATGGTGGCGCAGGACTTCAAACGGTGGCCGTTCACCGCCCGCGTGAACATCGCCGTGGGCCGGCCCTCGGCGCCGATCACCCCGGACCGGCTGGCCGGCGCGGTCGCCGAGGCGGGCGCCGGGGACGTGGTGGCGGATCTGCCGCGCGGCCTGGACACCCTGCTCGCCCGCGACTTCAGCGGCGGGCACGAGCTGTCCGGCGGGCAGTGGCAGCGCCTCGGGATCGCGCGGGCCGCGTACCGGCGCGGCCAGATCCTGATCGTGGACGAGCCGACGGCGGCCCTGGACGCCCGGGCCGAGCTGGAGGTGTTCGAGAAGATCCGCGCGCTGGCGGGCTCCGGGCAGACGGTCGTGCTGATCACCCACCGGCTGGCGTCGGTGCGCCACGCCGATCTGGTGCACGTGCTGGACCAGGGTCGGTTGGTGGAGTCGGGGACACCGGACCAACTGCTCGCCGAGGGTGGGGTCTACGCGGAGCTGTACGCGCTCCAGGCCGAGCAGTTCACGGCGCGGACCCCAGCGCCGAGGGCGGGCTGATCACGCACCTCGGCTCCGCCGGTTCACGCGGCGGCGTCGCTCTCCGCCTCGCGCACGATGACCAGGAACGTGTCCGTGGCGAGGTCCATCACGACCTCGGCGGCCGTGCCTTCGAGCCGGCGCGCCTGCGCGAACTCCTCCGCCGGCCAGGATCCGCGTGGGCCGCCTGCGGGAAAGCGCCCGAGCACTCTTCGCCCGTTCACCATCTCGCACCTCCGATGAGCGTCGTACGTACAAGGAGTTAACGCCCTCGGAAGGGGAAACGGCGCGCTCAGTGACCGTACTGAGACATACCTGACACTAGTTCAACGCTCAATGTGAGGAGACGGCCACTCCCCGTGCGCTCATCTCGCCCTCCCGGCCCTCACTGGTCACACGCGCCGCGCTCGTCCTCGCCCGTCGTCCGCGTCCGTCGGTCTGGCCCGCACCCATCGGGGCGCCGGACTCCTTCTCACGCGCCGTACTCGTCGTACTCGTCGTACTCGTCGTGATAGCGGATCCGTGCGCTGCCCGCGGGCGCCCCGAGAGCCGACGCGCGCCCCTTGGGCTCCTCCCACTCCTCCTGCCGGCCGAGGGCCGTCAGGTCGAGCAGGGTGGTGGTCGCGCCGAGCCCGTCCAGTCCGCGCTCGTACGTCGAGTAGGTGTGGAAGACGCGGTCGCCGTCGCGCAGGAAGCAGCTCAGTCCGGGCCTCTCGACGAGTTCGCCGTCGCGTTCGAGGGTCACCTCGAAGTCCTCGTTGAAGTCGCCGCCGCACGACGAGTACCAGGGCGCCGTCCAGCCCATCCGCGCCTTGAACGGCAGGATCTTCGTGTACGGCGCCCGGGACACGGCCGCGAACGTCGTCCCGCGGGCGTGGAGATGGGCGAGGTGCCCGATCTGGTCCATGAACGCCGAGCAGTTGCGGCAGCCGGCCTCCCACTCGGGCGCGAACATGAAGTGGTAGACGACCAGTTGGCGCCGTCCCTCGAACATGTCCAGCAGGGACGCCTTGCCGTCGCCGCCCTCGAAGACGTACTCGGTGTCGATCTCCACCATGGGCAGCCGGCGCCGCTGCGCGTTGAGGGCGTCCCGCGCGCGGGTGGCCTCCTTCTCCTTGACCAGCAGTTCTTGCCGCGCCCTGCGCCACTCGTGGCGCGAGACGACCTCCGGAAGCGACATGGCTCCTCCTGTGCGACGGTCCCGTTGCCAGTGGTGACCGCGCCGGTGGGCGGAACTCATCGCTGTGCCCGGAGATTTTTCAGGCGTCGTACTCCTGGATGCGCCGGCCGTGTCCGCGGTCCAGCAGGGCGGGCGTCCGGTCGGCCAGTTCCCGTACGACGGACGGCACGTCGACGGTCAGCAGTTCGCGGTCGCGCATCAGGACGCGGCCGTCGACGATCGTCGTGCGGACGTCGAAGGAGCGGGCGCTGTGCACCAGGGTGGCGGCGAGGTCGTGCACGGGCTGGGTGTGCGGGCCGGTGAGGTCGACGAGGACGATGTCCGCGCGATGCCCGGGGGCGAGGGAGCCGACGACGCCGCCGAGGCCGACCGCGCGGGCGCTCTGGAGCGTGGCGTGGTGCAGGGCCTGGCGTGCGGTCAGCCAGCGCGGGTCGCCCTCGGCCTGCTTCTGGACCAGGGCGGTGAGCGCCATCGACTCCCACACGTCGAGGTTGTTGTTGGAGGCGGGGCCGTCGGTGGCGAGTCCGACGGGGATGCCGAGGTCGCGCAGGGCGCGGATCGGGGTGGTGGTGGGCCAGGCGAACTTCAGGTAGCCGCGGGGCGCGCTCGCCACGGCGACCCGCCCGGCGGCCCGTTGCAGGACCGGCAGGTCGCGTTCGAGGATGCCGGTGCCGTGCGCGACGAGCACGTCGGTGGCGTCCAGCAGTCCGGTGCGCGCCAGGACCTCGATCGGGGTGACGCCGTGCCGGGCCAGGCTCGCCTCGGTCTGGTCGCGGTTCTCGGCGGCGTGCAGATGCACGGGCAGGCCGTGGGCGCGGGCCAGTTCGGCGGTGGCGGCGAGGTCGGCGTCGGTCACCGTGTAGGGGGCGTGCGGGGCGAGGGCGGTGGTGATACGGCCGTCGGCGCCGCCCCGGTGGCGCAGCGCGAACTCGAGGGAGCGCTCGCGCCCTTCGGGCCCCTGGGAGGAGAAGTAGGCCTCGCCCAGATGGGCCCGCAGTCCGCACTCGGCCACCACGGCGGCGACCCGGTCCATGGCGAAGTAGTGGTCCGCGAAGCAGGTCACCCCGCCCCGGATCATCTCCGCGCAGGCCAGCCGCGCGCCCAGTTCGACGTCGCGGGGCGTGAGGTTGGACTCGACGGGCCACACCACGTCGTTGAACCACTCCTCGGTGGGCAGGTCCTCCGCGATGCCGCGGAAGGCGGCCATGGCGGCGTGGGTGTGGCAGTTGATCAGTCCGGGCAGCGCGACCTGGCCGCGGGCGTCGATGCGTTCGGCCGCGGGCAGGGCGGTCGTGTCCACGCTGGCGGTGACGGCCTCGACGACCCCGTCGCGCACGACGATCGCGGCGTCCTCCAGGAACCCGATCCGCTCCGTGTCGTCGTGGACGAGGGCGGTGCATCCGGTGATGACGAGATCGGCGTGGGGAGCCATCATGGCGACAACGTACCCGCGGCGCCCACGCTCCCGCAGTCGGTCGCGCTACCCGCCGACGGCCACCGCGCAAGGGCGCAGGCCGGGACGCTCGCACGCGTCGGCGAGTTCCTCCAGGAGTTCGGCGAGCCGACGCGTGTGCCGCGGCGCGAGGTGACCGGTGTCGTCCAGGTGGACGGCGCACGCGGTGGTGGTGTCGACCAGCCGTTCGAGGAGGGCGGCGACCTCGTCGGCGCCCTCGGCGTGCCGGGCGAGGGCGGGCAGTTCGGCGGAGGCCCGGGCGATGGCGGCCCGCGCCTCGGCGAGCGCCCGGTACGCCTCCCGGCGCAGTACCCAACGCCGGGCTCGGTCGTCGGGGACGGCCGGGGCGCCGGGGACGGCCGGCTCGCGCGGGGCGTGCGACGGCTCGCGACTGGTGCGACCGGTGTCCCGGCGTGCGCCGGGGGCGCCGTCCGACGCGTTCAGGACGTGGGTGAGGTAGGCGTCCGCCGCGCTGCCCGCCGCCGCGAGCCGGGCGCGTACGGCTCCGCCCCGCTCCCCCGGCATCGGCAGGTGTCCAACGAGCAGCACGATCGCGCAGGCCAGCAGCGTCTCGCCGATCCGGGCGGCGGAGGCCTGCGGTTCGCCGCCGACCATCACCAGGGCGAGCACCAGCACGGTGACGACGGCGGTCTGGGCGGCGAAGTTCCGTACCGCGACCGGGATGAGCGCGCCGCAGACGGCGACGAGCGCGACGAGGCCCCCGGGATGCGGCAGGACGGCCGCGAGCCCGGCGAACAGGAGCGCCCCGAGGACGGTGCCGGCCGCGCGGCACAGCACGCGCGAGACGAGCGGCCCGAGGTCCGGCTTGACGAGGAACACGGCGGTGGCGGGCAGCCAGTACCAGTGCTCGTGCTGCCCGTACCAGCGGGCGTGGTACAGGGCCTGGGCGACCGCGGCGGCTGCCCCGAAGGAGAGGGCGACGCGGAAGCCGTACTCGCGTCCGCCGCTGCCGATGGCGGCGGCGAGCAGTTCGCGCGTGCCGCGCCTGCGGGTGTGCAGGTCGCCGCCGTCGCCCTGGTCGAACGCCTCGGCGGCCAGGAGCAGGGCGTCGTCCAGGGCGCGCAGGGCGGGTGCCGAGCGCGACGGCGCGGGCAGCGGTCCGGCGCCGACGCCGTCGCGGACGGCCGCGGCGAGCCTGCGGGGGCCTTCGGAGGCGCGCTCGGTCAGCGGCTCTCCGGCCCAGGCCAGCGCGGTCGCGGCCTCGGCGAGGGGCAGCGCGGCGGCGTACTGCGCCTGGAGCCGCCGCTCGGTCGCGGAGCCGGTGTACCGCCGCAGCCGGAATCCGCCGAGGGCGTCCTGGGCGTGGTCGAGGGCGGCGGTGAGCGCGGCGCGACGTGCGGTGGCCGTCGCCGACCCGGCCGCGTCGAGCAGCCCGGCGATGGCGTCGTACACCCCGGCGACCGCCGCCCGCTCCCCCGCGAACCGGGCCGGACGGTAGTCCCCGGCGTGGGTGGCGGGCCACGGCAGCAGTACCCGGAGCGCGATCAGCCACCCTGCCCCGCAGAGGAAGGCGAGGGCGTAACGCCACCCGGCCTCCGGCAACGGCATCCCGGCCCCGACGGCCGAGCCGACGAGCAACTGGGTGCCGCCCGCCGAGGCGACCGCCCCCACGGCGCTGACGCCTCCGGCGACGAGTCCGAGCCCGGCGAACAGCAGCGTCAGCGCGACCGCGCCCGCCCGCTCCCCCGCGTACGTCCCGATGAGCATCCCCGCCGCTCCGGCGACGGCCGGCAGCCCGAGCCGGCGGACCGCGCTGCGCCGCCCGCCGGGGTGGTCGTTGATGCCGGCGAGCATGGCGGCGATGGCGGCGACGACGCCGAGCGACGCCCGCCCGGCGAGCACGCCCGCGAGCAGGAGCGGCCCGGCGGCCAGCGCGCCTCGCGCGACCGGGCTCCACGGCACGGGTCCGCGCTGCGTCCGCAGGGCGTGGGCGAGCCAGGGCGGGAGGTCGAGGGGGCGGCTGCGTGACACGGGGCTCCTGTCGGGGCGAGGGCGGGGGTGTGCCTTCGGGCGACGGTGGCCGGGCTGGTGACTGTGATGTCCAGGGTAAGGGGAGTTTTCGGAGGGGACGGAACAGGCGTGTTGCGGGGATGTGACGCCGGCCCTCGGGACAGGCCAGGTCTGTCGCGTCACCTGGGCGGGGGGCGTGCGGTGCGATATCCGGGTGCGTCCGCCCCGCCCTGGCGCTCATGATCGGGGGTGACCTGTCGGGGAAATCCGGTACGTCTGGCGGCCGTGAGCCCGGCCGCCGGACGGTGCGACGCCCGCGTCAGCCGCCCCGGCGGGCCGCGTACGCGTCCGTCGTCGCCACCGGGACGTCCGTCGTCCGCGGAGCGCCCGCGTCGTGCCCGACGTCGTCCACGACGATCAGCTCGCTGCCGGGCCGGGCGTGGTGGAGCCGCGCCGCCAGACGATGCCGAGCTGGTTGCCGATCAAGCTGCCCTGAACGAGGGTGTCCGGGATGCCCGCCGGCCGGTGGGCGTCGCGCAGGACCACGCCGTCGGGGCCGCCCTCGCCCGGCAAGTGGTCGTTTCCCCAGTAGTGCGTGACTTCCCCAGTAGTGCGTGACGGTACGGTCGAAGTCCTGCCGGAAGTCGGCGTCCTCGTCCGCGCCACCGAACGCGGCGGCGCAGGCACGATCGCCGTCTCCCAGTCCGTCCAGGCTCGCGCGGCCCGCTCCCGCACTCTCGGGTCGGGGGACTACAGCAGCCGGTGGCAGGTGGCGGCGAGGTTGCCGTGCCGCTCGTCGGGGGGCAGTTCGGCGACGAAGCGCTCAGGGTCGTCCGGAAGAACCGGCCGAGACCTCTGGTCATCAGCTCCACCTCGGCCTTGCCGGTCGCGACACCCTTGAACACCAGTTCGGACACCACGCCCGGGTGCGTCTGTGCGTAGCGCAGCCCCGGGCGCCGACGTCGAGCATTCCGTGGTCGTACGGCGGGATCTGCGGATACAGGCCCATCAGGGCACCGTACGAGCGCTCGCGCCGCCCTGTCGCCTCATGACCGGGGGTTCAGCCCGGCCGTGCGCGCCGCCTCGGACAGCACCTCCCTGAGCATCGCCGGGGTGAGCTTGCCGGTGAAGGTGTTGCGCTGGCTGACGTGAAAGCAGCCGAAGACGGCGAGCCCTCGGGGTACGGGTCCGGCTCCGGATTCCTCTGCGGCTACGGGGCCAGGTCGGGATCCGAGTCCGGGCCGGGGTCCGGGTCCGGGCCGGGGTCCGGGTCCGGGTCCGGGTCCGGGTCCGGCAAGAGGCTGGGGCCCGGCGAGCGTCCCGGGTCCGTCGAGATTCACCCGCGCCCCGTGCGCGAAGGCCGGACGGGGCCGAGGCACCGTCCAGCCCGCCGCCGCGAACGCGGGCAGCGCCGCCTGCCAGCCGAAGGCGCCGAGCAGGACCGCCGCGCGCAGCGTCGGCCGCAACAGCCCCAGCTCCTGGACGAGCCATGGCCGACACGTGTCCCGCTCCTCGGGGGTGGGCCGGTTGGCGGGCGGGGCGCAGTGGACGGGGGCGGTGACGCGCACCCCGTACAGCTCCAGTCCGTCGTCGGCCGACACGGACGTCGGCTGCGAGGCGAGCCCGATGTCGTACAGCGCCTGGTACAGCACGTCCCCGGAGCGGTCGCCCGTGAACATGCGTCCCGTCCGGTTCCCGCCGTGCGCCGCCGGGGCGAGCCCGATGATCAGCAGGCGCGCGTCGGGAGGCCCGAAGCCGGGCACCGGCCGCCCCCAGTACGTCCAGTCGGCGAACGCGGCCCGTTTGGTACGGGCCACCTCCTCCCGCCAGTCGACGAGCCGCGGGCACGCCCGGCAGCCCGCGATGCGCCGGTCGAGGGCGACGAGGCCGCCACTGTCCGGGGTCCCTTCCACGACACGGTCCACGCCACCATCCACGCCGTCGTGCACGCCGCCGTCCGCGTCGCTCTCCGTGCGGTCGTAGCCGTGCATCCCGCTGTCCATCCGTCCACCGTAGGCCTGGGAGCGCCCCGAAAATCGTCTGAAGCGTACGGCGCGGGCGGCTAAGGTCGGAGGCATGGCAGCGGAGCACACGGACAGCAGCGACGAACACGGTCCCGAGGGCACGGCCGGCCGGCCGGAGGGCACCGGGGCCGACGCGCGGAAGGCTGCCGCCCCCGAGACCGGCAACACGCCGGCGAGCGCCGCCGCGGAGCCCGTGGATCCCAAGGTCGCCGCCGCTGTGGCCGCTGCGGAGGCCGCCGGGCCCGCGCCGGGTGAGACCGTGCGCATCGACAGCTGGATCTGGGCCGTACGGCTGATCAAGACCCGATCCCAGGGCGCGACCGCCTGCAAGGGCGGCCATGTCCGGGTCAACGGCGAGCGGGTCAAGCCCGCGCACTCGGTCCGGGTCGGCGACGAGGTGCGCCTGCGTCACGAGGGCCGGGAGCGGATCGTCGTCGTCAAGCGCCTGATCCGCAAGCGCGTCGGAGCGCCCGTGGCCGTGCAGTGCTACATCGACAACAGCCCGCCGCCCCCGCCCCGCGAGGCCGTCGCACCCGCCGGCATCCGCGACCGCGGCGCCGGTCGCCCGACCAAGCGGGACCGCCGTGAGCTGGAGCGCCTGCGCGCCCTCGGCAGCCTCGGCCCCGGCGGCAGGCCCCGGTCCGGCTGACCGGCTCGGTCCCCGCCCGCGGGGCACGGCACAGCGCGAGGCCTGCGGGGCGCGGCACAGCGCGAGCCGTCGTCGCCGTCAGCTCCCAGGGGATGTCACCACCGCCCGCGCCCATATGCGGTCCTCCGTCAGGTACGCGTCCACCTCCAGGCCCGCCTCCGCCAGGGCCTCCTCGAACTGTTCCTTCGTCAGGGGCCGGGCCCGGAACGTCTGGGTCCAGGTCGCGTCGGGGAACTCGTACTCCGCGTGCACCGAGTGCGTCCCGTCGCCGAGCGGCAGCGACGAGGTGATGCGGACCGTGCAGCCGCTGGGGTCGGTCCGCTCGCGCGGCACGTTGGTGTGGAAGTCCTCGCCCTCCCGTTGGATCAGCGCACACCCCCCGTCCGCGAGATGCCGTACACAGGTCCGCAGCAGTCCGCGCCGCACCTCCGGGTCGCCGGCGTGCACCAGGAACGACGCGAGCAGTACCACGTCGAATCTCTCGCCCAGGTCGAGCGTCTCGATCGGCGCGCATATCGTGCGGGCTCCGCGGACGCGTTCGAGCATCTCGGGTGACTCGTCCACCGCGGTGACCGTGAAACCGCGCGCCAGCAGCGGATGCGTCACGCGTCCGACCCCGCTGCCCAGCTCGAGGATGCGTGCGCCGTCCGGAACGGCGCCCGCGATGATGTCCGGCTCGGCTCCGGCGGCCAGCCGGGAGTACAGCTCGACGGCGCAGCCGTCCGGCGTGATGGCTCCGGGCCCCGTGCCCTGATGTCCCGCTCGCGACTTCGGCTTCATACCCGGACAACGGGCCGTGTCCAGCGGCCCGTTCCCTCCCGCCCAAGGTTCACCCGTTCGAGTGGGGGTCGCGTTTTCGAGGAGTCCTGAGAGCCCTTCCGGGGCCCTTCCGACGCTTCTCCGGGCCTTTCGCGGACCGTTCCGGGGTCCGCCACGCCCTCGACGGCCCCGCGGTCCCGCGCTCACGTATCGAACCGCGCCGCTTTCAGGTACTGCGGGTTCGGGTCGAGGGCCGCCGCCAGCCGGAAGTGCCGCTTCGCCTGTTCCGGCCGTCCCTGCCGTTCGTAGGTGCGGGCCAGCGCGAAGTGGGCGAAGGCGTTGTCCGGTTCGCGTTCCAGGACGACGGTGAACTCGAGTTCGGCCGGCCTCAGCTGTGCGGCGGCGAAGAAGGCGCGGGCACGAAGCAGCCGGGCGGCGGTGTTCTCCGGGTGCGCGGCGACGACCGAGTCGAGCAGCTTCACCGCACCCCGCGGGTCCCGGGCCGCCAGCAATTGCTCTGCGGCGCGGAAGTCGATGACGTGCGTCTCCGGAGTGCGTCCGGTGGATCCGCTGTTGTCGGGCACGGCAGAGTCCTTCCCTTACTGGCCGGATTCAACGCCCGGGGAGGCGGCCGCTATTCCCTCGGCGGCTGCTGCGGCGCGTGTGCACGGCGTACCAGTTCGGCCCACACTTCCCGTACCCGCTGCCGAAGTCCGGGCAACGGTCCGTCGTTGGAGACGACGATGTCCGCGATGGCCAGGCGCTTCTCACGCGTCGCCTGGGCGGCCATCCGCGCGCGGGCGTCCTCCTCGGTCATGCCGCGCAGCCGGACGAGCCGGTCGAGCTGGGTCTCGGGGGCGGCATCCACGACGATCACCAGGTCGTAGAGCGGGGCCAGGCCGTTCTCGGTGAGCAGCGGGACGTCGTGCACGACGACGGCGTCCTCGGCCGCCGTGGCCTCCAGCTCGCGGGAGCGCGCGCCGACCAGGGGGTGCACGATCGAGTTGAGGACCGCCAGCCGGTCGGGGTCGGAGAAGACGATCGAGCCCAGCCTGGGCCGGTCCAGGGCGCCGTCCGGGGCGAGCACCTCCTCGCCGAAGGCCTCCACCACCGCGGCGAGGCCGGGGGTTCCGGGCGCCACGACCTCACGCGCGATCCGGTCCGCGTCGATCAGCACGGCGCCGCACTCCACGAGCAGCCGCGACACCTCGCTCTTGCCGGCGCCGATGCCACCGGTCAGACCCACCTTCAGCATGAGCGGAAGCTTAGGCCCTCCCGGTGCGACGCAGCAGGCGGACCGGTCGGCGTGCAGCAGACGAACCGGGCGCCGTACACCTCTCGGACCGGCCCGGCCGACGGACGACCCTTCCCTCAGCGTCGTACGGCCGACGGACTGCCCCTTCCCACCCTTGCAGGGCCAGCGGACCGGCCCCTCCGACGGCCTTGCAGGGCCGACGGACCGGCCGTCGTGCACCCGCCGTCTAACCGTCGCCCTCGCGCTCCGCCAGGAAGCGCTCGAACTCCTGACCGATCTCGTCCGCGGACGGGATCTCCACCGGCTCGGCGAGCATGTTGCCGCGGGTCTCGGCGCCGGCGACGGCGTCGTACTGGTGCTCAAGGCCCTGGACCAGGGCGGTCAGCTCCTCGTCGCCCTCCCGGATCTGCCGGTCGATCTCGGTCTGGGTGCGGTGGGCGTCGGTGCGCAGGCCGTGGGCGATGCCGGGCAGCACCAGTCCGGTGGCCGCCGTGATGGTCTCCAGCACGGTCAGCGCCGCGTCGGGGTAGGCGGACCGCGCGATGTAGTGCGGGACGTGGGCGGCGACGCCCAGGACGTCGTGGCCGGCCTGCATGAGCCGGTACTCGACCAGGGCCTCGGCGCTGCCGGGCACCTGGGCCTCCTCGAAAGGGCTGCGATGACCGGGCACCAGGTCGGTGCGGTTGCCGTGCGGGGTGAGGCCCACGGGGCGGGTGTGCGGGACGCCCATGGGAATGCCGTGGAAGTTGACGACGAGGCGGACGCCGAGGCGCTCCGCGATCTGGTCGACGGCCGCGGCGAAGCGCTCCCACTCGACGTCCGGCTCGGGTCCGGACAGCAGCAGGAAGGGGGCGCCGGTGGCGTCCTGGACGAGCCGCACGGCGAGCGTCGGCTCGTCGTAGTCGGTCCAGCGGTCGCGCTGGAAGGTAAGCAGCGGACGGCGGGCGCGGTAGTCGACGAGTCGGTCGTGGTCGAAACGGGCGACCACCTGATGGGGCAGCGAGTCCAGGATCCGGTCGACGATCTGGTCGCCGGTCTCACCCGCGTCGATGTATCCGTCGAAGTGGTAGAGCATGACAAGTCCGGCCGACTCCTGGGCGAGCGCCATGTCGACGACGGCCAGCCCCTTCGGCTCCCACGTGTACAACCCCTGCGGATCTAGCACAGTGACCGCTCCTCCTCGTGTTCACACACGACAACGCGGCACTCCTTGTACCCATTCCCGCACACGCGGGGGAAACGGCGGCAGCCCTATCCGGCGAAGGCCCCGACGAACCACGCTGCGAGCACTCACCGCCCGCACCGTCGAACGATGGCCCGCACCGCCGACACCCGGCCCACAACGGCGAACACACGGCCGCCGGCACCCGACAGCCGGCCAACCGCCCGCTCCAGCACGGAGGGCCCGCACCCCGAAGGGTGCGGGCCCTCAACAAGCTACCGAACTCAGCAACCGACCTCAGTGGCTGAGCACAGTGGCCGAGCCGAGCGGCGAGCGATCAGCTCTGGCCGCCCGCCAGCTTCTCGCGCAGGGCGGCCAGCGCCTCGTCCGAGGCCAGCGCACCGGAGTTGTCCGGGCCCTCGGAGGAGTACGAACCGCCACCGGACGCGGCCGGAGCGGCGGCCTCGCCACCCTCGGCGGCGGCCTGGGCGTCCGCCTCGCGGGACTTGATGACCTGCGCCTGGTGCTGCTCGAAGCGGGCCTGCGCCTCGGCGTACTGGCGCTCCCACTCCTCGCGCTGCTTCTCGTAACCCGGCAGCCAGTCGTTGGTCTCCGGGTCGAAGCCCTCGGGGTAGATGTAGTTGCCCTGGTCGTCGTACGACGCGGCCATGCCGTACAGCGTCGGGTCGAACTCCACCGAGGCCGGGTCGGCACCGAAGGACTCGTTGGCCTGCTTCAGCGAGAGGCTGATGCGACGGCGCTCGAGGTCGATGTCGATGACCTTGACGAAGATCTCGTCGTTGACCTGGACGACCTGCTCCGGGATCTCCACGTGGCGCTCGGCCAGCTCGGAGATGTGGACCAGACCCTCGATGCCCTCGTCCACGCGGACGAACGCACCGAACGGCACCAGCTTCGTGACCTTGCCGGGGACGACCTGGCCGATCTGGTGCGTGCGGGCGAACTGCTGCCACGGGTCTTCCTGGGTCGCCTTCAGCGACAGGGAGACGCGCTCGCGGTCCATGTCGACGTCGAGGACCTCGACCGTGACCTCCTGGCCGACCTCGACGACCTCGGAGGGGTGGTCGATGTGCTTCCAGGACAGCTCGGAGACGTGGACGAGACCGTCCACGCCGCCCAGGTCCACGAAGGCGCCGAAGTTGACGATCGAGGAGACGACGCCGGACCGCACCTGGCCCTTCTGGAGGGTGGTGAGGAAGGTCTGGCGGACCTCGGACTGGGTCTGCTCCAGCCAGGCACGGCGGGACAGGACCACGTTGTTGCGGTTCTTGTCCAGCTCGATGATCTTGGCCTCGAGCTCCTTGCCCACGTAGGGCTGGAGGTCGCGGACACGGCGCATCTCGACCAGGGAGGCCGGGAGGAAGCCGCGGAGGCCGATGTCGAGGATGAGTCCACCCTTGACGACCTCGATGACGGTACCGGTGACGATGCCGTCCTCTTCCTTGATCTTCTCGATGGTGCCCCAGGCACGCTCGTACTGGGCGCGCTTCTTCGAGAGGATCAGGCGGCCTTCCTTGTCCTCCTTCTGAAGGACCAGGGCCTCGATCTCGTCACCGACGGCGACGACCTCGTTGGGGTCGACGTCGTGCTTGATCGAGAGCTCTCGGCTCGGGATGACACCTTCGGTCTTGTAACCGATGTCGAGCAGGACCTCGTCCCGGTCGACCTTCACGATGACGCCGTCGACGATGTCGCCGTCGTTGAAGTACTTGATCGTCTCGTCGATCGCGGCGAGGAAAGCTTCCTCGTTACCGATGTCGTTGACCGCTACCTGCGGGGTGGTGGCGGTGGTCTCGGTGCTGCTCGTCATGTGGGAAAGGGCTCCGGTACGGACATTGAAGTCGTAGGTACTGCTTACGCCGGGAGCCCGTTTCGCTCTGCAGAAGCCGGACAGCCAAGGAAGCGCCTCACCGGCCGGAACCGACGATGGCGCCTCGACAACCGAGGGGACATACAACAGATGCGAGCGCAGCCTGCTAGGTCTGAGGTGCGCAGGCCCGCAGCGCAACTTGTAGCATACGGGGGCAGCCGGACAGGGTCAATGCGCGAAGCCGCCCACCCGGGGCAGATCGCCGCATACCCGGCACAAAACCTGGCTCTTCACGCCGCGCGGGCCCGGAAACGCCGCTGTCACGACGCTCCCGGGACGGGCTGGACGGAAGAGTACGACGAGGGAGCCGATCATCCAAGAGCCCGTATCCCCCCAGCCCGCATCCCCGCCGGAAGCTCCGTCGCCGACCCGGTCGGGAACCGGGCCGGAGACCGGACCGGAGACCGAGGCGGAGGCCACGCGCCGCGACGCCGGGGTCGCGGAGAGCGTCCGGGCCAACCGGGGCTGGTGGGACCGCAACGCCGACGAGTACCAGAACGAGCACGGCACGTTCCTCGGTGACGACCGCTTCGTATGGGGCCCCGAGGGCCTGGACGAGGTCGAGGCCGAGCTGCTCGGCCCGCCGGAGGACCTCAAGGGAAGGGACGTCCTGGAGATCGGGGCCGGTGCCGCCCAGTGCGCGCGCTGGCTGGCCGCCCAGGGGGCCCGGCCCGTCGCCCTGGACCTCTCCCACCGGCAGCTCCAGCACGCGCTGCGGATCGGCGGCGCCTTCCCGCTGGTGTGCGCGGACGCGAGCGCGCTGCCCTTCGCGGACGGCTCCTTCGACCTGGCGTGCTCGGCCTACGGGGCGCTGCCGTTCGTGGCGGACCCGCGGCTGGTGCTGCGCGAGGTGCGGCGGGTGCTGCGGCCGGGCGGGCGGTTCGTGTTCTCGGTGACGCACCCGATCCGCTGGGCGTTCCCGGACGAGCCGGGCCCGGAGGGCCTGTCCGTCTCCGGTTCCTACTTCGACCGCACGCCGTACGTGGAGCAGGACGAGGAGGGCCGCGCGGTGTACGTCGAGCACCACCGGACGATCGGCGACCGTGTGCGGGACGTCGTGGTCTCCGGGTTCCGGCTGGTGGATCTGGTGGAGCCGGAGTGGCCGGCCTGGAACACCTCCGAGTGGGGCGGCTGGTCGCCGCTGCGGGGCAGCCTGATCCCGGGCACGGCGATCTTCGTGTGCGTACGGGACTGAGTGCGTGATCCGCTACGACGCGCTCGGCGCCCTTCCCGTCCGTGAGGCCCTGCCCGGCCTGCGCGAGGCCCTGGAGGGGCACGGCACGGCCGTCCTCGTCGCCCCGCCCGGGACGGGCAAGACCACCCTGGTCCCGCCGGCGCTCGCGGGCCTGCTGGACGCGGGTGCGCCCGCACGGCGGGTCGTCGTCGCCGAACCCCGGCGGATCGCGGCCCGCGCGGCGGCCCACCGGATGGCGTGGCTGCTGGGCGAGCGGGTCGGCGGGAGCGTCGGCTACACGGTGCGCGGGGAGCGCGTGGTCGGGCGGCACGCGCGCGTGGAGGTCGTCACGACCGGTGTGCTGCTGCAGCGGCTGCAGCGGGACCCGGAGCTGAGCGGCGTCGACGTGGTCGTGCTGGACGAGTGCCACGAGCGGCATCTGGACGCGGACACGACCGCCGCGTTCCTGTGGGACGTGCGCGAGACGCTGCGGCCCGAGCTGCGCCTGGTGGCGGCGTCGGCGACGACCGACGCGCAGGGCTGGTCGCGCCTGCTCGGCGGCGCCCCGGTGGTGGCCGCCGAGGGGGTGTCGTACCCCGTGGAGGTGGTGTGGGCGCCGCCCGCGCGTCCCGTACGGCCGCCGCACGGGACGCGGGTCGATCCGGCGCTGCTGGCGCACGTCGCCCAGGTGGTGCGGCGGGCGCTGGCCGAGCGGGAGGGGGACGTGCTGTGCTTCCTGCCCGGCGTCGGGGAGATCGCGCGGGTCGCCGGGCAGCTGGGCGGCCTCGGGGACGTCGAGGTGCTCCAGGTCCACGGGCGGGCGCCGGCGGCGGTGCAGGACGCGGTGCTGTCGGCGGGGACGCGCCGCCGGGTGGTGCTGGCGACGTCGGTGGCGGAGTCGTCGCTGACGGTTCCCGGGGTGCGGGTGGTCGTCGACTCGGGGCTCGCGCGGGAGCCGCGGGTGGACCACGCGCGCGGGCTGAGCGCGCTGACGACGGTACGGGCCTCGCAGGCGGCGGGCGGGCAGCGGGCGGGGCGGGCCGGGCGTGAGGCGCCGGGCACGGTGTACCGGTGCTGGGCGGAGGCGGAGGACGCCCGTCTGCCGCGTTTCCCGGCGCCCGAGATCAAAGTGGCCGACCTGACCGCGTTCGCGCTCCAGACGGCGTGCTGGGGCGATCCGGAGGCCACCGGCCTCGCCCTGCTCGATCCTCCGCCGGGCGGTGCGATGGCGGCGGCGCGGGAGGTCCTGTCGGCGATCGGCGCGGTGGACGCGGCCGGCCGGGCCACGGACCGGGGCGCGCGGCTGGCCCGGCTGGGTCTGCATCCCCGGCTGGGGCGGGCGCTGCTGGACGCGGCGCCGTCGGTCGGCGCGGAGGCGGCCGCGGAGGTCGTGGCCCTGCTGAGCGAGGAGGCGCCGCGCGAGTACGGCGACGACCTGGCGGCCGCCCTGCGCGCCGCCCGCCGTGGCGGCGACGCCTACGCGGCACGCTGGCGCACCGAGGTGCGGCGGCTGCGGTCACTGGCCGAGGAGGCCGCGGCATCGGGAACAAGCCGGGCGGCCGACGCCGGTGACGACCGGGTCGCCGGGCTCGTCGCGGCGCTGGCGTTCCCCGAGCGGGTCGCCAAGGCCGACGGCGGGTCCTACCTCATGGTCTCCGGGACGCGCGCCGAAACCGGCGACGGGACCGGGCTGCGGGGAGCGCCGTGGGTCGCCGTCGCGTCGGCCGACCGGCCCGTCGGCAAGGGGCACGCGCGCGTGCGGCTCGGCGCCGTCGTCGACGAGGACACCGCGCGGCGTGCCGCCGGGGCGCTGCTGGAGGAGCGCCACGAGGTGCGCTGGGCGGACGGGGACGTGGTGGCCCGGCGCGTGGAACGGCTGGGCGCGGTCGAGCTGGCGGTACGCCCGCTCGCGGACGCCGACCCCTCCGCCGTACGGGAGGCGCTGCTCGACGGGCTGCGCCGGGAAGGGCTGGGGCTGCTGCGCCGGTGGGCGGAGGCAGGGGTGCTGCGGCAGCGGCTGGCGTTCCTGCGACTGCACGTCGGCGAGCCGTGGCCCGACGTCTCGGACGACGCGCTGCACGCGCGCGTGGACGAATGGCTGGAACCCGAGCTGAGCCGCGCGCGGAGGCGCGCCGACCTCGCGCGGATCGACGCGGGGCAGGCGCTCACGCGGCTGCTGCCCTGGGCGTCGGGCGAGGCGGCGCGGCTGGACGAGCTGGCCCCGGAGCGGATCACCGTGCCGAGCGGCTCACGGGTCCGGATCGACTACACGGACCCCGAACGGCCCGTGCTGGCGGTGAAGCTCCAGGAGATGTTCGGGCTGCGGGAGACGCCCGAGGTCGCCGGCGTGCCGCTGCTGGTCCATCTCCTGTCCCCCGCGGGCCGGCCGGCGGCGGTCACCTCCGACCTCGCCTCCTTCTGGAGTGACGGCTACCGGGGCGTACGCGCGGAGCTGCGCGGCCGGTACCCCAAACATCCGTGGCCCGAGGATCCGGCCACCGCCGAGCCGACGCGGCACACCAAGGCGCGGCTCGGGCGGTGACCGGTCCGGTGCTCCGTCACGCGGCGGGCGTGGCCGACGCGGTGGCGGAGGGGGTCGCGGTCGGGGTGCTGGGGGACGTGGGCGTGGGCTGCGGCGGCGCGGTCACGGTCAGCTCGACGGTCAGCGTGGCGCCGCCGGTGGTGGTGATGCGCAGCAGGAACGTGCCGGCCGTGTCGTCCGCGTACAGCTTCGGCAGCGTCAGCAGGCCGTTCTCGTCCGTGGTGAGCCCGGTCAGGGTGCGTACGGGGGTTCCGTCGGCGCCCTTGAAGTAGGGTCCCTGGTCGTTCGCCGAGGAGTCGGTCGCCGACTTGACCAGCGTCGCGGTGGCGTCGACCCCGTCCGCGACGGCGCCCTGGTAGGTCGCCTTGACCTGCACCTGCTCGGCGAACTCACCGCCGGCGACGCACGTGAGCGCCGTTTCGCCGGTACGGGCGAGGGCGTCGGCCGCGCGGGCCGTGACGGTGGCGGTGTAGGTGACGGCGGGCACCGAGCGACCGACGACGGTGGCGCGGACGGTGAACTCTCCCGTCCGCTCGCCGGCCTGGAGCACCGGGGCGACGGCCACGCCGGTCGAACCGGTGGTGACGGTGGCCACCTGCTCGCCGCCGGCGAAGACCGCGTCCGTGCCGCCCGAGATGGTGAAACGGATCCGCACCTTGCCGACGCCCTTGCCTGCCTCGGTCTCGGCCCGGGCCGCGATCCGCTCCGCGAAGGCGTCGCCCGCCGTCGCGGTGAGCGGTCCGGTGCCCGCGTTCTCCAGGTGGTGGACCGTGTCGGTCGGCGTCGGCGACGGGGTCGGCGGCGGGGTGGTGGGCGGCGGCGTGGGCTCGCCGGAGCCGCCGCCGGGCGGGGGCGTGGGCCGCGGGCTCGGGGGCTCGGTCTCCGGCTTCTGACTGGTGGGCGGCTTGGTCTCGGGGTGTGATCCGCGCGGCTCGTCGCTGCGGTCGCCGGGCAGCTCGCCGGTGCCGTTCGGGATCTGGTGCGTGCCCTTGCGGTAGTACTCGAGCCACGACAGGACGGTGTTGAGGTAGTCCCGCGAGTTGTTGTAGCTGAGGATCGCGCTGTGCAGGTCCTCGTCGTCGGACAGGTCCCAGCCGAAGCGGCACAGGTAGTGGCCGGCCGAGAGCGCGGCGTCGTAGATGTTGTTCGGGTCCTTCCGTCCGTCGCCGTTGCCGTCGCGGCCCGCCCAGGCCCAGGTGGACGGGATGAACTGCATGGGGCCCACGGCCCGGTCGTAGGCGGTGTCGCCGTCGTGGGCGCCCCCGTCGGTGTCGCGGATGCTGGCGAAGCCGTTGCCGTTGAGCTGCGGGCCGAGGATCGGGGTGACGGTGGTGCCGTCGGTGGTGACGTTGCCGCCGCGTGCGTGGCCCGACTCGACCTTGCCGATGGCGGCGAGCAGTTCCCAGGGCATGTTGCAGCCGGGCTTGTCGGCGCGCAGCCGGTCCGCGGCCTTCCGGTAGGCGTCGAGGACGGTCGCGGGAATGCCGGCCGCCGTGTCGCCCGTCCCGGGGTCGGCGGTGGGGCCGGTGGTGGGCGCGGGGTTGGGGCTCTCCAGCGGCGGCAGGTCCGTGTAGTACGGCGAGTTGCCGGTCGCGCTGTCCTCGGCGGGCACGTCGGGGGACGGCTGGGTCCCGGTCGTCGACCGTCTGCCGGAGTCGTCGCCGATCACTCCCGGGCCCTGGGACGCGGCCAGTGCCGCGACCGCCAGCGCCGCGACGGTCGTGTTCACCGCCCCCTTGCGCAACCTTCCCAAATGCGCCGCCATGAAGTGAACCCCTCCCGCGGACGTCCGACTGTCCGTCGATGCCGTTGATGTCGCCAATGCCGCCGATCTGCGGCCTGTCCGACCTGTTCGCGTTGTCCGGTGTGCGGCGTGCTCCTGTGCACGTCAACCCAGTGACCCTACGACAAGTTCGTTCGCACGGGCACTGGTTCGCGCCCGATTTTCACCGCTTGGCCACGTCCCGTTGTGCCCTCGGCCGTGCGGCGGGTCTCGCATACTGGGGGCCAAAGTCCGTCATGGGGAGCACCGTTGCCGT
The DNA here is from genome assembly GCF_055587785.1 of Streptomyces sp. NPDC046379. NCBI lineage: Bacteria > Bacillati > Actinomycetota > Actinomycetes > Kitasatosporales > Streptomycetaceae > Streptomyces > Streptomyces sp. NPDC046379. The sequence continues at coordinate 224,326 of NZ_JBVJFP010000006.1, forward strand.
TCACCTTGAGTCATGCGGCGGCCGTGCTGCCCGCCGTCCGTTCCGACGGAACCGGCCGCGCGCGGCTGGCGCCGGCCGTGCTGCTGGCGGGGTCCTTCGCGCCCGACATGACCTATTACGCGGCGAGTGCGGTGCCCGGCGCGATGAAGTTCGGCGACGTCACGCACGCGTACCCCGGCGTCTTCACGGTCGACGTGCTCATCGCCTGGGCGCTGGCGGGGCTGTGGCTGCTGGTGCGCGAGCCGCTGGTGGCGCTGCTGCCGCCGGGACGGCAGGCCCGCCCGGCGACGCTGCTGCGCTGCGGTGCGCGCCGCGCGCGGCTGCGACCGGCCCTGGCGGCGAGGTGGTACGCGTCCGCCGCGCTGGGCGCGCTGACCCATGTCGTGTGGGACGAGTTCACCCACCTCGACCGGTGGGGGATGCGGGTCTTCCCGGTGCTGGGCGAGAAGGTCGCGGGGTCGCCGCTGTACTGGTACCTCCAGTACGGCGGCTCTGCGGTCGCCGCGGTCGTCATCGGCTGGTTCCTGGCCCGGGCGGTACGGCGCGCGCCGGCGTCCGCTCCCGTGGGGGTGCCGTCGCTGCCGGCCAGGGACCGCGGGCTGGCGTTCGCGGTGATCGGCGGCTGCGCCGCGGTGGCGGCGGCACACCGCTCGGCGCGCTGGTGGGCGCACTCGGGCGCGGACGCCGAACCCTGGGAGCTGATCCCCACGCTGTGCTTCGGCGCGGGGGCCGGGCTGGTGCCGGGGGTGCTGCTGTACGCCGTGGGCGTGCGCCTGCGACGGCCGGTGCACCGGGTCCCCGAGGCGGGCGAGCGGGTCGGGGCGTCCGCCGACTGAGGACGTAGGGCTGCCGGCGGGGGGCGGGGCGAGGCGCTGCTGTAGGGGGATGCGAGGGCCTGCCGGCCGGCGGGGGCGGGGTGCCGGCGGCAGGGGCGGGTGCTGCCGATGGGAGCAGGGGGCTGCCGTACGCCGTCGGGGTGCGCCCGCGTCGGTGGGCGAACCGGACTCCCAGCACCGGGCCACCGGGTCCGGGGGCCCGATGACGCAGGACGCACCGGCCTGCCGACGGGCGCAGAAACCCGCCGGCGCGAGCAGGGCGCTGCCGTACGCCGTCGGCGTGCGCCCGCGTCGGCCGACGGGCCGGGCATCGGGGGCCGACGACCGGGTCAGGGCGCCCGCTGACTGAGGATGCGAGGCCCGGCAGGGGCTGGGCCTCCGGGGAGTGTCACCGTGAAGACGGTGAGCGTCTGCGCGGGGCGGGTCCTGGGCAGCAGGGTGAGCGCCAGGGCCAGATAGCCGGCGGCCATGTCGGCCCACAGCCTGCGGACGGCCGCCGCGCGCTCACGGGAGCGGACGAGGACGCGTGCGCGGAGGTCCTGGCGGTCGGGGAGTCCGAGTCTGCGTCCGAGGCCGGCCGCGGTGCGGCGCAGGACGGTCGCCGGTCCGGCGGGGATGCGGGCGGTGCTTGCGCCGGCCGCGAGGGCCGGGGCCGGCGGGAGCGGCGCGGGGGCCGTCCGGCGGTTGAGCATGCGTATACCCATGGCGGCATCCTGACGGCCGGCGGGCCGGGTGGGCGTCTTCGCGGGGGCCACACGGGTGACGAACTCGGTCGGCGCCGCCCGGCTTGCGTTACGCCGGCGCACCCCCTGGCCGAGGGCCCGGACCGCCCCGGCGACGGCGGGGGGCAGCCTGCCCCATCGGGCGGCTCGTCCGGGCAAGGGGCTCCGGCGGGAGGCTTCGGCTTCACCCGCAGCGTGCCGACCCCGGGGGTGGGCAGTGTGGGTGCGTGTGCCCCACCGCCGGGATTCCCGCCGACCGCGGCTGGGGGGGGGGGGGGGGGGGGGGGGGGGGGGGGGCGGGGGGGGGGGGGGGGGGGGGGGGGGCCCCCCCGGGACCGAGCAGCTCCTCGGCG
>NZ_JBVJFP010000006.1:226246-361272 GCF_055587785.1 Streptomyces sp. NPDC046379
AGGCCCCCCCCCCCCCCCCCCCTCCCCTCTCTCTTCTCCCCCCCCCCCCCCCCCCCCCCCCCCCCCCCCCCTCTCCCCCCCCCCCCTCCCCCTCCCCCCCCCCCCCCCCCAACGCGGTCGGCGGACGGTGTCAGTGGGCCGCCGACTCCCAGTCCGGGCCGACGCCCACGGAGACGTCCAGGGGGGCCCTGAGCTGGACGGCGCCCGCCATTTCGCGGCGGACCAGGGTCTCCACCGCCTCGCGCTCACCGGGGGCCAGTTCCAGGACGATTTCGTCGTGGACCTGGAGCAGCATGCGCGAGTTCAGGTCCGCGGCGCGCAGTGCCTGGTCGACCTTGAGCATGGCGATCTTCACGATGTCCGCCGCCGTGCCCTGGATCGGCGCGTTGAGGGCCATCCGCTCGGCCGCCTCCCGGCGCTGGCGGTTGTCGCTGTTGAGGTCGGGCAGATAGCGGCGGCGGCCGAAGAGGGTCGCCGTGTAGCCCGTCGCCCGGGCCTCGTCGACCGCCCGGCGCAGATAGTCCCGTACGCCGCCGAACCGCTCGAAGTACGCGTCCATCAGGGCGCGCGCCTCCGCGGCCTCGATGTTCAGCTGCTGGGACAGGCCGAACGCCGACAGCCCGTACGCCAGGCCGTACGACATGGCCTTGATCTTGCGGCGCATCTCCGCGTCGACCGCGGCCGGGGCGACCCCGAACACCTGTGAGGCGGCCGTGGTGTGCAGGTCCTCGCCGGAGGTGAACGCCTCGATCAGCCCTTCGTCCTCCGACAAGTGGGCCATCACCCGCAGCTCGATCTGGCTGTAGTCGGCGGTCAGCAGCGACTCGAAGCCCTCGCCGACGACGAAGCCGCGGCGGATGGCCCGGCCCTCGTCGGTGCGCACGGGGATGTTCTGCAGGTTGGGGTCGGTGGAGGACAGCCGGCCGGTCGCGGCGACCGTCTGGTTGAAGGTGGTGTGGATCCGTCCGTCCGTCGCGATCGTCTTGATCAGGCCCTCGACGGTGACGCGCAGCTTCGCCTGCTCCCGGTGGCGGAGCATGATGACCGGCAGTTCGTTGTCCGTCTGGGCGGCGAGCCAGGCCAGGGCGTCGGCGTCGGTGGTGTAGCCGGTCTTGGTCTTCTTCGTCTTCGGCAGGCCCAGCTCGCCGAAGAGCACCTCCTGAAGCTGCTTGGGCGAGCCCAGGTTGAACTCGTGGCCCGCCGCGGCGTGCGCCTCCTTCACCGCCTGCTGGACCGCGCCGGCGAACATCTGCTCCATGGCCTCCAGGTGGGCCCGGTCGGCGGCGATGCCGTGCCGCTCCATGCGGGCGAGCAGCGCGGAGGTCGGCAGCTCCATGTCGCGCAGCAGGTCGGCGGCGCCCACCTCCTCCAGACGGCCCTCGAATGCCTGGCCCAGGTCGAGGATGGCGCGGGCCTGGATCATGAGCGCCTCGGCCTCGGCGCCGTCGTCCGTGCCGAAGGCGAGCTGGCCGTCGGCCGCGGCGGCGGGGGCCAGCTCGCGGTGCAGGTACTCCATGGACAGCGCGTCCAGGTCGAAGGAACGGCGGCCCGGCTTGACGAGGTAGGCGGCCAGGGCGGTGTCCATGGTGACGCCCTCGACGCTCCAGCCGTGCTCGGCGAAGACGCGCATGGCGCCCTTGGCGTTGTGGAACACCTTGGGCCGGTCCGCGTCGGCCAGCCAGTCGGCGAACGCGGCCTCGTCGGTCTCGTCCAGCTGCGACGGGTCGAACCACGCCGCCGCTCCGGAGGGCGCGGCGAGGGCGATCTCGGCGACCGAGCCGGCGCCCAGGGCCCAGGTGTCGACGGTGGCGACGCCGAGGACGTCCGTGCCGTGCTCGGCGAGCCAGGCGGCGACCTCGCCGGTGGCGAGCACCGTGCCGTCCAGTTCGACGCCGTCCGCCGCGATCGGGGTCACCTCGGCCTCCTCGGCGCCGGGGTCGACGGCGAAGAGGCGCTCGCGCAGGGAGGGGTTCCTGATCTCCAGGGTGTCCAGCACCATGGCGACGGCCTTGCGGTCGTACGGGGCGCGGGTCAGGTCGGCGACGGTCTTCGGCAGCTCGACGTGGCGCTCCAGCTCGGTGAGGCGGCGGTTCAGCTTCACCGCCTCCAGGTGGTCGCGCAGGTTCTGCCCGGCCTTGCCCTTGACCTCGTCGACCCGCTCGACCAGCTCGGCGAAGGAACCGAACTGGTTGATCCACTTCGCGGCGGTCTTCTCACCGACGCCGGGGATGCCCGGCAGGTTGTCGGAGGGGTCTCCGCGCAGGGCGGCGAAGTCGGGGTACTGCGCGGGCGTCAGCCCGTACTTCTCCACGACCTTCTCCGGGGTGAACCGGGTCAGCTCGGAGACGCCCTTGGTCGGATAGAGCACCGTGATGTGGTCGCTCACCAGCTGGAAGGAATCGCGGTCGCCCGTGACGATCAGCACGTCGAAACCCTCGGCCTCGGCCTGGGTGGCGAGGGTGGCGATGACGTCGTCCGCCTCGTAGCCGTCGACGGCGAAACGCTGCGCGTGCATCGCGTCGAGCAGCTCGCCGATCAGTTCGACCTGGCCCTTGAACTCGTCCGGGGTCTTGGAGCGGTTCGCCTTGTACTCGGTGAACTCCTCGGAGCGCCATGTCCTGCGGGACACGTCGAAGGCCACCGCGAAGTGCGTGGGCGCCTCGTCGCGGAGCGTGTTGGCCAGCATCGACGCGAAGCCGTAAATCGCGTTCGTCGGCTGGCCGGTCGCGGTCGTGAAATTCTCCGCGGGCAGCGCGAAGAACGCGCGGTAGGCCAGCGAGTGCCCGTCCATGAGCATCAGCCGCGGACGGCTGCCGCCGGGGTTGCTGTCGGTCTTCTTCGATGCTGTCTCTGCCACGCCCCCGATCCTGCCACGGCCCACTGACAACGACGCCCCACCGCCCCCGCCACTGCCGCGGCACCGCCGGCGGGCACCGCGCGCGGGCGGCGGGCCGCACGTCGGCGGCGCGACGCCCGTCAGCCGCGCCCGGCCGTCCCCCTCCTCACCTGCCCCGCCGCCGCGCGACCATTGGCCTCGCCCCCGCACGTCGGCCCCGGTGCATTGTCGGTGGTGCGTGCGAGTATCGGAGGAGGAGCCGTGGACGGGTTGCTCCCGGCCGAGTCGAAGGAGAGCGTGCGATGGCCTCGAAGCCGCCGAAGAGCGATCCCGTGCAGGACGCGCCGCACGTGGCGGGCCCTCGGCATGCGGCCGCCGGGCTGCCGGCCATCGGACACAGCCTGCGCCACGCCCAGCAGCAGATGGGCCTCAAGCGCACCGCGCTGACGCTGCTCAGCGTCAACCAGAAGGACGGCTTCGACTGTCCCGGTTGCGCCTGGCCCGAGCCGGAACACCGGCACACGATGGAGTTCTGCGAGAACGGCGCGAAGGCGGTCGCCGAGGAGGCCACCGTGCGCCGGGTCACCCCGGAGTTCTTCGCCGCGCACCCGGTCGCCGACCTCGCGACCCGCAGCGGCTACTGGCTCGGCCAGCAGGGCCGTCTCACGCACCCCATGTACCTGCCCGAGGGCGGCGAACACTACGAGCCGGTCACCTGGGAGCGGGCGTTCGACATCGTCGCCGAGGAGATCGCCGCGCTCCGCTCCCCCGACGAGGCCGTCTTCTACACCTCGGGCCGCACCAGCAACGAGGCCGCGTTCCTCTACCAGCTGTTCGCGCGCGAGCTGGGCACCAACAACCTGCCCGACTGCTCCAACATGTGCCACGAGTCGTCGGGCTCGGCGCTGACCGAGACCATCGGCATCGGCAAGGGCAGCGTCCTGCTGGAGGACCTGCACAAGGCGGACCTGATCATCGTCGCCGGGCAGAACCCGGGCACCAACCATCCGCGCATGCTCACCGCCCTGGAGCAGGCCAAGGCGAACGGTGCGCGGATCATCAGCGTCAACCCGCTGCCGGAAGCGGGCCTGGAGCGCTTCAAGAACCCGCAGACCGCCAAGGGGCTGGTGGCCGGCGGGGCCGCACTGACCGATCTGTTCCTGCAGATCCGCATCGGCGGCGACCAGGCCCTCTTCCGTCTGCTGAACAAGCTGATCGTCCAGACCGAGGGAGCCGTCGACGAGGAGTTCGTCCGCGCCCACACCCACGGCTACGAGGAGTTCGCCGACGCCGCCCGGGACGCCGACTGGGACGAGACGCTCGCCGCGACCGGCCTCACCCGCGCGGACGTCGAGAAGGCCTTCGCGATGGTCCTCGGCTCGCGGCGCACCATCGTCTGCTGGGCCATGGGCCTCACCCAGCACAAGCACTCCGTGCCGACCATCCGCGAGATCGTCAACTTCCTGCTGCTGCGCGGCAACATCGGCCGGCCCGGCGCGGGCGTGTGCCCGGTGCGCGGCCACTCCAACGTGCAGGGCGACCGCACGATGGGCATCTTCGAGCGGCCCGCGCCCGCCTTCCTGGACGCCCTGGAGAAGGAGTTCGGCTTCGCTCCCCCGCGCCGCCACGGCTACGACGTCGTACGCGCCATCCGCGCGCTGCGCGACGGGCAGGCCAAGGTGTTCTTCGCGATGGGCGGCAACTTCGTCTCCGCCTCCCCCGACACGGACGTCACCGAGGCGGCGATGCGGCGCGCCCGGCTGACCGTGCACGTGTCGACCAAGCTCAACCGCAGCCACGTCGTCACCGGAGCGCGCGCCCTGATCCTGCCCACCCTCGGCCGCACCGAGCGCGACGTCCAGGGCGGCGGCGAGCAGTTCGTGACCGTCGAGGACTCCATGGGCATGGTGCACGCCTCCCGTGGCCGTCTGGAGCCCGCGAGCCCGTACCTGCTGTCCGAGCCGGCGATCGTGTGCCGGCTGGCCCGCCGGGTGCTCGGCGGGAAGAGCCGCGTCCCGTGGGAGGAGTTCGAGAGGGACTACGCGACGATCCGGGATCGCATCGCGCGGGTGATCCCCGGTTTCGAGGACTTCAATGCGCGCGTGGCCGACCCGGCCGGATTCGTCCTGCCGCACGCCCCGCGCGACGAGCGCCGCTTCCCCACCGCCACCGGCAAGGCCAACTTCACCGCGGCCCCCGTCGAGTACCCGCGGCTGCCCCCGGGCAGGCTGCTGCTCCAGACGCTGCGCTCGCACGACCAGTACAACACCACGATCTACGGCCTCGACGACCGCTACCGGGGCATCAGGAACGGCCGCCGGGTGGTCCTGGTGAACCCGGCCGACGCCGCCGAGCTGAAGGTCGCGGACGGGTCCTACGTCGATCTGGTCGGCGAGTGGCGGGACGGCCTGGAGCGGCGGGCGCCCGGCTTCCGGGTCGTCCACTACCCGACCGCGCGGGGCTGCGCCGCCGCCTACTACCCGGAAACCAACGTCCTGGTGCCGCTGGACGCGACCGCCGACACGAGCAACACCCCGGCCAGCAAGTCCGTGGTCGTCCGTCTGGAACAATCGGCAGCCGACTGAGCGACCGCTCAGCCAGCGCGACCGACGAAACGGAGCCGGGCCCCATGGGCGAGCAGCACACCGTGAAGTTCCCGCAAGAGGTCATCGACGAGTACGCGGCGCTCGGCATCGACCTGCCCGCCCTGTTCTCCGCCGGGGATCTGGGCCGGCGCATGGGCATCGAGATACTGGAGGCCTCGGCGGACCGCGTCGTCGCCACCATGCCGGTGGAGGGCAACACCCAGCCGTACGGCCTGCTGCACGGCGGCGCCTCGGCCGTGCTGGCCGAGACCCTCGGCTCCGTCGGCGCGATGCTGCACGGCGGCTCCACCAAGATCGCCGTCGGCGTCGACCTGAACTGCACGCACCACCGGGGCCTGCGCTCGGGCATGGTCACCGGCGTGGCGACGCCGGTGCACCGGGGGCGCTCCACGGCGACGTACGAGACCGTGATCAGCGACGAGCAGGGCCGCCGCGTCTGCACCGCCCGGCTGACCTGCCTGCTGCGCGACGCGAACCCGGGCGAGGCGCAGCAGCCGGGCGCGGCCACCGGCTGAGCAGGCGGGCGGGGCGCCGCCAGAGCGGGCCGGACAGGGCCACGGGCTGAGCGGACCCCGTGGGGCGCCGGCGCAGTGGACCGGGCCGGCTTCGAGCGTGCCCCAAGTCCCTTCGCGCACCGGGAAGTTGCCGCCAAGGGCCCGGGCCGTTTAGCGTCCGGGTATGGCAACGGCAGGGCCCCGCGAACCGGGGGCGGCGTTCGGGCCGGTGCTGCCGTTCGGCGCCCCGGCCACCCCATGCGCCGACCCCGGCACACACGGCGGAAGCACGGCGGGCACCGGGAACCCGGTACGCACCGCCGCTCCGGCACTGCCGCCGTCCGCAGCCCCGCCCGAAGAACCCTGCCCTCGCCCGCCGGTCGCGCGAGATGCTCGACCGGAACGCCTGCGGCGACCGCCGCTCGATGGGCCGGTCCACGATCCGGTCCACGATCCCGACGGACACAGTGGATGCCACCGGCACCCGGCGGAAGCGCCAAGGTCCGTACGGCAACGGCGAGTTGACCGCCCGTCGGCCCCACGGACGCCGCACCCCGCGAGACCGCGACGGCGATCCGGGCGAGGGGCCGTGCAGTTGAGCCGCCCAGAGCTCGCCGAGCCGGGCGGAAGCACGGGCGCATACGGGACACGTCCGCCCGGTCGGCCGAGGCGCGGTCGCCTCACGCGGCCGTGCGCCCGGCACCACCACCCGCCCCCGACCGGCCCGGCCGTCGGCGCACTCGCCGCCGCCTCCGCCACGGGCGCCTCCCGCCCGGCACCCGCCGCCGTGACGCGCGTCGATCAGCCGCACACCGGTCATTCCCCGACGCCGTTTCCGTGCCCCTCATTCCGGACGATCACGGGAATCCCACAGAAGGTGATCATCGTCATGCGGGCGACCGATTGCCGAAAACCGCCGCGGAACACCGGAGTCCCTTTCCTGAACGTAACGCTGCGTAATGCGCACGCAATAGAGGCGCACAGTTTCCGCCGGGGTGGGCACTATGCCCGCGCCCCCTCAAGCGCCCTTCAAGTAGCCCTCGGCAACGACCCCGTCCCAGGATCCGACACCACCAAAGATCAAGAACACTCCTGATAGAACTCGGGTCCCGTCCTGCATGTCTCACCATACGGACAGGGCGAATCAGCCGGAATTCCGCACTTCCACCCGCTCAGTACCGCTCTGCATTACGTCGTGTCATAACAAGAGCGTCACAGCCTTGGCCAGACACTCCTCCACGTAACCTCCACCCGCCTAGAGTCACCGCCAGTCACCGCGCCGTCGGAATCGACGCCAAGGGCGTTCTTCGGCCCCAGCGCTCGACTCGGCTTCTTCCACGGGGAAGGGCCGCGCCATGGAAAGGACTCATCGTGCGTCAACGTTCGCTCATCGCCATAACCGCCGCGCTGGCGGCGGGAGCGCTCACCCTCACCGCCTGCGGTTCGCGCGACGACAACAGCAGCAGCGGCGGCGGGGGCGACAAGACCACTGTCGTGATCGGCGTCGACGCCCCCCTCACGGGTGACCTCTCCGCTCTCGGCCTCGGCATCAAGAACTCCGCCGAACTCGCCGCGAACACGGCCAACAAGGACGAGTTCGTCAAGGGCGTCGAGTTCAAGATCGAGGCCCTGGACGACCAGGCCCAGCCGTCCGTCGGCCAGCAGAACGCACAGAAGTTCATCAGCAACAAGGACGTGCTCGGCGTCGTCGGCCCGCTGAACTCCAGCGTTTCGCAGCAGATGCAGAAGCCGCTCAACGACGCCGGCCTCGTCCAGGTCTCCCCGGCCAACACCGGCACCGAGCTGACCCAGGGCGACGGCTGGAAGACCGGAAACTCGGTCCGCCAGTTCAAGACGTTCTTCCGTACGGCCACCACGGACGAGATCCAGGGCGCCTTCGCCGCCGAGTACCTCTTCACCAAGGCCGGCAAGAAGAAGGTCTACCTGATCGACGACCAGAAGACCTACGGCGCCGGCCTGGCCGCTTCCTTCAAGACGAACTTCACCAAGCTCGGCGGCAAGATCGTCGGCGAGGACCACGTCAACCCCGACGACCGCGACTTCAACTCCGTCGTGGCCAAGATCAAGAAGACCGGTGCCGAGGCCCTGTACTACGGCGGTGAGTACCCGGCCGCCGCCCCCCTGAGCCAGCAGCTCAAGGACAGCGGCCAGAACATCCCGCTCATGGGCGGCGACGGCATTGTCTCCACCGACTACCCCGAGCTGAACAAGAAGGCCGAAGGCGACCTCGGCACCTCCGTCGGCGAGCCCGTGGAGCAGCTCGAGTCCGCCAAGAAGTTCATCGCGGACTACGAGGCGGCGGGCTACAAGGACCCGTACCAGGTCTACGGCGGTCTCACCTACGACGCCACCTGGTCCATCATCGAGGCCGTCAAGCTCGCGGTCGAGGGCAACGACGGGGAGCTCCCGTCCGACGGCCGCAAGGCGGTCCTGGACGCGATGAGCAAGATCAAGTTCGACGGCGTCACCGGTCCGATCTCCTTCGACGAGTTCGGCGACACCACCAACCACACCATGACCGCGTACGAGATCAAGAACAACGAGTGGGCGCCGGTCTACAGCGGTCAGGCCAAGCTGGGCTGAGCAGAGGACGAGTAAGAGCACTCCCCCACCTCACACATTGATCCAGGCCGCGCGGGAGCGCCCATCAGCGCTCCCGCGCGGCGCCATATCCGAACCACTCCCACGGAGGCCCTGCGGTGAACGAACTGCCGCAACAGCTGGCCAATGGACTCATCCTCGGCGCGATGTACGGACTCATCGCGATCGGCTACACGATGGTCTACGGCATCGTCCAGCTCATCAACTTCGCCCACGGCGAGATCTTCATGGTCGGGGGCTTCGGGGCCCTCACCGTCTGGTTGGTACTCCCCGACGGCTTCGCCCTCGGCGCCGCCGTCCCGCTGATGATCATCGGCGGCATCATCGTCGCGGTCGCGGTCGCCACCGCCGCGGAACGGTTCGCCTACCGGCCGCTGCGCACCGCACCACGCCTGGCACCCCTGATCACCGCCATCGGCCTGTCCCTCGTCCTCCAGCAGGCCGTGTGGATGTGGTACCCGGACGCCAAGAAGGACCGCTCCTTCCCGCAGTTCGAAGGCGGCCCCATCGACGTGCTCGGCGCCAACATCCAGCGCGGCGACCTCTTCGTCCTCATCGCCGCTCCCCTGTGCATGGTCGCCCTCGGCCTGTTCGTCAACAAGACGCGCTCCGGCCGCGGCATGCAGGCCACTGCCCAGGACCCCGACACCGCCAAACTGATGGGCGTCAACACCGACCGCATCATCGTCATGGCCTTCGCCATCGGTGCCGCGTTCGCCGCCATCGCCGCCGTCGCCTACGGCCTCAAGAACGGCCAGGTCGGCTTCCGGATGGGCTTCCTGATGGGCCTCAAGGCCTTCACGGCCGCCGTACTCGGCGGCATCGGCAACATCTACGGCGCCATGCTCGGCGGCCTGGTCCTCGGTGTAGCCGAGTCCCTCGCCACCGGCTACATCGCCGAGATCCCCGGCATGGAACTCTTCGGCGGCGGCGCCTGGAAGGATGTCTGGGCGTTCAGCCTGCTCATCCTCGTCCTCCTGATCAGGCCCCAGGGCCTGCTCGGCGAACGCGTCGCGGATCGGGCGTGATACGCATGACCACCGAAACTCCCATGGACAAGACCACCGACACCTCCAGCGTGTCCGCCACCACGGCCGCCCCGGCCACCACGGTCGTCCCCCTGCCGCCCACCGCGGCGCGCGCGGTGACGGTCGGCGGCTCCGTCCTCGCCCTCGCCGGCACCTTCCTCGCCTGGACGTGGACCGACGAGTTCCCGGGCAACCTCACCGTCACCGGCTACCCCGGCGGCCTCCAGGTCCTCACCCTCGTCGGCGCCGTACTGACCCTGCTGTTCGCCCTCTCCGGCTACGGCATCCGCGGTCTGGGCTGGCTCACCCCCGGCGGCACCAACAGCCCCGTCCTCCTCGCCTCCCTCGGCGTCCTCGGCACCACGGGCTACGCCATCGGCGCCATCAGCTACGAGCTCGGCGGCGTGGTGAACCTCGAGCCCGGCGCCTGGCTCTCCGGCATCGGCGCCCTCGTCGCCGTGATCGGCGCCCTCGGCCTCCCCGCCGACCTGCCCCGCGACCCCCAGGACACCGACAGCGTCTGGGACCGGTTCCGTCACGCCCTCACGGCGCCCGAACCGTCCCGCGCCAAGGAACTCCCCTCCTGGGCCGAGATCCTCATCATCGCCGCGGGCTTCGGCGTCGGCATGTACGCCTTCGCATACGGCATCGGCACCGAGTACTCCGAGCTGTTCATCGGCTTCCTGATCATCGCGGGCTTCGGTTTCGTCGCCGTGCACCGCGCGGGCCTCCTCAAGCGGCTGTCCGCACTCACCGCCAAGCACCGCAACGTCACCCTCACGGCGGCGTTCGCCGCGGCGATCTGCTTCCCCTTCACCCAGAGCAACGATCAGTTCGCCCTCATCGGCGCCAACATCCTGATCTTCGCCACGGTCGCCCTGGGACTGAACGTCGTCGTCGGCCTCGCCGGCCTCCTCGACCTCGGTTACGTCGCCTTCCTCGGCGTCGGCGCCTACGCCGCCGCCCTGGTCTCCGGCTCCCCCCAGTCGACCATCGGCGGCGTTCAGTTCCCCTTCTGGGCCGCCGTCCTCACCGGCGCCGCCGCCTCGCTGATCTTCGGCGTGGTCATCGGCGCTCCCACCCTCCGGCTGCGCGGCGACTACCTCGCCATCGTGACGCTCGGGTTCGGTGAGATCTTCCGCATCACCGTGAACAACCTCAACGGCAACAGCGGACCGGACGTCACCAACGGCTCCAACGGCATTCCCAACATCCCGGACCTGGAGTTCTTCGGGTTCAACCTCGGACTGCCGCACAACGTCCTGGGCCACGAGCTGACCCGGTCCGGCAACTACTACCTGCTGATGCTGCTGTTCACCGCGATCGTCGTCATGGTCTTCCGCCGCTCGGCGGAGTCCCGCATCGGCCGCGCGTGGGTCGCCATCCGCGAGGACGAGACGGCCGCCACCGCCATGGGCATCAACGGCTTCCGTCTCAAGCTCCTCGCCTTCGCCCTCGGCGCCTCCCTCGCCGGCCTCGCCGGCACGGTCCAGGCGCACGTGTCCTACAGCGTCACCCCCGAGCAGTACCAGTTCGCCGGCTCCGTCCCGCCGAACTCCGCCTTCCTGCTCGCCGCCGTCATCCTCGGCGGAATGGGCACCATCAGCGGCCCGCTGATCGGCGCCGCGCTGCTCTACCTCATCCCGGCCAAGCTGCAGTTCATGGCGGAGTACCAGCTGCTGCTCTTCGGCGTCGCGCTGATGCTCCTCATGCGCATCCGCCCCGAAGGCCTCGTCGCCGACCGCAGGAAGCAGCTCGAATTCCACGAAACCGGACAGCTCGACGTACCGGAGGACAAGCCACTGCCCGCAGCCGCGACCGGCGTCACCAAGGCAGGGGCGTGACCGCCATGACCACCACCGCACCCACCACCACAACGGTCCTCGACGCCAGCGGCGTCACCATGCGCTTCGGCGGCCTCACCGCCGTGCGCGGCGTCGACCTCACCGTCAACAGCGGCGAGATCGTCGGACTCATCGGGCCCAACGGCGCCGGCAAGACGACCTTCTTCAACTGCCTCACCGGCCTGTACGTGCCCACCGAGGGCAAGGTCGCCTACAAGGGCACCGTCCTGCCGCCCAAGCCCCACCTGGTCACCCAGGCCGGCATCGCCCGCACCTTCCAGAACATCCGGCTCTTCGCCAACATGACCGTCCTGGAGAACGTGCTCGTCGGCCGGCACACCCGGACCAAGGAGGGCCTGTGGTCCGCACTGCTGCGACTGCCCTCCTTCAAGCGGGCCGAGCAGGAGTCCCACGCCCGGGCCATGGAATTCCTCGAGTTCACCGGCCTGGCCGCCAAGGCCAACCACCTCGCCCGCAACCTGCCCTACGGCGAACAGCGCAAGCTGGAGATCGCCCGGGCACTGGCGAGCGACCCGGGCCTGCTCCTCCTCGACGAGCCCACGGCCGGCATGAACCCGCAGGAGACTCGCGCCGCCGAGGAACTCATCTTCGCCATCCGCGACAAGGGCATCGCCGTCCTCGTCATCGAGCACGACATCCGGTTCATCATGAACCTCTGCGACCGGGTCGCCGTGCTCGTCCAGGGCGAGAAGATCGTCGAAGGCCCCGCCGAAGTGGTCCAGGCCGACGAACGCGTCATCGCCGCCTACCTCGGCACCCCCTTCGAGGGCGCCCCCGGCGGCGAGGAGGTCGCCGAGGTCGAAGCCGCCGAGGCGCACAGCACCACGGAAGGGGACGACAAGTGACCGCGCTCCTCGAAGTCGAGGACCTCCGAGTCGCCTACGGCAAGATCGAGGCCGTCAAGGGCATCTCGTTCAAGGTCGACGCCGGCGAGGTCGTCACCCTCATCGGCACCAACGGCGCCGGGAAGACCACCACCCTGCGCACCCTCTCCGGACTGCTTCAGCCGGTCTCCGGCGACATCCGGTTCGAGGGCAGGTCGTTGAGGAAGATCCCCGCCCACAAGGTCGTCTCCCTGGGCCTCGCCCACTCACCCGAGGGGCGGCACATCTTCCCCCGGATGACCATCGAGGACAACCTCCGCCTCGGCGCCTACCTGCGCAACGACAAGGAAGGCATCGAGAAGGACATCCAGCGCGCCTACGACCTCTTCCCCATCCTCGGGGAACGCCGGAAGCAGGCCGCGGGCACCCTCTCCGGCGGCGAACAGCAGATGCTCGCCATGGGCCGCGCCCTGATGTCCCAGCCCAAGCTGCTCATGCTCGACGAGCCCTCCATGGGACTGTCGCCCATCATGATGCAGAAGATCATGGCGACCATTCAGGAACTCAAGTCCCAGGGCACCACCATCCTGCTCATCGAGCAGAACGCCCAGGCGGCGCTCTCACTCGCCGACCACGGGCACGTCATGGAGGTCGGCAAGATCGTCCTGTCCGGCACGGGCCAGGACCTCCTCCACGACGAGTCGGTCCGCAAGGCCTACCTCGGCGAGGACTGACCGCCCTTCCGTACAAAAGGTTGTGGCCCTGCCGTCCTGCGGCAGGGCCACAACCTTTCGTCTTTCACCTCGAAACGACAAACGGTCTAGCCGTCCGCGACAATGCGACGTGCTGCCTCCGCCTTCTCCCGATGGGCCGTTCTCAGCGCTTCCAAGGCCTTGCGATTCTTCGCAATCGCCGACTTCTGAATCGTCGACTCCGCTGCGAACCAGACGTCGAGCAGACCGGTCTCCTCCTTGCACCGCACATCCGCAACCGCCGCCCTCTTCTCACCCTCGGTAATCGTGCCCCCCTGGAACTCCGAACCGT
This sequence comes from Streptomyces sp. NPDC046379, assembly GCF_055587785.1. Classification (NCBI taxonomy): domain Bacteria; kingdom Bacillati; phylum Actinomycetota; class Actinomycetes; order Kitasatosporales; family Streptomycetaceae; genus Streptomyces; species Streptomyces sp. NPDC046379. The sequence goes on from NZ_JBVJFP010000006.1 coordinate 239,566, forward strand.
TCAGCGGGTCCATCGGCGAGCCATACCGGAAACCGGACTTCCGCATACAGGCGGACCACTCACGGAATCCTTCCTTCACCGACGGATCGGCCAAGGATGCTGCATAGCTCTCGGTGGCGATACGGCTGGCAATCGCCGCACCGTCCGGATCGTCGTAGCGCTCCGACAATTCCGCCACCGACTGGCCGAAACAACCCTTGTCCGGAACTACGAGGCCGTTGTGCACGATCTTTTCACCGCTTATCGCGCCCCGCTTTCCGTAGAACACCCGTAGAGCGTCCTCCGAAAGGTCGAGCCGCTCCTCGGAGAAGGCATTACGGTTCGGGTGATAGCCGAATCGCGCCGCCTCGTCCCCACTCGACAGGCCGTAACGGCGGTCGGCGGACTCCACCACGCCCCCAGCCGGCTCGGGTGGCTCGTACGTGAACCCGTACGCGCGCATACAGCGCCGAGTGAGCACATGCTGCGCCGACTCGATGACACTGTTCTGGGTCGCGGTGTAGCTGTAACGGGCGAGAGGCAGCCGGTCGGCGAACGTCACCGGTCGCTCGGGAGCGGCAGCGGAGGGAGCGGGACTCCGTGCCGCCCCGCCAGGGCCAGCACCCTCGTCCGTACCGCTGCCCGAGGAACAGCCGAGCAGGAGAGCGGCCAGCGTCACGCAGACCGGTGCCAGGCTCCGCACGGAATCAGAACTTGTAGCAGTTGCCGTTGTACCGGCCATAACCGAAGGATGCGTTGTTGTTGTACGTGTTCACCAGACGGTCGTTGGGACCGGAGTTCGTGTCACCGAACGGCGGAATGGAGTCGCAAGCGCCCGCCAAGCCGCTGTTGAAGTAGATGTTCAGGTCATAGCGGGAGTTGTTCACCGCGGAAGCAGCATTGTTCTTGACGTACAGACCTTTTCCACTACCGGTGGTCAGGAACTTGTAGTCGTTCAGACTGTAGTGATCGAACCCCACGAACACAGTGAACGATCCGGAAAGCCCACTGTTGTAGTAGAAGTTCATGCAGTACGTCTCGTAGGTGGGACAACTCACCGAGGCGTATGCCTGCGACTGCGGGGCAGACCCGAGCACCAAGCCCATCGTGCCGGCGGCAGTCAGGCCTAACGCGGCGACCTTGCGGCGCTTACCCATGAGAATCCCCTTGGTGGGATAGCGGCGGATGACGCGGCGCGACATCTCACCGTCACGCAACCCCACGATTGAACCACACGAGATTCATACGGGAATTGGATTTCCTGACGCATGCAACTTGCTGCGGGAGGGGCATATGGGGAGCATTGCGCCCATCCCTCCCGGGAGCACGCCGCCGCCCCTCAGCCCTTCTCCGCCTTCTTCTCCGCCGCGTCCTGGATGACCGCCTCCGCGACCTGCTGCATCGACATCCTGCGGTCCATCGACGTCTTCTGGATCCAGCGGAACGCCGCCGGCTCCGTCAGGCCGTACTCCGTCTGCAGGATCGACTTGGCCCGGTCCACCAGCTTGCGCGTCTCCAGTCGCTGGGAGAGGTCGGCGACCTCCTTCTCCAGCTCCTTGAGCTGCGTGTACCGGGAGACGGCCATCTCGATCGCCGGCACGACGTCGCTCTTGCTGAACGGCTTCACCAGGTACGCCATCGCACCGGCGTCCCGCGCCCGCTCCACGAGGTCCCGCTGCGAGAACGCGGTCAGCATCAGCACCGGGGCGATCGACTCCTCGGCGATCTTCTCGGCCGCGGAGATGCCGTCCAGCTTCGGCATCTTCACGTCGAGGATCACCAGGTCCGGCCGGTGCTCCCGGGCCAGTTCCACGGCCTGCTCGCCGTCACCGGCCTCGCCGACGACCGTGTAGCCCTCTTCCTCCAGCATCTCCTTGAGGTCGAGCCGGATCAGCGCCTCGTCCTCGGCGATGACGACGCGGGTCGTCAGCGGCGGCACGTGAGACTTGTCGTCGTCGGGCGCGTCTACGGGCTGGGGCGACTCGGGGGCGGTCACGTGGGCTCCTTGGTGCGAGGCAGGCCGGTACTGCTCCCAAGAGCGTACCCAGCTGCGGTAAAGTGGGGGCACGGCGGGTGACCGCTGACCTTCATTTCAAAGGAAGCCCCGGTAGCCCAGCGGTAGAGGCAATGGTCTCAAACACCATCCAGCGTCGGTTCGAATCCGACCCGGGGTACTTTTCCTTCTTTTTCAAGGTCACCAAACTCAGCGCTTCTCCCCGATGTGGTGCACGTGCACCAGGTTCGTCGTGCCCGACATCCCGGGCGGGGAGCCCGCCGTGATGACCACCGTGTCGCCCGGCTCGCAGCGGCCGTACTTGGTCAGCAGTTCGTCCACCTGGTCGACCATCGCGTCCGTCGAGTCCACGTGCGGGCCGAGGAACGTCTCCACGCCCCAGGTCAGGCTGAGCTGCGAGCGGGTCGCCGGGTCGGGGGTGAAGGCGAGCAGGGGGATCGGGGAGCGGTAGCGGGACAGGCGGCGGGCCGTGTCGCCGGACTGGGTGAAGGCGACGAGGAAGCGGGCGCCGAGGAAGTCGCCCATCTCGGCGGCGGCGCGGGCGACGGCGCCGCCCTGGGTGCGGGGCTTGTTGTGCTCGGTCAGCGGGGGCAGTCCCTTGGCGAGGAGGTCCTGCTCGGCCGCCTCGACGATCTTGGCCATCGTGCGCACGGTCTGGATGGCGTACTTGCCGACGCTGGTCTCGCCGGAGAGCATCACCGCGTCGGTGCCGTCGAGGACGGCGTTGGCGACGTCGGAGGCCTCGGCGCGGGTGGGGCGGGAGTTCTCGATCATCGAGTCGAGCATCTGGGTGGCGACGATCACCGGCTTGGCGTTGCGCCGGGCGAGCTTGACGGCGCGCTTCTGGACGATCGGCACCTGCTCCAGGGGCATTTCGACGCCGAGGTCGCCGCGGGCGACCATGATGCCGTCGAAGGCGGCGACGATGTCCTCGATGTTGTCGACGGCCTGCGGCTTCTCCACCTTGGCGATCACGGGGAGGCGGCGGCCCTCCTCGTCCATGATGCGGTGGACATCCTCGATGTCGCGTCCGCTGCGCACGAAGGAGAGGGCGATGACGTCGCAGCCGGCGCGCAGCGCCCAGCGCAGGTCGGCCTCGTCCTTGTCGGAGAGGGCGGGGACGGAGACGGCGACGCCGGGGAGGTTGAGGCCCTTGTGGTCGGAGACCATGCCGCCTTCGACGACGGTCGTGCGGACGCGGGGGCCGTCGACCTCGGTGACTTCGAGGGTGACCCGGCCGTCGTCCACGAGGATGCGTTCGCCGGGGCTGACGTCGCCGGCGAGGCCCTTGTAGGTGGTGCCGCAGATGTCGCGGTCGCCGCCGACGCCGTCCTCGACGGTGATGGTGAAGGTGTCGCCGCGTTCGAGGAGGACGGGGCCCTCGGTGAAGCGGCCGAGGCGGATCTTGGGGCCCTGGAGGTCGGCGAGGATGCCGACGCTGCGGCCGGCCTCGTCGGCGGCCTTGCGCACGCGCCGGTAGCGGTCCTCGTGTTCGGCGTGGCTGCCGTGGCTGAGGTTGAGGCGTGCGACGTCCATTCCGGCTTCGACCAGTGCCTTGATCTGGTCGTAGGAGTCGGTGGCGGGACCCAGAGTACAAACGATCTTCGCTCGGCGCATGTTTCGAGCCTAGGGCTTACCGGCCAGTAGAGAATTGGCCCGGCATGACCACTCAACAACCTTTGCGTGAAGGGGTGTTGACAAATACTGGATGTGCGGTAGCCCGCTCCGATGAGCAGGTCGGCCCGCCGTGTCCACGGCTTCGGTCACCGGATCGCAACGTGGCGGACCTGTTCCCGTACGTCATGCGCGGGTCAGAATCTACGCGCGTTATCCACGCGCGTGGTGACTGTTGGAGGAGAGAGCACGACATGCCGTTGAACCGCCCGAACCGCCTGAACCGCCGGAAGTTCCTGAAGAAGTCCGCCGCCACCGGGGCGGCGGCCGCGATCGCCGGCACGGTGGCGGCGTCGGCCGCGGAGGCCGCCGAGACGGCGGACAGGCGCCCCAAGCCGGCCAAGCGGTACTCCTTCACCGTCATGGGCACGACCGACCTGCACGGCAACGTCTTCAACTGGGACTACTTCAAGGACGCCGAGTACTCCGACGCGAAGGGCAACGCCAAGGGCCTGGCGCGGATCGCCACGCTGGTGAAGCAGGTGCGAGAGGAGAAGGGCGCCCGCAACACGCTGCTGCTGGACGCGGGCGACACCATCCAGGGCACGCCGCTGACGTACTACTTCGCCAAGGTCGACCCGATCACCGCCGAGGGCGGTCCGGTGCACCCGATGGCGCAGGCGATGAACGCCATCGGGTACGACGCCGTGGCGCTCGGCAACCACGAGTTCAACTACGGCCTCGAAACGCTGCGCAAGTTCGAGGAGCAGTGCGACTTCCCGCTGCTCGGGGCGAACGCGGTGGACGCGAAGACGCTGCGGCCGGCCTTCCCGCCGTACTTCATGAAGACGTTCCGGGTGCCGGGGGCGCCGCCGGTGAAGGTGGCGGTGCTGGGGCTGACGAACCCGGGCATCGCGATCTGGGACAAGGCGTACGTGCAGGGCAAGCTGGTGTTCCCGGGGCTGGAGGAGCAGGCGGCGAAGTGGGTGCCGAAGCTGCGGTCGATGGGCGCGGACGTGGTGGTCGTGTCGGCGCACAGCGGCTCGTCCGGCACGTCGTCCTACGGTGACCAGCTGCCGTACGTGGAGAACGCGGCGGCGAACGTGGCGCGGCAGGTGCCGGGGATCGACGCGATCCTGGTCGGTCACGCGCACACGGAGATCGAGGAGTTGCTGGTCACGAACGAGGAGACCGGCAGGACCGTCGTGCTGTCGGAACCGCTGTGCTACGCGGAGCGGCTGACGCTGTTCGACTTCGAGCTGGTGTTCTCCAAGGGCCGTTGGCAGGTGGAGTCGGTCAAGGCGTCGCTGCGCAACTCGAACACGGTGGCGGACGACCCGGAGATCGCCCGGCTGCTGGACGACGAGCACGCGGCGGTCGTGGACTACGTCAACCAGGTCGTGGGCACCGCGACCGAGACGCTGACGACGGTGGACGCCCGCTACAAGGACGCCCCGATCATCGACCTGATCACCAAGGTGCAGGAGGACGTGGTCAGGGCCGCGCTGGCGGGCACCGAGTACGCGTCGCTGCCGGTGCTGGCGCAGGCGTCGCCGTTCTCGCGGACGTCCGAGATCCCGGCGGGCGAGGTGACGATCCGGGACCTGTCGAGCCTGTACGTGTACGACAACACCCTGGTCGCCAAGGTGATGACGGGCGCGCAGGTGCGGGCGTACCTGGAGTACTCGGCGGAGTACTTCGTGCAGACCCCGGCGGGCGCGGAGGTCGACGTGGCGAGGCTGACCAACGCGGGCGGCCGGCCGGACTACAACTACGACTACGTGTCGGGGCTGACCTACGACATCGACATCGCGCGGCCGGCCGGTTCGCGGATCAGGAACCTGGCGTACGCGGGCGCTCCGCTGGACGACGCGCAGCGGTTCGTGTTCGCGGTGAACAATTACCGGGCCAACGGCGGCGGCGCGTTCCCGCATGTCGCGTCGGCGCAGGAGCTGTGGTCGGAGTCGACGGAGATCCGCACGCGGATCGCGGAGTGGGTGACGGCGAAGGGTGTGCTGGACCCGAAGGACTTCGCGTCGGTGGACTGGCGGCTGACGCGTGAGGGCACGCCGGTGTTCTGATCCGCGCCCGCCGGCCCGGCAGCAGCCTCACACTCCGTCCGTGGGCGGGGTGTGAGGCTGCTGCCGTTCCAGGCCGAAGGTGGTGAAGGCGGTGCGCCGGGGCAGGGGGTACGTCTCCTTGCCGGTGAGGGTGTTGAGGATGTGGGCGCCGCGCCAGGCGGCGAGGCCGAGGTCGGGGGCGCCGACGCCGTGGGTGTGCAGGCCGGCGTTCTGCACGAAGACGCTGCCCGTGACCGTCGGGTCGAGGTCGAGGCGGAAGTCCTCGTCGACGCGGGGGCGACCGGCGTCGTCGCGGCGGAGGTGGGGAGCGAGGGGGGCGAGGAGGTGTTCGAGGGGGCGTTCACGGTGGCCGGTGGCGAGGACGACGGCGTCGGTGGTGAGCCGGGTGCGGGTGCGCTGTTCGATGTGTTCGAGGTGGAGTTCGATCCGGGCGGCGGTCGTGCGGGCCGCGCCGAGGACGCGCACGCCGGGGGTGAGGACGGCGTCGGGCCAGTCGCCGTGCAGGGTCCGCGCGTACAGCTCGTCGTGGATGGCGGCGAGGGTGCCGGCGTCGACGCCCTTGTGGAGCTGCCACTGGGTGGTGGCGAGGCGGTCGCGGACGGGTTCGGCGAGGGCGTGGAAGTAGCGGGCGTAGTCGGGGGTGAAGTGCTCCAGGCCGAGCTTGGAGTACTCCATGGGGGCGAAGGCGGGGGTGCGGCCGATCCAGTGGAGGCGTTCGCGGCCGGCGGGGCGGTGGCGGAGCAGGTCCAGGAAGATCTCGGCGCCCGACTGTCCGGAGCCGACGACCGTGACGTGCCCGGCGGCGAGCACGGCGTCGCGGTGGTGGAGGTAGTCGGTGGCGTGCAGCACGGGCGGTCCGTCGGGGGCGGTGGCGAGGTGCCGCAGGGGTTCGGGGACGTGGGGTGCGGTGCCGAGGGCGAGGGCGATGTTGCGGGCGCGGGTGCGGCCGGTGGACTCGGCTTCGCCGGTGGGGCCGAGGCGGGTGTGGTCGACCTCGAAGAGTTCGCGGCGGGGGTTCCAGCGGACGGCGTCGACGCGGTGGCCGAAGTGGAGTGCGGGCAGGCTCTCGGCGACCCAGCGGCAGTAGGCGTCGTATTCGGCGCGGGGCACGTGGAAGCGCTCGGCGAAGTAGAAGGGGAAGAGCCGGTCGCGGTGTCTGAGGTGGTTGAGGAAGGTCCAGGGGCTGGTGGGGTCGGCGAGGGTGACGAGGTCGGCGAGGAACGGGACCTGGAGGGTGGTGCCGTCGACGAGCTGGCCGGGGTGCCAGTGGAAGGCGGGGCGCTGTTCGTAGAAGACGGTGTCGAGGTGGGTGAGGGGGTGCGCGAGGGCGGCGAGGGAGAGGTTGAGGGGGCCGATGCCGATGCCGACGAGGTCGCGGGGGGTGGGGGGCTGGGTCGTCGGGGGGTGGGTCGCCGAGGGCTGGGACGTCGGGTGGGTCGCCGAGGGCTGGTTCATCGAGGGCTGGTTCCTTCCACGAGCGTGAGCAGGGCGGCCAGGTCCGGGGGCCGGGTGTGGGGGTTGAGGAGGGTGGCCTTGAGCCAGAGGCGGCCGTCGGCGCGGGCGCGGCCGAGGACGGCGTCGCCGGTGTGCAGGAGGCGCCGGCGGATCGCGGCGACCGTGGTGTCGTCGGCGTGGGCGGGCCGGAAGAGGACGGTGCTGAGGGTGGGCCGGGCGTGGAGTTCGAGACCGGGGCCGGCGGCGACGAGGTCGGCGAGGTGTTGGGCGTGGTCGCAGACCTGGTCGACGAGGGCGCCCAAGCCCCGGCGGCCGAGGGTCTTGAGGGTGACGGCGGTCTTGAGGACGTCGGGCCGCCGGGTGGTGCGCAGGGAGCGGCCGAGCAGGTCGGGGAGGCCGGCCTCGGTGTCGTCGTCGGCGTTGAGGTAGTCGGCGCGCTGGCGCAGGGCGGCGAGGTCGTCGGCGCGGGCGACGGCGAGGAGTCCGGCGGCGACGGGCTGCCAGCCCAGTTTGTGCAGGTCGAGGGTGACGGTGTGGGCGGCGTCGAGGCCGGCGAGGAGGTTGCGGCGCCGGGCGCTGAACAGGAGTCCTCCCCCGTAGGCGGCGTCGACGTGCAGGCGGGCGCCGTGGGCGTGGCAGTGGGCGGCGATCTCGGGGAGGGGGTCGATGAGCCCGGCGTCGGTGGTGCCGGCGGTGGCGGCGACGAGGACGGGACCGGGGAGGGCGGCGAGGGCCGTGCCGAGGGAGTCGGGGTCCAGGGTGCCGCCGGGGGTGGGGAGGGCGACGGGGCGGGGCAGGCCGAGAAGCCAGGCGGCGCGGGGCAGGGAATGGTGGGCGTTGGCTCCGTGCACGAGCCGCACCGCGGGACCGTGCGCCTCGCGGGCGAGGAGCAGGGCGAGGAGGTTGGACTCGGTGCCGCCGGTGGTGACGAGGCAGTCGGCGGCGCCCGTCTCGGCGGCGAGGGCGCGGGTGACCAGGGCTTCGAGGGCGGCGGCGGAAGGGGCCTGGTCCCAGGAGTCGAGGGACGGGTTGAGGGCGCTCGCGGCGAGGTCGGCGGCGGTGGCGACGGCGAGGGGCGGGCAGTGCAGATGGGCGGCGCACAGGGGGTGCGCGGGGTCGGCGGCGCCGGCGGCGAGGGCGTGGACGATGCGGCGCAGGGCGTCGGGGTCGCCGTCCTCGGGCAGGACGTCGCCGAGCGCCTCCCGCATCCGGGCGGCGACGGCCTCGGGTCCGCCGGAGGGCAGTGGGCCGCCGCGGGCGCGGGCTCCGGCGTCCAGGGCGTCGAGGACGGTGGCGAGCAACGGCCGCAGCGCGTCGGCGCCTTGGGGTCCTGACGCGAGGGGCGGGATGCGCACGGGGTCCTCCGGGGCGGGCGTGGGCCGGGAGCACCCAGCTTGGGCCCGCGGGAGGCGGCACGCCCGGGAGAGTCCGGAGGGAGACCCGAAGGAGGGAATCGTGGTGGCCGACGGGGGCGTGTGCGCGCCGGCCGGCCGCCTGCGGGAGCCGCGTACGAGCCTGCCCGCGCCTCCTGTCGTGGTCAGGCGCAGGTCCGTCGGCCGGGACGGCTCCCGCCTCGCGTGACGTCGCCGCTCGGCGCACCGCCTCCCACAGGGCGGCCTGCTGCCGACGCGGATTCCGTTTCCGGTCGGCCCTCCGGTGCGGCGGAATGCGCCGTCCAACCGTCCGGCTGCGGCGTCGGCTGCCAGCGCCTCGGCGGGCGGGGTGGACGGCTCCGTACCGAGGGCGGGCGCACCCTCGTCGCGGCCGACGCCGGACGCGGGACGGGGGCGCTCCGGCTCGGGACCACGGGCGGGCAGCGGTCCGCGGCAGGGGCGGACCGCTGCCCGTCCCGGCGGCGTCGTGGGCGCACGCGGGGGTGCGCGGGAGCGCGAGGGCCTCCGGTCCGCAGGCCGGGGGCCGCTGCGGGTTGGTCCCGCTGCCCACGCCTCGCGCACCGGCAGAGCACGGGCGAGCGCGTGCGCGGGAGCGCCACGGCCCCGCGACCACCCGGCGGGCAGCGCGCCGCCGCGCACGCAGGCCCGGCTCCCGGCCACCCCCCTGCGCGCCCCGAGAGCCCGGCGAGGCCGTACACAGGAACCCCGCCGCCCCGCGTCCGCGGCGTGCAGCGGGCCGCGCCGCTGCCCGGCGCCCTGCCTACCCCTTGCGCACGCGCAGGGCGCGGGCGAGGTCGTCGAGCTGGTCGCTCAGCTTGCGGTGCAGGGCCGGGATCGGGTCGTCCTCGCGCAGGCACCGCTCTCCCAGGTTCAGGGTGTCGTCGTCGACGGCGTGGGCGGGGAAGGCCCAGCGGCCGGCGGCGTCGGCGATGGCGGGGCCGCGGCGTTCGGCGACGGCGACGGCGTCCTGGAAGTAGCGGGGCACGAACTCCCTTACCAGGTCGGCCTGTTCGGGCTGCCAGAAGCCCTGGGCGGTGGCCGTGAAGAGGTAGTTGGACAGGTCGTCGCCGGCGAACATGGCGTCCCAGGCGGCCCGCTTGGCCTCCGGTTCGGGGAGGGCGGCGCGGCAGCGGGCGGCGCCTTCGCGGCCGGTGGCGCTCGGGTCGCGGTCGAGTTCGGCGGCGATGGCGGCCTCGTCGGTGGCGCCGAGGACGGCGAGGCGGCCGAGGATGCGCCAGCGCAGCTCGGGGTCGAGTTCGGGGCCGCCGGGCACGATGCCGTCGGCGAGCCAGGCGGCGATGGTGTCGGGGTGGGCGGCGCAGTCGATGCGGTGGCGTACGGCGATCAGGCGCAGGCCGGGGTTGTCGCCGTCCTCGGTGCGGCGGATCAGGTCGCGGCACAGCTCGGTGAGGGTGGCGAGGGCGGCGGGCCGCCGGTCGGGGGCGAGGTAGCGGTCGGCGATCTGCGTGCGGGCGAAGCCGAGGACGCCCTGGACGAGGGCGAGATCGGTCTCGTACGGGATGTGGGCGCGGGCGGCGTCGAGGTAGGCGCTGGGCGGCAGTTCGCCGTCGCGGACGGCGTCGCGCAGGGCGTTCCAGACGACGGCGCGGGTGAGCGGGTCGGGCAGGCCGGACAGGGCGCGCAGGGCGGTGTCGAGCGATCCGGCGTCGAGGCGGATCTTGGCGTAGGTGAGGTCGCCGTCGTTGAGGAGGACGAGGGCGGGGCGGGGGCCGTGGAAGGCGAGGCGGAGGTCGCCGCTCGCGGGGAGGTCCTCCTGGATGCGGCGGCGCAGGGTCAGGCCGCGGGGGTTGCCGGGCTCGGGGTCGTAGAGGCCGATGGCGAGGTGGTGGGGGCGGCGGGCGGGCGGTCGGGGAAGCGTGGCCGGGCGCCGCGTGCCGTCGCGGTCGCGGGACGGATCGGGGCCGGAGCGGGTGCCGGGGCTGCCCTCGTTGCCGACGTCCAGGTGCCAGGAGGCGTCGTCGGCGCGCACCTCGGGGACGAGGGTGTCGACGCCGGTGGTGCGCAGCCAGGCGTCGGCCCAGGCGTGGACGTCGCGATCGGTGTTGCGGGCCAGGGAGTCGATGAAGTCGGCGAGGGTGGCGTTGCCGAAGCGGTGCCGGGCGATGTGGGTGTTGATGCCGGCGAGGAAGTCCTTCTCGCCGAGCCAGGCGACGAGCTGGCGCAGGGCGGAGGCGCCCTTGGCGTAGGAGATGCCGTCGAAGTTGAGCAGCGCGGCGGCGGTGTCGTCGACGGCCTCGGGGGCGACGGGGTGGGTGGAGGGCCGCTGGTCGGCGTCGTAGCCCCAGGGCTTGCGGACGACGCCGAAGTCGGTCCAGGTGCCGGTGAAGCGGGTGGCCTCGGTGAGGGTCTGGTAGCCCATGTACTCGGCGAAGGACTCGTTGAGCCAGATGTCGTCCCACCACGCGAGGGTGACGAGGTCGCCGAACCACATGTGGGCCATCTCGTGGGCGATGACCATGGCGCGGGTCTGGCGCTCGGTGTCGGTGACGGCGGAGCGGTAGACGAACTCGTCGCGGAAGGTGACCAGTCCGGGGTTCTCCATGGCGCCGGCGTTGAACTCGGGGACGAAGGCCTGGTCGTAGGAGTCGAACGGGTAGGGCTCCTCGAACTTCTCGTGGTAGCGGTCGTAGCACTGCCGGGTGATCTCGACGATTTCCGCGGCGTCCGCGTCGAGGTGGGGGGCGAGGGAGCGGCGGCAGTGGATGCCGAACGGCAGTCCGCGGTGCTCGGTGCGCACGGAGTGCCAGGGGCCGGCGGCGACGGCGACGAGGTAGGTGGAGATCGGCGGGGTGGTCGCGGCGCGCCAGCGGCCGTCGCCGAGGTGTTCGGTGACGCCGTTGGCGAGGACGGTCCAGTGGCGGGGGGCGGTGACCGTGACGTCGAAGACGGCCTTGAGGTCGGGCTGGTCGAAGGCGGGGAAGACGCGCTGGACGTCGTCGAGGAAGAGCTGGGTGTAGAGGTAGGTCTCGCCGTCGGCGGGGTCGGTGAAGCGGTGCATGCCCTCGCCGGTGCGCGAGTAGCGCATGGCGGTGTCGAGGCGCAGTTCGTGTTCGCCGGGGGCGAGGTCCTTCAGCGGCAGGCGGTCGCCGTCGAGGGCGGCGGGGTCCAGGGGCTGTCCGTCCAGGGTGACCGAGCGCAGTTCGGCGGGCTTGAGCTCCACGAACGTGTCCGTGACGTCCTGGTCCGGGCGGACGCTGAAGGTGATCACGGTGCGGGAGTCGAAGGTCTCGTCACCGGTCGTCAGATCGAGGTCGATCGTGTAGCGGTGGACGTCGAGGAGCCGGGCACGGGTCTGCGCTTCGTCGCGCGTCAGTACGGACATGCTGCACATGCTGCCCGATGCCCCGGACGCCGGGACAGGGGCGGTCGGGAACACGGTCGCGGGTGCCGGCCCGCGCCGGGGCGTACCGCGGGCCCGGACGCGGTACCGGCCGGGCCCGCGGGTCAGTCGGTGCCGGGGGTGGCGCCGGTGTCCTCGGCGATGCGCTCGTGGTGCCGGATGACCTCGGCGATGATGAAGTTCAGGAACTTCTCGGCGAAGGCCGGGTCCAGTTTGGCGCTCTCGGCGAGGGCGCGCAGCCGGGCGATCTGGCGGGCCTCGCGGGAGGGGTCGGCGGGCGGCAGCCGGTGCTGGGCCTTGAGGCGGCCGACCTGCTGGGTGCACTTGAAGCGCTCGGCGAGCATGTGGACGACGGCCGCGTCGATGTTGTCGATGCTGTCGCGCAGACGGGCGAGTTCGGCGGCCACGTCCTCGGAGGTGGTGCTGCTGGTCGTCATGGGCATCCACCCTACGTGGCGGGGGCGGGCCCCGGCGCGGCGCGGACGGGCTTGTGGAAGTGCACGTCGTGGTGGCCTCCGGGGATGCCCTCGGTACGGCCGGTCTCCCGGAAGCCGAGGCCGCGGTAGAAGCCGGGGGCCTGGAAGGCGAACGAGGAGACGACCATGTCGGTGCAGCCGCGCCGGGCGCCCTCCGCCTCCGCGGCGCGCATCAGCCGGCGTCCCCGGCCTGCGTGCCGCCGGTCCTCGCGGACCCACAGCATGTCCACGGCGCAGAGGGTGCCCCAGATCCATCCCGTGAGCCCTGCGACGAGGTCGCCGGCGTCATCGGTGACGTCGACGGAGAACTCCACGGGCTCCCCGGCTCCGGTCGCCGCGGCGTTGAACGCGGTGAGTTCGTCGTCGAGCCGCCGCAGCTCGTCGTTCTCGCCGCCGACCCGCAGGGAGGTGGGCACGGGGTCCTGCTGTTCGCCGATCACGCGGGGATTCTGCCGGGGCGGGGGCGTGCGGGCGAGCGGATTTCGTCCGGGGGCGGGGGGTTCGCCGGGGGCCGGGAGCTTCGCCGGGGTGGGCCGGGGGGGTTCTCGCCGGAGGGCCGGGACGGCATCACCGGGCTCGCACCGAAGCGGCAGGAGCCGAGAGCCAAGCAGCCGACCCGCCACCGGACGACCGGAACGAGGGCCAGGCAGCAGACCCGCCACCGGACGACCGAAACCGACGGCCAAGCAGCCGACCCGCCACCGGACGACCGAAACCGACGGCCAAGCAGCCGACCCGCCACCGGACGACCGAAACCGACGGCCAAGCGGCCGCAGCGACGCCCCGAAGGGTCCGGAAAGCCCGCGGCGTCCGGCGGCACCGCGCCCACGGCCAAAGCCGAAGGCCCGGCGGCCGGGCTCGTCGCCCGGCCGCCGGGCCCCGTGCGGCGGAGCCGTCCCGGAGGACCGGCCCCGCCGTCGGCGTCGGTCAGAGTGCCGACGCCGCGCGGGCTATGTCGCCCGCGAAGTGGCTGACCTCCGTGTAGACGCCGGGGACGCCCGTGCGGGCGCAGCCGTCGCCCCAGCTGACGATGCCGACCTGGATGTACTTGCCGGCGTCGTCCTTGCGGAACATCGGGCCACCGGAGTCGCCCTGGCAGGTGTCGATGCCGCCGCTCTGGTAGCCGGCGCACAGCTCTTCCTTGGCGATCAGCCGGCTGCCGTAGTGCCACTTGCAGGCGCGGTCGCTGACGAACGGCACGCTGGCCTTGCGCAGCTTGGTCGTGCCCGTGCCGGCGCCCTCGCGGGTGTCGCCCCAGCCCGCGATGGTGAACGTGCCGCGGTTGTACCGGTTGGTCGTGGCGATCTTCAGCGTGGGCTTGTCGATCGGCTTGGCGAGCTTGATCAGCGCCCAGTCCTTGCCGTAGCCGTCGTAGCCGGGGGCGAGCTTGACCTTGGTCGACCTCACGCGGATCGCGGAGGAGGAGTTCAGGTCGGCGGCGCCTGCGGTGACGACGATGCTGGTGTTGGTACCGGAGCCCGGCAGGCAGTGGGCGGCCGTCAGCACGACGTCCTTCTTGTAGAGCGCGCCGCCGCAGCCCATCGAGAGATGCACCATGAAGGGGAACTCGTTCTGGGCGGCGGTCGTCCCACCGATGATGCGCGCGTCCGCCGCGTGCGCCGCGACCGGCTGGAGACTGGCTACCGCGAGAGCGACGGCACCGGCTGCCGCGGCTTTCCTGGCCAGGGACAGACGGCCAGATTTCGTCGCATTTTGCGTCAACGTACTTCCCTTCGTGGGCAATTGGGCGGCTCGCAGTATGAAGACCCAGGAGGGGTCATGACAAGGGCGGATCTCACGCCCTTCGGACGGAACCGATCCGGGGAAATGCCGCTCTCACCCTCGTAGAGTGGAAATCGGCGGCCACGGCCCATCGACGGTCACGGCCTGCTGGAGGTACGGACGTGGCGAACGACGGACCGGTCGAGCACGGCTACCCCCACCTGGAGACGGTGCGGGCGGCCGTCACCGCGCTCTACCGCCGTCTGTCCCCCGACACCGTGCGCACGTTCGCGACCAGCGTGGCCCCGGTCGACGTGGCGTTCGGCGACGCCGACGACCTCCATCCGGGCGCCCAGCGGGTGGCGCGGGAACTGGTGCGTCACTTCCGGCTGCCCGATGCCCGGTTCGTCGTGGGCTTCCGCGCCATGGACCATGCCGCGAACGTCGAACTCGCCGCCGGGCCCGAGTACTTCGTCGAGCTGAACGACCGCTTCCGCACCCATCGCCGGGACATCGGCGCCGCCCTGGCCCACGAGGTGACGCACGTCTACCTGCACCGCCTGGACCTGTCCTTCCCCGGCGTCCGCGACAACGAGATCCTCACCGACACGGTGACGACGTACCTGGGCGCGGGATGGCTGCTGCTGGACGCCTACCGGGAGGACGCGGCGTCCAGCCAGAAGCTCGGCTATCTCACCCCGGAGGAGTTCGGGTACGTCCTCGCCAAGCGGTCGCTGGTCTTCGCGGAGGACCCGGCGCCGTGGTTCACCAGCCCGCAGGCGTACACGGCGTACGTGGAGGGCAGGGCGCTCGCGCTGCGGGACGGGCGGCAGCCCCCGCTGACGGCGGCGGGCCGGTCGGGCCGGCTCCGCTACGCCCGTGACCGAAGGCGGGCGCAGTCGGGCCGCCCCGTCCCGGCGCCGGCCGGAGCGCCGTACGCCTTCGCCCCGCGGCCGTCGCCGGACGGCGGGCAGCTACGGGTGTCGTTCCCCTGCCCGACGTGTCACCAGCGGATCGGGGTGCCGGTACGGGGCCGGGTGCGGGCGCGGTGCGGGCTGTGCCGGACGGTGCTGGAGTGCGACACCTAGCAGACCCAGGACACCCGGTCACCTGGTCACCTGGTCACCTGGTCACCTGGTCACCAGGACGCCTCTCCGGGCATCCCGGAACTCGCCGCGACTCTCAGCCCGCGCGGACGATCCCCCGCTCCCGCGCCGCCGCCAGCCACGCCGGGAACTCCCCCACCAGCCGGTCGTACAGCTCCGCGTCGCAGACCTTCCGCGGGTCGGCGCCCGCGGGGAAGAAGCCGGCGTTGTCGACCGCCCGCTTCCCCGGCACCGGCAGGTCGTCCAGGCGGCGCAGGAAGTCGAACTGCCTGCTGCCGGGGTCTCCGAAGCCGATGAACTGCCAGAACATCGGGAGAGTGGACGCCTTGCACAGGTACCGCTCCGCCGCGAGCTTGTTGATCGGTCCGCCGTCGGTCTGGAAGACCACCAGCGCGGGGTCGGCGGCCCCGCTGTCGAGGTAGTGGTCGATGACGGCGTCCATGGCCAGGTGGTAGCTGGTCCTGCCCATGTGCCCGAGGCCGGCCGCGATCCGCTCGACGCAGCCCCGGTGGCCGGCGAGCTCGATCTCCGTCTCGGCGTCGATGTCCGTGGAGAAGAACACCACCGGCACCCGCCCGTCGTCGTCCAGGTGGGCGGCGAGCCCGAGCACCCGGTCGGCGAGGGCCTGCACGGCGCCGTCCTTGTAGTACGGCTTCATGGAGCCGGAGTAGTCGACCACGAGGTAGACGGCGGCCCGCTGCCCCTCCATGCCGTGCCGGGCGAGGGACGAACCGGCGCTCTTGTACAGGCTCACGAGCGCGGGCGCGGTCTCCTCGATCCTGCGCAGACTGATCGCCGCCATCCCGCCCCGCTCCCTGTCGATCCCCGTACCTCGCCGGTCCCGGCCGACCGGACCCCGAGGGTACGGCACCTGCGCCCCGGGACCCCGCGGGTCCCCCGGATCCGGCATGGCCGCCAAGCGTCTCCAAGACCACGCGCCGCCCCGAGCACCGCGAACCCACCGATCCCGGCACTCCCCCGCGTTGGTTATGTTGATCACCGCCGTCCCCACCGGCTCGCAGCCCGTCCCCGACACTCTCCAGGAGCCGGCCCGTGGAACCCTCCGATTCCACCGTCACCACGTGCTACCGCCACCCCGACGTGGAGTGCCACGTCCGCTGCACCCGCTGCGACCGTTGGATCTGCCCCGCCTGCATGCACGAGGCGGCCGTCGGCCACCACTGCCCGGAGTGCGTGAAGGAGGGCGCGCGCTCGGTGCGGCGGGCGCGCACGGTGTTCGGCGGCCGGATCTCGGCGGTGCCCGAGGTGACGTACGTCCTGATCGCGCTGAACGTGCTCGCGTACCTCGCCGAGCTGGTGCGCCCGCAGATCGTGGACCGGTTCGGGATGCTGGGCGCGGGACTGGTCGGGCCCGACGGCGTGCACTACGTCTACGACGGCGCGTTCTTCGGGGTGCTGGAGACGGAAGGGCTGGCCGGGGGCGAGTGGTACCGGCTGCTGACCGGGCCGTTCCTGCACATGCCGCCCACCGAGGGGACGTTCGGCATCCTGCACATCGTGATGAACACGGTCGCGCTGTGGAACCTGGGCCGGGTGATGGAGCCGCAGCTCGGCCGGCTCCGGTTCGCCGCCCTGTACCTGCTGTCGGCGCTGGGCGGCTCGGTGCTGGTGCTGCTGCTCGCCCCGGGCACGCTCACCGTCGGAGCGTCGGGCGCGATCTTCGGTCTGGGCGCGGCCCACTACGTCATGGCCCGCCGGCTGGGCGCCGACATGAACGCCGTCAACCGGTTCATGGCGGGCCTGCTGCTGTGGCTGATGATCTCCGCGGCCCTCACCTCCTGGCAGGGCCACCTGGGCGGACTGCTGACCGGCGGCGCGGTGGCCCTGGCGTTCGCCCACGCGCCCCGGGCCCGGCGTACCGCGGTCCACGCGGGCGCGTGCGCGGCGCTGCTCGTCCTGCTGCTGGTCGCGGCGTGGGCGAAGGTGCAGCAGCTTCGGGGGTACTGAGCGACCGCACCGGGTGGCCTGCTCCCCCGCCACTTCGCCGTCGGTGGCCGCCGCGGTCGTCGTCACCCGGGCGCACACCCGGCGCGCGCGGACATGCGACGGCGCCCGCCCTGTCGTCCGGTCGGGGACTGGTGGGCGGACGCCGTCCGTGTTCCGTACGCCGTTGTACGGGACGTGGGTGGACCCGGGTCAGACCGCCAGGGCGCGGTCGGTCGGGCGGATCGGGGCCGGCAGATCGCTGGCGCCGGTCAGGTAGCGGTCGACGCCGCGGGCGGCCGAGCGGCCCTCCGCGATCGCCCACACGATGAGGGACTGGCCGCGGCCGGCGTCGCCGGCGACGAACACGCCCGGCACGTTGGTCTGGTACTCGGCGTCGCGGGCGATGTTGCCGCGCTCGTCCAGTTCCAGGCCGAACTGCTCGACCAGGCCGTTCTCCCGGTCGGTGCCGGTGAAGCCCATGGCGAGGGTGACCAGCTGGGCGGGGATCTTGCGCTCGGTGCCCGGCTTCGGGGTCAGCTTCCCGTCGACGAACTCCACCTCGGTCAGGTGCAGCCACTGGACGTTGCCGTCCTCGTCGCCCTCGAAGTGGGTGGTGGAGACGGAGTAGACCCGCTCGCCGCCCTCCTCGTGCGCGGAGGTGACCTTGTAGAGCAGCGGGAACGTCGGCCACGGCTGGGAGATCGGGTCCCGCTCCTCGTTCGGGCGGGGCATGATCTCCAGCTGCGTCACCGAGGCCGCGCCCTGGCGGTGGGCGGTGCCCACGCAGTCGGCGCCGGTGTCGCCGCCGCCGATGACGACGACGTGCTTGCCCTCGGCCGAGATCGGGGGCACGACGTAGTCGCCCTCCTGGACCTTGTTGGCCAGCGGCAGGTACTCCATCGCCTGGTGGATGCCCTTGAGTTCCCGGCCGGGCACGGGCAGGTCGCGGGCGGTGGTGGCGCCGACGGCCAGGACCACGGCGTCGTACCGCTTCGCCAGGTCCGTCGCCTTGAGGTCGCGGCCGATCTCGATGCCGGTGCGGAAGCGGGTGCCCTCCGCGCGCATCTGCTCGATACGGCGGTTGATGTGCCGCTTCTCCATCTTGAACTCGGGGATGCCGTACCGGAGGAGGCCTCCGACGCGGTCCGCGCGCTCGTAGACGGCGACCGTGTGGCCGGCCCGGGTCAGCTGCTGGGCGGCGGCCAGACCCGCGGGGCCTGAGCCGACGACGGCGACGGTCTTGCCGGACAGGCGCTCGGGGATCTGCGGGGCGACGTCCCCGGTCTCCCACGCCTTGTCGATGATCGAGACCTCGACGTTCTTGATGGTGACCGGCGGCTGGTTGATGCCGAGCACGCACGCGGACTCGCACGGGGCCGGGCACAGGCGGCCGGTGAACTCCGGGAAGTTGTTGGTGGCGTGCAGCCGCTCGGACGCGGCGGACCAGTCCTCGCGGTAGGCGTAGTCGTTCCACTCGGGGATCAGGTTCCCCAGCGGACAGCCGTTGTGGCAGAACGGGATGCCGCAGTCCATGCACCGGCTGGCCTGCTTGCTGATGATCGGCAGCAGGGAGCCGGGGACGTAGACCTCCTTGAAGTCCCGGACGCGCTCCTCGACGGGGCGGGACCTGGCGACCTCGCGGCCGTGGTTGAGAAAGCCCTTGGGATCAGCCATTGGTCGCCGCCTCCATCATCTTCTCGGTGATCTCGGTCTCGGAGAGACCGGCTCGCTCGGCGGCGTCCTTGGCGGCGAGCACTGCCTTGTACGTGCGGGGAATGATCTTGCTGAAGCGCTGCACGGACGCGTCCCAGTCGGCCAGGAGCTTGCCGGCGACCGTGGAGCCGGTCTCCTCGGCGTGGCGGCGCACCACGTCGTGCAGCCACTGCCGGTCCGTGTCGTCCAGGGCCTCGACCGCGTCGAGGTTGCCGGAGTTGACGTTGTCCCGGTCGAGGTCGATGACGTACGCGACGCCGCCGGACATGCCGGCCGCGAAGTTGCGGCCCGTCTCGCCGAGGACCACCGCGTGACCGCCGGTCATGTACTCGCAGCCGTGGTCGCCCACGCCCTCGGAGACGACCAGCGCGCCGGAGTTGCGGACGCAGAACCGCTCGCCGACCCGGCCGCGCAGGAACAGCTCGCCGCCGGTCGCGCCGTACGCGAGGGTGTTGCCCGCGATGACGCTGTACTCGGCGAGGTGGTCGGCGCCCCGGTCCGGGCGGACGACGATCCGGCCGCCGGACAGACCCTTGCCGACGTAGTCGTTGGCGTCGCCCTCCAGGCGCAGCGTGACGCCGCGCGGGAGGAAGGCGCCGAAGGACTGGCCGGCGGAACCGGTGAAGGTGATGTCGATGGTGTCGTCGGGCAGGCCCGCGCCGCCGAACTTCTTCGTCACCTCGTGGCCGAGCATGGTGCCGACCGTGCGGTTGATGTTGCGGATGGCGACCTGGGCGCGCACCGGCTGGGCCTCCTCGGCGGAGGCGGCGTTCAGCGCGTCGGCGGCGAGCCGGATCAGCTCGTTGTCGAGCGCCTTCTCCAGGCCGTGGTCCTGCGCGATCACCTGGTGGCGCACGGCGCCCTCGGGCAGCTCGGGCACGTGGAACAGCGGCTCCAGGTTGAGGCCCTGCGCCTTCCAGTGGTCGACCGCGCGGGTGACGTCGAGCGCCTCGGCGTGGCCGACGGCCTCCTCGATGGAGCGGAAGCCCAGCTCGGCGAGGAGTTCGCGGACCTCTTCGGCGATGAACCGGAAGAAGTTGACGACGTACTCGGCCTTGCCGTTGAACCGGTCCCGCAGGGTGGGGTTCTGGGTGGCGATGCCGACCGGGCAGGTGTCCAGGTGACAGACGCGCATCATGACGCAGCCGGAGACGACCAGCGGGGCGGTCGCGAAGCCGAACTCCTCGGCGCCGAGGAGCGCGGCGATGACGACGTCGCGGCCGGTCTTGAGCTGGCCGTCGGTCTGCACGACGATCCGGTCGCGCAGGCCGTTGAGCAGCAGGGTCTGCTGCGTCTCGGCCAGGCCCAGCTCCCAGGGGCCGCCCGCGTGCTTGAGGGAGGTGAGCGGGGAGGCGCCGGTGCCGCCGTCGTGGCCGGAGATCAGCACCACGTCGGCGTGCGCCTTGGAGACGCCCGCGGCGACGGTGCCGACGCCGACCTCGGAGACCAGCTTGACGTGAATGCGCGCCTGGGGGTTGGCGTTCTTCAGGTCGTGGATCAGCTGGGCCAGGTCCTCGATGGAGTAGATGTCGTGGTGCGGCGGCGGGGAGATGAGGCCCACGCCCGGCGTCGAGTGACGCGTCTTGGCGACCCACGGGTAGACCTTGTGGCCGGGCAGCTGGCCGCCCTCGCCGGGCTTGGCGCCCTGGGCCATCTTGATCTGGATGTCGTCGGAGTTGACGAGGTACTCGCTGGTGACGCCGAAGCGGCCGGAGGCGACCTGCTTGATCGACGAGCGGCGCGCCGGGTCGTACAGGCGCTCCGGGTCCTCGCCGCCCTCACCGGTGTTGGACTTGCCGCCCAGCTGGTTCATGGCGATGGCGAGGGTTTCGTGCGCCTCCTTGGAGATGGAGCCGTACGACATGGCGCCGGTGGAGAAGCGCTTGACGATCTCGCCGACCGGCTCGACCTCGTCCAGCGGGATCGGCTGCCGGTCGGACTTGAAGCCGAACAGGCCGCGCAGCGTCATCAGCCGCTCGGACTGCTCGTTCACGCGCTCGGTGTACTTCTTGAAGATGTCGTAGCGGCCGGCGCGCGTGGAGTGCTGGAGGCGGAAGACCGTCTCCGGGTCGAACAGGTGCGGTTCGCCCTCGCGGCGCCACTGGTACTCGCCGCCGATCTCCAGCGCGCGGTGCGCGGGGGCGATGCCGGAGGCCGGGTAGGCCTTGGCGTGGCGGGCGGCGACCTCCTGGGCGATGACGTCGATGCCGACGCCGCCGATCTTGGTGGCGGTGCCGTTGAAGTACTTCTCCACGAAGGCCTCGTCCAGGCCGACGGCCTCGAAGACCTGGGCGCCGCGGTAGGAGGCGACGGTGGAGATGCCCATCTTGGACATGACCTTGAGGACGCCCTTGCCGAGGGCGTAGATCAGGTTGCGGATGGCCTGCTCGGGCTCGATGCCGGGCAGGAACGTCCCTGCGCGGACCAGGTCCTCGACGGACTCCATCGCCAGGTACGGGTTGACGGCGGCGGCGCCGTAGCCGATGAGCAGCGCGACGTGGTGCACCTCGCGGACGTCCCCGGCCTCCACCAGCAGACCCACCTGGGTGCGCTGCTTGGTGCGGATGAGGTGGTGGTGGACGGCCGCGGTGAGCAGCAGCGACGGGATCGGCGCGTGCTCGGCGTCCGAGTGGCGGTCCGACAGGACGATCAGCCGGGCGCCGTTGCCTATCGCCGCGTCGGCCTCGGCGCAGATCTCCTCGATGCGCGCGGCGAGGGCCTCGCCGCCGCCGCCGACCCGGTACAGGCCGGACAGGGTGGCGGCCTTCATGCCGGGCATGTCGCCGTCGTGGTTGATGTGGATGAGCTTGGCCAGCTCGTCGTTGTCGATCACGGGGAAGGGCAGCACGACGGAGCGGCAGGAGGCCGCGGTCGGCTCCAGCAGGTTGCCCTGCGGGCCCAGCGAGGAGCGCAGGGAGGTGACCAGTTCCTCGCGGATGGCGTCCAGCGGCGGGTTGGTGACCTGCGCGAACAGCTGGGTGAAGTAGTCGAAGAGCAGCCGGGGGCGCTCGGAGAGGGCGGCGATGGGCGAGTCGGTGCCCATGGAGCCGATGGGCTCGGCGCCGGCCTTGGCCATCGGGGCGAGGATGACGCGCAGCTCTTCCTCGGTGTAGCCGAAGGTCTGCTGGCGGCGGGTGACCGAGGCGTGGGTGTGCACGATGTGCTCGCGCTCGGGCAGGTCCGACAGCTCGATCTCGCCGGCTTCCAGCCACTCGGCGTACGGCTTCTCGGCGGCGAGGGCGGCCTTGATCTCGTCGTCCTCGATGATGCGGTGCTCGGCGGTGTCGACGAGGAACATCTTGCCGGGCTGCAGGCGGCCCTTGCGGACGACCTTGGCGGGGTCGATGTCGAGGACGCCGACCTCGGAGCCGAGGACGACGAGGCCGTCGTCGGTGACCCAGTAGCGGCCGGGGCGCAGGCCGTTGCGGTCGAGGACCGCGCCGACCTGGGTGCCGTCGGTGAAGGTGACGCAGGCGGGGCCGTCCCAGGGCTCCATCATCGTGGAGTGGAACTGGTAGAAGGCGCGCCGGGCCGGCTCCATGGAGTCGTGGTTCTCCCACGCCTCCGGGATCATCATCAGCACGGAGTGCGGCAGCGTGCGGCCGCCGAGGTGGAGCAGCTCCAGGACCTCGTCGAAGGAGGCCGAGTCGGAGGCGTCCGGGGTGCAGACCGGGAAGACCTTCTCCAGTTTCTCCGGGGCGCCGAACAGCTCCGAGTACAGCTGGGACTCCCGGGCGCGCATCCAGTTGCGGTTGCCCTTGACGGTGTTGATCTCACCGTTGTGCGCGACGAAGCGGTACGGGTGCGCGAGCGGCCACGAGGGGAAGGTGTTCGTGGAGAAGCGCGAGTGGACGAGCGCGATCGCGGAGGCGAAGCGGCGGTCGGACAGGTCCGGGAAGAAGGGCTCGAGCTGGCCGGTGGTCAGCATGCCCTTGTAGACGATGGTCCGCGCGGACAGCGACGGGAAGTAGACGCCGACCTCGCGCTCGGCGCGCTTGCGCAGCAGGAACGCCTTGCGGTCCAGCTCGATGCCGCGGGAGGCGTGGTCCGTGACGAAGATCTGGCGGAAGGCGGGCATCGTCGAGCGGGCGGTGGCGCCGAGCAGCTCGGGCGCGACGGGGACCTCGCGCCAGCCGAGGACGGTCAGGCTCTCCTCGGCGGCGATCGCCTCGATCCGCGCGAGGGCGGCGTCGAGGCCGTCCTCGGGCAGGAAGGCGGTGCCCACGGCGTAGCCGCCGGCCTCGGGCAGCTCGAATCCGGCCACCTCGCGGAAGAAGGCGTCCGGCACCTGGGAGAGGATGCCCGCGCCGTCGCCGGAGTCGGGCTCGGAGCCGGTGGCCCCTCGGTGCTCCAGGTTGCGCAGAACCGTGAGCGCCTGCTCGACCAGCGCATGGCTCGCCTCGCCGGTGAGGGTGGCCACAAAGCCGACGCCGCAGGCGTCGTGCTCGTTGCGGGGGTCGTACATACCCTGCGCAGCAGGGCGAGCATCCATGAAGGACCAGTTCTGGCCATTCGCGGACTGCTGGGACGGCTGGCGCGGCGTACGCATCGGCTCTCCCGTCGTCGTCATGTGGCGGTGGTGTCCTCCCAGGCCTCGCGGGCTCTGGGGGAAGGTGCCGAGGGACGACGCTGGCCCTCTGCGAGATCTGCGATGAGATCAAAATTTCGTGCAGGTTACATGATGGAGCGATTCTCGGGAACCGGATACTCCGTTCCAACATGCGGACGCCGCGGGTGGCGGCGGGGGTACCGCCACGGGCGGCGAAGTATGGGGGGACCGAGCAGGACAGATCGGTGTCCGTCGGTCCAGGGACGGGGAGGCAGCGCCGCCGGCCCCGTGTGGGCGCGCCGCGGGCCTCATTGCCCACAGCGCTTACGGGTCATGCCCGGCGGTTAAGCGTTCGAAACCACCGAGTAACGACTAGTTATGCGGTCCCATGCATAAGTTCCAGCCACCTATCCTACGGCCACCCCGAACAGAGTGCCCAGGGCGTACGTCACACCGGCCGCCGCGCCGCCGAGGGCGAGCTGCCGCAGTCCGCTGAACCACCAGCTGCGCGCGGTCACCTTGGCGACCACGGCCCCGCACCCGAAGAGCCCGGCGAGCGCCAGCAGTACGGCGGGCCACAGGGCGCTCGCGCCGAGCAGATACGGCAGGACGGGAAGCAGGGCGCCCAGCGCGAAGGAGCCGAAGCTGGACACCGCGGCGACGGCCGGCGAGGGCAGATCGGAGGGGTCGATGCCGAGCTCCTCGCGGGCATGGATCTCCAGTGCCTGCTCGGGGTCCCGGGACAGCTGCCGGGCCACCTCGCGGGCGAGGCCGGGTTCGACGCCGCGGGTCTGGTAGAGGGCGGCCAGCTCGGCCTCCTCGTCCTTGGGGTGCCTGCGCAGTTCGCGCCGCTCCACGTCCAGCTCGGCCTCGACCAGCTCGCGCTGGGAGGCGACGGAGGTGTACTCGCCGGCCGCCATGGAGAAGGCGCCGGCGGCGAGGCCCGCGAGGCCGGTGAGCACGACGGCCCGGTGGCTCACCGATCCGCCGGCGACGCCGGTCATCAGGGCGAGGTTGGAGACCAGGCCGTCCATCGCGCCGAACACGGCGGGGCGCAGCCAGCCGCCGTTGACGTCGCGGTGGGTGTGGTTGTCGCGGTGCGCCTCGTGCAGCGCCGCCTCGGTCTCGATGATGGCCATGTTCCGGCCCCCCAAACGCTTCTTTGGACTCGTTCTACTTTTCGACTCCAACCAGAGTAGACCTCCCGAAGGCCTCCCGCCAGCAAGGAAAGGCTGGGCTAACCTGCGGTTTTACCCTCCGTCGCTCATCCGTCCGGGATCAGGCTCAGATGTCGACCGGGTGACAGCGGCACCGGCCGGGCTGCGCCGCGGACGGCACCGGGGAGAGATCCGCAAAGGAGAGGAGAAGCGATGGCATCGATCGCCTGCGTTCCCTCGGTCCCCGCCCCCGGGGACGCCGCCCGGCTCCGCGACCGGGCCCGCGGCGCCCTGCTCGGCCTCGCCGTCGGCGACGCCCTGGGCGCACCCGCCGAGAACCTCACGCCCTCCCAGATCCGCGCCCGCTGGGGCCGCATCACCGGCTACGTCGCCGAGGAGCCCGCGGGCACCGACGACACCGAGTACGCGATCTTCTCGGGCCTGCTGCTGGCCCGGCACGGCTGCGCCCTCACCCCCGCCCACGCGGAGGCGGCCTGGCACGCCTGGATCGCCGACCGCGCCGAGGGGCCCTTCCGGGGCGCGGGCTTCAGTGAGCGCGGCACGCTGGAGAACCTCCGCCGGGGCCTGGCCGCGCCGGTCTCCGCCCAGCACCGCCACGCCTGGAGCGACGGGCTGGCGATGCGGGCGGCCCCGTTCGGGGTGTTCGCCGCGGGCCGCCCCGCCGAGGCGGCCCGGCTCGTCGCCGTCGACGGCTCGGTCAGCCACGACGGCGAGGGCATCTACGGCGGCCAGGCGGTCGCCGCCGGGGTCGCGGCGGCGATGGCGGGCGCGCCGGCCGGCGTGGTGGTGGCCTCCGCGCTGGCGGTCCTGCCCGACGACTCCTGGACGGCACGCTCGTTGCGCCGGGCCGTGGCCGTCGCCCACCGCGGTGAACGGGCGGTGCGCTCCGCGGTCGTCATCGGCGGTTACCCCTGGACCGACCTCGCCCCCGAGGCGGTCGCCCTCGCCTTCGGGGCGTACGCGTCGGCCGACGGCGACTTCCGGGAGGCCGTGCTCACCGCCGTCAACATGGGCCGCGACGCCGACACCACGGGTGCGGTCGCGGGAGCCCTGGCCGGGGCGACGCTGGGCGCCTCGGCGATCCCGCCCGAGTGGGCGTCGGCCATCGGCCCGGCCCGCGGCACCTGTCTTCCGTCGATGGCGGGCCACCATGTGCTGGAGGTGGCGGACCTGCTGACACCGGGGGCGGGGGCGGCGGAGGGAGGCGCAGAGGAGCGGATTTCCCGGCGGGGGGCGGCGCGTGTGCGGGGGGCAGCGGCCGTACGGGGAGCAGCAGCCGTACGGGGAGCAGCAGCCGTACCAGAGGCAGCACCCGCACGGGAAGCAGCAGCCGCACGGCAAGCAGCAGCCCGGCCACAGGCAGCACCCGTGCCCGAGCCGACTCACGGGCACGAGGCGGAAACCGTGCCGTGTGCGGGCGCCGCTCCCGCCCCGACCGCCCTCCCCACGGCCGGCGCGGGACCCGGTGCGGACGCCCGACAGGTGCCGGATCCCGCCCGCCGGCCGGACCAGGCACCGGTACCGGATCCCCTGCGCGAGCCGCATCCCGCAGGCGGGCCGGCCGTCGTCCCGGACGTCGCCGCCTGCTCACCCCCTGACGCGAACACCCCGCACGAACCCGCCCCCGCACGGAACGCGAACCTCGTGCACGAGCCGGCCCCCGCCCCCGGGCCTGCCCCCTCCTCCGGGCCTGCCCCCGTCCCCGCCGACACCGGCCCGCCCGCCGGGCCCGACTCCGCCCCCGACCCCGCCGACTACGTCCTCGTCTCCGACCGGGACGAGGCGCGGCCGTGAGCGGCGCACGGGCCGGGCGGCGTGTCGAGGGGCTGTTGCTCGGGCTCGCCGCCGGGGACGCCGCCGGCTGGCCCGCAGCCCGGCACCGGGCCGCGCGGATGCCCGAGTGGACCCGGCGGCTCACCCGCGAGCTGGACGCCTTCGCCGAGCAGAACGCCACCACCACCCTGCCCGTGCCCATCGCCCTCAACCAGCCCCCCGGCCCGCTGCGCCTCGGGCCCTCCGACGACGCCGAGTGGGCGGCGTTCGCGGCCGAGGCGGTGCTGCGCGCGGGCGACGACGGCGCGCTCGGCGACCTGAGCCGGGAGCGCCGGATCCGCGCGGCCATCGACCTGACCTGGTCGGCCGTGGCGAGCGAGGTCGCGGCGGCCGCCGAACGCGCCGCGGGGACCGAGTCCGCGGTGCTGCCGCTGCGCGCCCGCATCTCCGTGCGGGCCGGTCTCGGCAACCTCGCCACCGGGCTGCGCCCGCCCGCCACCGGCCACGACAACCCGCACTACTTCGACGACGCGGCGTGCGTCCGGGCCTGTGCGCTGGCCGTGGCCCACCCCGGCGACCCGGCGTCCGCCGCCGCGCTCGCCGAGTTCGACGCCCGCTACACCCAGGACGGCGACGGCGTCCACGGCGCCCGCGCGATGGCCGCCGCGGTGTCCCTCGCGCTGGCCGGCGCCGGCGCCGGGGAGTGCGTCGCGGCGGCCGTGGCCGAGCTGCCCGAGGAGACGGAGATCGGCCGCAACGCCCGCCACGCGCTGCGGCTGGCGGCGGACGCCGGGAGCGCCTTCGCGCTCCTCCCGCCGCTGGAGCACCAGATCGTCGACCACGTCTACAGCTACGGCGTCGCCGCCGCCGAGACCGTGCCCGTCGCCCTGGCGCTGGCGAGCGCCGCGCACGGCCGGATCGCCGAGGCGGTGCCCGCGGCGGCCTGTCTGTCGCGGGTCGCCGACTCGGCCCCCGCCCTGGCCGGCGCCCTCACCGGAGCGCTCGGCGGCGGCGCGGCGGTCCCGGCGTCCTGGCGCGACGCCTGCCGACTGCTCTCCGGCTGCGTCCTGCCCCGCCTCACCGGCACCGACCTGGTGGAACTCGCCGAACTCCTGGAAGCCGCACAACCGGCCCCACCAGGAGGATGATTCGGGGCATGACGCCCAAAGGAGAACCAGGCCGAGCGCACACCCTGGACGAGCGGATCACCGGCGCGCTGGTCGGCGCGGCCGTCGGCGACGCACTCGGCGGGCCCGTCGAGGGCTACTCGCCGCAGCAGATCGTCGAGCGGCACGGCGGCCGGGTGCACGGCGTCGTCGGCCCCTGGAACGGCGACGCCTGGCGCACGGCCCGGCCCATCGCCCCGTACCACAAGGGCGACGGCCACGTCACCGACGACACCTTGATGACCCACGCGCTGGTCCGGGTGTACGCGACGGTCCGCGACCACCTCGACGCCTACGCCGTCGCCGAGCACCTGGTGCCCGACCTGATGACGAACCCGCGCTGGATCCCCGAACTGGAGGCCGAGGCGCTGCCGTTGCAGCGGATCTTCCTCGCCGAGAAGTGGCTCGTGACCCGGCTGCACTACGGCCACGCCGATCCGCGCGAGGCGGGCGCCGGCAACATCGTCAACTGCGGGGCCGCGATGTACATGGCGCCGGTCGGCCTGGTCAACGCGGCCGACCCGCGGGCCGCGTACGCGGAGGCGCTGGACGTCGCGGGCGCGCACCAGTCGTCGTACGGCCGGGAGGCGGCGGGCGTGTTCGCGGCGGCGGTGGCCGCGGCCTGCGCTCCGGGGGCGACGGCGGACTCGGTGGTGGCGGCGTGTCTGTCACTGGCGAAGGACGGCACCCGGGCGGCGATCGAGCGGGTCTGCGAAGCGGCCTGCCGCTACTCGGACTTCGAGTCGGCGCTGGTGCCGCTGCGGGAGGCGGTGGCGCCGTACGACACCGTCGGCCCCGACTACCGGTCGCCGTCGCTGGGCGCCCGGCGGCCCTCACGGCTGCACTCGATCGAGGAACTGCCCGTCGCGCTGGGCATGCTGGTGGTGGCGGGCGGCGACTTCCGGCACGCGGTGCTCGGTTCGGTGAACTACGGCCGGGACTGCGACTCGATCGCCACCATGGCCGGCGCGCTCGCGGGCGCGCTCGGTTCGCCGGTGCCGCGGGAGTGGGCGAAGACGGTGGCCGAGGCCAGCCGGATCGACCTGTGGGAGCCCGCGCGCGAACTCGCCGCGGTGGCCCGGGAGGTGTTCGCGCGGGACGTGGAGCGGCGCCGCGCGCACGAGGAGATGTTCGCCGCGCTGGGAGGCGTCGAATGCTGCGACTGACCTGGGTCCAGCCCGAGGACCTGATCGGCCACGAACTGCGCCAGGCCCGGCAGGACGGCCGCGAGCCGAAGGCCGTCGCCAGGCGCTGGGCCGCGGCCGGCGGCCACGACGCCCCGCTGCGGGCGGGCGCGTCCGAGCAGCCGGCTTCCCGGTACCTGCGGCTGCTCGCGGAGGACCTGCTCGACGAACTCGCCGACCTGCCCAGCCGGTTGGCGGAGCACGAGCCGACCGGGCTGGAGCGGATCAGGGCCCTGTGCCCCAACTGGCCCGCCGGGCCCGTCTCCAGCGCCCCTGTCCCGGACCGTGCCCGGCTGCACGCCGCCTGGCTGGGCCGGGCCGTGGGCTGCCTGCTCGGCAAGCCGGTCGAGAAACTTCCCCTGGAGGGCATCCGCCTGCTCGCCCACGCCACCGGCAACCGGCCCCTGTCCGGCTACTTCACCGCCCGCGGCGTGACCGCCGACCTCGCCGCGAAGTACCCCTGGAACCGGCGCTCGGCGGGCACCTCGCTGGCCGAGAACATCGACGGCATGCCCGAGGACGACGACCTCAACTACCCCCTGCTCAACCTGCTGCTGCTCCGGCGTCACGGCCCCGGCTTCACCACCGACGACGTGGCCCGCCTCTGGCTGGACGAGCTGCCCGCCGGCCGCGCCTTCACCGCCGAACGCGTCGCCTACCGCAACCTCCTGAGCGGCATCGAGCCCCCGCGCACCGCCCGCCACCGCAACCCCTTCCGCGAGTGGATCGGCGCCCTCATCCGCGCCGACGTACACGGCTGGACCAACCCCGGGGACCCCGCGTCCGCCGCCGCGCAGGCCCACCGCGACGCCGTCCTCACCCACACCGCCAACGGCGTCTACGCCGCCATGTTCACGGCGGCGACCGTCGCCACCGCCGCCGTCTCGACCGGCCCCGGCGACGTCCACGCCTGTCTGCGCACCGGCCTGACCGTGGTCCCGCCGCGCTCCCGGCTCGCCCGGGCCGTCCGGCACGCGATCCGGCTCGCCGAGACCACCGAGGACTTCGACACGGTCGTGGACGAACTCCACGCCACCCACGCCGCCGCCTACCACTGGGTCCACGCCGTGCCCAACACCGCCCTGATCTCCGCCGCCCTCACCCACGCGGACGGCGACTTCACCGGCTCGATCTGCCGCGCGGTCTCCGGCGGCTGGGACACCGACTCGAACGGGGCGACGGCGGGCAGCGTGGCCGCGCTGCTCACCGCCGGCCCGCGGGCGCTGCCCGAGCACTGGACCGCCCCGCTGAAGAACCGCCTGTCGACCTCCGTCGCCGACTTCCACGGCACCGGCTTCGACACCCTCGCCGACCTGACGGCCGACCTCATCCACCAGGAGGCCCCCCGCCCATGACCCACATCGTCGTGCTGGGCAGCACCAACATGGACCTCGTCGCCTACGTCGAGAAGGCCCCGCAGCGCGGGGAGACCGTGACCGGCCGGGAGTTCCGCACCATCCCCGGCGGCAAGGGCGCCAACCAGGCCGTCGCCGCCGCCCGCGCCGGCGGCACCGTCTCGATGATCGGCGCGGTCGGCAACGACGCCTTCGGCTCCCGGCTGCGCTCCACCCTCGAACACTCCGGCGTCAACACCGACCATCTGCGCACCACCGAGGGACCGTCCGGCACCGCCCACATCGTCGTGGACGACGAGGGCGGCAACGCGATCGTCGTGATCCCCGCCGCCAACGGCGCCGTCGACCGGCTCGTCCCCCGCGACGAAGGGCTGATCGCCGGCGCCGACGCGCTCCTGCTCCAGCTGGAGATCCCCCTGTCCGCGGTCGTCGCGGGCGCGACCGTCGCCCGCGCGCACGGCGTCCGTACGATCCTCACCCCCGCCCCGGCCCGGCCGCTGCCCGCCGAACTCCTCGACGCCACCGACCTGCTGGTGCCCAACGAGCACGAGGCGACCGCCCTCACCGGCCGCACCGACCCGCTGGAGGCGGCCGGCGCCCTGCTCGACCGGGTCCCCGAGGTGGTCGTCACCCTCGGCGCGGCCGGCAGCCTCTACGCGGCCCGGGGCGCGCAGCCGGTGACCGTGCCCGCGCCCCGGGTCGCCGCCGTCGACTCCACCGGCGCCGGCGACACCTTCGTCGGCGCCCTCGCGGTGGCCGTCGGCGAGGGCCGGCCCATGCCCGAGGCGCTGGCCTGGGCCGCGACGGCCGCCGCACTGTCCGTCCAGCGCGAGGGAGCGTCGGCGTCGATGCCGTACCGCTCGGAGATCGAGGCACGGTTCACGTCATGAGCGGCACGAACGGAACGAACCCCACCCACGCGGTGAACGGCGCGGGCGCACCGGGCGCACCGCCCCTGGGCGGACTGCGCGTCCTGGACCTCGCCACCCTCTTCGCCGGCCCGCTCGCCGCCACCCTGCTCGGCGACTTCGGCGCGGAGGTGATCAAGGTCGAGCACCCCACCCGCCCCGACCCCTCCCGCGGCCACGGCCCGGCCAAGGACGGCGTGGGCCTGTGGTGGAAGCTGCTCGGCCGCAACAAGCGCGCCATCACCCTCGACCTGTCCACGCCCGGCGGCCGTGCCACCCTGCTGCGGCTCGCCGCCGGCGCGGACGTGATCGTGGAGAACTTCCGCCCCGGCACCCTGGAGAAGTGGGGCCTGGGCTGGCCGGAACTGTCCGCCGCCAACCCCCGTCTGGTGCTCGCCCGGGTCACCGCCTTCGGCCAGTTCGGCCCCTACGCGCACCGGCCCGGCTTCGGCACCCTCGCCGAGGCGATGAGCGGCTTCGCCGCGATCACCGGCGAGCCGGACGCGCCCCCGACCCTGCCGCCGTTCGGCCTCGCCGACTCCATCGCCGGTCTGGCGACCGCGTACGCCGTCCTGACCGCGCTGGCCGCGCGTGGGCGCACCGGCGAGGGGCAGGTGGTCGACATGGCGATCATCGAGCCGATCCTCACCGTCCTCGGCCCCCACCCCCTCTGGTACGACCAGCTGGGCCACCTCCAGCCGCGCACCGGCAACCGCTCCCAGAACAACGCCCCGCGCAACACCTACCGCACCGCCGACGGCAGCTGGGTCGCGGTGTCCACGTCGGCGCAGTCGGTCGCCGAGCGGGTGGTGCGCCTGGTGGGCCGAGCCGACCTGATCGACGAGCCGTGGTTCGCCGACGGCTCCGGGCGGGCCGCCCACGCCGACGTGCTGGACGAGGCGGTCGGCGGCTGGATCGCCGCCCGCACCCGCGAGGAGGTGCTGGCCGCGTTCGAGAAGGCGGAGGCGGCCGTCGCGCCGGTGCAGGACGTCCGGGACGTGATGGCGGACCCGCAGTACCGGGCGCTCGACACGATCACCACGGTCGAGGACCCGGAACTGGGCCCGCTGCGCATGCAGAACGTCCTGTTCCGGCTCTCCGCCACGCCCGGCGCCATCCGCTGGGCGGGCCGCCCGCACGGCGCGGACACCGACGCGGTCCTCGCCGAACTCGGCCTCACCGGCGCCGAGGTGGCGGCCCTGCGGGAGGAGGGCGCCCTGTGACCCCGCTGACCTGGCTTTACGCCCCCGGCGACCGGCCCGACGTCGTCGCCAAGGCGCTCGCCGCCGGCGCCGACGTGGTGATCGTCGACCTGGAGGACGCGGTCGCCCCGCACCGCAAGGAGTACGCCAGAAGGGCCACCGCCGAGCTGCTGGCCGAGGCGCACGCGACGCCGGTCCACGTCCGCGTGAACGCCCTCGACGGCCCCGGGGCGGCGGCCGATCTGACGGCGCTGGCGGCGCTGCCGGGCCTGTCCGGGCTGCGGCTGCCGAAGGTGACGTCGCCCCGGCAGGTGGTGGACGTCGCCGGCACGACCGGGCCGGTGCCGCTGTACGCCCTGCTGGAGACGGCCCTGGCCGTCGAGCACGCCTACCCGATCGCCGCCGCCCATCCCGCCCTGCGCGGCGTCGCCCTGGGCGAGGCGGACCTGCGGGCCGATCTCGGCGCGGGGGACGACCGGGGCCTGGACTGGTCGCGCTGCCGGGTGATCGTCGCCGCCCGGGCGGCCGGGCTCGCGCCGACGCCGCAGTCGGTGCATCCGGACGTGCGGGACCTGGAAGGGCTGCGGGAGTCGTGCGCGCACGGGCGGGCGCTGGGGTTCCTCGGCCGGGCGGCGATCCATCCCCGTCAGCTGCCGGTCATCGAGCGGGCCTATCTGCCGACCGCGCGGGAGATCGAGCGGGCCGCGTCGATCGTCGAGGCGGCGGCCGTCGACGCGGGCGCGCAGGCCCTGCCGGACGGCGGCTTCGTGGACGCGGCGGTGGTGAAGGCGGCACGGCGCACACTGGCGCTGGCGCAGCGCCGCTGACGTCGACGCCGACGGTGACATGCGGGGAGGGCGCCCGGAACGACTCCGGACGCCCTCCCCGTACGATGTGCGGCCGTCGGGCCCGGGTGTCACGCCTTCTTCGCGGACCCGGCCCCGTCCTCGGCCACGTCGCTCGACCCCGGCTGCGCGCCGGTCTCGGCCTGCGCACCGCCGTCCGTCGTGGACCCGGCGTCGCCCTCGGCCTCGGCGGCGTCGGACTTGCCGTCGGCCCCGGCGGCGGTCTCGTCGGCGTCCCCGGCATCACCGGAAGCGCCCTCGGCGTCGCCGTCGGAGGTCTGCGCCCCCGGCTCGATCACGTCCTCCCGGCCCGGCCGCTTCTTCGCCGAGACCACGATGTACACCACGGCGAGCAGGAACACCACCAGCGCGGTCCAGTTGTTCAGCCGCAGGCCCAGGATCTCGTGGGCGTCGTCCACGCGCATGTACTCGATCCAGAACCGGCCCGCGCAGTACGCCGCGACGTACAGGGCGAAGGACCGCCCGTGGCCCAGCTTGAAGCGCCGGTCGGCCCAGATGACCAGCAGCGCGACGCCGATGCACCACAGCGACTCGTAGAGGAACGTCGGGTGGTAGTAGCCCGGCACCCGGCCGTCCGCCGTGGAGGTGATGTGCACGGCCCACGGCAGGTCGGTCTCCCGGCCGTACAGCTCCTGGTTGAACCAGTTGCCCCAGCGGCCGATGGCCTGGGCGAGCGCGATGCCGGGGGCGACGGCGTCGGCGTAGGCCGGCAGCGGGATCCCGCGACGGCGGCAGCCGATCCACGCGCCCACCGCGCCCAGCGCGATCGCGCCCCAGATGCCGAGGCCGCCCTCCCAGATCTTGAAGGCGTCCACCCAGTCACGGCCCTCGCTGAAGTACAGCTGGTAGTCCGTGATCACGTGGTAGAGCCGGCCTCCGATCAGGCCGAACGGCACCGCCCAGACCGCGATGTCGGCCACCGTGCCGGCCCGACCGCCGCGGGCGATCCAGCGGCGGTTGCCGAGCCATACGGCCACGAAGACGCCGATGATGATGCAGAACGCGTAGCCGCGCAGCGGAACGGGGCCGAGGTGCAGCACACCGCTCGACGGGCTGGGAATGTAGGCAAGTTCCATGGCAGGGTCGACGCTACCGTGCCGGGCGCGCCCGGCGGCGGGCGGCCCGGCAACGGCTCCATAACGGGGCGCTCACCCCTGAGCGGCCCGCTGCACCTGCTGCTTCAGCTTGGCGGGCGTCATCGACCGGTCCTCGTAGATGTTCTTGCCGTTGAGCAGCACGGTGGGCGTGCCGGTGAAGCCGCCCTTGGTGAAGGCCTCGGCGGACTTGTCGACCCAGGCGTCGTGGGTGCCGTCCTTGACGCAGGTGCGGAAGGCCGGGGTGTCCAGTCCCTCGACCTTGCCGGCCAGTTCGATGAGCCGGTCCTCGTCGGCGAAGTCGTCCTCGGGCTCGGGCGGCTGGCTGTCGAACAGCACGTCGTGGTAGGGGACGAACCTGCCGGCGTCCTGCGCGCAGGCCGCGGCGTTGGCGGCCTTGCGGGAGCCGCTGCCGCCCATGTTGCCGTCGATGATGGTCGCCAGCCGGTACTCGACCTTGAGCTGCCCGGCGTCGGTGAGTTCGTGGACGGTCGAGCGGTACGTCGTCTCGAAGGACTTGCAGGCAGGGCAGCGGAAGTCCTCCCAGACCGTGAGCGTCGACCTGGCGGTGTCCTTGCCGACGGGGATGGCCAGGCTGTCCTCGCCGTTGGCCCCCGAGGGCGCCACCAGGGGGCCCGCGCTCTCCTCCTCGTCCTTGCCGGCGTTGGCGGCGATGACGCCGATCACCGCCGCGAGGGCGAGGACGCAGACCACCGCCCCGCCCACCACCAGGCCGCGCCTGCGCTTCTCGGCGGCCTTCTGCTTCTCTCGCTCGGCCGCCAGCCGCTCTCGGGCGGTGCGGCGCTTACCGTCACGGTTCTTCTCGCTCACACCCCGCAGAACGAACCGGGGAGGCGCACCGCGCCTCCCCGGTCCCAGGTCCACCCGTTCGAGTGACCGATATTTCCCTTACGCCTGACGGCGTGCGCCGGGCGTCACGCCTGTCCGCGCACGCCCTTCGCCAGCTCGCCGGCGAGCGCCCGCACGGCCTCAACGCCGGCCGCGTCGTCCGGCGCGTCCAGCATCCGCTTGACGAAGGCGGAGCCGACGATCACGCCGTCGGCGAAGCCGGCGACCTCGGCGGCCTGGGCGGCGTTGGAGACGCCGAGGCCGACGCAGACCGGCAGGTCGGTGGTGGCGCGGGTGCGCTCCACCAGGTCCTGGGCCTGCGCGCCGACCGACTCGCGGGTGCCCGTGACGCCCATCAGGGAGGCGGCGTAGACGAATCCGCTGCCCGCCTCGGTGATCTCGGCGAGACGCTGGTCGCGGCTGCTGGGCGCGACGACGAAGACGGTCGCGAGGCCGTGCTTGTCGGCGTGCTCCCGCCACGGCGCCGACTCCTGCACGGGCAGGTCGGGCAGGATGCACCCGGCGCCGCCCGCCTCGGCCAGCTCGGCGGTGAACCGCTCGACGCCGTAGCGGTCGATGGGGTTCCAGTACGTCATGACGAGCACCGGCTTGCCGGTGGCCGCGTGGGCCTCCCGCACCGTGCGCATCACGTCGGCGATCTTCACGCCGCCGCGCAGGGCGATGTCGTCGGCGGTCTGGATGACGGGGCCGTCGAGGACGGGGTCGCTGTGCGGCAGCCCGACCTCCACGACGTCCGCGCCGCCGTCGAGGACGGCCTTGACCGCCTCGATGCCGCCGTCCACGGTGGGGAACCCGGCCGGGAGGTAGGCGATGAGGGCGGAGCGGCCCTCGGCCCTGGCCGCCGCCAGGGTGTCGCTCAACAGCTGGATGTTGCCGCTCACTTGGCGTCCCCCTCGATCTCGGCGGCGCCGCCGGCCTCGTCGGCGGCGACCTCGGCGTCGGTGTCGTACAGGCCGAAGTAGCGGGCGGCGGTGTCCATGTCCTTGTCGCCGCGCCCGGAGAGGTTGACGACGATCAGGCCGTCGGGGCCCAGTTCGCGGCCGACCTCCAGGGCCCCGGCGAGCGCGTGGGCGCTCTCGATGGCCGGGATGATCCCCTCGGTGCGCGAGAGCAGGCGCAGGGCCTGCATGGCGGCGTCGTCGGTGACGGCGCGGTACTCGGCGCGGCCCGTGTCCTTGAGGTAGGAGTGCTCGGGGCCGATGCCGGGATAGTCGAGGCCGGCGGAGATCGAGTAGGGCTCGGTGATCTGGCCCTCCTCGTCCTGGAGGACATAGCTGCGGGAGCCGTGCAGGATGCCGGGCTCGCCGGCGGTGAGGGTGGCCGCGTGCTCCCCGGTCTCCACTCCGTGTCCGGCGGGCTCGCAGCCGATGAGGCGGACGTCCGCGTCGGGGATGAAGGCGTGGAAGAGGCCGATGGCGTTGGAGCCGCCGCCGACGCAGGCGACGGCCGCGTCGGGGAGGCGGCCGGCGCGCTCCAGGAGCTGGCGGCGGGCCTCGACGCCGATGACCCGGTGGAAGTCGCGGACCATGGCCGGGAAGGGGTGCGGTCCGGCGACGGTGCCGAACAGGTAGTGGGTGTGGTCGACGTTGGCGACCCAGTCGCGGAAGGCCTCGTTGATGGCGTCCTTGAGCGTGCGGCTGCCGGACTTCACGGCGATGACCTCGGCGCCGAGCATGCGCATGCGGGCGACGTTGAGGGCCTGGCGCCGGGTGTCGATCTCGCCCATGTAGATGGTGCAGTCGAGGCCGAACAGCGCGCAGGCGGTCGCGGTGGCGACGCCGTGCTGGCCGGCGCCGGTCTCGGCGATGACCCGGGTCTTGCCCATGCGCTTGGTGAGCAGGGCCTGCCCGAGCACGTTGTTGATCTTGTGGGAGCCGGTGTGGTTGAGGTCCTCGCGCTTGAGGAAGATCCGGGCGCCGCCGGCGTGCTCGGCGAACCGCGCCACCTCGGTGAGGGCGCTGGGGCGGCCGGTGTAGTGGATCAGCAGGTCGTCGAGTTCGCGGGCGAACTCGGGGTCGGCCTTGGCCTTGTCGTACTCGACGGCGACCTCGTCGACGGCGGCGACGAGGGCCTCCGGGATGAACTTGCCGCCGAACGCGCCGAAGTAGCCTTCGGGGCTCGGCACCTGACCCTGGGGGTCGGGGATGAAGAACTCGCTGGGCATGAGTGAACCTCACGGTGAGTGTGTCGAGTGCACCGATCGCCGTGGGGCGGGAGGGATGTCGTCAGCCGGCCGCGGGACCGTGGTGACCGGTCGCGCGGTTCTCCGCGCCCCTGTCGGGGCGCTGCCATCGACGCCCGTTCACCTGGCCCGGCTCGTCTCCGATGACGTACCTCACCCGGCGCCCGTGCACCCTGCGTGCGGGCGCGCGGCAACCACGGGGGCGGCAGCCGCGCGCGAGGCGGGCGTGCCGGTCCACGGTCGTCGTCGTGAGAGTCATCGCGGCCAAGCCTATCGAAGGATCAGCCACGCCCGTGGCGCAGTGCGGGGTGCTCGCCCGCCGCCACCAGGTCGGCCACCGCGGACCTGGGGTCGCGGCCGGTGACCAGGGACTCGCCGACCAGGACGGCGTCGGCGCCGGCGTTGGCGTAGGCGATCAGGTCGTGCGGGCCGCGGATGCCGGACTCGGCCACCTTGACGAGGTGGTCGGGGATGTCCGGGGCGAGCCGCTCGAAGGTGGTGCGGTCGACCTCGAGCGTCTTGAGGTTGCGGGCGTTGACGCCGATGACCTTGGCGCCGGCGTCCACCGCACGGTCGACCTCGTCCTCGTCGTGGACCTCGACGAGCGGGGTGAGCCCGATGGACTCGGCGCGCTCGATGAGGGACTCCAGGGCGGGCTGGTCGAGGGCGGCGACGATCAGCAGCGCGAGGTCGGCGCCGTACGCGCGGGCCTCCCACAGCTGGTACGAGGTGACGATGAAGTCCTTGCGCAGCACGGGGATGTCCACGCGGGCGCGGACGGCCTCGAGGTCGGCCAGCGAGCCGCCGAAGCGACGCTGCTCGGTGAGGACGGAGATGACGGCCGCGCCGCCCGCCTCGTAGTCGGCGGCGAGGCCGGCCGGGTCGGCGATCGCGGCGAGCGCGCCCTTGGAGGGGCTGGAGCGCTTGACCTCGCAGATGACCTTGACGCCGTCGCCGCGCAGGGCGGCGGCCCCGTCCTTGGCGGCGGGGGCCTTCGCCGCGCGCTCCTTGAGCTCGTCGAGGCTCACGCGCGCCTGCCGCTCCGCGAGGTCGGCACGGACTCCGTCGATGATCTCGTCGAGCACACTCACGCGAGCGGCCCCCTTCCAGACGGTGGGCATTCGATTCTCTGGGGCGAAACCGATGGTCACTGCGATGGTATCCGGAGCGGGGCGCATGCCCCGCATTCGGTTGACGCCGGTCCCAGTGGATGGACAGCCGCGCCGGGCCGTCAGGGGTGCAGCCAGCCGCCGAACGGCAGGTTCCGCACGACGGTGAAGACCAGCAGCAGCGCCCCCGCCGACCACAGCACGGCGGGCCGGGGATCGAGCCGGAGGGGACGGCCGCGCGCCGCACGGACCACCCAGACGGTCCACAGCACGGCGAGGACCAGATAGCCGACGACGGCCGGCGCGTTGGCCTGCAGCGCCGCCGGGAGGTCGCCGTGCACGAAGGCGTGCGCGCTGCGCAGGCCGCCGCAACCGGGGCAGTACAGGCCGGTGAACCTCAGCAGCGGGCAGGCGGGGTAGTGGCCCGGTTCGCCCGGGTCGACGGCGCCCACGTAGGCGAAGGCGCCGGCGACGCCCGCCAGCACGGCGGCGGGCCGGGCCAGGCGGACCGCGATCGGGGCGAGGGCGCGGCTGTCGGCGTTCACCTCGGCATTGTGCCCTGCGCCCGGCCGCGGCGCGCGCGAGGGGCGGCCCGGCGCGGTGCCGGGCCGCCCCTCGGCGGGGTCGCGGCGGGAGGCCGTGCGGCGGCTCAGCCCTCGGCGCCGACCGGCTCGCGCTTGCCGACCTGCGGCTTGGCGGACGGCGCGGCGGTCTCCACCATCTTCAGCGGCTGGGCCTTGGGGGCGCCGAGGCCCATGGCGCGCATGATCATGCCGACGACGCCGCCGAGGACGATCAGCACCATGCCGGCCCAGAACCCCAGCGGGTTGGCCATCACCATGAAGGCGCCCGCCACGCAGAAACCGATGAAGGCGATGATGACACCGGTCCAGGCGGCCGGGGTGTGACCGTGCCCGTGGCTGCTGTCCGCCATTGCTTGCTCCTCGTTTGCCGTGTGTGCCCTGCGGGCCGGGTTGCCGTGTGCGTGGGTGAGCCTGCCGCTCGCTGCCATTGTCCCGTACGCGCGTGCGGCGCCGAGCCCGGGGGTCGCCACCGGCGGCGTCTGTTTCGCCACACTGCCCGCGCGGTGTCGTCAGGCGGGACCGGCGCCGGTCGGGTCCTCGCCGCGGTCGAGGGCCTTCCACAGGTCCTCGGGGCGGTCGGAGTCGGCCGCGGGGGCGCCCCGGCGCGGGCGGGGGGCGCCGGAGCGCTCGTAGCGGCCGGACATGGCGGGCCACCGGCTGCCGTAGCGCAGGGCGAGCAGTCCGGCGACGAGGATCAGCGCCCCGCCCGCGGCGGCGGCGTAGGGCCACGCGGTGTGGCTGAGCGCGTCGACGGTGGCGGCGGTGTCGCCGGAGGCCCGTGCGGCCTTCTCGTCCAGCGCGGAGCCGTCGAAGGCGCCGAGGAGGGCCGCGGCGACGGTGCCGGCGCCGCACAGGGCGAGCAGCGCGGCGACGGCGATCCGGCCGGCCCGGCGGACGGCGAAGACGGCGACGAGGGCGGCCAGGCCCACGATCGCGAGGGCGGCGGGGACGCCGGTGACGTCGCTGCCTCTCGCGGTGAGCGGGAAGGCGCCGCCGGCCACCGCGGCGGTGCCCTGCGCCCACTGCTGCCGGGTGGCCAGCAGCACCACGGCCGCGCCGAGGGCGCCGCACAGCAGGGCGAGCGCGAGACTCCGCCGGCCGGCCCTCGCGGGTCCTGGACCTTCGGAACGGGGGGTGGGAACAGCAGTCACGTACTCCACTATCGCGTGCCGCGGGGACGGACCGTCACCCGGGGTTCACGGCGGCGGCGTGAGAAGCGCCCCACTTCTTCAGCCGGTTCGCCGTGTGCACGGCACGCAGGACCGCCGCGGCCTTGTTGCGGCACTCCTGGTCCTCGGCGGCCGGGTCGGAGTCGGCGACGACGCCGGCGCCCGCCTGGACGTAGGCGGTGCCGTCGCGCAGCAGGGCCGTGCGGATGGCGATGGCGGTGTCGGAGTCGCCCGCGAAGTCGAGGTAGCCGACGCAGCCGCCGTACAGGCCGCGCCGGGACGGCTCCAGCTCGTCGATGATCTGCATCGCGCGCGGCTTGGGCGCTCCGGAGAGGGTGCCGGCCGGGAAGCAGGCGGTGAGCACGTCGAAGGCGGTGCGGCCGGGCGCCACCCGCCCGGTCACCGTGGAGACGATGTGCATGACGTGCGAGTACCGCTCGATGGACATGAAGTCCACGACCTCCACCGAGCCCGGTTCGCACACCCGCCCGAGGTCGTTGCGTCCGAGGTCGACCAGCATCAGGTGCTCGGCGCGCTCCTTGGGGTCGGCGAGCAGCTCGTCGGCGAGGGCCTGGTCCTCCTGCGGGGTGGCGCCGCGGTGCCGGGTGCCGGCGATGGGGTGGACCATCGCCCGGCCGTCCTCCACCTTGACCAGCGCCTCGGGGGACGAGCCGACGACGTCGAAGCCGTCGAAGCGCAGCAGGTACATGTACGGCGAGGGGTTGGTGGCCCGCAGCACCCGGTAGACGTCCAGCGCGCTCGCGGTGCACTCCGTTTCGAACCGCTGGGAGGGCACGACCTGGAAGGCCTCGCCGGCCCGGATGCGCTCCTTGATGTCCTCGACGGCGGCCCGGTAGTCGGCGCCGCCCCACAGCGCGCTGTATTCGGGCAGCTGGGAGGGCGGCAGCACGGCGGGCGGCTGGGCCACCGCGCGGGACAGGTCCGCCTCCATGGCGTCGAGGCGGGCGACCGCGTCGGCGTAGGCCTCGTCGACGCCGGAGTCGAGGTCGTTGTGGTTGATCGCGTTGGCGATCAGCAGGACGGAGCCCTCCCAGTGGTCCATCACGGCGAGGTCGCTGGTGAGGAGCATGGTCAGCTCGGGCAGGCGCAGGTCGTCCCGCTCGCCGGGGCCGATCTTCTCCAGCCGGCGGACGATGTCGTAGCCGAGGTAGCCGACCATGCCGCCGGTGAAGGGCGGCATGCCCTCCTGGTGCGGGGTGTGCAGGGCCTCGATGGTGGCGCGCAGGGCGGCGAGCGGATCGCCGCCCGTGGGGACGCCGACGGGCGGCTCGCCGAGCCAGTGGGCCTGTCCGTCGCGCGCGGTGAGGGTCGCGGCGGAGCGCACGCCGACGAAGGAGTACCGGGACCAGGAACGTCCGTTCTCGGCGGACTCCAGGAGGAACGTGCCGGGCCGCTCGGCGGCGAGCTTGCGGTAGAGCGCGACGGGGGTGTCGCCGTCGGCCAGCAGCTTGCGGGTCACGGGGATGACGCGGCGGTCGGCGGCGAGCTTGCGGAACGTCTCGAGATCCATGGCGGCCGACCTTATCGATCCCGGGCCGGCGCGCCGGCGTCCGAGGCGTCCTCGATCAGCACGTCCTCGTCGAAGCAGGTGCGCGCGCCCGTGTGGCAGGCGGCGCCCACCTGGTCGACCTTGACCAGCACGGTGTCGGCGTCGCAGTCGAGGGCGACGGACTTCACCCACTGGAAGTGCCCGGAGGTGTCGCCCTTGACCCAGTACTCCTGCCGGCTGCGCGACCAGTAGGTGCAGCGGCCCGTGGTGAGCGTGCGGTGCAGGGCCTCGTCGTCCATCCAGCCCAGCATCAGCACCTCGCCGGTGTCGTACTGCTGGGCGATGGCGGGCAGGAGGCCGTCCGCGCTGCGTCTGAGGCGCGCGGCGATCTCCGGGTCGAGGCTGCTGGGCGGCGGCGTGCTGGTCATGGGGCCATTGTGCCGCCTCCCACCGGCAGTGACGGCACGTCGTCCACTGTCCGGACCCGCGGGGCGGCCGTAGGCTGACGGCATGTCGACTTTCGCCAAGCGTGAACGGCTTCTGCTCGCCGACCTGCTGGAGACCGCCGGTCCCGAGGCGCCGACCCTGTGCGAGGGCTGGCGGACCCGGGACCTGGCCGCGCACGTCGTGGTGCGCGAGCGACGCCCGGACGCCGCCGGCGGCATCCTGATCAAGCAGCTCGCTCCGCGCCTGGAGAAGGCGATGGAGGAGTTCGCCGCGAAGCCGTACGAGGAGCTGATCCGGCTCGTCCGCACCGGGCCGCCGCGCTTCTCGCCCTTCTCGCTCAAACAGATCGACGAGATGTCCAACACCGTCGAGTTCTACGTCCACGCCGAGGACGTGCGCCGGGCCCAGCCCGACTGGACGGCCCGCCCGCTGGACCCGGTCTTCCAGGACGCCCTGTGGACCCGGCTCGAGCGCACCTCCCGGCTGATGGGCCGCAGCGCGCCGACGGGTCTGGTGCTGCGCCGCCCGGACGGCCGGACGGCGGTCGCGCACCGGGGCACGCCGGTCGTGACGGTGACCGGCGAGCCGTCGGAGCTGCTGCTGTTCCTGCACGGCCGGATGAGCGCCGCCGAGGTCGACGTGGACGGCGAGCAGGAGGCGATCGAGCGGCTGCGGGCGGGCAGGCAGCTGGGCCTGTGAGGCCCGCGCGGGGTCAGCGCACCGGGTGGCCGGCCGCGCGGAGGGTGTCCTTGACCTCGCCGATGCGCAGGTCGCCGAAGTGGAACACGGAGGCGGCGAGGACCGCGTCGGCGCCCGCTTCGATGGCGGGCGGGAAGTGGGCGAGCGCGCCGGCCCCGCCGGAGGCGATCACCGGGACGGTGACGTGCTTGCGGACGGCCGCGATCATCTCCAGGTCGTAGCCGTCCTTGGTGCCGTCGGCGTCCATGGAGTTGAGCAGGATCTCGCCCGCGCCCAGCTCCGCGGCCCGGTGCGCCCACTCGACGGCGTCGATGCCGGTGCCCCGGCGACCTCCGTGCGTGGTGACCTCGAAGGAGCCGGACTCGGTGCGGCGGGCGTCCACGGACAGCACCAGCACCTGGCGCCCGAACCGTTCGGCGATCTCGCGGATCAGGTCGGGGCGGGCGATGGCGGCGGTGTTGACGCCCACCTTGTCGGCGCCGGCCCGCAGCAGCTTGTCGACGTCCTCGGCGGCCCGCACGCCCCCGCCGACGGTGAGCGGGATGAACACCTGCTCGGCGGTGCGGCGCACCACGTCGTACGTGGTCTCCCGGTCGCCCGAGGACGCGGTGATGTCGAGGAAGGTCAGCTCGTCGGCGCCCTCGGCGTCGTACACCTTGGCCATCTCGACGGGGTCGCCCGCGTCGCGCAGGTTCTGGAAGTTCACGCCCTTGACGACCCGGCCGTTGTCCACGTCCAGGCAGGGGATGACTCGGACCGCCAGGGTCATGAATCCACGGCTCCTCTGAATGCTTCTATTTCCACTTCGACCAGGATGCGCGGGTCGACGAAGCCCTCCACGACCAGCAGGGTGGAGACGGGCCGGACGGTGTCGAAGAACTCCTTGTGGGCCCGGCCCACGTCCTCGACGTCCCGCGCATGGGTCAGGTACATCCGCGTGCGGATCACGGACTCGACGCCGAGCCCGAACTCGCCGAGCGCCTCGACGGCGCCGGCGAAGGCGGTCTTCGCCTGTTCGTAGGGGTCGCCCTCCCCGTGGAGCACGCTGCCCTTGAAGGACGTGGTGCCCCCCACCAGCACGCGGTCGCCCGCCGCGACGGCGCGCGCGAAACCGAAACTCTCTTCCCAGGGACTTCCGCTCTGCACACGCCGCACGGCATCGGACGTCATCGCGACACAGCCTCCAAGGCCTCTTCCAGGGTGAACGCCTTCGCGTACAGCGCCTTCCCGACGATGGAGCCCTCGACACCGAGGGGCACCAGTTCGGCGATGGCGCGCAGGTCGTCCAGGGAGGACACCCCGCCGGAGGCCACGACCGGCCGGTCGGTGGCGGCGCAGACGTTCCGCAGCAGCTCCAGGTTGGGGCCCTGCAGGGTGCCGTCCTTGGCGATGTCCGTGACCACGTACCGCGCGCAGCCCTCGTTGTCGAGGCGCTCCAGCGTCTCGTAGAGGTCGCCGCCGTCGCGGGTCCAGCCGCGGCCGCGCAGGGTGGTGCCGCGGACGTCGAGACCGACGGCGATCTTGTCGCCGTGCTCGGCGATGACCTTGGCGACCCACTCGGGGGTCTCCAGGGCGGCGGTGCCGAGGTTGACGCGGGTGCAGCCGGTGGCGAGGGCGGCGGCGAGGGTGTCGTCGTCGCGGATGCCGCCGGACAGCTCGACCTTGATGTCCATCGCGCCGGTGACCTCGGCGATCAGCTCGCGGTTGTCGCCGGTGCCGAAGGCGGCGTCCAGGTCCACCAGGTGCAGCCACTCGGCGCCCGCCCGCTGCCAGGCGAGGGCGGCCTCCAGGGGGGAGCCGTACGAGGTCTCCGTGCCGGACTCGCCGTGCACGAGGCGGACGGCCTGGCCGTCGCGGACGTCGACGGCGGGGAGCAGTTCGAGCTTGGCCATGTCTCTACAGGGTTCCGATCCAGTTGGTGAGCAGCTGCGCGCCGGCGTCGCCGGACTTCTCGGGGTGGAACTGCGTGGCCCACAGGGCGCCGTTCTCCACGGCGGCCAAG
The DNA here is from genome assembly GCF_055587785.1 of Streptomyces sp. NPDC046379. Lineage (NCBI taxonomy): Bacteria > Bacillati > Actinomycetota > Actinomycetes > Kitasatosporales > Streptomycetaceae > Streptomyces > Streptomyces sp. NPDC046379. The sequence goes on from NZ_JBVJFP010000006.1 coordinate 284,275, forward strand.
AAGGGCTTGCCGTGGGTCGACCAGGTGACCCTGGGGGCGGTCATCGCCGGGTTGTGCGCCTCCAGCGTCCAGTCGTGGACGGCGTAGGAGTGGACGAAGTAGAAGCGCGCGTCCGCGTCCAGGCCGGCGAACAGCTCGGAGCCGGCCGGCGCGTCGACGGTGTTCCAGCCCATGTGGGGCACGATGTCGGCCTGGAGCGGTCCGACCGTGCCGGGCCACTCGTCCAGGCCCTCGGTCTCGACGCCGTGTTCGATGCCGCGCCCGAAGAGGATCTGCATGCCGACGCAGATGCCCATGACGGGGCGCCCGCCGGCGAGCCTGCGGTCCACGATCCAGTCGCCGCGGGCCTCCCTGAGCCCGCGCATGCAGGCGGCGAAGGCGCCGACGCCGGGGACGAGCAGGCCGTCGGCGTTCATGGCCCTGTCGAAGTCACGGGTTATCTCGACGTCGGCGCCCACGCGCGCGAGGGCGCGTTCGGCGGAGCGGACGTTGCCGAAGCCGTAGTCGAAGACGACGACCCGCTTGGTGTTGCCGGTCAATTCCACACCTCCAGCCGCAGGACGCCGGCGACGAGGCACATCGCGGCGCCGACGGAGAGCAGCACGATCAGGCCCTTGGGCATCTCCTGCTTGACGAAGGAGTAGACGCCGCCGAGGAAGAACAGCCCGACGACGATCAGCAGCGTCGACAGCCCGTTCACAGCGCGCCCTTCGTGGAGGGGAGGATGCCGGCCGCGCGCGGGTCGCGCTCCGAGGCGTAGCGCAGGGCCCGGGCGAGCGCCTTGAACTGGCACTCCACGATGTGGTGGGCGTTGCGCCCGTAGGGCACGTGCACGTGCAGCGCGATCTGGGCCTGGGCGACGAAGGACTCCAGGATGTGCCGGGTCATGGTGGTGTCGTACGCGCCGATCATCGGCGCCATGTTCTCCGGCTCGGTGTGCACGAGGTACGGCCGGCCGCTGAGGTCGACGGTGACCTGGGCGAGGGACTCGTCCAGGGGGACCGTGCAGTTGCCGAAGCGGTAGATCCCCACCTTGTCGCCGAGGGCCTGCTTGAAGGCGGCGCCGAGCGCGAGGGCGGTGTCCTCGATGGTGTGGTGGGAGTCGATGTGCAGGTCGCCCTCGGTCTTGACGGTGAGGTCGAACAGACCGTGCCGGCCGAGCTGGTCGAGCATGTGGTCGTAGAAGCCGACGCCGGTCGCCACGTCGACCTTGCCGGACCCGTCGAGGTCGATCTCGACCAGGACCGAGGTCTCCTTGGTGACTCGTTCCACGCGTCCCACGCGGCTCATGCGTTCATCTCCTTCTTCAGCTCACGGACCGCGTCGAGGAACGCGTCGTTCTCTTCGGGGGTTCCGGCGGTGACCCGCAGCCATCCGGGCACGCCGTTGTCCCGGACCAGGACGCCCCGGTCGAGGATCCTGCGCCACGCCTCGTGGGCGTCGGCGAAGCGGCCGAACTGCACGAAGTTGGCGTCCGAGGCCGTGACCTCGTAGCCGGTCGCGAGCAGTTCGCCCACCAGGCGGTCCCGTTCGGCCTTCAGCTGTTCCACGTATCCGAGCAGCGTGTCGGTGTGCTCCAGGGCGGCCAGCGCGGTCGCCTGGGTGACGGCCGACAGGTGGTAGGGCAGCCGGACCAGCTGGACGGCGTCGACGACGGCCGGGTGCGCGGCGAGGTAGCCCAGGCGCAGGCCCGCCGCGCCGAACGCCTTGGACATGGTGCGGGAGATCACCAGGTGCGGGCGGCCCTCGATCAGCGGCAGCAGCGAGTCGCCGTGGCTGAACTCGACGTACGCCTCGTCCGCGATCACCATCGACGGCTTGGCGGCCTGCGCGGCCTCGTAGAGCGCGATCACCGTCTCGGGCGGCACGGCGGTGCCGGTCGGGTTGTTCGGGGTGGTGACGAAGACGACGTCCGGCCGGTGCTCGGCGATGGCCTTCTCGGCCGCCGCGAGGTCGATCGTGAAGTCGTCGTTGCGGGGTCCGGAGATCCAGCCGGTGCCGGTGCCGCGCGCGATGAGGCCGTGCATCGAGTACGACGGCTCGAAGCCGATCGCGGTGCGGCCGGGTCCGCCGAAGGTCTGCAGCAGCTGCTGGATGACCTCGTTGGAGCCGTTCGCCGCCCAGACGTTGGCGAGGCCGACCGGGTGGCCGGTGCTGTCGGTCAGGTACGCGGCGAGGCGGGTGCGCAGCTCGACCGCGTCCCGGTCCGGGTAGCGGTTGAGGTGGCGGGCCGCCTCGCGCACCCGCTCGGCGATCCGCTCGACGAGCGGCTCGGGCAGCGGGTAGGGGTTCTCGTTGGTGTTCAGCCGTACCGGCACGTCCAGCTGGGGCGCGCCGTAGGGGGACTTGCCGCGCAGCTCGTCGCGGACGGGGAGCTCGTCCCATGGGGACATGGGGATGTTGGCGGTCACTTGCCCTCGGGAACCTTCCAGTCGAACCTCGCCTTGATCGCCGCGCCGTGCGCGGGCAGGTCCTCCGCCTCGGCCAGCGTCACGACGTGGTGCGCGACCTCGGCGAGCGCCTCCCGCGTGTAGTCCACGATGTGGACGCCGCGCAGGAAGGACTGGACGGACAGGCCGGAGGAGTGGCAGGCGCAGCCGCCGGTGGGCAGGACGTGGTTGGAGCCGGCCGCGTAGTCGCCGAGCGAGACGGGGGCCCAGGGGCCGATGAAGATCGCACCGGCGTTCTTCACCCGGTCGGCGACGGCCGCCGCGTCGGCGGTCATGATCTCCAGGTGCTCGGCGCCGTAGGCGTCGACCACCCGCAGCCCTTCCTCGACGCCGTCGACCAGGACGATGGCGGACTGCCGGCCCGCCAGGGCCGGGACGATCCGGTCGTCGACGTGCTTGGTGGCCGCGACCTGCGGCTCCAGCTCCTTCTCGACGGCGTCCGCCAGTCCGGGCGAGTCGGTGACCAGCACGGCGGCGGCCAGCGGGTCGTGCTCGGCCTGGCTGATCAGGTCGGCGGCGACGTGCACCGGGTCGGCGGTGGCGTCGGCCAGCACCGCGATCTCGGTGGGGCCGGCCTCGGCGTCGATGCCGATCCGGCCGGTGAAGTAGCGCTTCGCGGCGGCGACCCAGATGTTGCCGGGGCCGGTGACCATGTTGGCGGGCGGGCAGGACTCGGTGCCGTACGCGAACATCGCGACGGCGGTGGCGCCGCCCGCGGCGTACACCTCGTCCACGCCGAGCAGGGCGCAGGCGGCGAGGATCGTCGGGTGCGGGAGCCCGCCGAACTCGGCCTGGGCCGGGGAGGCGAGCGCCACCGAACCGACGCCGGCCTCCTGGGCGGGCACGACGTTCATGATCACGGAGGACGGGTAGACCGACCGGCCGCCGGGCGCGTACAGCCCCACCCGCTCGACGGGGACCCACTTCTCGGTCACGGAGCCGCCGGGCACGACCTGGGTGGTGTGGGTCGTACGGCGCTGTGCGCGGTGGACGAGGCGGGCGCGGCGGATGGACTCCTCCAGGGCCGCGCGCACGGCCGGGTCCAGTTCCTCCAGGGCGCGCTCCAGCGCCGCGGCCGGGACCCGCACCTGGTCGAGCGTGACGCCGTCGAACTTCTCGGCGAAGTCGATCAGCGCCGCGTCGCCCCGATGATGCACGGCCTCGCAGATCGGCCGCACCTTCTCCAGGGCGGCCGCAACGTCGAAGTCGGCTCGGGGCAGCAGGTCGCGCAGGGCGGGACCCTCCGGGAGGGCGTCGCCGCGCAGATCGATTCGGGAGATCACGCCCTCAATTCTCGCAGACCCGGCAGGGGCGTCGTCCGCGTGTCCCAATGGCTGATACGAGACTCCGCTCACGCGGGGTGACCGTCACCCAAAGAGATGGTCACGTTGAGTGTTCAAGGCGTCACCGAACGGGCATGAACAGCTGTACGAGGGAAGTGAGGCGCGTGAGGAACGCGGGAGGAAGGAGGGACCATCGTGACCGACGGGGCCGGCGTCCGCGACGGGGAGCTGCCGGAGGGGCTGACCGCCGCGGAGGCCGGGATGTGGCAGGCGTTCCGCAACGGCACGGTGTACGACCTGCGCAGCGGTGACACCGAGGAGGACGACCCGCACGGGGCGCGCGAGTGGGACGACGGGCGGACCGTGCGGGCGCGCATCGTGTGCTGGTTGCTGCTGGACGGGCCGCCGGCGCTGGCGGGCCGGGTGTCCGCGCTGAAGCTGGTGGGCGTGCGGGTCAGCGGCACGCTGGATCTGGCGGGCGGCACGGTCGTGCCGTACGTGGAGCTGCACGACTGCCGTTTCGAGCGGGAGGTGCTGCTGCCGGAGACCCAGTTCAAGACCGTGCGGCTGGTGAACTGCTCGGTGCCGCGGCTGGAGGCGGCGCGGATGCACACCGAGGGCGATCTGCACCTGCCGCGCTGCCGGTTCCACGCCGGGATCCGGCTGACCGACGCGCAGATAGGCACCGACCTGCTGCTCAACCAGGCCGTGGTGTACCGGGACCGCAACGGGCGGGCGATCGCGGCGGACGGCATCGGCGTCGGGCAGGACCTGCAGTCCGAGATGCTGGAGGCGCACGGCGAGGTGAGCCTGCGCAGTGCGACGGTCGGCGGCTCGCTGAGCCTGCGCGGGGCGCGGCTGCTCAACCCGTACACGCGCCGCGCGCTCAACGCCCCGCAGCTGAGCGTCGGGCGCACGCTCTATCTGACGCCGGCCGGCATCGGCGGCCCGCAGCTGAGCGGGACCACTCCGGCGCAGGGCACCCGGGTGCAGAACTTCGAGTGCCAGGGCGGGGTGCGGCTGGACGACGGGCGGTTCGGGGACGCGGTGGACTTCGACGGCGCGCGTTTCGTCCTGACCGACGAGCAGGAGCTGTCGCTGCGCCGGGTGCAGGTGCCGGAGCTGCGGTTCCTCGGGGAGCGGCCGAAGCGGGGCTCGGTCGTGCTGTCCGGGGCGCGGGTGGGCAACCTGGTCGACCGGGCGAGCAGCTGGCCGGCGCCGGGCGGTCTGCACATGCCCGGCTTCGCCTACGACACGCTCGTGCCGCGCGGCCCCTTCTCGCTGGCCGAGCGCCTGCGGTGGGTGGCCGCGGCGACCGCCGAGTACAACCCGGAGCCGTACGAGCGGCTGGCCGCGGTGCTGCGGGCGTGCGGCGAGGACGAGGACGCCCGCGAGGTGCTGCTCGCCAAGCAGCGGCGGCGCCGCGAGACGCTGCCGCCGGCCGCGAAGCTCTGGGGGTACGCCCAGGACTGGACGGTGGCCTACGGGTACCGGCCGGGGCGGGCCGCGGTGTGGATGGCGGTGCTGTGGGCGGCGGGGTCGCTGGCGTTCGCGTCGGCGGGGCGGCCGGAGACGGGCGGGCGGGACGGCCACCCCCCGTGGAATCCGGCGCTGTTCGCCCTGGACCTGCTGCTTCCGGTGATCGAGCTGGGGCAGACCGGGTTCTGGCATCTGAGCGGCGGCTGGCAGTGGCTGGCGGCTGCGATGATCCTGCTGGGCTGGGTCCTGGCGACGACGGTCGCGGCGGGCGCGACCCGGCTGCTGCGGCGCAGCTGAGGGGCCGGGCGGGGGCGGGGCGGACGCGCGCGCCGCGCCGACCATTAGGCTCTTGCGTCGTGACCACCGTCCGGCTGCCGCTCTTCCCCCTGAACTCGGTGCTGTTCCCGGGACTCGTCCTCCCGCTGAACGTCTTCGAGGAGCGCTATCGCGCGATGATGCGCGCCCTGTCGAAGACGCCGGAGGACGAGCCGCGGCGTTTCGCCGTCGTGGCGATCCGCGACGGACACGAGGTGGCGGCGACCGCGCCCGGCATGCCCGACCCGACGGCCCGGCCCGAACGGGGTCCCGCGGCCGGTTTCGGCGCCGATCCGGTGAAGGCGTTCCACGGCGTGGGCTGCGTGGCCGACGCGGCGACGATCCGGGAGCGGGCGGACGGCACGTTCGAGGTGCTGGCGACGGGCACGACCCGGGTGCGGCTGCTGTCGGTGGACGCGTCGGGGCCGTATCTGACGGCGGAGCTGGAGGAGCTGGAGGAGGACCCCGGCGACGAGGCGGGGGCGCTGGCCGAGGGGGTGCTGCGGGCTTTCCGGCAGTACCAGAAGCGGCTGGCGGGGGCGCGGGAGCGGTCGCTGACGACGGGTGCGGAGCTGCCGGACGAGCCGTCGGTGGTGTCGTACCTGGTGGCGGCGGCGATGATGCTGGACACGCCGACCAAGCAGCGGCTGCTGCAGGCGCCGGACACCGCCTCGCGGCTGCGCGACGAGCTGAGGCTGCTGCGCTCGGAGACGGCGATCATCCGTACCCTGCCGTCACTGCCCGCGTCGGACCTGACGCGGAACCCTACGAGCCTCAACTGAACCTGGTGACGAGCGGATGGCGAAGAAGTCCAAGAAGCAGCAGTCCGGCGGCACGCCCGCGACGGTGGCGCTGACCGCGGCGGGGGTGGAGCACACGATCCACTCCTACGACCACGACCCGGCCCACCCCTCCTACGGCGAGGAGGCGGCCGAGGCGATGGGCGTGTCCCCCGACCGGGTGTTCAAGACGCTGGTGGCGGACGTGGACGGCGCCCTGACGGTGGCGGTGGTGCCGGTGGCCGGCTCCCTGGACCTGAAGGCCCTGGCGTCTGCGGTGGGCGGCAAGCGCGCGACCATGGCCGACCCGGCCCTCGCGGAGCGCACGACCGGCTATGTGCGCGGCGGCATCTCCCCGCTGGGCCAGCGCAAGAAGCTCCCCACGGTCCTGGACGCCTCGGCGGGCGCCCACGCCACCATCTGCGTCTCGGCGGGCCGCCGCGGCCTGGAGGTGGAGCTGTCTCCGTCGGCCCTGGCCGAACTGACGGACGCGACCGTGGCCCCGATCGGCCGCCCCTGACGCCCCGACCGTTCCGGCCCGCTGCCGCGCCCGGAGGGGAGCGACCGGGCCGCGCCGGCCCCGCGGCTGGCGGCTGCTTGCGGCTGCTTGCGGCTGCTTGCGGCTGCCTGGGGAGCCGGTCGTGCAGGTGGAGGGTTGCTTCGGGCCGGTCGTAGGGCAGGAGGCTGCTTCCGGCTACTTCGGGGGCGGGCCGTAGGGAAGGGGTCCCACGGGGTCCGGCTCCCGGGACGTGAACAGGGCCATCAGGCCCAGGTGGGTCAGCAGGGCCGCCATGGGCCAGGCCAGCAGGGCGCCCTTGGCCGAGAGCTTGAGGGGCGCGGAGAACGCCGTTCCCCGGCCGACCTCCTTCGCGTGGGCCAGCACGTCCTCGGCGGGCCCCAGCCAGACGCCCACTCGCCAGGCGACCAGCGAGCCCAGCAGGCCGCCGACGGCCAGCGCGACCACGCCCGGCACTCCCCCGCGCCGGCGCAGCAGGAACACGGCCACCGCGCTGACGGCGCCGAAGGCCAGAGCGAGCAGGGTGAACGTTCCGTCGACGCCGATCGACTGCTCGCCCTCGGTGTCCTTGAGGTACACCACCCAGCCGCCGTCCACGACGTCGCCGACCAGCGGGACGCGGGGCGCGAGCAGGTTCCACAGCAGGCCGAGCACCAGCCCGGCGAGGGCGACGGCCACCGTGATCAGCACGGCCTCGCGCACCTCGGCGCGTATCCCGGCGCCGTCGTCCACGGCCGGGACCGGGGGCGCCGCGTCGGCGGGCGAAGGCGACCACGGCTGGTGCGAGGACGGTTCGTGCGGCTGTGGAGGCGGCGTCAACGGTGCTGTCACCCTGACATCGTGCCAGGCCCGCCCGCCCGGCGCGTCACCGGACGGCAGCCCGCCGGTACGCCAGGGTGGCCACGGCCAGCGAGATCATCCCGACCCCGGCGCACACCGCGAGGTTCCCCGCGACCAGCGCCCAGTCCGGCTCGGCGGCGAAGGTCCGGGCGTACGCCTCGACGCCGTACGTCGACGGCAGAAGCTCCCGCACCAGGCGGACGATCCCCGGCATCCGGTCGGGCGGCAGCACACCCAGCAGCAACGCCCCCGACATGCCCAGCTGCCCGAGCAGCGTGGCCAGCTCGGGCCGCGGCGCGAGCAGCCCGCACGCCGCGCCGAGCCCGGCGAGCGCGGCCCCGGCCAGCGGGATCACCGCCAGCAGCACCCACAGATGGGTCAGCGGCAACCCGAACAGCAGGCACCCGAAGACGGCCGTGACGATCGTCCCCGGCACGGTGAACGACGCGTAGGCCCCGGCCGCCCCCAGCACCACCGCCGCGGGCGGCACCGGCAGCGTGGCGTAGTGGTCGAGCCCTCCGGTGGCCCTGAGCTGCCCGAAGTACTGCGCGAGCAGGTTCAGCGCGACGAAGGCGACGACCACCACCGAGGAGCCGGCCACCACGAACCGCGCCTCGCCCGCGCCGTCCACCACGCCGCGCATCATGATCATGATGCCGACGGACTGGAAGGTGGCGACGAACAGCAGCGGTATGCGCGCGACCCGCGCCCGGGACAGCTGCGCCCGGTACACGGCCGCCAGCGACGGCCACAGCCGGGCCGCCGGGGCCAGTTCGGCCGCGCGCCGGGCGGGGCCCTCGACGGCCCGGGCACTGCCCGGCAGAGCCTCTGCGGGTACGACACTCACGTCGCGGTGCTCCCTCTCCCGGTGTCCACTGGGGCGGCCGTCCTGTTCCGTACGGGTACGGATGCCGCGGTCCCGACGCTCAGGCGTGCTGCCTCGCGGGCCCGTGCCGCCGTGCGCGCGCTCACGCCTTCACCAGCCCCTGCCGGGCCGCCCCGCCCAGCGCCATGTACACGTCCTCCAGGCTGGGCGTGGTGAGCGTGAAGTCGTCCAGCGCGGCGAAGGCGGCCCCGCCGGTCACGGTGGAGACGACCGCGCGGGCCTCCTCGGGGGCCAGCCGCAGCGTCCAGCGGCGTCCCGACTCCTCCGCCCGGTCGCGCAGCGCGGCGACCTCGGGCACGTCCAGCGGCGCCCGTTCCCGCCACACCAGGTCGACCCGTACCTCGCCGGCGACCTGTTCCTTCAGTCCGGCCGGGGTGTCGCAGGCGATCACCCGGCCGCGGTCGAGGACGGCGACCCGGTCCAGGACCGTCTCGGCCTCGATGACGTTGTGGGTGACCAGCAGCACGGTCGTGCCGCGCTCGGCGCGCCGCCGGTCGACGGCCGACCACACCGCCCGCCGGGCCGCCGGGTCCATGGCGGCGGTCGGCTCGTCCAGCACCAGCAGCGGACGCTCCCCGACCAGCGCCGCCGCGAAGCAGGCCAGCCGCCGCTGCCCGCCGGACAGCTTCTTCAGGGGGCGCCCGGCGATCCCGGTCAGACCCAGTTCGTCGAGTACCTCGTCGCGCTCGGCGCGCGCCCGGCGTGCGTCCAGGCCGCGCAGCCGCCCGGTCGTCTCGGCCGCGAGCGACACCGTCAGCTCGTCCAGGGCCGTGGACTCCTGACCGAGGTAGGCGAGGATGCGCGAGGCGCGCTCAGGGTGGCGCACGATGTCGTGGCCGAGGATCTCGACGCTCCCGCCGTCGGGCCGCATCAGCCCGGTGATCTGCCGGACGAGGGTGGACTTGCCGGCCCCGTTGGGTCCGAGCAGCCCGAAGATCTCACCGCGCCGTACGTCGAGCCGTACGTCGTCGGTGGCACGCACCTCGGGGGTCCCCGGCGCGCCGCGCCGCGCGCGGACCGCCGGATAGGTCTTCGTCAGCCCGCGCACCGCACACACGACCTCCCCACCGGTCCCGAAGTCCTGTGCCATGCGCGTACTCACAAGGAACGAGACTACGGGGTCCCCGGCCCCCGCTCGCCCCGGGGGCGGCCCCCGGGGAGAATTCGGCCGCAACGCAGATCAATCACGGCAGCAGTGCACCGCGGCTTCCACCACCGCTCGACCACGGCTCCCCCGGGACTCGAGCGCCCCTCCGCCACCGCTCCACGACGGGCGGCGTGAGGCGGCCCGCCCGGGCCGTCGCGCCGCCGCGGGCGCGCTGTCGCGCACGGGCGGGGCCGCCACTTCTCCCCTCCGCCACGGCGGAACGGGGCCGCCCGCCCTCTCCGCGAGCCGCGAGGCGAGGGCGGGGCGGGGGCGGGACGAGGGCCGGGCGGGGGCGGGGACGCGGCAGTTCACGCCGTGGGACATGCCCTGCCGGACGGGCGCAGGCCGCCACTCGGCCACGCGCGTTCCCCGGCCGCAGGCGCCGCCGGTCAGGCCCTCACGGCCTCGTGCTCCCCCGCAGGCCCCCGTGCACCGCCACCCCACGGCCACGGGCCACCCCACCGCGGGGCGGGCCCGCCGCCACCTCCGGGACGCTTCCCCGCGGGCACAGACCGCCACTCGGGCGCCGCCGCCGGCGCGCTCCGGGCCACGGGTGCGGGCTTTCGACGCACGGGACCCGTACCGCGCCCCGCCCCGTACGCGCCCGCCGCGCGCCCGTGCTGCCGTCACTCCGCCGCAGGCGCCTGCTCCGCCGCCGTGCGGACGTCGACCTCGCGCCAGAAACCGGCCCGGATCGCGTACCGGTCGTGCTCGTCGATCTGGTCGTCCTTGTGGGCGAGCAGCCCGAAGCGGGCGGCGTAGCGCAGCAGTTCGCCGTCGATGCGGTGCGGAATGCGCGGGTACATTCCGGAGAGCCGCTGCAGATGGGTCTGGTCGCCGAGCCGGGACATCCACCGCCGAGCGAACACCTGCCCGACCTCGTAGGGGTCGCCGCCGACGGTGGTGATGTCCTCCTCGCGGTCCGCCCAGCGCTGCTCGGCCGTGGTCAGCTGGGCCAGCGTCGGCATGGAGGCGACCTCGGGCGGCTCGGCTGCGGCGCCGGGCCGGTCGACCCAGCCCTTGTCGGAGGACCAGCGCAGGGTCGCGGTCGGCGGCTGCCGGTCGGCGGGCTGGGCCTGGCTGCCGTGCGCGCGCAGGGCGGCCAGGTCCTTCGGGGTGGGCACGCCCTTGACGGTCGGCGGGCGCTCGGTGGAGCCGTTGTGCCCGGCGGCGGCCGGCGTCCGGTGCGGGCTCGGCTCGGTGGTCCGCTCGGGCGTGGTGGCGAGAGCGGACTCGGGCAGCGGCGCGGAGAGGATCGCCGCGATCTCGGGACGCGGCGCGGGCGGCGGCGCGCACACCCCGGACAGCTCCTTGGCCCGTACGGCCTGAGTGATCCAGGCGCGGTCCAGCACCCGCCGTTCGTCGGCCTCGGCGACCAGGTCCTCGGACTGGTTGTAGTCGCCGTCGGCGGCCTGAACGGCCCACAGGTGCACGGCGACCCCGTGCTCCTTGGCGGCCATCATGCCCGGCAGCAGATCGCCGTCGCCGGTGACCAGCACGACGTCGGAGCAGGCGCGGTTGCGGGCCAGCTCGGTCAGCTCGGCGTGCATGGCGGCGTCGACGCCCTTCTGGTTCCAGCGGCCGTCGCTGCGGGTCAGGGCGCCGAGGCGGACCGTGACGCGGGGCATCACGCGCAGTCTTCGGTGCTCGGGCTGCGGGACGCGGTCGGGGGCGCCGTCGAACCAGTAGATGCGCAGCAGCGGCTGCCGCGTGTCGGACTCGGCGCGCTCGCGCAGCCCCTGGATGAGGGCGGCGTGGTCCACGGTGATCCGGGACCGTGAGGGTTCCCCGGCGAGGAGACTCGCCGCGGCCCCCAGCAGATACCCGGCGTCCACCAGGACGATGCAGCGGTCCACGCGATCCACCCTCTTTCCGGGAGGTTTGCTTCCGGCTTGCTTCGAGTCTGCCCGACCACGCGTGGGTTAACGGCCGGAACTGGATCTTCGGCGTGGCGTTTCGCGGTTTCGACCGGCCATGCCCCTTGTCACAGACGGTAATTATCCGACATGCGGTCCGTGTCGGGCTATGTGAATCTGGTCCCGGCCCTGGCCTTTAGATACCCCACAGGAGGCACCCCATGGCCAAGAACAAGAACCGTGACCGGAAGCAGCCGCGATCCGAGCGCGCCCGGCAGGATGCCCAGCCGTCCGTGATGGAGCCGCCCGCCGAGGAGCGCACCACACAGGTGACGCCGGGCGCCATGAGCCCCAAGGGCCGGCACAAGCGTTTCGGCCACAACTGATCGGCCCGGGCTGATCGGCCACGGCTGATCGACCACGACGCGGTCGGCCGCACCCGGTCGGCCACATCGGATCGGTGGCGGACCGGGCCGCCGCGGTCCGGACGCACGACGAGGGGCGCACCCGCTGCCGGGGTGCGCCCCTCGTGTCACGACGGCCGCTCAGCCGGCCAGGCAGGACGGTCCCAGCAGCACCTTCAGATCGCCGAAGAGCGCCGGGTCCGGCTTGACCCGGTGCCGGTCCAGGCGCAGCACGGTCGTCCTGGTCGGGCCCTGGAGCTTGATCCGGACCTCGCTGTCGCCCTTGTGGTGGCTGAGGATCTCACCGAGACGGCTGACCATGGGCGGGGTGACCCGGGTGGCCGGGATGGTGAGGACGACGGGGGCGTTGGTCCCGGCCATGGACAGGTCGGGGACCATCAGCTCCATCGCGACCAGCCGCGGCACGTCCTCGCGCTTGTCGAGCCGGCCCTTGACGAACACCACGGCGTCCTCGACGAGCTGGGTGGACACCAGCTGGTAGGTCGCCGGGAAGAACATGCACTCGATGGAACCGGCGAGGTCCTCGACGGTGGCGATCGCCCAGGCGTTGCCCTGCTTGGTCATCTTGCGCTGGAGGCCGGAGATGATGCCGCCGATGGTGACGACCGCCCCGTCCGCGTGCTCGCCGCCGGTGAGCTGGGCGATGCCCGCGTCGGCCTTGTCGGACAGCACGTGCTCCAGGCCGAACAGCGGGTGGTCGGAGACGTACAGGCCGAGCATCTCGCGCTCCTGGGCGAGCAGGTACGTCTTCTCCCACTCGTCGGTGGAGAACTCCACGTCCAGCCCGAAGCCGGGCTCGCTGCCGGTGTCCTCGCCCATGCCGCCGAAGAGGTCGAACTGGCCCTCGGCCTCCTTGCGCTTGACCGCGACCACGTTGTCGATCATCGGCTCGTACTGCGCCGTCAGGCCCTTGCGGGTGTGGCCCATCGAGTCGAAGGCGCCGGCCTTGATCAGCGACTCCGTGGTGCGCTTGTTGCAGACGACCGCGTCGACCTTGTCGAGGTAGTCGGGGAAGGAGGCGTACTTCCCCTTCGCCTTGCGGCACTTGATGATCGACTCGACGACGTTCTGCCCGACGTTGCGGACCGCGGACAGGCCGAAGAGGATCACGTCGTCGCCCTGCGCGGCGAAGTTGGCCTCGGACTCGTTGACGTTCGGCGGCAGGACCCGGATGCCCATGCGGCGGCACTCGTTGAGGTAGATCGCCGACTTGTCCTTGTCGTCCTTGACGGACGTGAGCAGGGCGGCCATGTACTCGGCGGGGTGGTTCGCCTTGAGGTAGGCGGTCCAGTACGACACCAGTCCGTACGCCGCCGAGTGCGCCTTGTTGAAGGCGTAGCCGGCGAACGGCACCAGCACGTCCCACAGCGCCTGGACGGCCTCGTCGCTGTAGCCGTTCTTGCGGGCGCCGGCCTGGAAGATGACGAAGTTCTTCTCCAGTTCCTCGGGCTTCTTCTTGCCCATCACGCGGCGGAGGATGTCGGCCTCGCCGAGCGAGTAGCCCGCGATGATCTGGGCGGCCTTCTGCACCTGCTCCTGGTAGACGATCAGGCCGTAGGTGACGTCCAGGACCTCCTTGAGCGGCTCCTCCAGCTCGGGGTGGATCGGCGTGATCTCCTGCTGCCCGTTCTTGCGCAGCGCGTAGTTCGTGTGGGAGTTCATGCCCATCGGGCCCGGCCGGTACAGGGCCGACACGGCGGAGATGTCCTCGAAGTTGTCGGGCTTCATCAGCCGCAGCAGCGAGCGCATGGGGCCGCCGTCGAACTGGAAGACGCCGAGGGTGTCGCCGCGCTGCAGCAGTTCGAAGGTCGTGGGGTCGTCCAGGGGCAGCGACAGCAGGTCGATGTCGATGCCCTTGTTGGCCTTCACCATCTTGACGGCGTCGTCCATGATGGTGAGGTTGCGCAGGCCCAGGAAGTCCATCTTCAGCAGGCCGAGCGACTCGCAGCTCGGGTAGTCCCACTGGGTGATGGTGACGCCGTCGGTGTGCCGGACCCAGACGGGGACGTGGTCGGTGATGGTCTCGCTGGACATGATCACGCCGGCCGCGTGCACGCCCATCTGCCGGACCAGGCCCTCCACGCCCCGCGCGGTGTCGATGACCTTCTTCACGTCGGGCTCGTTCTCGTACATCGCCCGGATCTCGCCCGCCTCGGAGTAGCGGGGGTGGCTCGGGTCGGTGATGCCGGAGAGCGGGATGCCCTTGCCGAGGACGTCCGGCGGCATGGCCTTGGTCAGGCGGTCGCCCATGGCGTACGGGTAGCCCAGCACGCGCGCGGAGTCCTTGATGGCGTTCTTCGCCTTGATGGTGCCGTACGTGCCGATCATGGCGACCTTGTCGGCGCCGTACTTCTCCGTGACGTACCGGATCACCTCGACGCGCCTGCGCTCGTCGAAGTCGATGTCGACGTCGGGCATGGAGATGCGCTCGGGGTTGAGGAACCGCTCGAAGATCAGGCCGTGCGGGATGGGGTCGAGGTCGGTGATGCCCATGGCGTAGGCGACGATCGAGCCGGCCGCGGAGCCCCGGCCGGGGCCGACCGCGATGCCCTGCTTCTTGGCCCACATGATGAAGTCGGCGACGACGAGGAAGTAGCCCGGGAAGCCCATCGAGATGATGACGTCCATCTCGTACTCGGCCTGCTTCCACCGGTCCTCGGGGATGCCGCCGGGGTAGCGGCGCTCCATGCCGCGGCGGACCTCCTCCTTGAACCAGGTGACCTCGGTGTGGCCCTCGGGGATGTCGAACTTGGGCATGAGGTCGCGCTTCTCGAACATGCCCGTGGTGTCGACCATCTCGGCGATCAGGAGCGTGTTGGCGCAGCCCTGCTGCCAGGCGTCCGAGGAGTCGATGGCGTACATCTCGTCCGTGGACTTCAGGTAGTAGCCGGTGCCGTCGAACTTGAAGCGGTCCGGGTCCGAGAGGTTCTTGCCGGTCTGGATGCACAGCAGCGCGTCGTGGGCGCCGGCCTCGTGCGCGTACGTGTAGTGGGAGTCGTTGGTGACCAGCGGGGGGATGCCGAGCTTGCGGCCGATCTCCAGCAGTCCGTCACGGACCCGGTGCTCGATGTCGATGCCGTGGTCCATCAGCTCCAGGAAGTACTTGTCCTTGCCGAAGATGTCCTGGTAGTCGGCGGCGGCCTTGAGGGCCTCGTCGAACTGGCCGAGGCGCAGCCTGGTCTGCACCTCGCCGGAGGGGCAGCCGGTGGAGGCGACGATGCCCTCGGACCACTGCGAGATGGTCTCCTTGTCCATCCTGGGCCACTTCTGCAGCCAGCCCTCGGCGTAGGCGTCCGAGGAGAGGCGGAAGAGGTTGTGCAGGCCGGTCTTGTTCACCGCCCACATCGTCTTGTGGGTGTAACCGCCGGAGCCGGAGACGTCGTCCCGCTTCTGGTGCGGCTGGCCCCAGAGGATCTTGCGCTTGTTGCGCCGGGACTCGGGGGCGACGTACGCCTCGATGCCGATGATCGGGGTGATGCCGGCCTTCTGCGCGGAGTGGAAGAAGTCGTAGGCGCCGTGCAGGTTGCCGTGGTCGGACATGGCGATGTGCGTCATGCCCATCTCGTTGCAGGCGTTGAACATGTCCTTCAGCCGCGCGGCACCGTCCAGCAGCGAGTACTGGGTGTGGACGTGCAGGTGCGTGAACGGCGGCTTTGACACGGTTTCGGCCTCCAGGGCAAACGGACGTCGACGGGGTCCCGACCGTCCGGGGACGGTCCGGGGGACAGCTGCGAAGTCTATGCCTCGCCGCTGACATCGTGCGGGCACTCCGGCGTACCTTCGGACGTTGGAAGGTGACGGACGCAGCGTCCGCACAGGTGAGGCACCACCCCGTACCAGGAGGCACCCGGCGATGTCGTTTCCGCAGCTCAGCGACGAGCGACGCGGCGAGGAGATCCTCGCCGTCCTCGACACCGCGTTCGGCGAACTCCTGGCCGCCGACCCGGCCGCGTTCCGGGTGAAGTTCCGGAAGATGGCCGCTTCGGCGTTCGCGTTCTACCGGGGCACGGCGTGCCTCTTCTACCACGACCTCGCGGACGAGAAGCGCGGCGGGCCGTATCTGGACGAGCGCACCTCGCGGGTGTGGATCCACGGCGATCTGCACGCCGAGAACTTCGGCACGTACATGGACGCCACCGGCCGGCTGATCTTCAACGTCAACGACTTCGACGAGGCGTACGTCGGCCCCTTCACCTGGGACCTCAAGCGCTTCGCCGCCTCCATCGCCCTCGTCGGCTACGCCAAGGCGCTCAGCGACGAGCAGATCACCGAGCTGGTGCGGATCTACGCCGCCGCCTACCGCGAGCGCGTGCACTCCCTGGCCACCGGAGCCAAGAACGACGAGGTGCCGCCGTTCACCCTGGACACCGCCGAGGGGCCGCTGCTGGACGCGCTGCGCGACGCCCGCTCGCTGACCCGGTTCGGGCTGCTGGACTCGATGACCGAGATCCGGGACTTCGAGCGCCGGTTCGCCCCGGGCGGCGGCTCCGTCGAGCTGGACGCGGCCACCCGCTACAAGGTGCTGGCCGGCTTCGACGGCTATCTGGAGACGCTGCCGGAGACGTCGCTGGCCCGCCCGGACTCCTACCGGGTCAAGGACGTCGTGGGGCGGCGCGGCATCGGGATCGGCTCGGCGGGGCTGCCGTCGTACAACATCCTGCTGGAGGGGCACAGCGACGCCTTGGAGAACGACGTCGTGATCTACATCAAGCAGGCCCAGACCCCGGCCGTCTCCCGGCACGTCACGGACCCGGCGATCCGCGAGTACTTCCTGCACGAGGGCCACCGCACGGTGATCTCCCAGCGCGCCCTCCAGGCGCACGCCGACCCGTGGCTGGGCTGGACCGAGCTGGACGGGCGCGGGCAGTTGGTCGCCGAGGTGTCGCCGTACGCCGTCGACCTGGACTGGGGCGACATCGACGACCCGGAGGAGATCGCCGCGGTGGTGGCCGACCTCGGCCGGGCCACGGCCAGCATGCACTCGGCCGCCGACGACGACAGCGGTCACTCGGAGCTGGTGCCGTTCTCCACGGAGCGGGCCATCGACGCGGCCATCGCGGCCGACGAGGAGGGCTTCGCGCCGCTGCTGGTGGACTTCGCGCACAGCTACGGCGCACGCGCGCGTGCCGACCACCAGACCTTCCTCGACCTGTTCCGCAACGGCCGCATCCCCGGCCTCTGACCGGCCCCGGCGACTCCCGCCCCGCCCTCGCCGGGCCCTCGCCCCGTTCCGGACCCCCCTCGCCCCGTTCGGACCCGCCCTCGCCCCGGCGCGGGCCGCTCACAGGAACCCTTTAGGAGTCCCTTAGGCGGTCCGTGTCACACTCTCCACTGCCATGGACATATCCGGGAGACAGCTCAGGGCCGTACGCGCGGCGCTGTTCACGGCGGTCGTCGTGACGCTCAGCACCGCGTCGCACGTGCTGCTGTCCGGAGCCCCGCTGCCGCTGAGCACGGTGACCGTCATCGCCGCCGCGGTGTTCGTCCTCGCGTACGCCCTGGCCGGCCGGGAGCGCGGCTTCGGCCGGATCGCCGCCGTGCTGATCCCGCTGGAGCTGGCCGCCGACACGGTGTTCACGGCCGGCCAGCACGCCTGCTACGGCCGGGCGGGCGGCCCCGTCGCCGGCCCGCTGCGCTCGGTCGGCCTGGACGTGCTGTGCGCCGGGGAGGTCGGCGCCCCACTGGCGCGGATGGCCGGGACCACCTCCACGGCCACCGACCGGCTCGCCGCCCTGCTCGCCGACGCGCACCCCCAGACCGCCTGGCTGCTGCTCGGCGCCCACGTCGGCGTCGGCCTGCTCGCCGCCGCCTGGCTCGACCGCGGCGAGCGCGCGCTGGCCCAGCTGCTGCGGGCGGCAGCCACCACCACCTTCCGGCCGCTGCTGCTGGCCACCGCCGCGCGCACCCCCCGGCCCGTCGCGCCCGCCCGGCCGGCGCCCCGGCCCGTCCGCCGCGCGGCGCCCAAGCGCGAACTGCTGCTCGCACACTCCCTGGGACGGCGTGGCCCGCCGTGCTCCCCCGCCCTCGTCTGAGCGGCGCCCCGAGCACGCATTCCACCCCCACACGCAACCGCGTACGACATGTGCGCGTCCCACACGGAGACCATCACCATGAGCAAGCGGAACAACCAGGCCGCCAAGGCGGCCGCCCGTGAGCGTCTGCGCCAGGAGCGCGAGCGTCAGGCCAAGCGCGAGAAGGCGAAGCGGCAGATCGTCGTCGCCTGCTCGGTCGTCGGCGTCCTCGCGGTGGCCGGCGGCATCGGCTACGCCGTCGTCCAGGGCAACGCGCCGACGCACTGGGAGGAGGTCGCCGACGCGAAGGTGGTCGCCCCCGCCAACACCTCGGGCAAGGACGGCACGACCATCCTCATCGGCGACTCCGAGACCGACCACGTCGTCCACCTGTACGAGGACCCGCGCTGCCCGGCCTGCGCCTCCTTCGAGCAGAACATCGGCGAGACCGTCAACAAGGGCGTGGAGGACGGCGACTACAAGCTCTCCCTGACCCTCGGCACCTTCCTCGACGGCAACCTCGGCGGCGAGGGTTCGAAGAACGCGCTGAGCGCGCTCGGGGCCGCGCTGAACGTGAGCACCGACGCGTTCCTCGACTACAAGGCGGCGCTGTACTCGGCGGAGCACCACCCGGCCGAGTCCACCGACGAGTTCGCCAAGGACGAGTACCTGATCAAGGTGGCCGACACCGTCGACGCCCTGAAGAACAACAAGAAGTTCCAGGACGCCGTCGAGAAGGGCACCTACGACGCCTGGGCGATGCGGATGAGCAAGTCGTTCGACGACGCCGAGGGCGTCGACTCGACCCCGACCATAAAGATCAACGACAAGGTGATCAGCAACCCGGGCAGCGTCGCCGACTGGGAGAAGGCGCTCAAGGACGCGGGCGTCACCAAGTAACGCACGGCGTAAGGGCGGGCGAACTCTTCCGGGTTCGCCCGCCCTGTCCTGTCCGTCGTCTTACCGAGCGGCTTACCGATCAGTAATCTGATCGCCCGTGACCAGTCGCAACAGCTCCCACACGAGCCCCAACCTGCCTGCTCCGCGCCGCCGTACGGTCGTCAAGGCCGCCGCCGCCGGAGCCGTGCTCGGCGCCCCGCTGGCCGCCGCGCTGCCCGCCCGCGCGGCGACGGTGACCCCCGCCTTCCTGCACGGCGTCGCCTCCGGCGACCCGCTGCCGGACGGCGTCCTGCTGTGGACCCGCGTGACGCCCACCGCGGAGGCGACCCCCGGCTCGGGCCTCGGCCCGGACGTGACCGTCTCCTGGACCGTCGCCACGGACCGCGGCTTCGCCGACGTCGTCGCCAAGGGCTCCACCACCGCGTCCGCCGCCACCGACCACACCGTCAAGGCGGACATACGCGGCCTGGCGCCCGCCACGGACTACTGGTTCCGCTTCTCCGCCGACGGCGTGGACTCGCCCACGGGCCGCACCCGCACCGCCCCCGCCGCGAACGCCGCCGTCCACGGACTGCGCTTCGGCGTGGTCTCCTGCGCCAACTGGGAGGCCGGCCACTTCTCCGCCTACCGCCACCTCGCCGCCCGCGGCGACCTGGACGCCTGGCTGCACCTGGGCGACTACATCTACGAGTACGGCGCCGGCGAGTACGGCACCCGCGGCACCGTGGTGCGCCCGCACGCGCCCGCGCACGAGATCCTCTCCCTCGCCGACTACCGCACCCGGCACGGCCGTTACAAGACCGACCCGGACCTCCAGGCCCTGCACGCCGCCGCGCCCGTGATCGCCATCTGGGACGACCACGAGATCGCCAACGACGCCTGGGCCGGCGGCGCCGAGAACCACACCGAGGGCGCCGAGGGCGCCTACTCGGGGCGTCAGGCCGCCGCCAAGCAGGCCTACTTCGAGTGGATGCCGGTGCGCCCGGCGATCGCCGGCACCACCTACCGGCGGCTGCGCTTCGGCAAGCTCGCCGACCTGTCCCTGCTGGACCTGCGGTCCTTCCGCTCGCAGCAGGTCTCCATGGGCAACGGCGGCGTGGACGACGCCGACCGCACGCTCACCGGCCGGGCCCAGCTCGACTGGCTCAAGGCGGGCCTCTCCTCCTCCGACACCACCTGGCGGCTGGTCGGCAACTCGGTGATGATCGCGCCGTTCGCCATCGGCTCGCTCTCCGCCGAGCTGCTCAAGCCGCTGGCCAAGCTGCTGGGCCTGCCGCAGGAGGGCCTCGCCATCAACACCGACCAGTGGGACGGCTACACCGACGACCGCCGCGAACTGCTGGCCCATCTGCGCGCGAACGCGATCCGCAACACCGTCTTCCTGACCGGCGACATCCACATGGCGTGGGCCAACGACGTGCCGGTGAACGCGGGGACGTATCCGCTGTCCGCGTCGGCCGCCACCGAGTTCGTCGTCACGTCGGTCACCTCCGACAACCTGGACGACCTGGTGAACGTCCCCGAGGGCGCCGTCTCCGCCCTCGCCGCGCCGGTCATCCGGGCCGCCAACCGGCACGTCCACTGGGTCGACACCGACCGCCACGGCTACGGCGTGCTGGACATCACCGCCGAGCGCGCGCAGATGGACTACTACGTGCTGTCCGACCGCACCAAGGCCGACGCCACCTCCAAGTGGGCCCGCTCGTACCGCACCCGCAGCGGCACCCAGAAGGTGGAGCGCACCTACGACCCCGTGTGAGCGCGCCCCACGGCGACCGCGGGGTGACCGAGAGGCCCTTTCCGGCCAACGGCAGTCCGACCGACGGTCGTTAAGGCCGGATCACATCGCTGGGACGGGTGGTGCGCACCGGGACTCGAATCCGGACCAACCACCCTCCCCACGGCCGCCCGTGTTACGCCCCGGCCCCTCCGCCCGGAGGGACCGGGGCGTTCCGTTTCCCCAATCGCCCGTGTTCGCCGGGAATTCGATCGGCCCGATCACCACTCTTCCCAGACTCGGCATGTCCACGTAATCTCCCGGCGGTGGCCAGGAAAGATCCCTGTGCCGCTCTCCCCACCGCATCCGCTAGGAGCCCGTATGCGTGCGCTTGCCCGGATATCCCCCCTCACGCGCAGACGTCTCGTCGGCACGGCCGTCGTGACCGGAACCCTGTTGCTCACCCCGCTGTCGGCCCCCACGGGCGTCGCCGCGGCCGGCGTCCCCGCCGCTTCCGCCTCGACCGAGGAGTGCGCCGACGACACCCACACCGCCGCCCGCGAGGCCCACCCCGGCCACGGGTCCGAGGCGCACGCCGCCGAGCCCAACGAGATCAGCGCGGCCAGGGCCGAGGCGATGAACGCCGATCTGCGCAAGAAGCTCGACAAATTGCCGTCCAGCCGCCGAAACCTTTCTGCGACGGCGTCCACCACGATCCCGGTCTACTTCCACGTCATCCACGACGGCGCGAAGGGCCAGCTCACGTCGGCCGACGTCAACGCCCAGATGAACGTGCTGAACTCGGCGTACGCGGGCCAGGGCACCGGCAACACCGACTCGGGCTTCCAGTTCACGCTGGCCGGCACCGACTACACGGACAACGCCGCCTGGTACAACCTCAACTCCGGCTCGCCGGAGGAGAAGGCGATGAAGACCGCCCTGCGCAGGGGCGGCGCGGGCACCCTCAACGTCTACACCGCCAACCTCGGCGGCGGGCTGCTCGGCTGGGCCACCTTCCCCAGCTCCTACGCGTCCAACCCGACGATGGACGGCGTGGTCCTGCTGGACGCCTCGCTGCCCGGCGGCTCGGCCGCCAACTACGACCAGGGCGACACCGCGACCCACGAGGTCGGCCACTGGCTCGGGCTGTACCACACGTTCCAGGGCGGCTGCAACGGCAGCGGCGACTACGTCTCCGACACCCCGGCCGAGAAGAGCCCCGCCTACCAGTGCCCGGAGGGCCGGGACACCTGCGCCCGCTCGGCCGGCGCCGACCCGATCCACAACTTCATGGACTACACGTACGACGCCTGCATGTACCAGTTCAGCGCGGGACAGGTGACGCGCATGCAGCAGCACTGGGCCGCGTACCGCGCCGCGGGCTGAGCGGCTGACAGCACGTCACGCCAACGCCACGGCGTGCGTCACAGCGAGTCGAGGAAGCCGAGCGCCACCCGCCAGGTGGCCTCGGCGGCCTCCTCGTCGTAGTCGGGCAGGCCGGGGTCGGTGTACAGATGACCGGCCCCGGCGTACCGGTAGACCTCCACGTCCGCGCCCGCCCTGGTCATCTGGAGATACCAGGAACTCAGCCAGTCGTCCGTCTCGAACGCGTCCGGCTCGGCGACGTGCAGCTGGACCGGCAGGCCGTCCGCCGAGACGTTGGGCGCGATGTCGGACGTGCCGTGCAGAAGCAGCAGTCCGCGAGCCTTCTCGTCGCCCAGCGCCAGCGTCTGCGCCACGGACGCCCCGAGCGAGAAGCCGGCGTACACCAGCTCCCGCTCCGAGTAGGGCGCGGCGGCCAGCACGGCCCGTCTGAGCAGTTCCTCCTTGCCGATGCCGGCGTTGAACTCCATGCCCTCCTCGACCGTCTCGAAGGTGCGGCCCTCGAACAGGTCGGGCGTCCACACCTCGTGCCCGGCCGCGCGCAGCCGGTCCGCCGCGTCGCGCACGGCGGGGCGAAGACCGTAGGTCGAGTGGAAGAGCATGACGTTCATGGCAGACATGGTGCCAGCCGGGTGTGACAACGCCGGTGCGGGCACTGCCCCGAACCGCGGCGAATTCACATGTTCAGTGCCGCCCCGTCCCGGTTACGTTCGTGGGCATGGAGAACATACTCCGCCCCCTGATCGTCATCGGCGGCTCGGTCCTGCTCACCCTGGTGATCGGCTGGGCCACCGACCGCCTGCTGCGCAAGGCGGACGCACGGCACCACGACACACCGCTGTGGGGCCTGCTGCGCCGCGGCCGGATCCCCTACCAGCTCCTGCTCTGCGCGGCCCTGTTGAGAGGCTCGTTCGACTCCGCGCAGCTGCTCCAGGACCACCGGGTCGGCATCGGCCGGTTCCTGACGCTGGTGCTGATCGGCTCGGCGGCCTGGCTGGTGATCCGGATCGCGGCCGCGGTCGTCGAGACCTCCTACACGCGGTACGCCAGTTCGCACGCCCGGCGTGATCCGGCGCGCGTGCGCCGGGTGCGCACCCAAGTGACGCTCATCACACGGGTGGTGGCGGCGGTCGTCGGCGTGGTGGCCGTGGCGGCGATGCTGCTGACGTTCCCGGCGATGCGTGCGGCGGGCGCCTCGCTGCTGGCCTCCGCCGGCATCATCGGCATCGTCGCCGGTGTGGCCGCGCAGTCCACGCTGAGCAATATGTTCGCCGGGTTCCAGATCGCCTTCGGCGACATGGTGCGCATCGGGGACACGGTCGTCGTGGACGGCGAGTGGGGCACCGTCGAGGAGATCACGCTGACCTATCTGACGGTGCGGACCTGGGACGAGCGCCGGATCACCATGCCTGTGTCGTACTTCACGTCCAAGCCGTTCGAGAACTGGTCGCGCGGCACCCCGCAGATGACCGGCACCGTCTACTGGCAGCTGGACCACTCGGCGCCGGTGGAGGCGATGCGCGAGAAACTGCGCGACATCCTGCGCCAGTGCCCGGCCTGGGACGGCCGCGCCTACGGGCTGGACGTGACGGACACCACGCCGAACACCATGGAGGTGCGCGCCCTGGTGACCGCCAAGGACGCGGACGACATCTGGACGGCGCGGGTCACGGTCCGCGAGCAGATGATCGGCTGGCTGGTCAAGGAGCACCCGTACGCCCTGCCCCGCGTCAACACCGCCGACGCCGTCCTGCGCCCCGGCCTCAATGGCCGGCGCCCGTCCCCCGACGGCTCGTCCGCGCGGCGCGCGGTGGAGACGCCGTCGCGTGTGGAGCGCGGCTGAGGGGGGCGTACGGGCGGCGCGCTCGGATGCGGGGCACGGGGGCGGTCCCTCCGCCCACGGACTTCCGGCGGGCGCACGCGGGCGGAGGGGCCGCACCGCGCGCTCCGGGCGAAGTGGCGCCGACCTGGGAGGGCTGGGACGACAACCCCGGCAACCCCGCGCACGGCGAAGGACCCGCGCCGGGCCGCACGGCTCGCGCGCCGTCGGCTACAGGGCGCGGCGCATCGCCCGGTGCGCGATCCCCGCGTCCGGGAACTCCGGTCCGTACGCCTCGTAGCCGAGGCGCTCGTAGAAGCCGAGCGCATGCGTCTGGGCGTGCAGGTCGACGGCGGCGAGCCCGCGGGCGCGAGCCGCGTCCTCGATGGCCCGCACCAGCGCGACGCCCACGCCCAGACCGCGCGCCTCCTTGGCGACGGCCAGCCGGCCGAGCGAGCCCACCGCCGGGTCGCCGCCGGTCTTGGCGGCGACCCCGTCGCCGTGCAGCAGCCGGCCGGTGCCGAGCGGCACGCCGTCCTCCCGCACGGCCAGCACGTGCAGCGCGCCGGCGTCGTAGGCGTCGTACTCGATGTCCTCCGGCACGCCCTGTTCGGCGACGAAGACCTGCTTGCGCACGGCGAAGCAGGCCTCGCGGTCGGCGGGATCCTCGGCGACGCGGACGGTGTAGGCGGGCGGGACCGCGGGGCTCATCCGTAGGTCTCCTCACGGACCTGGTCCAGGGCCTGCCGGAGGTCCTCGGGGTAGTCGCAGGAGAACTCCGCCCACTGCCCGTCGCCGGGGTGCTCGAAGCCCAGGCGCACGGCGTGCAGCCACTGGCGGGTCAGGCCCAGCCGTTTGGCGAGCGTGGGGTCGGCGCCATAGGTGAGGTCGCCGACGCACGGGTGGCGGTGGGCGGCCATGTGGACGCGGATCTGGTGCGTGCGGCCCGTCTCCAGCTTCACGTCCAGCAGGGAGGCCGCGCGGAACGCCTCGATGAGGTCGTAGTGCGTGACGGAGGGCTTGCCCTCGGCGGTGACCGCCCACTTGTAGTCGTGCTGCGGGTGGCGGCCGATGGGGGCGTCGATGGTGCCGCTGGTCGGGTCCGGGTGGCCCTGGACCAGGGTGTGGTAGCGCTTGTCGACCGTGCGCTCCTTGAACTGGCGCTTGAGCGACGTGTACGCGTACTCCGACTTGGCGACGACCATCAGGCCGGAGGTGCCGACGTCGAGGCGGTGCACGATGCCCTGGCGCTCGGCCGCGCCGGAGGTGGAGATCCGGTACCCGGCCGCGGCGAGGCCGCCGATGACGGTCGGGCCGGTCCAGCCCGGGCTCGGGTGGGCGGCGACGCCGACGGGCTTGACGATGACCACGACGTCCTCGTCGTCGTGCACGATCTCCATGCCCTCGACCGGCTCGGCGACGACCTGCACCGGGGCGGGCGCGGCCGGCATCTCGACCTCCAGCCAGGCGCCGCCGCTGACCCGCTCGGACTTCCCGACCACCGACCCGTCGACCGTGACCTTCCCGGCCGCGGCGAGCTCGGCCGCCTTGGTGCGGGAGAAGCCGAACATGCGCGAGATGGCGGCGTCGACGCGCTCGCCCTCCAGGCCGTCGGGCACGGGCAGGGTACGGATCTCGGGAATCGTGCTCACCCGTCGAGTATGCCGGACCGCTCCGGTGAGCCCGAACGCGTGCTCAGTCCTTGTGGACGGTCCCGTCCGGATCCAGCCCCTTGAAGGACAGCAGCACGATCAGGATGCCGCCGCACACGATCGCCGAGTCGGCGAGGTTGAACACGGCGAAGTGCTTGGGCGCGATGAAGTCCACGACCGCGCCCTCGAACACGCCGGGCGAACGGAAGATGCGATCGGTGAGGTTGCCGAGCGCGCCGCCGAGCAGCAAGCCGAGCGCGACCGCCCACGGCAGGCTGTACAGCTTGCGCGCGAGCCGGGCGATCACGACGATCACGGCCGCCGCGATCACCGTGAAGATGACGGTGAACGCCTCGCCGAAGCCGAAGGCCGCGCCCGCGTTGCGGATCGCCTCGAACCGCAGCCAGTCGCCGATGATCTCGATCGGCTCGTGGTGCTCCAGCTTGGCGACCACGATCATCTTGCTGACCAGGTCGAAGGCGTACGCGACCGCCGCCACCGCGAACAGCACGGCGATCCGCCGCTTGCCGCGGGGCCGCTCGGCGTCGGACCGCTCGCCCTCGGACCGCTGGCCCTGCTCCGCATCGTCGTCCGGCGTACCGATGACGCGCTCCACCTCTGCCACGTGAGTCCCTCAACCTAGGTGCCTGACTG
Source organism: Streptomyces sp. NPDC046379 (assembly GCF_055587785.1). NCBI lineage: Bacteria > Bacillati > Actinomycetota > Actinomycetes > Kitasatosporales > Streptomycetaceae > Streptomyces > Streptomyces sp. NPDC046379. Next base: position 310,388 of record NZ_JBVJFP010000006.1, read on the forward strand.
AGCACGAGGGTACGGCACGCCCCGCGCGCGGCCGGATCAGTACCGGCGCTCCTGCTTCTGCTTGCACTCCACGCACAGGGTGGCCCGTGGGAAGGCCTGCATCCTGGCCTTGCCGATGGGTTTGCCGCAGTTCTCGCACAGACCGTACGTCCCCGCGTCCAGGCGCTGCAGGGCGCGCTCGGTCTGGTCGAGCATCTCGCGCGCGTTGGCGGCGAGGGCCAGCTCGTGCTCTCGCGTGATGTTCTTGGTGCCGGTGTCCGCCTGGTCGTCGCCGGCACCGTCGCCGGAGTCGCGCATCAGGCCGACGAGGGACGCCTCCGAGGAGGCGATCTCGGTGCGCAGCCGCTCCTCCTCCGACGTCAGCTCCGCGCGGGCCTCGGCGACCTCCTCCGGGGTCCAGGGGTCCTCGCCGGGGCGCACCGCGAGGTCGCCCGGCTCCGCCGCGGCGACCCGTGCCTTCGGAACGGCGGTCTTCGCCGCCGTGGCCTGGCCAGGAGTCTTCTTCGCAACCACCGTCGTGGCTCCCGTCTGCTCCGCGGCCTGCGCCGCACCCGCCTTCTTGCCCGTACGCCCGCCGGCCCCGCCCGAAGGCGCCGCCGCCCCCTCGCCCCCCGCATCCTTACCCGCCCCCGCGCCCCGGGAACGCCCGCCGCCGCTCTCCCCCGCGTCGGCTCCCTTCCCGCCGGCCGCGGCACCCGCCGCACGCCTGCGGGGCGCCTTCCCGGCTGCCGTCCCTCCCGCGGCGCCGGCGTCGCCGCCCGTTTTCCCGGCGGCCGCCTTCTTGCTGCCGCCCGCCGCACCCTTCCCTGACGGCTTCCCGGCGGCCACTGCCTCGCCGCCGGGCTTGACGACGGCCGACTCGGCGGTGGCCGACTTCGCGGTGGCCATCTCGGCAGCCGGCGTCGTAGCAGCCGCTGTCTTCGCGGAGGACGTCTTGACGGTGGCCGTCTTCGCGGTGGCAGTCTTCTCCCCCGCCGGTTCCCCGCCCGTCGTCCCCGGGGGGACCGCCTCCCCGCGCGGCGCCTCGGCCACCCTCCCGGCCGACCGCTTCTTCTCCGTCTCCGCCCCCGTCGCCTTCCCGGACCCGCGCTTCCCCGCAGCCGGCGCCTCGGACGCCGCCCGCTTCGCCGTCCCCCGCGTGCTCCTCTTCCCACCCGTCTCCCCGGCCGTGCCGCCGGAGGATCTGCCGGACGCCGGCTGCTGCACGGCGGTCTTCTTCGCCACCATGGCCGCGCCCCCTTCACATGTGGTGATCTTGCACGCGCATCGTGCTGGGACGATAAATCGACTCGAGTCGGGCGGCAACGGGGCTCGCCGCCCCGAAGACCGCCGCTCGGGCGGCATGCATGCGTTGTGCCCAGCTCCCCGCCGGGTAATCCGGCCACCCCCGCCTCCCCCGGGACGAAAATCGTGCAGTCGACCGTTCGGGTCGTCACACCCGCCCCGGAAACCGGTCGGCCGCTGTCCGTCCCGCGCCGTACACTGGGCGGAGCGAGAAGCGTGGATGGGGACGAGTAGCGGCGTACGCAGCCCAGAGCGACCCGGGGACGGTGGGAGCCCGGGGGCGAGCGCGACGTGAAGATCACCCCGGAGCCGCCGGAAGAAAGCCGGGCCGACGAGGCGGGCGAGTAGAACCGGCATCGCGACCCCAACGAGGGGGCTCACCCGGCGCACACCGCGCGGCGGGGGGCCAAGGAGGGTGGTACCGCGGGAGCGCGCCGCACACGGCGTACAGCACAAGGCTCTCGTCCCTCCGACGGAAGGCAGCAAGTCCGCCGGAGGAAGCGCGCTGATGACAACGCCTACGTACCGCCAGGTGCCCGCCCAGGTCGACCTGCCCGCCCTCGAGCACGCCGTGCTCGACTTCTGGCGCGAGCAGAAGATCTTCGCCAAGAGCCTGGAGCAGTCCGAGGGCCGCCCCGAGTGGGTGTTCTACGAGGGTCCGCCCACCGCCAACGGCATGCCGGGCGCCCACCACATCGAGGCCCGCGTCTTCAAGGACGTCTTCCCCCGCTTCCGCACCATGCGCGGCTACCACGTCTCCCGCAAGGCCGGCTGGGACTGCCACGGCCTCCCCGTGGAGCTGGCGGTCGAGAAGGAGCTGGGGTTCTCCGGCAAGAAGGACATCGAGGCGTACGGCATCGCCGAGTTCAACGCCAAGTGCCGCGAGTCCGTGCTCCGTCACACCGACGCCTTCACCGAGCTGACGACCCGCATGGGCTACTGGGTCGACCTCGACGACGCGTACGTGACCATGGAGCCCGAGTACATCGAGTCCGTCTGGTGGTCGCTGAAGGAGATCTTCAAGAAGGGCCTGCTGGTCCAGGACCACCGCGTCGCCCCCTGGTGCCCCCGCTGCGGCACCGGCCTGTCCGACCACGAGCTGGCCCAGGGCTACGAGACGGTCGTCGACCCCTCCGTCTACGTCCGCTTCCCCCTCACCTCCGGGCCCCTCGCCGGCGAGGCCGCCCTCCTGGTGTGGACGACCACCCCCTGGACCCTGGTCTCCAACACCGCCGTCGCCGCCCACCCCGAGGTGACCTACGTCGTCGCGACCGACGGAGAGGAGAAGCTCGTCGTCGCCGAGCCACTCGTCGCCAAGGCGCTCGGCGAGGGCTGGGAGACCACCGGCGAGTCCTTCACCGGCGCCGAGATGGAGCGCTGGACCTATCGCCGCCCCTTCGAGCTGATCCCCTTCGACGCCGAGGCCCACTTCGTCGTCAACGCCGACTACGTCACCACCGAGGACGGCACCGGCCTCGTCCACCAGTCCCCCGCCTTCGGCGAGGACGACCTCAAGGTCTGCCGCTCCTACGGCCTGCCCGTCGTCAACCCGGTGCGCCCCGACGGCACCTTCGAGGAGGACGTCCCCCTGGTCGGCGGCGTCTTCTTCAAGAAGGCGGACGAGAGTCTCACCGAGGACCTCAAGGACCGCGGCCTGCTCTTCAAGCATCTGCCGTACGAGCACAGCTACCCGCACTGCTGGCGCTGCCACACCGCGCTCCTCTACTACGCCCAGCCGTCCTGGTACATCCGCACCACGGCCGTCAAGGACCGTCTGCTCCAGGAGAACGAGAACACCAACTGGTTCCCGGACACCGTCAAGCACGGCCGCTTCGGCGACTGGCTGAACAACAACATCGACTGGGCGCTGTCCCGCAACCGCTACTGGGGCACCCCGCTGCCGATCTGGCGCTGCGAGGACGGCCATCTCACCTGCGTCGGCTCCCGGGCGGAGCTGACCGAGCTGACCGGCGCGGACCAGTCGGGCCTCGACCCGCACCGCCCGTACATCGACGACGTCACCTTCGCCTGCCCCGAGTGCGAGAAGACGGCCACGCGCGTGCCCGAGGTCATCGACGCCTGGTACGACTCGGGTTCGATGCCGTTCGCGCAGTGGGGCTATCCGTACAAGAACAAGGAACTGTTCGAGCGCCGCTACCCGGCGCAGTTCATCAGCGAGGCCATCGACCAGACGCGCGGGTGGTTCTACACCCTGATGGCGATCGGCACGCTGGTCTTCGACAAGTCGTCGTACGAGAACGTCGTCTGCCTCGGCCACATCCTCGCCGAGGACGGCCGCAAGATGTCCAAGCACCTGGGCAACATCCTCCAGCCGATCCCGCTCATGGACCAGCACGGCGCCGACGCGGTGCGCTGGTTCATGGCGGCCGGCGGCTCCCCCTGGGCGGCCCGTCGCGTCGGCCACGGCACCATCCAGGAGGTCGTCCGCAAAACCCTGCTGACGTACTGGAACACGGTCGCGTTCCAGGCCCTGTACGCCCGCACGTCGAACTGGGCCCCCTCCGCCGCCGACCCGGCCCCGGCCGAGCGCCCGCTGCTGGACCGCTGGCTGCTGTCCGAGCTGCACGCGCTCACCGACCAGGTCACCCAGGCGCTGGAGGGCTACGACACCCAGCGCGCCGGCAAGCTGCTGTCCGCGTTCGTCGACGACCTGTCCAACTGGTACGTCCGCCGCTCCCGGCGCCGCTTCTGGCAGGGCGACAAGGCGGCCCTGCGCACGCTGCACGAGGTCGTCGAGACGGTCACCCGGCTGATGGCGCCGCTGACCCCGTTCATCACCGAGCGGGTCTGGCAGGACCTGGTCGTACCGGTGACGCCGGGCGCCCCGGAGTCGGTGCACCTGTCCGCGTGGCCGGAGGCCGACCTCACCGCGATCGACCCGGAGCTGTCCCGGCAGATGGTCCTGGTCCGCCGCCTGGTGGAGCTGGGCCGCGCCACCCGCGCCGAGTCGGGCGTCAAGACCCGCCAGCCGCTGCGGCGCGCGCTGATCGCGGCGACCGGCTTCGAGGCGCTCGACCCCGAGCTGCACACGCAGATCACGGAGGAGCTGAACGTCGAGTCCCTGGCGTCGCTCGGCGATGTCGGCGGCTCCCTGGTGGACACGACCGCCAAGGCCAACTTCCGCGCGCTGGGCAAGCGGTTCGGCAAGCGCGTCCAGGACGTCGCCAAGGCCGTCGCGAACGCCGACGCCGCCGCGCTGTCCCTCGCCCTGCGCGAGGGCACGGCCTCGGTGGAGGTCGACGGCGAGACCGTCGCCCTCGCCCCGGACGAGGTGATCATCACCGAGACCCCGCGCGAGGGCTGGTCGGTGGCGTCGGACGCGGGTGCGACGGTCGCCCTGGACCTGGAGATCACCGAGGAGCTGCGCCGCGCGGGCCTCGCCCGTGACGCGATCCGGCTGATCCAGGAGGCCCGCAAGAACAGCGGCCTCGACGTCGCCGACCGGATCGCCCTGCGCTGGACGGCGACGGACCCGGCGACGGTGGCGGCCCTCACCGGGCACGCCGGGCTGATCGCCGACGAGGTCCTCGCCACGGACTTCGCCCAGGGCGAGGCCGACGACAGCTACGGCGCCCCGTTCACGGACGAGGGCCTGACGCTCGCGTTCCGCCTGCGCAAGGCGTAACGGCACAAGCCCCCGGCGCCCGGGCCAAAGGGCGCCCCCACACGGGACGCGCACGCGAAAGGGCGGGGCCCCGGATCCGAGATCCGGGGCCCCGCCCTGAACACTGCCGACTGCTACGCCGTACCGATGACCGTCAGTTGTCGTCCTCGTCGATCAGGAAGCCGCGCATCGGCGAGGGCGCCTGGCCCATCGGCGACGGACCCTGCGGACGGACCGGAGCCATCGGCTGGGTCATCGCCGGGGACATCTGCTGCTGACCGCCGTAGGACGGACCACCGGGACCGGGCGCGCCGCCCATGCCCTGGTTGCCGCCGCCGTAGGACGGGGCGCTCGCGCCGGCCGGGGCCATCGAGGGCGCCGGGGACGGCGGGAGGGACGCGGCAGCGGGCTGACGCGGCGGGGCGAGGGAGTCGTCCGCCTGGGTCTCCAGCTGGCGCAGCTGCGACTCCAGGTACGACTTCAGACGCGTGCGGTACTCGCGCTCGAAGCCGCGCAGGTCCTCGACCTTGCGCTCCAGCGTGGCGCGGGCGGACTCCAGGGAGCCCATCGCGACACGGTGCTTCTCCTGCGCGTCCCGCTCGAGCGCGTCGGCCTTGGCGCGCGCGTCGCGCTCCAGGCCCTCGGCACGCGAACGCGCCTCGCCGACGATCTTGTTGGCCTCGGAACGGGCCTCGGCGATCGCCTGGTCGGCGGTCTGCTGGGCCAGCGACAGCACGCGCGCGGCGCTGTCGCCACCGGGACCCTGACCACCCATGGGGCCGCCCATCGGACCGCCCATGTGCTGCATGGGGGGCTGGCCCATCGGGCCCGGACCCTGGCCCATCGGACCGGGACCCTGGCCCATCGGACCGGGACCCTGCGGACCCTGACCGCCGGGGCCGGCGGGCAGCTGCGGGGCACCGCTCGGCAGCTGGGGCGGGCCACCCATGGGGCCGCCCATCTGCTGCTGCGGCGGGCCCGATATCCCGGCGGGCACGGGAGCGCCGGGACCTCGCATGCCCTGCTGCGGCATGCCGCCCTGCTGGGGCATCCCGCCCTGCTGGTCCTGCTGTTCCGGGGGCTTGCGCATGTTCTGCTGGTTCTGCGCGGCCGCACGGGTCGCCGCGGCCAGCTTGGCGCGCAGGTCCTCGTTCTCGCGGAGCAGGCGGGTCAGTTCGGCTTCGACCTCGTCGAGGAAGGCATCGACCTCGTCCTCGTCATAGCCTTCTCGGAGGCGGACGGTCGTGAACTGCTTGTTCCGCACGTCCTCGGGGGTCAACGGCATCTCTTCACCTCAACGTAGTCATCGGCAGTCGGCAAGACCGTATCGCTCACAGTCACCTCGCGAGGCTTCCCACGATCGAGATGAGGATGTAAACGATGATCATCAGTACGAAGAAGGACAGGTCGAGCGCCACGCCCCCGAGACGCAACGGCGGGATGAACCGCCGCAGAAGCTTCAACGGTGGATCGGTGACAGTGTAGGTGGCCTCCAGAACGACCACCATCGCCTTGCCGGGTTGCCACGAGCGGGCGAACTGGAAGACGTAGTCCATGACCAACCGGAAGATCAGCACGATGAGGAAAACCATCAGCGCGATGTAGATCACCTGCGCGAACACGCTCATGGCCGATGTTTCCCTCTCCCCTGTTCCCACTGCTTCTTGGTCGGTACGTCTCAGCTCTGGTTGAAGAACCCGCCCTCTGCGATGCGGGCCTTGTCCTCCGCCGTGACATCGACGTTAGCAGGCGACAACAGGAACACCTTCTGCGTCACCCGCTCGATGCTGCCGTGAAGACCAAACACCAAACCGGCCGCAAAGTCGACAAGTCGCTTGGCGTCTGTGTCGTCCATCTCAGTCAGATTCATGATCACCGGCGTGCCCTCACGGAAGTGTTCCCCGATGGTACGGGCTTCGTTGTACGTCCGCGGGTGAAGCGTGGTGATCCGGTAAGGCTCTCGTTCCGACACGACCTTGGGCATGATCACCGGCGCGTTCTTCTCCAGGGGCTGACGTTCTTGTGTGATGGACGCCACGGGCGCGATGCGCGCGGGACGTCCGGATTCCGCGGACAGCGAAGAGGATCTCGCCACCGGCTCACGGGGCGCCGGAGGCTGCACGATTCGCACCTCTTCATCCCTTTGGGACTGATGTGCGAGGTGCGACTGGTGGGACGGCTCGTGCCGCCGGTGGTCCCGCTCGGGCTCGGGGTCGAGTTCGGGTTCGAAGTCGTCGTCGGGATCGAATCCCCGGCCGTCGTACCCATCGTCCTCCACGAGGCCGAGGTAGACCGCCATCTTGCGCATCGCGCCGGCCATGCTCTGAGTCCTCCGCTCTGTGGTGGATCGGCTGACGACTGCCAAGTGCCCGCGATCCACGAGGTCTTACGCCGCCCTTCGACGGTAATGACCATATTTTCTGCTGTGGTCCGACTTCTTGGCGACGTTACCCGAGCCCGGCACGGACTCCGAGTACCGCCGTACCGACGCGCACATGTGTCGCCCCGGCCGCGACGGCCTGTTCGAGGTCCGCGCTCATCCCCGCAGAGACCATGGTGGCAGCCGGATGGTCCCTGCGCAGGTCGGTCGACAAATCCATCAACCGCCCGAACGTCTCGCGTTGACGTCCCGCGTACTCCCCGGTGAGCGGCGCGACCGTCATCAGACCGTCGAGCCGCAACCCCGGAGCGGCGGCCACGAGACCGGCCAACTCCCCGATCCCCTCGGGGGCCACGCCGCCCCGGTCCCCACGCCCGCTCGCCCCCGCGTCGAAGGCGACCTGGATCAGGCACCCCACCTCGCGCCCGGCGCGCTCCGCCTCCTTCGACAGAGCAGTGACGAGCCGGGACCGGTCGACCGACTGCACCAGGTCGGCATAACCGACCACGGATCGCACCTTGTTGGTCTGCAACTGACCGACGAAATGCCATGTCAGGGGCAGATCCGAACAGGCCGCGGCCTTGGGCGCGGCGTCCTGGTCCCGGTTCTCCGCCACATGACGCACACCGAGTTCCGACAGGATCCGCACATCGCTCGCCGGGTAGGTCTTGGTGACGACGATCAGCGTCACCTCTTCGCGCTTCCGGCCGGCCGCCGCGCAGGCGGCGGCGATGCGCTCCTCTACTTTCGCCAGGTTCGTGGCGAGTTCACCCCTACGGTCCGTCATGCCCCATCAGTCCAGCCAGACATAGCCCGCGAGCCGTCCGGTGGTCCGGTCGCGGCGGTACGAGAAGTGGTCGTGCGATTCCCGGGTGCACACCGGGGAGTGCGCCCGGTCGCGCACCCCGAGCCGTTGGAGCTGGGCGTGCACCCCGGCGCCGACGTCGAGCGCCGGCGTGCCCCAGCTCGTCTCGGTGTGCGCCGCCGGTTCGAGGGCGGCGACCTCGGCGCGCATCGGCTCCGGCACCTCGTAGCACCGACCGCAGACGGCGGGTCCGGTGCGGGCGACGATCCGGGCTGGGTCGGCCCCCAGTTCCGCCATCGCGCGCAGTGCCGCCGGGACGACACCGGCGACCATGCCGGGCCGGCCGGCGTGGGCCGCGGCGACGACCCCGGCGACCGGGTCGGCGAGCAGTACCGGCACGCAGTCGGCGGTGAGCACGGCGAGCGCCAGTCCCGGGGCCGTCGTGACGATCGCGTCGACCTCCGGCGCCGGGCGCGCGCCCCAGGGACCGTCGACCACGGCGACGTCGTTGCCGTGGACCTGGTTCATCCAGACCACCCGTCCGGGGTCGACGCCCAGCGACTTGGCGGCCAGTTCCCGGTTGGTGCGCACGGACCGCGGATCGTCGCCGACCGCGCCGCCCAGGTTGAGCTCCTCATACGGAGCGGCGCTCACCCCGCCCCACCGGTCGGTGAAGGCGAAGTGCGCGCCGCTCACGGTCTCGCGCTGTCCTATCACTTCAGGAAGTCCGGTACGTCCAGTTCCTCGGCCGCGCTGTCGGTGTAGGTCCGCGACGGCGGGACCGGCGGGGAGGCCGGCAGCTCGCTCACCGGCTCGGGCGCCGGCTCCGGCTCCTCCTTGGGCTTGACGCTGCCGAGCGTGCCGAAGGACGGCCGGCTCTCGGGCTGCCGTACGGGCGCGGGTTCGTCGCGCTTGACCGAGGACGAGCCGAGGACGTTGTCCCGCTTGGCGGGCGGCTGGCCGCCGTCGAAGCCGGCCGCGATCACGGTGACCCGCACCTCGTCGCCGAGGGCGTCGTCGATGACCGCGCCGAAGATGATGTTGGCCTCGGGGTGGGCGGCCTCGCTGACCAGCTGGGCGGCCTCGTTGATCTCGAACAGGCCGAGGTCGGAGCCGCCGGAGATGGAGAGCAGCACACCGCGGGCGCCGTCGATGGACGCCTCCAGCAGCGGCGAGGAGATGGCCATCTCGGCCGCGGCCACCGCGCGGTCGTCGCCGCGGGCCGAGCCGATGCCCATGAGCGCCGAACCGGCCTCGGACATCACCGACTTCACATCGGCGAAGTCCAGGTTGATCAGACCGGGCGTGGTGATGAGGTCGGTGATGCCCTGGACGCCGGAGAGCAGCACCTGGTCCGCCGACTTGAAGGCGTCGAGGACGGAGACCTGGCGGTCCGAGATGGACAGCAGCCGGTCGTTCGGGATGACGATGAGGGTGTCGACCTCCTCGCGCAGCTCGGCGATGCCGTCCTCGGCCTGGTTGGCCCGGCGCCGCCCCTCGAAGGTGAACGGGCGGGTGACCACGCCGATGGTCAGGGCGCCCAGGGAGCGCGCGATGTTGGCCACGACGGGCGCGCCGCCGGTGCCGGTGCCGCCGCCTTCACCGGCCGTCACGAAGACCATGTCGGCCCCCTTGAGGACCTCCTCGATCTCCTCGCGGTGGTCCTCGGCGGCCTTGCGGCCGACGGCCGGGTTGGCTCCGGCGCCGAGTCCGCGGGTGAGTTCGCGGCCGACGTCGAGCTTGACGTCGGCGTCGCTCATCAACAGCGCCTGTGCGTCGGTGTTGATGGCGATGAACTCGACGCCCTTGAGACCGACCTCGATCATCCGGTTGATGGCATTGACACCACCGCCGCCGACACCGATGACTTTGATGACTGCGAGGTAGTTCTGCGGTGCTGCCACGTCGAAGGCCTCTCGCCTCGAGTTACGTGCGCCGGTTCACCGGGACGCAGCTGCGCCTCGCGATCCGACGACTGATGCCGATTGGGACGGTCCGTTGTGCCGACCCGAACCCTAACGTTGAAGTTTAGGGTTACCAGTGTGTCTGTTCCCTGGAGTCTTCTGAACAGGACACTAAGTCGACAAGCGGCGCACGTTCAACGAACACGCCGAACCTCCCGTTTTTCTTTTCACCCTATGTGATCAGGCATAGCGATGCCCAACCAGGGTGGTGGCCTGCGCCGATGCGCGTCAACTCGCTGATGACGCGGGCGCGGTGGGGACGCTGACGTCGAAGTGCCGGGCCCGCGGGGCCGCTTTCAGCAGGGCGGTCAGGGTACGGCCCTTGGCGCGCCCCTGTTCGGCGCTGCCCCAGACGACGGTTCGGCCGTCGGTCAGCTCCAGCGCGATGTCGTCGTAGGAACGGACCTTGACGGCCCGGGTCAGCCGGGCGACCGCGGCCGGGACGTCGCCCGCGACGCGCACCGCCTCGCGCACCAGCCGCGCTTCGCCGAAGCGGCGCAGGCTGGCGGCGGCCGAACCCTGCCGGGAGACCGTCAATTCCAGCAGGGGAACGCCTTTCGGGGCCCGGGAAACCGTGGCGAAACGGACACCCTCGTCGTCCACCTCCACGAACTCGCCGCCCTTTTCCATGACCAGGACCGCGGTGCGCTCGGTGACTTTCAGCGTGATTCCGTCCGGCCAGGAACGCACCACCTCAACTTCGTCAATTCGGGGCAATTCCCGGCGCAGTCGTGACGCGATCGCGCCGGTGTCGACGGAGACCATCGGCGCGCCGACCGGTACGGCCGCGGCACGGCGGACCTGGGCCGGCGTCAGAACGTCCGCGCCGGAGACGGACACCCGCTCGACGCGCAGCCACTGCGAGCCGTAGAGGAGCCAGCCGCCGCCGGCGGCGAGGACGACCAGCGCGACGGCCAGGATGATGATCGTACGGAGCCGGGGCGGTCGCCACCGGCGGGCGGCCGGGGGCGGGCCGGACGATCCCTGCTGACGTGCACCGCGCTCGGCGGTGGTCGGTCCGGCCACGCTCCCCTGCCTTCCGTCCAGCGTTACTGGCGATGCGCCCGGTGTGCGGCGATCGCCTCGTACACCATGCCGACGAGCAGTTCGTCGGCGTCCCGGCGGCCGAACTCGGCGGCGGCGCGGGACATCTCGTACAGCCGGTGCGGGTCGGCGAGCACGGGCAGGACGTTCTGCTGCACCCACTCGGGGGTGAGTTCCGCGTCGTCGACCAGCAGTCCGCCGCCCGCCTTCACCACCGGCTGGGCGTTCAGCCGCTGTTCGCCGTTGCCGATGGGCAGCGGGACGTAGGCGGCCGGAAGCCCGACGGCGGAGAGTTCGGCGACGGTCATCGCGCCCGCGCGGCAGAGCATCATGTCCGCCGCGGCGTACGCGAGGTCCATCCGGTCCAGGTAACTTACCGGGACGTACGGGGGCATCCCCGGCATCTGGTGGACCTGCGGCAGTTCGTTCTTGGGGCCGACCGCGTGCAGGATCTGGATCCCGGCCTGCTGGAGCCAGGGGGCGACCTGCTGGACGACCTCGTTGAGCCGGCGGGCGCCCTGCGAGCCGCCGGTGACCAGCAGGGTCGGCAGGTTGGGGTCGAGGCCGAACGCCGCGCGCGCCTCGGGCCGTACGGCCGCCCGGTCCAGGGTGGCGATCGAGCGGCGCAGCGGGATGCCGATGTAGCGGGCGCCGCGCAGCTTGCTGTCCGGGGTGGAGACGGCCACCTGGGAGGCGTACCGGGAGCCGATCTTGTTGGCCAGGCCCGGGCGGGCGTTGGCCTCGTGGATGACGATCGGCACCCCGAGCCGCTTGGCGGCCAGGTAGCCGGGCAGCGCCACATAGCCGCCGAAGCCGACCACGACGTCCGCCTTGGTGCGTTCCAGGATCTGCTCGGCCGCCTTGATCGTGCCGCGCAGCCGGCCGGGCACGGTGATCAGCTCGGGGGTCGGCTTGCGCGGCAGCGGTACGGCGGGGATCAGCGCCAACTCGTAGCCGCGCTCCGGGACGAGGCGGGTCTCGAGTCCGCGCTCCGTGCCCAGTGCGGTGATCCCCACCGTCGGGTCCTGCCTGCGCAGGGCGTCCGCGAGGGCGAGCGCGGGCTCGATGTGGCCGGCGGTCCCCCCGCCGGCGAGTACGACATGCACCGAAATTCACCGCTCTCCGGACGAGCGCGCCGGGGCGCGCCGTCGCATCGTGTTCCATCTCCGGGACCCCTGCGGGCCCCCAGCCCCCCGCTTTCTACCAAAGCGGGGTTGCCGCATCGCAAGCGCCGCCCGCGCAGCGGGCTCGTCGCGTGCGAAGGCGATCAGCAGCCCGATGGCGAACATGGTCGGCAGCAGGGCGGAGCCCCCGTAGGAGAACAGCGGGAGCGGGACGCCGGCGATCGGCAGCAGGCCGAGCACCGCACCGATGTTGATCACGGTCTGCGCCGTGATCCAGGTGGTCACACCTCCCGCGGCATACCTCACGAAGGGATCCTCCGTGCGTCCGGCCACGCGGATACCCGCATAGCCTAGAGCGGCGAACAGGGCGAGAACCGACAGCGTCCCCGCCAGGCCCAGTTCCTCACCGGTGACGGCGAAGATGAAGTCGGTGTGAGCTTCGGGGAGTTGGCCCCATTTCTCCACACTCGCACCGAGCCCGGATCCGAACAGTCCGCCGGAGGCGAGGGCGTAGATGCCGTGCACCGCCTGCCAGCAGGAGCCGTCGGATCCCATCTCGGTGGCGCCGATGCAGGAGAAGCGCTCCAGGCGGTTGTCGCTGGTCCTGATGAGGAAAGCGCCGATGACCGCGGAGACGGCCAGCACGCCCACGAACAGCCGGGTGGGCGCGCCCGCCAGCCACAGCAGCCCGAACAGGATCGCGGTGAGGATGATGGCGGTGCCCATGTCGCCGCCGAGCATGATGAGCCCGAGCAGCAGGAACGCGGCCGGGACCAGCGGCACCAGCATGTGCTTCCACTGCGTCAGCAGCCTCTTGTCCTGTTTGCGGGCCATCAGGTCGGCGCCCCACAGCACCAGCGCCAGTTTGCCGAACTCGCTGGGCTGGAGCTGGAAGGAGCCGCCGACGGGGATCCAGTTCTGGTTGCCGTTGACCGCCACTCCTATCCCCGGCACCTGCACCAGCGCCATCAGGAAGACGGCGCCCGCGAGGATCGGGTAGGCGAGCGCCCGGTGCAGCTTGACCGGCATCCGGGAGGCGGCGAACAGCAGCACGGCGCCGAGCACGGCGGCCAGCAGCTGCTTGCGGAAGAAGTACCAGCCGGGCAACGACATCTGCAGCGCGGTGATCTGGGAGGCCGAGTAGACCATCACCAGACCGAGCACGGTGATCAGCAGACTGCCGCCGAGGATCAGGTAGTAGGCGGTCAGCGGCCGGTCCCAGGCCTTGCGCAGACGCGTGTGCAGCCGCTGCACGGGGTTCTCGCGCGGCGGCCGGGGAACGGCGGGACGCCGGGCCGCCCGCTGTACGGGCGGGCGGCCGGTGCGGCTACCGGGCATCGGCGCCTCCGTGAAACGTCGGCCCAGTCGGTCCCACGCGTCCCTCCCAAGGTCGCCCGGCAGGCGGCCGGGTCAGGCGCCGAGTTCGCGAACGGCCTGTGCGAACGCGTCACCGCGCTTGTTGTAGTTGGCGAACATGTCCATGGAGGCGCACGCGGGGGCCAGCAGCACCGTGTCGCCGGCGACGGCGAGCCGCCGCGCCTCCTGGACAGCCTGGAGCATCGCCCCAGTGTCGGTCCGGTCGAGGTCGACGACGGGTACTTCCGGGGCGTGTCGCGCCAGGGCTTCGCGGATCAGGGCGCGGTCGGCGCCGATCAGCACGACACCGCGCAGCCGCTTCGCCGACTTGGCGACCAGTTCGTCGAAGGTGGCGCCCTTGGCTAGGCCGCCCGCGATCCACACGATCGACTCGTATGCCGCCAACGACGCCTCGGCGGCGTGGGTGTTGGTGGCCTTGGAGTCGTCGACGTAGGCGACGCCGTCCACGTCGGCGACGTGCGCGATGCGGTGGGCGTCCGGCCGGAAGGCCCGCAGCCCGTCGCGCACGGCCGCGGCGGGCACGCCGTAGGCCCGGGCGAGGGCCGCCGCCGCGAGGGCGTTGGCGATGTTGTGCGGGGCCGGCGGGTTGACGTCGGAGACCTCGGCGAGCTCCTGCGCGTTCTTGTGCCGGTCCTCGACGAAGGCGCGGTCGACCAGGATGCCCTCCACCACGCCGAGTTGGGAGAGGCCAGGGGTGCCGAGGGTGAAGCCGATCGCCCGGCAGCCCTCCTCGACGTCCGCCGCGCGCACCAGGTCCTCGGTGGCCCTGTCGGCGGCGTTGTAGACGCAAGCGACCCGATTGCCCTCGTAGATACGGCCCTTGTCGCGTGCGTACGCCTCCATGGAGCCGTGCCAGTCGAGGTGGTCGGGGGCGAGGTTCAGCACGGCGGCGGAGTGGGCGCGCAGGGAGGGCGCCCAGTGGAGCTGATAGCTCGACAGCTCGACGGCGAGCACGTCGTACGTCTCCTCGCCGAGCACCGCGTCCAGCAGGGAGACGCCGATGTTGCCGACGGCCGCCGTGCGCAGGCCGGCCGCCCGGAGGATGGAGGCGAGCATCTGGACGGTGGTGGTCTTGCCGTTGGTGCCGGTGACCGCGAGCCAGGGGGCGGCGTCCGGTCCCCTGAGCCGCCAGGCGAGTTCGATGTCGCCCCAGACCGGGACGCCGGCCTCGGCGGCGGCCGTGAACAGGGGCTTGTCGGGCTTCCAGCCGGGGGCGGTGACGATCAGCTCGGCGCCTGCGGGCAGGGTGGCGCCGTCGCCGAGGCGCACGGTGACGCCGAGCGCCTCCAGCTCGGCGGCCTGGGCGCGGGCGCGTTCGTCGTCGCCGTCGTTGACGACGGTGACGTGCGCGCCGAGGCCGGCCAGGACCCTGGCCGCCGGGACTCCGGAGACGCCGAGTCCCGCTACCGTGACGTGCTTGCCCTGGAACTCCGCAGACGCCGTCGAGGTCACTTTTCCGCTGCCCATCCCGCGTAGAAGAGGCCCAGTCCGACGATGACGCAGATGCCCTGGATGATCCAGAAACGGACCACCACGAGCACTTCGGACCAGCCCTTGAGTTCGAAGTGGTGCTGGAGCGGCGCCATCCGGAAGACCCGCTTGCCCGTCATGCGGAACGAGCCGACCTGGATGACCACCGACATGGTGATGAGGACGAAGAGGCCGCCGAGGATCGCCAGCAGCAGCTCGGTGCGCGAGCAGATGGCGAGGCCCGCCAGCACGCCGCCGAGCGCGAGCGAACCGGTGTCGCCCATGAAGATCTTGGCCGGCGAGGTGTTCCACCACAGGAAGCCGAGGCAGGCGCCCATCAGCGCGGAGGCGACCACGGCGAGGTCCAGCGGGTCGCGCACCTCGTAGCAGGCGCCCGGGTTGGTCAGCGTCTGCGAGTTGGCGCAGGACTCCTGGAACTGCCAGACGCCGATGAACGTGTAGGCGCCGAAGACGAGCACCGAGGCGCCGGTGGCGAGGCCGTCGAGACCGTCGGTGAGGTTCACGCCGTTCGACATGGCGAGGATCATGAACAGCGCCCAGACGACGAACAGCACCGGGCCGATGGTCCAGCCGAAGTCCGTGATGAACGACAGCTTGGTGGAGGCCGGCGTCTGCCCGCGGCTGTCCGCGAACTGCAGCGACAGCACGGCGAAGGCGATGCCGACGATCAGCTGGCCGGCCATCTTCGCCTTGGCCCGCAGACCCAGCGAACGCCGCTTGACGATCTTGATGTAGTCGTCCAGGAAGCCGACCAGGCCCATGCCGACCATCAGGCCGAGCACCAGCACGCCCGAGTACCTCGGCGGCTCCCCGCTGATCACCTTGCTGAGGAAGTAGGCGGCCACGGTGGCCAGGATGAAGGCGATGCCGCCCATGGTCGGCGTACCGCGCTTGCTGGCGTGCTCGCGCGGGCCGTCGTCGCGGATGTACTGCCCGTAGCCCTTGCGGGCCAGGAGCTTGATCAGCAGCGGGGTGCCGATCAGCGTCAGGAAGAGGCCAATGACTCCTGCGAACAGGACCTGATTCATCATCGGGCGCTGACCTCACCCTCGGCACCGGTCTCCAGCAGCGCCTGGGCAACGCTCTCCAGACCGACCGAACGGGACGCCTTCACGAGCACCACGTCCCCCGGGCGCAACTCGCTGCGCAACAGGTCGACCGCCGCCTGTGCGTCGGACACGTGCACCGACTCCTCACCCCACGAACCCTCGTTATATGCGCCCAGTTGCAGCCAGGCGGCTTCCCTGCCCCCGACCGCGACGAGCTTGCTGACGTTGAGCCGGACGGCGAGCCGTCCGACCGCGTCGTGCTCGGCGAGCGATTCGTCCCCGAGCTCGGCCATCTTGCCGAGCACCGCCCACGTACGCCCCCCCTTCGCCCGTGCGGCCTTGCCGATGGCGACGAGCGCGCGCAGGGCGGCCCGCATGGACTCGGGGTTCGCGTTGTAGGCGTCGTTGACGACCGTCACGCCGTCGGGGCGCTCGGTGACCTCCATCCGCCAGCGGGAGAGGGAGTCCGCCTCGGAGAGCGCGGTGGCGATCTCTTCCGCGGACATGCCCAGCTCATGGGCGACGGCGGCCGCGGCGAGCGCGTTCGACACGTGGTGCTCACCGTACAGGCGCATGGTCACATCGCTTGCACCGGAGGGTGTGTGAAGCCTGAAGGCGGGCTGTCCGCTGTCCGTGAGTCGGACGTTCTCGGCGCGTACGTCCGCTTCGTCGGCCTCGCCGAAGAGGACCACCTTCGCCTTCGTCCGGGACGCCATGGCGCGCACGAAGGGGTCGTCGGCGTTGAGGATCGCGGCGCCGCCCTCCTCGGCCGGCGGCAGGGCCTCCACCAGCTCGCCCTTGGCCTGGGCGATCTGCTCCCGGCCGCCGAACTCGCCGATGTGCGCGGAGCCGACGTTGAGCACCAGGCCGATCCGCGGGGGCGTCAGGCCGGCGAGGTAGCGGATGTGGCCGATGCCGCGGGCGCCCATCTCCAGGACGAGGAACCGCGTCTCCTCGGTGGCTGTGAGCGCGGTGAGCGGCAGCCCGATCTCGTTGTTGAGGGAGCCGGGCGTGAACACCGTCGGCGCCTTGCGGCGCAGCACCTGTGCGATGAGGTCCTTGGTGCTGGTCTTGCCCGCCGAGCCGGTGAGTCCGACGAGGGTGGCGCCGAGCCTGCCCACCACGTGCCGGGCGAGGGCGCCGAGGGCCGCCTGGACGTCGTCCACGACGATCGCGGGCACGCCGACGGGCCGGGAGGCGAGCACGGCGACCGCGCCCGCCTCCACCACCTGCCGCGCGAAGTCGTGGCCGTCGACGCGCTCGCCGGCGAAGGCGGCGAACAGGCTTCCGGGACCCGCCTCCCGCGAGTCCCGGACGACCGGTCCGGTCACCCGCACCGTCGGATCCGGTATGTCGTGCGTCTGCCCGCCGACGACTTCAGCGATCTCGGCGAGAGAGAGGGCGATCACAAGTTCATCCCTGGGTCTTCTTGATGGCTTCGCGAAGCACCTGGCGGTCGTCGAAGGGACGCACCACCCCGGCGATGTCCTGCCCCTGCTCGTGGCCCTTGCCCGCCACCAGCACGGTGTCGCCGGGCCGTGCCCGGGCGACCGCGGCGGCGACGGCGGCGGCCCGGTCCTCGAAGACCTGGACCTCGCCGCGCTCGTGCGCGGGCACGGACGCCGCGCCCTGGAGCATGGTGGCGAGGATCGCGAGGGGGTCCTCGGAGCGGGGGTTGTCCGACGTCAGTACGGCGGTGTCGGCGAGCCGCGCCACGGCGGCGCCCATCGGGGCGCGCTTGGTGGTGTCCCGGTCGCCGCCGCAACCGAGGACGACGTGCAGCCTGCCCTCGGTGACCTTGCGCAGTGCTTTGAGGACCGACTCGACGGCGTCCGTCTTGTGGGCGTAGTCGACCACCGCGAGGTACGGCTGCCCGGCGTCCACCCGCTCCAGCCGGCCCGGCACGCCCGGCACGGCGGCGACGCCGTCGGCGGCGGCCTGCGGGTCGAGTCCGGCGGCGGCGAGGGCGACGATCGCGGCGAGGGTGTTGGCCACGTTGAAGGGGCCCGGCAGCGGGGACTTGGCGGCGATCCGCTCGCCCCGGGGGCCGACGACCGTGAACTGCGAGTCCAGCGGCCCCACCCGGACGTCCTCGGCCCGCCAGTCGGCGTCGGGGTGGCCCTCGGCGGAGTAGGTGACGACGGGGACGCCGGCCTCGCGGGCGAGCCTGCGGCCGTACTCGTCGTCGGCGTTGACCACGCCGAGCCTGCTGCGCTCCGGCGTGAACAACTGCGCCTTGGCCTGGAAGTAGTCCTCCATGCCGGAGTGGAACTCCATGTGCTCCGGGCTGAGGTTGGTGAAGACCGCCACGTCGAAGACGCAGCCGTCGACGCGGCCGAGGACCAGGGCGTGGCTGGAGACCTCCATCGCGACCGCCTCGACGCCGCGTTCGCGCATGACGGCGAACAGGGCCTGGAGGTCGGTGGCCTCGGGGGTGGTGCGCTCGGACTTGATGCGCTCCTCGCCGATGCGCATCTCGACGGTGCCGATCAGTCCGGTGGAGCGGGCGGTCTTCAGGCCGCCCTCCACCAGGTAGGCGGTGGTGGTCTTGCCGGAGGTGCCGGTGATGCCGATCTGCAGCAGGTCGCGGCCCGGCCGGCCGTAGATGGTGGCGGCCAGCTCGCCCATCCGCGCACGCGGGTCGTCGACGGTGAGCACGGGCAGGCCGGTCGCCGCGGCGCGTTCGGCGCCGGCCGGGTCGGTCAGCACGGCGGCGGCGCCGAGGCCGGCGGCCTGGGTGACGAAGTCGGCGCCGTGCGCGCGGGCGCCGGGCAGCGCGGCGTACAGGTCGCCGGGGCGGACGGCGCGCGAGTCGTGGGTGATGCCCATGACCTCGGCGGGAGTCTCGGGCGCGGTGACACCCAGTTGATCGGCGAGTTCCGCGAGGGGTGTGGCGGAGACCCGGGCCGGCCGGGGCGGTCCCGGATGGGTCACGGGATGGCCCTTCTGGGTGGTTTGGGACTGATCAGGGTGTGGCACGGCGGTGAGCGTACCGGGCGCACCCGCTCCGGAGCGAAGCGAGGGGCCGGGGGTGCCGGGGTTCCGGGGATCGGGGGTGGTCGTCGTCACGGGTGGTTCCTGGTGGCTCGGTGCCGGACGGCGTTGTCCGGCACTGTCGTGTCACGGTCGGAAGGTGACCGGGATGTTGGCGGGCTTCGCTCCCGTCGGCGGGACTTGCAGGGTCTTCAGGGCGAACGCCATCACCTTCTTGTAGACGGGGCCGCAGATCTGGCCGCCGAAGTAGTCGCCCCTGGTGGCGTTCTGGATGGCGCAGTAGACGGTGATGCGGGGCTTGTCGGCGGGCGCGAACCCGGCGAACGACGAGGTGTAGCCGTGGTACTTGCCGGTGTCCGGGTCCACCCGGTTGGCGGTGCCCGTCTTGCCCGCGACGCGGTAGCCGGGGATGCGCGCCCGGGTGCCGGTGCCCTCCTCGTCGTCGACGACCGACTCCAGCATCCGGGCGAGGGTCTTGGCCGTCTTGGCGCTCACCACCCGGGTCTTCTTCGGCTCGGGCGCCGGGATGAAGCGGCCGTCGGCCTCCTTGGTGCCGCGCACCAGGGTGGGTTCGACGCGGACGCCGCCGTTGGCGATGGTCGAGTAGACGGAGGCCGCCTGCATCGCGTTGATGGAGACGCCCTGGCCGAAGGGGATCGTGAACTGCTGGGAGGTCGACCAGGTGTCCGGCGGTGCGAGGATGCCCCTCGTCTCGCCGGGGAAGCCGAGGCCGGTGTACTCGCCGATGCCGAACTCGCGCAGGTAGCGGTAGAGGACCTCGTTGGCCTGCTCCTGGGTCTTGCCGAGCTGGCCGACGGCGAGGATCGTGCCGATGTTGCTGGACTTGGCGAGCACGCCGTTGAGCGTGAGGTACCAGGTCGGGTGGTCGATGTCGTCCTTGAACAACCGGTCGCCCCGGTGCAGGCGGTTGGGCACGACGACGTGTGTCAGGGGGGTGGCGGCGTTCTCCTCCAGTACGGCGGCCATCGACATGACCTTGGCGGTGGAGCCGGGCTCGTAGGCGTCCTGGAGGGCCGCGTTGCCCATGGCGGCGGCGTCGGCGGTGGACAGGTCGTTGGGGTCGAAGCCCGGCGAGTTGGCCATGGCGAGGATCTCGCCGGTGCGGGTGTCCTGGACGATGACGTAGCCGCGGTCCGCGCGGGACTTCTCGACCTGCTCGCCGATGGCGTTCTGCGCGGCCCACTGGATGTCGCGGTCGATGGTCAGCTCGACGTCGGAGCCGGGGACCGCGGGCGTCTCGGTGGAGCCGACGGTCGGCACCTGGTGGCCGCCGGACTGGGCGTAGCGGATCTTCCCGTCCTCGCCGGCCAGCCGCTCGTCCAGCTGCTGCTCGACGCCGCCGCCTCCCTTGCCCTCGGCGTTGACCCAGCCCAGTATCCCGGCGGCCAGCTCGCCGTTGGGGTACACGCGCTTGCTGCTGGGTTCGGCGAGGACGCCGGCGAGGACGTTGACGGTGCTGCGGTCGCTCTCGGCCTTGGCGGCGAGCGCGGATCTCAGGTCGCGGATCTGCTTCCAGACCTGCGGCGTCTGGCGCACGGCGAGCCGGACGTAGCGCAGCTTCTTGTCCGCGGGGCGGAGCTTGTCGGTCAGCTCCTGCTGGTCGAGCCCGAGGATCGGCGCGAGCAGCGCGGCCGCCTGCTCGGGGCCGTCGTCGACCTTGAGCTGCTCGGGGGTGAACAGGGTGGGGTCGGCGGTGATGTCGTACGCGTCGACGCTGGTCGCCAGGGCGACGCCGTTGCGGTCGGTGATCTCCCCGCGCTGGGCGGCGAGGGTGTGCACCACGTACCGGTTCCGCTCGGCCTTCGCGGCGTAGGCGCCGGCGTCGACGGCCTGCACCTGGAGCAGCCGTACGACGAAGACGCAGAGCACGAGCGTCAGCCCGAGCCCGACCATGCGCAGCCGCGGCCGGGGGCTGCCCAGCCTCAGCGCGGGCGCGGGCCTGCGCGCCGGCGCCCGCCCCGGCCGGCGTCCGGCAGCGGGCCGCACCGGCCGAGCGGGCCGCGCGGGCCCGGGCACCCGGCGGCGCGGCGGTTGCCTGTCGGTCACGTCCGTCACCTGCCGGAGGTCGGGGTGGGCGGGGCGGTGGGGAGGGCCTCCGGGGGGAAGGCCGCGGGCGGGCGGGCCGCCGTACGGACACGGGCCGGCAGCGGGCCGGCCGCCCTGCGGCCACGGGCCGCGGGCCGGCCGGGCGCGGCGGTGGGAACCGGGGCCGCGGCGCAGCCCCGCGCGGCGGCAGGGCACAGTCCGGCGGGCGAGGCCGGGGGCCCGGCGGCACCGGGGGCCGGGCGGCGCGGCGAAGTCCTGTCGGTCACGTCCGTCACCTGCCGGAGGTCGGGGTGGGCGGGGCGGTGGGGAGGGCCTCCGGGGGGAGGACCGCGGGCGGGCGGGCCGCGGCCGGGGTGGGGGCCGCGGGGGACGGGACGCCCTTGACGGTGCCGTCGGGGGACAGGAAGGCGGGGTCGCCGCCGGGGACCATGCCCAGTTCCTGGGCGCGGCGCTGGAGGGCGTCGGGGGCGGAGTAGGCGTCGATGTCGCGCTGGAGGGCCTGTTCCTCGTCGGTGAGGTTCTTGGTCTCCTTGCGGATGTCGTCCAGGCGGAACGAGCCCTCGCTGAGCGCGGAGTTCAGCACCAGCAGCCCGATCAGCCCGCCGCCGAGGAGCAGCACCACCAGCAGGACGAACGGGGTGCGCGCGGCCTGGCCCCGGCCGGCCGGCAGCAGCCGGGCGAGCCGGGCGGCCCGCCCCCTCAGTTCGGGTTTCCTACTCACTGGCCCTCACCCGACGTCCTCCCTGACGCGCTCGGCCGCGCGCAGTCGCGCGGGCGCCGCGCGGCGGTTCTCGGCGATCTCTTCCTCGCTGGGAAGTTCGGCACCCCGGGTGAGCAGCTTGAGCCGGGGCTGGTACCGCTCGGGCACCACCGGGAGCCCGGGCGGCGCGGTGGTCGCCGCGCCGGCCGCGAACACCTGCTTGACCAGCCGGTCCTCCAGCGAGTGGTACGACAGCACGGCGATCCGCCCGCCCACCGCCAGCGCCTTCACGGCCGCCGGGACGGCCCGTTCCAGCACGCTCAGCTCGCCGTTCACCTCGATCCGCAGCGCCTGGAAGGTCCGCTTGGCGGGGTTGCCGCCGGTGCGCTTGGCGGCCTGCGGCAGCGCGTCCCGGATCAGCTCCACGAGCCGCGCGCTGTTGGTGAACGGCTCCTTCTCCCGCTCGCGCACCACGGCGGCGACGATCCGCTTGGCCTGCTTCTCCTCGCCGTACGCGCGCAGGATCCGCACCAGCTCGCCCGCCGGGTAGGTGTTGAGGACCTCGGCGGCGCTGATCCCGGTCGTCTGGTCCATGCGCATGTCGAGCGGGGCGTCCTGCGCGTAGGCGAAGCCGCGGCCGGCCTCGTCGAGCTGCATGGAGGAGACGCCGAGGTCGAACAGGACGCCCTGGACACGCGGCACGCGCAGGCGGGCCAGCACGTCGGGCAGTTCGTCGTAGACCGCGTGGACGAGCGAGGCGCGTTCGCCGTAGGGGGCGAGCCGTTCGCCGGACAGCCGCAGGGCCTCGCGGTCGCGGTCGAGGCCGATCAGCCGGACGCCGGGGAACCGCTGGAGCAGCGCCTCGCTGTGGCCGCCGAGTCCCAGGGTGCAGTCCACGACCACGGCGCCGGGCTCCTGGAGCGCGGGGGCCAGCACGTCGAGGCAGCGCCGGAGCATCACCGGGACGTGTCGGCTCGAATGCGCTTCGCGCACCATTTCCTTCGGGGCCCTCTCAGGTCCGGCGGGCCGTACGCACCGCCGGATCCCCGCCCGCTCGTGAAGGGGAGACCTGCCGGCGCCGAGAGCGTCGGCCGGCCGGGAGCGGGTGGAGGCCGAGCCGCACGTACGCGCCGCGCACGTGGGAGGACTCCGGTCGCGGCCGGGGTCCTCGGGATGTCAGTCCAGCGGGGAGAGCCTCGCCTCCCGCTTCGCGTCACTTTAGTCCACCCTGTCTCGCGGTCAATCAACCGGCCCGCGCGTGGCGGCGACGGCGGTGGATCACGCTCCCGGGGACGGCGAATCACCCGCTCGGCCCCGCGACGGTCACGCTTGTGGGTTACGTCACACACAAGGTGTGATGACGTTCTTTGTCCGCTCTCACAGCAGGCCCGCGGGTGGCGTGACCAGTAACGTCATCGACATGACGACTTCTGCATCGGTTCCCGCCGGCTCCGAGGGCGCCATAACGGGCGCCGACACCGTGACGGACCGCCTCGTCGAGGCGAACAAGAGGTACGCCGCCGCCTTCACCGACCCCGGCATGGACGCCCGTCCGGTGCTCCAGGTGGCGGTCGTGGCCTGCATGGACGCCCGGCTCGACCTGCACGCCGCGCTGGGCCTGGACCTCGGCGACTGCCACACCATCCGCAACGCGGGCGGCGTCGTCACCGACGACGTGATCCGCTCCCTCACCATCAGCCAGCGCGCGCTCGGCACCCGCAGCGTCGTGCTGATCCACCACACCGGCTGCGGCCTGGAGACCCTCACCGAGGAGTTCCGCCACGACCTGGAGATGGAGGTCGGCCAGCGCCCCGCCTGGGCGGTGGAGGCCTTCCGCGACGTCGACCAGGACGTACGGCAGTCCATGCAGCGCGTGCGCACCTCGCCGTTCCTTCTGCACACCGACGACGTGCGGGGGTTCGTCTTCGACGTGAAGACGGGTCTGCTGCGCGAGGTCGACCCGGCCTGAACCCCGACGACGGAACGGGCCCGGGATCGCTTTCCGGAGGATTCCCGGGCCCGGAACAAGACAAAACGTCGTGAGCGCCGATGTGTCGCGGCCAGTTGTCCACGGGCGAGTGACACGAATCGATAACGGCGGCAAGAATGCGGGTGGTGGACGTCGCGCGGAACTTTTCCCGCCTGCCGTCCGTGTTCGGGGTGGGCCGGTCCGCATCGCAGAGCGTCGGCCCGGAGAAAGTAACGGGCCGAGGAGGGCCGGGTGACGACCTATGACGATCGAGCGAGCCTCACAGATCTGACTGCCACCGTGGAGCGGGTCCGCAGTGCGGTGGAGGAAGTGATCGAGGGCAAGCCCGAGGTCGTACGGCTTTCGCTGACCGTGCTGCTCGCCGAGGGACACCTTCTGATCGAGGACGTCCCCGGCGTGGGCAAGACCATGCTGGCCAAGGCGCTGGCCCGGTCCATCGACTGTTCGGTGCGCCGTATCCAGTTCACCCCCGACCTGCTCCCCTCGGACATCACGGGGGTGTCCATCTGGGACCAGCAGCGCCGGGACTTCGAGTTCAAGCCGGGAGCGATCTTCGCGCAGATCGTGATCGGGGACGAGATCAACCGCGCCTCCCCCAAGACCCAGTCGGCGCTGCTGGAGTCCATGGAGGAGCGGCAGGTCACGATGGACGGGCAGACGTACGAGCTGCCGAGCCCGTTCATGGTGGTGGCCACGCAGAACCCGGTCGAGATGGAGGGCACCTATCCGCTGCCCGAGGCGCAGCGCGACCGCTTCATGGCCCGTGTCTCCATCGGCTACCCGAGCCCCGAGGCCGAGTTGCAGATGCTGGACGTGCACGGCGGCGTCAGCCCGCTGGACGACCTCCAGCCGGTGGCGCACGCGCACGACATCGTGAAGCTGGTGGAGGCGGTGCGCGGCGTGCACGTCGCCGAGACCGTCCGGCGCTACGCGGTGGACCTGGTCGCCGCCACCCGCACCCACCCGGACCTGAGACTGGGCGCCTCCCCGCGCGCGACGCTGCATCTGCTGCGCGCGGCGAAGGCGTCCGCCGCCCTGAGCGGCCGGGAGTACGCGCTGCCGGACGACGTGCAGGCCCTCGCCGTCGCCGTCCTGGCCCACCGTCTGCTGCCGACCGCGCAGGCCCAGCTCAACCGCCGTACCTCGGAGCAGGTCGTGCAGGAGATCCTGCAGCGCACCCCGGTGCCCGCGGCGCCCCAGCAGGGCGCCTTCGGCGGCCTGGGCGCCGGGACCTACGGCCAGCAGCCGCCGCGGAGGCTGTGATGACCTCGGCGGCAGGGCCCGCGGCGCCCGCCGACGAGGACCGGGGCGACCGCGGCGGCCCGCGCACGGCGCTGGCCGGCCTGACCACCCGCGGCCGGTCCTTCCTGGCCGCGGGGGTCGCCTCCGCCGTGAGCGCCTACGTGCTCGGGCAGAGCGATCTGCTGCGGGTGGGGCTGCTGCTTGCGGTGCTGCCGCTGCTGTGCGCCACGGTGCTGTACCGCACGCGCTACCGGGTCGCCGGCAGCCGCCGACTCTCCCCCGCGCGGGTGCCCGCCGGCTCCGAGGCCCGGGTGCACCTGCGGATGGACAACGTCTCGCGGCTGCCCACGGGCCTGCTGATGCTTCAGGACCGGGTGCCCTACGTGCTGGGTCCGCGTCCCCGTTTCGTGCTGGACCGGGTGGAGCCGGGCGGCCGGCGGGAGGTGTCCTACCGGGTCCGGTCCGACCTGCGCGGCCGCTATCCGCTGGGGCCGCTCCAGCTGCGGCTGACCGACCCGTTCGGGATGTGCGAGCTGACCCGGGCCTTCTCGACGTTCGACACGCTGACGGTGATACCGCGCGTGGAGGCGCTGCCGCCGGTCAGGCTGACCGGCGAGTCCTCCGCCGGGCACGGCGACGGACGGCAGCGCTCGCTCGCCCTGGCCGGGGAGGACGACGTCATCCCGCGCGGCTACCGCTACGGCGACGACCTGCGCCGCGTGCACTGGCGTTCGACCGCGCGCTACGGCGAGCTGATGGTCCGCCGCGAGGAGCAGCCGCAGCGCGCCCGCTGCACGGTGCTGCTGGACACCCGGGGCGTGGCCTTCCAGGGCGCGGGTCCGGGCTCGGCCTTCGAGTGGGCCGTCTCGGCCAGCGCGTCCGCGCTGGTGCACCTGCTGGAGCGGGGCTTCTCGGTGCGGCTGCTGACGGACACCGGCGGCTGCGTGCCGGGCGAGGGCGCCGACGGTTACGCGGGCGTCAGCCAGGAGTCGGCGGACGCGGCCGGGCTGCTGATGGACACCCTCGCGGTGATCGAGCATTCCGAGGGCACCAGTCTGTCGCGGGCGTACGACGTGCTGCGCGGCGGCAGCGAGGGGCTGCTGGTGGCGTTCTTCGGCGACCTCGACGAGGAGCAGGCCGCGATGGCGGCCAAGATGAGCCGGCGCGGCGGCGGCGCGGTCGCCTTCGTGCTGGACAGTGAGGCCTGGACGCGGCAGCCGGGCGAGGCGGCCGCGCCGCCCGCCGGCAACGAGGAGTCGCTGCGGATGCTGCGCGGCGGGGGCTGGACGGTGGTGCCGGTGCCGCGGGGCGCCTCGCTGCACGATCTGTGGCGGCAGGCGGACCGGGAGCGGTCGGGCATCGTGACGGCGCACGACGCCGACGGGGAGGGAAGGTCATGAGCGCGCGGGCACGGATGGCGCTGTGCGCGATGGCGGCCACGCTGATGGCCGCGTGCGCCCTGCTGCCGCTGGTCGACACACCCGGCTGGTTCCTCCAGGCGGCGGTTCTGCTGCTGGTTCAGACCGGTGTGGGCGCGGCGGCCCGGCGGGTGCCGCTGGCCCGTGCGCTGACGGTGACGGTGCAGGCGCTGGTCACGCTGCTGCTGCTGACCGTGGTCTTCGCGCGGCGTCACGCGGTCGCCGGGGTGCTGCCCGGTCCCGAGGCCTTCGCGCACTTCGGCGACCTGCTCCGGCAGGGCGCCGACGACGTGAGCCGGTATGCCATTCCGGCGCCGCTGTCGGACGGCATCGAGCTGATGGTCGTCGGCGGTGTGCTGGTGATCGGGCTGCTGGTGGACGTCATCGCGGTCACCTTCCGCAGCGCGGCCCCGGCCGGGCTGCCGCTGCTCGCGCTGTACTCGGTGGCGGCGGGGCTGGCCGACGGCGCCGGCGGCTGGCTGTGGTTCCTGATCGCGGCGGCCGGTTATCTGATGATGCTGCTGGCTGAGAGCCGGGACCGGCTGTCCCAGTGGGGCCGGGTCTTCGGCGGCGCGTCGCGCGGTCCGGGCCGGGAGCCCGGCGACCCGGTGGCGCCGGTGCGCACCGGGCGGCGGATCGGCGTGGTGGCGCTGGGCATCGCCCTGGTGGTGCCGCTCGGCCTGCCCACGATGAGCGGCGGGCTGCTGGAGGCCGCGGGCACCGGTGCGGGCACCGGCGTCGGGGGCGGCGGCATCATCTCCTCGGTCAACCCGGTGGTGAGTCTGAGCAACAGCCTCAAGGTGGAGGAGGACCGCCAGGTCCTGACCCTGCGCACCGACAGCGAGGACCGGTCCGGCATGTATCTGCGGATCGTCTCCGTGGACGACTTCGACGGCAAGGACTGGAGGCCGTCCCACCGCAACGTCGTCGACGTGCCGGAGGATCTGCCGACGCCACCCGGGCTCGGCCCCGAGGTCGTGCGCACCGAGGTGCGCACGACGATCGCGGCCGCCGACACGTACGACCAGGACTGGCTGCCGATGCCGTATCCGCCGCGCGACGTGAAGGTGAACGGCCGCTGGAGGTACGAGCCGGTCGGCATGACCCTCGTCGGCGACCGGGGCCAGAACACCCGCGGGGCGACCTACGAGGTGACCAGCCTCGACCTGCGCCCGACGGCGGATCAGCTGGCCTCGGCCGCTCAGCCGCCCGAGGCCCTGGTGCGGGAGTTCACCGAAGTGCCGGACGATCTGCCGGGCGTGGTGGAGCGCAGGGCACGGGAGATCACGGCGGAGGCCGACAACCCCTACGAGCAGGCCGTCGCGCTCCAGGAGCACTTCGCGATCACCGGCGGGTACCAGTACGACACCGAGGTGGACGGCGACAGCGGGACGAAGGCGATCGTCACCTTCCTGCAGGACAAGCGGGGCTTCTGTGTCCACTTCGCCTTCACGATGGCGTCGATGGCCCGCACGCTCGGCATACCGGCCCGGGTCGCGGTGGGTTTCGCGCCCGGCACCCCGCAGGCCGACGACACGGTGGCGGTGGGGCTGCGCGACGCGCACGCCTGGCCGGAGCTGTACTTCGAGGGGGTGGGCTGGACCCGCTTCGAGCCGACCCCCAGCCGCGGCACGACGCCCGAGTACACCATGCCGGACCTGCCGGGCACCGGCACCCCCGAGCTTCCCGAGGCGTCCCGCTCCGCGCAGCCGGTTCCGTCCGCCGAGGCGTCGGCGAGCGCGAGCTGCGCGGCCGGGGACCAGCGGGCGGCCACCTGTGGCGCGGTGCTGCCGCTCACCCCGGAGACCCCCGAGGACAGTGGTCCGCCCTGGTACCGCACGGCGGCCTGGGTGCTGCTGGGGGTCACGGTGGTCGTGCTGTTGCTGCTGCCGATGCTGTGGCGGCTCAGGCGGCGGTCCGTGCGGCTGGGCTCCGCGCTGCACACGGCGTCGGCGCCGGGTGCGCTCGCCCGGGGGGAGCGCGGCGGTTCGGGGAGCGTCGACGGGGTCGAGGTGACGGCGCTCGCCGTCCAGCCCTCGGAGGAGCAGGCAGCCCGGGCGGCGGCGGGCCATGTCCTGGCGGTGTGGCGGGAACTCACCGACACGGCCTGGGACTACGGCATCGTGCCGGACGACGCGCTGACCCCGCGCAAGGCGGCGGAGCGGATCACGCGTCTGGCCGAGCTGGACGGTCCGACGGCTCAGGGCGTGCACCGGGTGGCGGGCGCCGTGGAGCAGGTGCTGTTCGCGCCGCGGCCGCGGGCCGAGGCCGGGCTCGCCGACGAGGTGCGGGGGCTGCGCGGCGCGCTGCGGGCCAGGGCCGGCTGGCGGACGCGGGTGCGCGCGGTGGTCGCGCCCCGTTCGGCCGTTCGTGCGCTGTGGGACCTCGGCGACCGGTGGGCGGCGGTCAGGAACGGCCTGGCCGCCAGGTCGGCGGCGCTGCGTCCGTCCGGTCAGCGCGGCGGCGGCTGAGCGGGCCGCTCCGCCGCGCCGGGAGCATGCGTGAGGGGTTGCCGCCCACCGGGCGGCAACCCCTCACGTTGTGGAAGTGTCAGTGACCCTGCTCGTCGCGCCGGCGCTGCCAGCGCTCCTCGATCCGGTCCATCATCGAGCGCCGCTGCCGACCCTGGCGGCCCGGGGGCGCGCCCGCGCCCGGTGCCGCCTGCTCGCCGGGCTTCGGGGCCTTGCGCCAGCCGGTCACGGCGAGCACCGCGCATCCCAGCATGACGAGGAAGCCGACGACGCTGAGCCACCAGACCTCGTTGAAGACCATTCCGGCCATGAGGAGCGCGATACCTACGAGGAAGCCCGCGACCGCCTGGTAGACCCGTCGCCGGGTGTACGTGCGCAGCCCGCTTCCCTCAAGCGCTGTCGCGAACTTGGGATCTTCGGCGTACAGCGCTCGCTCCATCTGCTCGAGCATGCGCTGCTCGTGCTCTGAGAGCGGCACGGAGTCCTCCTCATCGTGCAGTCGCCGGGGCGACCCGGGGGGTCTCTTCAGGATAGGCAGGGAATCGCCCCCGTGAAACCCGCCCCTCTGCGCCAATTGACCAACCGGAATCCGCCATGGGCGGTCCGGCTCGCCTTGAGGTTTCCATTCCCCGGCGGCCGTCCCGTCATGCCGGGCGGTCTCCCTCGATCATACGGCGGGATACGCCCGATCGGGGGGCCTGTGGCGTACTCCATCCGCAACCAATGCGCTGATCAGCGGCGCGTCACAGCGGGCGCTCAGGTCGCGTCGGTCCCCCGCGTCTCACCGAGCACATGAAGCTGCGTGGCCACCGCGTGGAACGCGGGCAGTTCGGCCGCCGCCGCCTCCAGCTGGAGCAGGGCGTCCACGGCCCCGGGCTCGGTGTCCACCAGCACGCCCGGGACGAGATCGGCGAAGACCCGGACGCCGTGCACCGCGCCGACGCTCAGGCCCGCGCCCTCGACCAGCCCGATGAGCTGTTCGGCGGTGAAGCGGCGGGGCATCGGGTCGCCCGCGCCCCAGCGTCCGTCCGGGTCGTCCAGGGCGCGCTTCGCCTCGGTGAAGTGGCCGGCGAGGGCGCGGGCGAGGACGGCGCCGCCCAGGCCCGCGGCGAGCAGGCTGAGCACGCCCTCGGGGCGCAGCGCGGCCACCGCGTTGCGCAGGCCCTCGGCGGGGTCGTCCACGTACTCGAGCACGCCGTGGCAGAGCACCGCGTCGTGGCCGCCGCGGTCGACCACGTCGAACAGGCCGTGGGCGTCGCCCTGCACGCCCCGCACCCGGTCGGCGACGCCGGCCTCGGCGGCGCGGCGCTCCAGCGCGAACAGGGCGTTGGGACTGGGGTCCACGACCGTGACCCGGTGGCCGAGACGGGCGACGGGCACCGCGAAGTTGCCGCTGCCGCCGCCGGTGTCGAGGACGTCCAGGGTCTCCCGGCCGGTGGCCTTGACCCGGCGGTCCAGGGCGTCCCGCAGGACGTCCCAGACCACGGCCGTACGGAGCGAGGCGCGAGGGCGGGAGGGGTCGGAGCGCAGCGACGCCGGGTGAGGGCTGTGCTGGGATACGGGCGGGCGCATCGGGTCCGACACGGCAGTTGACTCCTCGGCGCGGCACCGCCACGCGGGGCGGAGCGAACGGGCTGCCTTCCCTGGCCGGCGGCGGTCCGGGGGAAGGCTTCAGGCGCCTTCCACCCTATTGCCTCCGGCCCCCTGCCCGGCCACTCCGGGCCGCCCGGCCCGTCCCGCGGCCGGCCACTGCGGCCGCCGCGCCGCCGCCGCACCGGTCGGCGCGGTTGGCGGCGCGGTTGGCGGCGCGGTTGGCGGCGCGGTTGGCGGCGCGGTTGGCGGCGCGGTGATCGGTGCCCGCTGCCGGCACCGCGACCGGCGGCAGGCACCGCCGATCCCGCAAGCGGTGGCCCTGCCGCCCGCGACGGATGGGCGGCCGCCGCGGCGCGACCGGTGAACGGCAGCCCCACGACCCGCGCTCCGAGCGCCCCCGCCCGGCCGCCCTTGCCCGCGGCGGTCGGCGCCGGTCCCGGTCCCGCGGCCGGCGGCACACCCGACCGAACCCACAGTCGGCGGCCTGGCCACCCATGACGGGCCGCCGACCCATCGCACGACCGGCGATCGCAGCCCCGCGGCCCGCGTCAGGCCGCCTCAGCCCGCGTCGGGCATGTCGCGCCCCCTCCCCCGGCCGGGGTCCTTCACCGCCGCGTCCGCGTCGGGGCGGGGCGGTGGCAGGACCGGCTGGAGCACCAGCATGCGCTCCACGAGGCGGATGAACATCGCCACGTCGCGTATCAGGTCGTCGGCGTCGCGGCGGTTGGCCGCGCCCTGGACGCCCGCCTCGGCCAGGGCGCGGCGGCGGGCGCCGGAGGCGAACAGGGCGCTCCACTCGGTCAGTTCGGGGGCGATCTCGGGGAGCACTTCCCAGGCGCTCCTGATCCGGGCCCGGCGGCGCGGCGTGGTCTCCGGACGGCCGCGGGCGGCGAGCACGGCGGCGGCGGTGCGCAGGGCGGCGAGGTGGGCCGTGGCGTACCGCTCGTTGGGGGTTTCCAGGGCGGCGGCGTCGTCGAGCCCGGCGCGGGCCTGGGTGAGCAGGTCGAGGGCGGCGGGCGGGGCCGTGGCCCGGCGGAGCACGGGGTGCACGTCGCTCGCCGGGCCGGTCAGTGAGGGGGCAGGGCCGGTGGCGCGGCGCCGGCGGGCGGCGGCTGCGGACGGGTTGGCCATGACGATCCTCCTGTCGTCGTGTGACGGCACTGTGGCCGTATGTGCCCATCGTGAGGTATGGCACTGACAATCCGTTCTGACCTGCGGTTTTGCCTCGATCGGCAGTTCGGGCTAGCTTTTGAACTGACCAGTCAGTGCAATGCGGGGATGCAGGGGGGAACCGTGGGACTCGCCGTCACCGCCCGGGACTTCGGGTTGAAGGGCCCTCGCGGCTGGGCCTTCCGGGACGTCTCCTTCGACGCCGCGGCCGGCTCGCTGATCGCGGTCGAGGGGCCGTCGGGTTCGGGACGCACCTGTCTGCTGCTGGCGCTCACCGGCCGGATGAGGGCCACCGCGGGGACGGCGGCCGTCGGCGAGGCCCGGCTGCCCAAGCGGCTGGGCGCCGTGCGCCGGGTCACCGCGCTCGCCCACGTGCCCGGCGTCACCGACCTCGACCCGGCCCTGACCGTCGGGGAGCACCTGCGGGAACGGGCACTGCTGCAGCGCCGGTTCGGCGACTCCCTGCGCGCACTGCTGCGCCCGCGCCGCGAGCGGTCGGCCGAGGGCGCCCTGCGGATCGACTCGGCGCTGAGGGCCGCCGGGCTGGACCGGGAGGCCCTGCCCAAGGGCTCCCGGACGGCCGTACGGGATCTCGGTCGGCTGGAGGCGCTGCGGCTGTCCGTCGCCCTGGCGCTCATGGGGCGTCCGGAGGTGCTCGGCGTGGACGACACCGACCTGAAGCTGTCGGAGGCGGAGCGGGCGGAGGTGTGGGAGCTGCTGCGGTCGCTCGCCGACGCCGGGACGACGGTGGTGGCGGTGTGCAGTCAGGCGCCTCCGGACGCGGTCGTGGTCCGCCTCTGCCTCGATGGCGAGGAAGCCGATGACGACGACGTCCCTCTCGGCCGCGACGACGATGCGAAGGCCGACGACGTCTCCCCCGGACGCGGCGATGACGCAGCCGACGACGAAGTCGATCCCCACGACGCGGCAGACCCCCACGGCGCAGCAGACCCCCGCGGCGAGGCCGGTCCCCGCTCCGAAGCCGATCACGACGAAGCGAAGGAGACGGCCGATGCGCTCGCCGAGACTGGCCGCGCTTGAGCTGCGGCGGTTCGGCCGCGGCAGGCTGCCCCGCGCCGCCCTTGTGGCGCTGCTGCTGCTCCCGCTGCTGTACGGCGCCCTGTACCTGTGGTCCTTCTGGGACCCGTACGGCCGCCTGGACCGGCTGCCCGTGGCGCTGGTCAACGAGGACGAGGGGGCCACCGCGGACGGACGGCGCGTCCGCGCGGGCGACGACATCGTCGCGGGCCTGCGCGACAGCGGGGTCTTCGACTGGCGGGAGGTGAGCGCCGCCGAGGCCCGCGCGGGCGTCGAGGACGGCCGGTACTACCTGTCGCTGACCCTGCCGGCCGACTTCAGCGAGCGCATCGCCTCCGGTTCGGGCGACTCCCCCGAGGCGGGCGCCCTGCACGTGCGCACCAACGACGCGAACAACTACGTCGTCGGGCAGATCTCGCGGACGGTGTTCGGCGAGGTGCGCGCGGCGGCGTCCACGAAGGCGTCGCGGTCCTTCCTGGACCGGATCTTCATCTCGTTCTCCGACATCCACGGCGAGACCGTGCGGGCCGCGAGCGGCGCCGACCGGCTGAAGAACGGCATCGGCACGGCCGAGGAGGGGTCTAGGGACCTCGCCGCCGGCCTCGAGGACGCCAAGGAGGGCAGCGGGGACCTCTCCGAAGGGCTGACACGGCTGGACGGCGGTGCGGGCGACCTGGAGGACGGTTCCCGGCGGGTCGCCGAGGGGACGCAGGCGCTCGCGGACAAGGTCCACGCGGTGGCCGACAAGGTGGGGCCGTTCCTGGAGGACAACGAGCAGGCGATCGGGGACACGGCCCGGTTCGTCGCGGACTCCGCCGGGGCGCTCCGCGAGGGCCTCGACGGTCTCGAGGAGCGGGCGCCGGGCGCGGCGAAGGACGCCCGCGCGGCCTCCGACCGGCTCGCCGCCGTCCACGAGACCCGCTGCGAGACCCCGGTACTGCCCGACCCGGCCTGCCCCGACCTGAAGTCGGCCAGGGACGCCGCCGCCGCTGCCGCTACGGCCGCGGAGGACCTCGGCGAACTGGTCACCGAGCGCCGGGACGACCTCGAGAAGCTGGACGGCCGTCTCGCCGCTCTGGAGAAGCAGTCCCGGGCCCTCGCCGAGCGCGCCCCGCGCCTGTCCGAGGACCTCGCCGACGCCGTCTCCCGGATCGACCGGCTAAACGAGGGCGCCGGAAAGGTCGCGGCCGGGGCGAAGACACTGCACTCCGGGCTCGGCACCGCGAAAACCGGCGCAGTGGACCTCGACGAGGGCGTCGGGGAGCTGAAGACCGGCGCGGACGACCTCAGCGGCGGCATGTACAAGCTGGTCGACGGCTCGGTACGGCTGGCCGGCGGGCTGCACGACGGCGCGCGGAGGATCCCCGACTACGACGAGCGGGAGCGCGACGCGCGCACCGGGGTCATGGCCGACCCCGTGCGGCTCGCCTCCGAGTCGCTGCACCGGGCGCCCAACTACGGCACCGGATTCGCCCCGTACTTCATCCCGCTGTCCCTGTGGGTGGGCGCGATGGTGGCGTACATGGTGATCCCGCCGCTCAACCGGCGGGCGCTGGCCGCGGGCGCGTCGGCGTGGCGGATCGCGCTGGCCGGCTGGCTGCCGGTACTGGCGATCGGGACGGCGCAGACGGCCGCCCTGATGGCGGTGCTGCACTGGGCGGTCGGCCTGGAGATGGCGCGGGCGGCCGGGACGGTGGGCTTCCTGCTCCTGGTGACGGCGTGCTTCGCGGCGATCGTGCAGTGGCTGAACGCCCGCTTCGGCGCGGCCGGGCGGATCCTGGTCCTCGCCCTGCTGATGCTTCAGCTGACGTCCGCGGGCGGCACCTACCCGGTGCAGACCAGCCCCGGCTTCTTCAACGCCCTGCACCCCTTCCTGCCGATGACGTACGTCGTGGAGGCCCTGCGCAGGCTCGTCACCGGCGGCGGACTCGAACCGGTGTGGACGGGAAGCCTCGTGCTGGCCGCCTTCACCGCCGGCGCCCTCGCCCTGACCGCCCTGTCGGCCCACCGCAGGCAGGTGTGGACGCTGGACCGGCTGCACCCGGAGCTGACGCTGTGACCGCGCCCGCCGGGCCGCCGCCCGCCCCCGCTCCGGTGCCCGGCGGCGCGGCCGTTGCTGTGACAATCGGGGCCATGGAAAGCAGCAGCACCACGTCGGCGGGCGGCAGCCGCCGCGAGGCCACCCGGCAGAAGCTCTACGAGGCCGCCGTCACGCTCATCGCGGAGCAGGGGTTCTCCGCCACCACCGTGGACGAGATCGCCGAGCGGGCCGGCGTCGCCAAGGGGACGGTGTACTACAACTTCGCCAGCAAGTCCGTCCTCTTCGAGGAGTTGCTGCGGCACGGCGTGGGCCTGCTCACCGCCTCGCTGCGGGCAGCGGCCGAGGAGTCCGCGCGCGCGGGCGGCAGCAAGGTCGACGCGCTGGATGCGATGATCCGCGCGGGCCTCGGCTTCATCGCCCGCTACCCGGCCTTCACCCAGCTCTACGTGGCCGAGCTGTGGCGCACCAACCGCGCCTGGCAGTCCACGCTGATGGTGGTGCGCGGGCAGGTCGTCGCCCTCATCGAGGACGTGCTGCGCGAGGGTGTGGCCAGTGGCGAGTTCAGCGAGGAGATCGACGTCCAGCTGACCGCCGCCGCGCTGGTCGGCATGGTGCTGGTGGCCGCCCTGGACTGGCTGGCCTTCCAGCCGGAGCGCTCCCTGGACGACGTCCACGCGGCGCTCTCCCGACTGCTCCAGGGGCGGGTCAGCGGGCGCACCCCCGGCAACCGGTAGCCGGGCCGCGACCGGGCACGCCCCGGCTGCCGACGACCGCCGGCCGACAACCGGCACCTCGTGACCGCCGGCCGTCGCCCGCCGTCGACCGGCGACCAACCGCCGCCGGGTGCACGAAAGCGCCGGTCCGGTGTGGCCGCGTCCCCCGCGGGCCGCACACGAACCGGCGCTTCCCCGTGCTCCCCCCGTTTCCCCCCGATTCCCCCGATGGCGCCCGCCTCTCGCGCTCCCCCGCGCTTCCCCCGATGGGCGCCGTTCGGTCGTGCCCCGGGCCTCCCCGGGTTCCCCCGTGCCTCGCTCCCGCCGACCGCGCGGCCGGCGGAAGGAGCGGATCGGGGGCCGGCTCCGCTCCGGCGCCCCGTGTCGCCGGTGCCGGGCCGAGCCCCTCTCCGTGCCCCAACTCTCTCGTTCACCCAGGTCGGGGCCCATCCGTGCGCGTACTCATCTCCTCGCCTAGGTACCGGTACTCAGGACTGCGCGCCCGACCCCAGGACGCGACGGCACGGGCGTGGTTACGGTTACGTCCGTGTCCGTACTCCCCCTGGTGTTCACGAGCGGCTGGGCCAGCGGCGTCAACGCCTACGCGGTGGTGCTGCTCCTCGGCCTGTTCGGCGCCACCGGGATCAGCGACGAGGTGCCCGGGACGCTGCAGCGCCCCGAGGTGCTGGTCACCGCGGGCGTGCTGTTCCTGTGCGAGGCGGTCGCCGACAAGATCCCGTACGTCGACTCCCTGTGGGACACCGCGCACACGGTGATCCGGCCCGCCGCGGGCGCCTGGGTGGGGGCGCTGCTCGCCGGGCAGAGCGCCTCGCTGTCCGACTTCGCGGCCGGCGCGATCGGCGGCACGACGGCGCTGGCCAGCCACGCGGTCAAGGCCGGGACCAGGATGGCGGTCAACAGCTCGCCGGAGCCGTTCAGCAACATCGCCCTCAGTGTGGCCGAGGATCTCGGGGTCGCCGGGGTGATCACCTTCGCGATCTTCCATCCGGTGGCGGCGGCCGTCGTCGCGGGCGCGCTGCTGCTCGGCGGGCTGGTGACGCTGGTCTTCCTGATCTCCCGGATCCGCCGCTTCCTGCGCCGCCGCGCCGAGCGCCGGGCAGCGCGCAGGCTCACCTCCCGACCGCAGGCGCCGCCGGGCTGAGCGCCGGAACGCCTGGTCAGGGGTCCGGCGGCAGGGTGTCAGTGGTGGCCGATAAAGTCGCGGTCATGGCACGGATTGCGGTGATCGGCGCCGGGATGGGCGCGATGGCGGCCGCCGCCCGGCTGGCCGTCGCGGGCCACCGGGTGGCGGTGTACGAACGCACGGAGACGTACGGCGGCGCGGTGCGCCGGCTGGAGCGCGACGGCTTCCGCTTCGACACCGGCCCCGGGCTGCTGCCGCTGCCCGCGGTGCAGCGCGATCTGTTCGTCAAGACCGGCAAGGAGCCGCTGGAGCGGTGCGTCGACCTCGTCCAGGTCGACCCGTCCGCGCGGCACGTCTTCGCGGACGGCACCGGGATCGCCCTGCCGAACGCCTCGCGCGCGGGCGTCGTCGCCGCTCTCGACGCGGCGCTGGGAGCGGGCGCGGGCCGGCGCTGGGGCGACTTCCTGGTGCGGGCCCGCGAGGCCTGGGACCGCACCCGCAGACCGCTGCTGGAGGAGCCCCTGTGGCCCGACTGGCGCGTGCTGGCCGAGCGGGAGCCCTACCCCGCCGTTCCGCACAAGCGGCTGCTGCGCACCCGGCGGGCCGGCACGCTCGCCGAGGTCGGCGCGTGGGAGCTGCGCGATTCCCGGCTGGCGGCGCTGCTGGAGAGCCATGCGCTGGCGCACGGCCTCGATCCGAGGACGGCTCCGGCGAGTGCCGCGGTGCTGCCGTACATGGAGCACGCGTTCGGCACCTGGTACGTGCGCGGGGGGCTGCGGGAGCTTGCGCGGGCGGTGTACGAACGGTGCCTGGCGCGGCGGGTGGAGTTCGTCTTCGGCGCCGAGGTCGCCCGGGTGCTGGAGAAGGACGGCCGCGCGGCGGGGGTGGAGCTGGCGGACGGCTCGGTGGCGGAGGCGGACTTCGTCGTCGCCGGCGTCGCTCCCGGGACGCTGGGGCGCCTGGCCGGCGACACCACGGTGCGGGGCACCGGAGATGTGCCGCCGCGGCAAGGGCTGCCGAGTCGGCTGACGGTGTGCCTGGCGCTCGCCGGGGAGCGTCCGGAGGGGACGGCGCACCGGACGGTGGTGCACTCCGGGGACCGGGAGGCCGAGCTGGCCTCGCTGTTCGACGGCGAGCCGTGGTCGACCACCCCCACGGTCACCGTGCTGCGCCCCGACGACCCGGCGCTGGTCCCGGACGCCGCGCATGAGGCGGTCGCCGTCACCGCGCCCGTGCCCGTGGGGACGACTGCCTGCGACGAGCACGCCGAGCGCATGATCACGGCCGCCGAGCGCGCGATACCCGGCCTGCGGGACCGTCTGCTGTGGCGCGAGGTGCGCACTCCTGCCGACGTCGAGGCGGCGACCGGCGCCGAGGGGGGCGCGGTGCCGGCGCCCTCGCTGGCGGCGGCCGGCGGACGGCTGCTGCATCCGTCCAACACCACCGCACTGTCCGGCCTGTTCACGGTCGGCGGCTGGTCCCACCCCGGCGGCGGACTGCCCCACGCGGGCATGTCGGGCGCGCTGGTGGCCGGCCTGATCGTGGAGGGCCCGGACTTCCGCGGCTCACAGTGAGCCGGGGGCCTCCGGTGGCAGGAGGCCCTCAAGTGGAGCGGCGGACCGAACGGTGAGCGGTGCACCGCCTCGCGAGCGGTGCACCAGCCGAGAGCAGTGCACTGATGCAAGAGCAAAGCCCCAAGCCGAGAGCAGGGCACCGACCCGAGAGACGTGCACCAACCGTTGCGCGGCGGAGCTTCCGGTGACCGGCGGGACGCGGCGAGCCGCTAGTAGCGGTAACGCTCGTCGTAGCCGTTCTGCTGCGGCTGTCCGTCGCCCTGGTACGGGTACGGCTGCTCGGGCGGGAGTTCACCGGCGAACGGGTCGTCGGCGCTGCGCTGCTGGGGCACCCACACGCCGCCGGGCGGCGTCTCGCCGTAACCGCCGGTGGCATACGGGTCCTGGGAGTAGCCCTGGCCGTACTGCTGCGGATTGCCGTAGGCGGGGTCGAAGGCGGCGCCGTCGTAGTTCTGGGCGCCGGCGTACGGGTCGGAGTAGGCGGCGTACTGCTGCTGGGCGCCGGTGTCGTAGCCGTAGCCCTGCTGCCCGTAGGCCGCGTAGGCGTCGTACGCATAGGCCGACTGGTCGGCGGCGGCGTGGGCGGCCGTCGCGTACTGCTCCTGGGACTGGTCCGCGGGGGCGTACCCGGCGGTGTCGCCGTAGACGCCGTAGGAGCCGGTGTCGTCGGGCAGCGGCTGCGGAGAGTACACGGAGGTGGTCTCGGCGGCCGTGGCGTCGACGGGACGGGAGGGGGTGAAGACGTCGTCGCGGTCGTGGTCGTCCTGGCCGTCGCCGTGCGGGGCGGCGTTGCCGTGCTCCTCCAGACCGGAGACCTCCAGGGCCGGGTCCCGGCGCTCCGCCTCGCCGCGGCGGCGCTTGCTGCCGCCCGCCGACGGCCGGCCCGTGACCGCCCAGCCCGCCTCGAAGCCTCGGCGGAAGGACAGGGTGACGTACGTCTGCCCGACCGCGAAGGCCGCGGCGCCCAGCCCGATCACGACGACGGACGGGATCAGCACGCCGAGGACGACGCCGAGGAAGCCGACGAACGCCAGCAGCCGCCAGCGGAGCCGCGCCTTGTACTGCAGCAGCACCTCGCCCAGCAACCACAGCGCGACGATGCCGAACGCGATGTAGAGGACCGTCCAGCCCATGTACGCCCCTCTCCCAGTGACCGGTTACGCAGTGTGGCGTATCCGCGCCCGGCCGGTCTAGGCCCGCGGTGGGTGGTGCAGGCCCAGGTTCTCGTAGATTTCCAGCGTCGCCGTGGAGTTGTTGAGCGTGATGAAGTGCAGTCCGGGCACTCCCTCGGCCAGCAGCCGCGCGCAGAACTCGGTGGCGAACTCGATGCCAATGGAGCGTACAGCGGCCGGATCGTCTTTGGCTGTGAGGATCCGCTCTTTCAGGACGGCGGGGATGTGCGCGTTGCTCAGCTGCGGCAGCCGCTCCAGCATCCGCACGCTGGTCACGGGCATGACCTCGGGGATGACCGGGGTGTCGCAGCCCGCCGCGGCGACGCGGTCGCGCAGCCGCAGGTAGGACTCGGGCTGGAAGAACATCTGGGTGATGGCGTAGTCCGCGCCGGCCCGGCACTTGTCGACGAAGTGCTCGACGTCCGCGTCCCAGTCCGCGGAGCGCGGGTGCATCTCCGGGAAGGCCGCGACGCCCACGCAGAAGTCGCCGGACTCCTTGATGAGCCGGACGAGTTCGGCCGCGTAGGTCAGGCCCTGCGGGTGCGGCACCCAGTCGGCCATGGGGTCGCCGGGCGGGTCGCCGCGCACGGCGAGCATGTTGCGGATGCCGGCGTCGGCGTACTGGCCGATGATGTTGCGCAGCTCGGCGATGGAGTGGTTGACGGCGGTGAGGTGGGCGACCGGGGTGAGCGTCGTGTCGGCGACGATCTGCTGGGTCTCCTTGACGGTGCCCGCGCGGGTGGAACCGCCGGCGCCGTAGGTGACGGACACGAAGTCGGGGGCGACCGCCTCGACCCTGCGCAGCGCGCTCCACAGGTTCCGCTCGCCCTTGGGGGTCTTCGGAGCCGAGAACTCGAACGAGTACGTCGTCTTGCCGGTGGCGAGGATGTCACGCACGGTGCGTGCGCGGTCCGTCCTGGTGGATGCGGTTCCGAGGGCCATACGGGCAGGTTAGCCAGGGCGCGGCGGTCACCCAACCGGATGCTGGAATTTGCCCGGTTTGCCGGACCGTTGTCCACCCCTTGGACAGACCACGGAGGAACCGCACCGCGACCCGCCCGCCACCGACCCCACCGGCCCGTCTCCCACCGGCCGGTCCGCCACCGGCCGGTCTCCCACCGGCCCAGCGTTCACCGGCCCGCCCTTCACCCGGCCCGCAGCCGCTCGGCGAACTCGGCCGCGGCGGCGCCCGGGTCGTCCGCCTCGGTGATCGCGCGGACGACGACGACCCGGCGGGCCCCGGCGTCCAGCACCTGATCGAGGTTGCCGAGGTCGATCCCGCCGATGGCGAACCAGGGGCGGTCGGTGCCCAGTGACGCGGTGTGACGGACCAGGTCGAGTCCGGGCGCGTGACGGCCCGGCTTGGTGGGGGTCGGCCAGCAGGGCCCGGTGCAGAAGTAGTCGACGCCCTCCTGGGCGGCGGCAGCGGCGGCCTCCGTCTCGGAGTGCGTGGAACGGCCGATGAGGACGTCGCCGCCGAGGATGGCGCGGGCGGCCGGGACGGGCAGGTCGCCCTGGCCGAGGTGGAGGACGTCCGCGCCGGCGGCGTGCGCGACGTCCGCGCGGTCGTTCACCGCGAGGAGCTTGCCGTGCCGGGCGCAGGCGTCGGCGAGGACACGGAGGTGCTCCAGCTCCTCGGCGGCCTCCATGCCTTTGTCCCGCAGCTGCACGATGTCGACGCCGCCCGCCAGTACGGCGTCCAGGAAGGCGGGCAGGTCGCCCTGGCGCTTGCGGGCGTCCGTGCACAGATAGAGCCGGGCGTCGGCGAGCTGGGCGCGGGCGGTGACGGCGGTGGCCGTCTCGGCGGCGGTGCCGGGCATGTGCGGGTCCCCCGTGGTTCGGTGGGCGTAGGGCGGCGGGCGGGCGCGGCCGGGGCCGCGGCCCGCCGGGGCGGAGCCGCGGCCATACGCCGGACGGTTGTTCGGTCGGGCTGTGGATCAGACGGCGAGCGCCTGGGCGCGGCGCTTCACCTCCGTGCCGCGATTCTCGCTGAGCGCCTGCGCGGGGGTGCCGGGCAGGCTCGGGTCGGGGGTGAAGAGCCACTCGAGCATCTCTTCGTCCGTGAAGCCGTCGTCCCGCAGGAGGGTCAGGGTGCCGGTCAGGCCCTTGACGACCTTGTCGCCGTCGATGAAGGCGGCGGGGACGTGCAGCGCGCGGTTCTCACCTCGGCGTACGGCGATGAGCTGGCCCTCCTTGACCAGCTGCCGGACGCGCGTCACCTCGACGCCGAGCATGTCGGCGATGTCGGGGAGCGTGAGCCAGGCGGGGACGAGAGCATCGATCTTTGCGTCAATCTCGGTCACGTCACCAAGACTGCCATCTGCGACTGACAGTCGGTAGCCGGGCGGGGTCGGAAGGGTCACAAGGGGGACGATCCGCCCGTCTTGGGACCTGCGTCAGGCCGTCGCCGCCTTCAGGGGCAGCGCCGGGTCCGCCAGCAGCCGCGGGTCCATGGCCGCCCCCGCCTCGATCAGACGCCGCCCCTGGGCGAGGTCCCTCGGGCGGCCCACCGCCAGCAGGGCGGCCAGCCGCCCCTCGCGCAGCCAGCAGACGCTCCAGGCGGGCCCCGCGGGGTCGCCGCGCCACAGCACGGTGTCGGTCGCGGTGTGGTGCCCGGCGTACTGGACGAAGCGGCCGAACTGCTCGGACCAGAAGTACGGCACGGGGTCGTAGGCCGCCAGGGGCTCGCCGGTGGCCGAGCCGACGATGTTCGCGGCGACCGTGCGCGGGCCCTGGAGGGCGTTGTCCCAGTGGTGCACGAGGAGCCGCTCGCCGTAGCGGCCGGAGGGGAAGGAGGCGCAGTCGCCGACCGCGTACACGTCCGGAGCGGAAGTGCGCAGATGGGCGTCGGCGACGACCTCCCGGTGGACGCCCAGCTCGATGCCCGAGCCCGCGAGCCAGTCCGTGGCGGGGCGGGCGCCGATGCCGACGACGACGGCGCCCGCGGGCAGCGTGGAGCCGTCGTCCAGCACCACCGTGCCGGGCTCGACGCGCCGCACGCGCGCGTGGGTGCGCAGTACGGCCCCGCTGTCGGCGTACCAGCCGGCCATCGGGGCGGCCACCTCGGGCGGCAGCACCCCGGCGAGCGGCCGGTCGGCGGCCTCCACGACGGTCACGGAGCAGCCGGCCTCCCGCGCGGCGGTGGCGAACTCGGCGCCGATCCAGCCGGCGCCCACGACCACGATGTCGTGCTGCCGGGCGAGCACGGGGCGCAGCCGCTCGGCGTCGTCCAGGGTGCGCAGCAGATGCACGCCGGGCACGCCCTCGGCGCCCGGCAGCCGCAGCGGCTCGGCGCCGGTGGCGAGCACCAGGACGTCGTACGGCTCCGGGCCCGCGGCGGTGTCCAGGACGTGGTCGCCGGGGCGCACGCCGAGGGCCTCGCGGCCGAGGTGGAGCTCGATGCCGAGGGCCTCGAAGTCGACGTCGAAGGCGGAGCCCTCCGCGGTGCCGAGCAGCACGGCCTTGGACAGGGGCGGCCGGTCGTAGGGCTGGTGGGGTTCGGCGCCGATCAGCGTCACGCCACCGGTGAAGCCCTGTTCCCGCAGCGCGACCGCGGTCTGCACGCCGGCCATGCCCGCGCCGGCGATCACCGCGCGCCGCGCGCCCGACTGCCTCTGCTCGCTCATCCGGTCACCATAGACAACTGACGCACGGTCAGTCCGCGCCGGGGCCGCCGACCTGTTCCACGACGCTCGTGCCGCTTCCCGGCCGCGACTCCCACTCCCAGGTCTCCTCCAGCCGCACCCTCCCGTCGGGCAGCTCCACGACGGTGGACACGCAGTGCCCGCTGGACGTCGCGCCGTCCCGCGTGAGCTGGACGTAGCGGAAGTCCAGCCGGTCGCCCGCGCGGGCGCCGACCAGGAAGCCGCGGACGACGTCGCCGCCCGCGTACTCGGCCCAGACCTCACCGTCCCGCTCGTGGTAGGCGAACCGGGTGCGGGCGCCGACCTGGCCCGGGGACTGGTCGGCGACGGGGGCGAGGACGAGACCGTCCAGGGATCGGGCCACGGCACAGGCTCCCTTACTGAGAACGGCGGGGGGCGGCTAGGGTGGCCACCGTAAAGCACTCGCGGGAGCCCGGACGCACCGGGCTGAGAGGGAGGCTGGCGGCCTCCGACCGTACGAACCTGATCCGGGTCATGCCGGCGAAGGGAGGGGCTGAATGCCCGTGTCGTCCTCCGCGCACGCGTCCGACGTCCTCGTCATCGGGGGCGGGATCATCGGCCTGGTCACGGCCTGGCGGGCCGCGCAGCGCGGGTTCTCCGTGACCGTCGTGGACCCCGAACCGGGCGGCGGGGCCGCCCGGGTGGCGGCGGGGATGCTCGCCGCCGTCACCGAGCTGCACCATGGCGAGCAGACCCTGCTCGGCCTCAACCTGGCCTCGGCCGAGCGCTATCCGGACTTCGCGGCCGAGCTGGCCGAGGCCGCGGGCCACGACCTCGGCTACCGCAGGTG
Source organism: Streptomyces sp. NPDC046379 (assembly GCF_055587785.1). NCBI lineage: Bacteria > Bacillati > Actinomycetota > Actinomycetes > Kitasatosporales > Streptomycetaceae > Streptomyces > Streptomyces sp. NPDC046379. Next base: position 354,313 of record NZ_JBVJFP010000006.1, read on the forward strand.
CGGCACCCTCGCGGTCGCCCTGGACGCCGACGACCGCGCCCATCTGCGCGAGCTGCACGCCCTGCAGCGCCGGTCGGGACTCGACTCGCAGTGGCTGTCGGGGCGCGAGTGCCGCCGCCTGGAGCCGATGCTCGCGCCGGGCGTGCGCGGAGGGCTGCGGGTCGACGGCGACCACCAGATCGACCCGCGCCGGCTGGCCGCCGCCCTGGTCACGGCGTGCGAGCGGGCGGGCGTGACGCTCCACCGGGACGCGGCCGAGCGGCTCACCGTCGCCCGGGACCGGGCCACCGGCGCCGTCACGCGCGGGGACGCCGAACTGACGGCCGGGCAGGTCGTCCTCGCCGCCGGCAGTTTCAGCGGTCGCCTCGCGGGGGTCCCGGACGCCGTACGGCCGCCCGTGCGGCCGGTGAAGGGGCAGGTGGTGCGGCTGACCGTGCCGCCCCGGTACGCGCCGTTCCTGCACCGCACCGTCCGCGCGGTCGTCCGCGGCAGCGAGGTCTACCTGGTCCCGCGCGAGAACGGCGAACTGGTCATCGGCGCCACCAGCGAGGAGCTGGGCTGGGACACCACGGTCACCGCCGGGGGCGTGTACGAGCTGCTGCGCGACGCCCACGAACTCGTGCCGGGCCTCACCGAACTCCCCCTGACGGAGACCCGGGCCGGACTGCGCCCCGGCTCCCCGGACAACGCGCCGCTGCTCGGCCCGACCGACCTGGACGGCCTGCTGCTGGCCACCGGCCACTTCCGCAACGGCGTGCTGCTCACACCGGTCACCGGCGACGTCCTGGCGCACGCGCTGGCGACCGGGGAACTGCCCGAGGTGGCCCGTCCCTTCACCCCGCAACGCTTCGGCGCCGCGCCGGCCGCCTCCGCCGTGGCCCCGTCCGCGGCGCCCGCCGTGGACACGTCCCCCGCACCCGTACCCGCCGTACGCACGGAGCAGCTCGTATGAACACCTCCGTCATGACCATCTCCGTCAACGGGGAGCGCCGCCAGGTCGCCGACGGCACCGCCCTCGACGCGCTGGTGCGCACCCTCACCGCGGCGCCCTCCGGGGTGGCCGCCGCCGTCAACGAAACCGTCGTCCCGCGCGCGCAGTGGCCCACGACGTCCCTCGCCGAGGGGGACCGCGTCGAGGTCCTCACCGCCGTCCAAGGAGGCTGACCCATGGCCGACGATCCGTTCGTCCTCGGGGGCACGTCCCTCACCTCCCGGCTGATCATGGGGACCGGCGGCGCGCCCAGCCTGGAGGTGCTGGAGCGGGCGCTGGTCGCGTCGGGGACGGAGCTGACCACGGTCGCGATGCGGCGCGTGGACCCGACGGTGCACGGCTCGGTGCTGTCCGTCCTGGAGCGGCTGGGCATCCGGGTCCTGCCGAACACGGCCGGCTGCTTCACCGCGGGCGAGGCCGTCCTCACCGCCCGCCTCGCGCGCGAGGCGCTGGGCACCGATCTGATCAAGCTGGAGGTCATCGCCGACGAGCGCACCCTGCTGCCGGACCCGATCGAGCTGCTCGACGCGGCCGAGACTCTGGTCGACGACGGGTTCACGGTGCTGCCGTACACCAACGACGACCCGGTGCTGGCGCGGAAGCTGGAGGACGTCGGCTGCGCCGCGATCATGCCGCTGGGCTCGCCCATCGGGTCCGGGCTCGGCATCCGCAACCCGCACAACTTCCAGCTGATCGTCGAGCACGCGCGCGTGCCGGTGATTCTGGACGCGGGCGCGGGGACGGCGTCGGACGCGGCGCTGGCGATGGAGCTGGGGTGCGCCGGGGTGATGCTCGCCTCGGCGGTGACGCGGGCCCAGGAGCCGGTCGTCATGGCGGAGGCCATGCGCCACGCGGTGGAGGCGGGGCGGCTGGCCCGGCTGGCGGGGCGGATTCCGCGGCGGCACTTCGCCGAGGCGTCCTCTCCCACGGAGGGCCTGGCCGTGCTCGATCCGGAGCGGCCCGCGTTCTGAGGGGCGCTGCGACGGGCCGCCGGCTCTCGGTGTGGGGATTGCGTCACAGGTCGGCTGCAGTCCCGGGCCCGTCGTCGCCGGACGCGCGGCGGTGTCGGCGGCGGCTCGTAGACTCGGGCCGTGGACACGACCCTTCAGGACCCGCTGGCCGGGCAGGTGCTCGACGGCCGGTACCGCGTCGACGCGCGGATCGCGGTCGGCGGCATGGCCACGGTCTACCGGGCCGTGGACACCCGCCTCGACCGGGTGCTCGCGCTCAAGGTGATGCACCCCACCCTCGCCGCGGACGCCACGTTCGTCGAGCGGTTCATCCGCGAGGCCAAGTCGGTCGCCCGCCTCGCCCACCCCAACGTCGTCCAGGTGTTCGACCAAGGGACGGACGGGTCGTACGTCTACCTGGCGATGGAGTACGTCGCCGGCTGCACCCTGCGCGACGTCCTGCGCGAGCGCGGGGCGCTGCAGCCGCGTGCGGCGCTGGACATCCTGGAGCCCGTCCTGGCCGCCCTCGGCGCGGCGCACCGCGCCGGGTTCGTGCACCGGGACATGAAGCCGGAGAACGTGCTGATCGGGGACGACGGCCGGGTCAAGGTCGCCGACTTCGGCCTCGTGCGGTCCGTGGGCACGGTGACGCAGACCACCGGCTCGGTCCTCGGCTCGGTCTCCTACCTGGCCCCCGAGCAGATCGAGCACGGCACGGCCGACCCGCGCGTCGACGTCTACGCGTGCGGCGTGATGCTCTACGAGATGCTGACCGGCGCCAGGCCGCACGCCGGGGACACGCCGGCCCAGATCCTCTACAAGCACGTCCACGACGACGTCCCCGCGCCCTCGGCCCGCGTGCCGGGGCTGCCGTACGAGCTGGACGAGCTGGTCGCCTCGGCCACCGCCCGCACCCCGGACCTGCGCCCGCACGACGCCGTGGCGCTGCTCGCCCACGCCCGCGAGGCGCGCGGCGGGCTCGGCGCCGACCAGCTCGACGCCGTGCCCCCGCAGGCGGTCACGGCCGCGCACGACAACGCCGAGGACCGTACGAGCGTCATCCCGCGCCCGCTGCCCGTGGGCGACGACGACGAGGCGGGCGGACCCTCGCTCGACCGGACCAGCCGGCTGCGGACGCCGCCCGTCCCGGCCCCGCGCCGCCGGCCGCGCCCGCCGCGCGCGGTGGTCGGCGTCCTCGCGGCCGTCCTGCTGCTGCTCGGCGTCGGCGCGGGCGTCTGGTACATCAACTCCGGCCAGTTCACCAAGGTCCCGCCGCTGCTGGCGAAGACCCAGGCCCAGGCCGAGGACCGGCTCGCGGACGCCGGTCTCGAACTGGGCGACGTCGACCACGCGTACAGCGACACCGTCCGGCGCGGCACGGTCATCAGCACCGACCCGGAGCCGGGCAGCCGCATCCGGCACAACGACTCGGTGTCGCTCGTCATCTCCGACGGCCCCGAGACGGTGAAGGTGCCGGACCTGTCGGGCTACCGGCTGGACAAGGCGCGCGCGGTGCTCAAGGACGAGGGCCTGGAACCGGGCATGGTGACCCGCGAGTTCGACGAGGACGTCCCCCGCGGCTTCGTGATCGGCACGGACCCCGGCTCGGGCGTCACGACCCGGGCCGGCTCGGCGATCGCGCTCACCGTCAGCAGGGGCGCCCCCGTCGACGTCCCCGACGTCTCCGGGCGGGACCTCGAGGACGCCCGCCAGGAGCTCGGGGAGGCCGGCCTCAAGGTGCGCATCGCCACCGAGGAGGTCCACTCCGAGCACGACAAAGGCCGGGTCGCCCGCCAGTCCCCCGCGCCCGGCGGCGAGGCCGCCGAGGGCGACACGGTGACGCTGACGCTCTCGAAGGGCCCCGAGATGGTCGAGGTCCCGGACGTCGTCGGCGACAGTGCGGACGAGGCCACCGGGAAGCTGGAGGCCGCCGGTTTCCGGGTCGAGGAGGACCGTGGGCTGCTGGGCCTGTTCGGCGGCGACACGGTCGAGGACCAGTCGGTGGACGGCGGTGAGCAGGCGCCCAAGGGCTCGACCATCACCATCGAGATCGGCTGAGCGCCACCGCCGCCGGTGCCCGCCCGCGCGGGCAGGCACCACGCGGGCGGGCAGCACCACCCGGGCGGCGACCACGCGGGCGGGCGCCGCGCGGACAGGGGCACGTCCTCGCCCATGACACCCTTGACGGGTGAACAACCAGACTCCCGCTCTCCCGCGCAACCCCGTCGGCGGTCATGTCCCCGTCGCCGGCGGGCTCCACTCCGTCGGCCTCGCCTACGCCCGCGAGCTGGGGGCCGAGACCGTGCAGGTCTTCGTCGCCAACCCGCGCGGCTGGGCCACTCCGGCCGGCAACCCGCGGCAGGACGAGGCGTTCCGCGAGGCGTGCGAGGCCGGTGCGATACCGGCGTACGTGCACGCCCCGTACCTGATCAACTTCGGCTCGCACACACAAGCCACCGTCGAGAGGTCGGTGGAGTCGCTGCGCCACTCGCTGCGCCGCGGGCGGGCCATCGGCGCGCTGGGGGTCGTCGTGCACACCGGGAGCGCCACCGGCGGCCGGGAGCGGGACGTCGCCCTGAAGCAGGTGCGCGAGCATCTGCTGCCGCTGCTGGACGAGCTGACCCACGACGACGACCCGTTCCTGCTGCTGGAGTCCACGGCCGGGCAGGGTTCCTCGCTGTGCTCGCGCACCTGGGACTTCGGGCCGTACTTCGAGGCCCTGGACGCGCATCCGAAACTCGGCGTCTGTCTCGACACCTGTCACGTCTTCGCCGCCGGGCACGACCTGACCGGGCCGGACGGGATGCACCGGACGCTGGACCTCCTGGTGGACACGGTCGGCGAGGGCCGGCTGAAGCTGATCCACGCGAACGACTCGAAGGACGTCGTCGGCGCCCACAAGGACCGGCACGCCAACATCGGCGCCGGTCACATCGGCGAGGACCCGTTCCGGGCGCTGATGACGCACCCCGCCACCGAGGGCGTGCCGCTGATCATCGAGACGCCCGGCGGGAGGGAGGGCCACGCCGCGGACGTGGAGCGGCTGAAGAAGCTCCGGGAGACGTGAGCCGCAGCACGCGCCGCACCACGCGCCGCCGCTACAGCTCGGGACCCTCCCCGGGCTCCTCCTGGTACGAGTAGCGCTGTTCCCTCCACGGGTCGCCGACGTTGTGGTAGCCGCGCTCCTCCCAGAAGCCGCGGCGGTCGGCGGTCATGTACTCCACGCCCCGCACCCACTTGGGGCCCTTCCAGGCGTACAGGTGCGGGACGATCAGACGCAGCGGGAAGCCGTGCTCGGCGGTCAGCAGTTCGCCGTCCTTGTGGGTGGCGAAGATCGTGCGCTCGGACGCGAAGTCGGCGAGGCGCAGATTCGAGCTGAACCCGTACTCCGCCCACACCATCACATGGGTGACATTCGGGGCGGGCGGCACGATCTCCAGGATGGTCCGGGCGGGGACGCCGCCCCACTCCGCACCGACCATGCTGAACTTCGTCACGCAGTGCAGATCGGCCACCACGGTGGTGTACGGCAGGGCCGTGAACTCCTCGTGCGTCCAGCCGTGCTTCTCGCCGTCGGCGGTGGCCCCGAAGACCCTGAACTCCCAGCGCTCGGGCCGGAACTTGGGCACCGGGCCGTAGTGCGTGACCGGCCAGCCGCGCTGGAGTCGCTGTCCCGGCGGAAGCTCGGACGGTACTGCTTCTCCTGATTCGCGCTCCACCGGATGACCCATGTCTCCATCCTGACAGACCGGACACCGTGCCCATGACCAGCCATGTCGGGAATCGGGCAACTGCCGCTAAGTATGCCCTTACTTACTAAGCCAGCACTTACTGGACGATCTTGGATACCCGGTGCAATCATGCGGCGGCAACCTCCGAGCACCGACGTGGAAGGAGCCTCTGCGATGCAGGGCGACCCCGAGGTCATCGAATTCCTCAACGAGCAGCTCACCGCCGAGCTGACGGCCATCAACCAGTACTTCCTGCACGCGAAGATGCAGGAGAACTTCGGCTGGACCAAGCTCGCGAAGTACACCCGGCACGAGTCGTTCGACGAGATGAAGCACGCCGAGGTGCTCACCGACCGGATCCTGTTCCTGGAGGGGCTGCCGAACTACCAGCGGCTGTTCCACGTCCGCGTGGGTCAGACGGTGCGGGAGATGTTCGAGGCCGACCGGCAGATCGAGGTCGAGGCGATCGACCGGCTGCGGCGCGGCATCGAGGTGATGCGCAGCAAGGGCGACATCACGTCGGCGAACATCTTCGAGTCGATCCTCGAGGACGAGGAGCACCACATCGACTACCTGGACACCCAGCTGGAGCTGCTGGAGAAGCTCGGCGAGGCGCTGTACATCGCGCAGCTGATCGAGCAGCCGGAGAGCTGAACCGCCTCCGGGAACCGCTCCCGGTGACCGCCCCCGGGAACCGCTCCCGGGCCACTGACGGGAATCACCCGGGGGAGCGTCCTCGGGGAACCGCCCTCGGGGCAGCTAGGCGGCGATCTCGCCGACCTGCGTGACCCGGGCGCCCTGCAGCGTCTCGGCCAGCTCCGTGAGGACCGGCTTGCCCTGGTCGGCCAGCTCGCGGCGGGGGCAGGCGCCACGGCCCAGGATGGCCTGGATGCGGCGGACGCACGAGCCGCAGTCGGTGCCCGCCTTGCAGGCCGACGCTATCTGGCGAGGCGTGCAGGCGCCGTCCTGCGCATGCTGCTTGACCTGCTGCTCGGTGATCCCGAAACAACTGCAGACGTACACGCGGCTCACCTCCCGGCGGGATGTAGCTGGGTCTCGCCATCCCGACGTTCTCGGTGAGGCAAACCTAACCTTACCCGTCTCTCATGTGGCGCAAAAGTGGAGTGGGGGGGGGGGGGGGGGGTGTGCCCCCCCCCCCCCCCCCCCCCCCCCCCCCCCCCCCCCCAAAAAAACACCCCCCCCCCCCCCCCCCCCCTTTTTTGTTTCCTTCACCCCCCCCCCCCCCCCCTCTTTGTTTCCTCCCCCCGGGGGGGAAAAAACAAACCCC
>NZ_JBVJFP010000007.1:0-6740 GCF_055587785.1 Streptomyces sp. NPDC046379
CTCAAGGAACGGCCGCTTCCTTTGTACTCACCCTCTCGGGCTTTCCTCCGGGCGCTTCCCTTCGGTCTTGCGTTTCCGACTCTATCAGATCCTTTTCCGACCTGATCCCCAGTCAGCGGGGTTTGCCTTCCCGGCCGTTGGGCCGTTCCGACGTCTCAAACCTTAGCTGATCCTCCCGGCGATTCCCAATCGGGCCGCCGAGCCCCTATTCGAATTGAATTCGGGCACGCCGAAATCAACCCCGTCGGGAGATCTTGCTGTGGTGTGAGTGCCGCTGTCGCGGCGGAAGGTGTCGTCGGCAGAACCGTTACGGCCCCGCGGCAACCCGAAGAACCTTACGGATCGGGCAGGGGGCTGTCAAGCATCCCCCGTCAAGGGCGGGACTGGCCCCTCAGTCGAGGTCGGCCAGGCGCCCGCCGGCGTCCGGCTGGGCGTGTTCCACCCTGCGCAGGAGTCTGGTCAGGACCTCGCCCAGGGCGAGCCGTTCCTCGGGCGAGAGGTCCTGAAGCAGCTCCTCCTCGAAGACCGTGGCCAGGCGCATGGCCTCCAGCCACTTCTCGCGGCCGTCGGGGGTCAGCTCGACGATCACCCGCACGCGGTTCGACTCGTCCCGCTCCCGGGTCACGAGTCCCTCGGTGACCATCCGGTCGATCCGGTGGGTCATCGCGGCCGGCGTCAGCCCGAGACGCTTGGCGAGTTCGCTGGGACCCATCCGATAGGGGGCTCCGGAGAGGACGAGGGCCTTGAGGACCTCCCACTCGGCGTTGCTGATGCCGAGGGCGGCGGTCTGGCGGCCGTACGCGACGTTCATCCGGCGGTTCAGGCGGGACAGCGCCGACACGATCTTCTCGACCTGGGGGTCGAGGTCCTGGAACTCGCGCTGGTAGGCGGCGATCTGTTCTTCGAGTGTCGGCTCGTTGAGGCCGGGGGTGTCGCCCATGGGGCCCGAGTATCCCATGCGGGCGCTTGGCGTCGAAGTCCTTGGATGTGTACTCTTTAGCTTCGAACTTTAGGTTCGAAGTCTTCACTCCTAACTTCTGATGGTCCTCTTCCGAGGTCGCCGTCTTCCGAGATGAGAGAGGTGAGCGTGACCAGGGCGATGGGCGCTGCGATGCGCCGGATCCACATGGGCAACGCACTCAGCGCGTTCGGGCTCGGTTTCACCGTCCCCTACCTGTACGTCTATGTGGCGCAGGTGCGAGGGCTCGGGGCGGTGACGGCCGGGTTGGTGCTCGCCGTCTTCGCCGTGGCGGCGCTGATCGTGCTGCCGTTCGCCGGGCGGGCCATCGTCCGCCGGGGTCCGTTGCCGGTGCTGCTCGCCGCCCTGGTCACCGCCGCTCTGGGGGCGCTGAGCCTTGGGCTCGCGGGCAGTGCGGCGGCCGTGCTGCTGTCGGCGGGGGCGCTGGGGGCCGGGCAGGCCGTGATGCAACCGGCGCTGGCGACGATGATCGTGGACTGCTCGACGGCAGAGACCCGGTCGCGGGCGTTCGCCACGCAGTTCTTCCTGCAGAACCTGGGTCTCGGCGTCGGCGGGCTGATCGGCGGCCGTCTGGTCGACACCAGCCGCGCCTCCTCCTTCACTTTGCTGTTCGCGATCGAGGCGGCGATGTTCCTGCTGCTGGTCGTGGTGCTGGCGACGGTGCGGATGCCGCACTCGCCGCGGATCGAGGACGCACCGGCGGGGTCGGGCCGGGGCAGCTGGAAGCAGTTGCTGGGCAACCGGGCCATGGTGCAGCTGTGCGTGCTCGGGTTCGTGCTGTTCTTCGCCTGCTACGGCCAGTTCGAGTCGGGGCTGAGCGCGTACGGCGTGGAGGCCGCCGGGATCTCGACGTCCGTGCTGGGGACGGCGCTGGCCGCCAACACGCTGGTGATCGTCGTGGCGCAGTTCGCGGTGCTGCGGTTCGTCGAGCGGCGGCGGCGGTCGCGGGTGATCGCGGCCGTGGGGCTGATCTGGGGCGTGGCCTGGGTCGCGGCGGGGTTCGCCGGGCTGGGGAGCGTCAGCCAGGAGATGGCGACGGCTGCGTTCGTGTCGACGTACGCGCTGTTCGGGCTGGGTGAGGCGATGCTGTCGCCGACGGTGGCCCCGCTGGTGGCCGATCTCGCGCCGACAGGGCTCGCGGGGCAGTACAACTCGGCGTTCGCCCTGGTGAAGCAGCTGGCGCTGGCCGTCGGGCCGGCGGTGGGCGGGCCGATGGGCGCCTCGCTGCACGGGCCGTACGTCGTGACCTTCCTGCTGTTCTCGCTGGGGATCACCGTGCTGGCGGTGCGGCTGGGGCGGCGGCTGACCGAGGCGCAGGACCGGCCGTGGGCGGTCCGGAACCGGGTCGTCGCGCGAGGTCCGGCGGCCTCCGCGGAGTCGGTGTCGGCCTAACCGGCGCCGGTGGCGGGTCCGGTCCCCGGGAGGACGAACTCGCACCAGACCGCCTTGCCGCCGCCGGGGGTTCGGCGGCAGCCCCAGTTGGACGCGATGGTGGCGACGATGGCGATGCCCCGGCCCGACTCGTCGCCCGGTTCCGCGCGGCGGCGTCTGGGGAGGTGGTCGTCGCCGTCGGTCACCTCGACGATGAGGCGGCGGTCGGTGCGGCGCAGCCGCAGACGCATGGGCGGGGTGCCGTGCTGGAGGGAGTTGGCGACGAGTTCGCTGGCCGCGAGGACGCCGAGGTCGTGCAGCTCGGCGGGGAACCGCCAGCTGGTGAGGACGCCGGAGGCGAAGGCCCGCGCGCGGGGCGCTGCTTCGACGCCGCCGAGCAGATCCAGGGCGGCGTTGCGGAACAGGTCGCCGTCCGCGCCGGTGCGGGCGGGGTGCTGGAGGACCAGGACGGCGACGTCGTCGTCGTGGTCGGCGGTGACGCCGGCCGAGCGCATCAGGCGGTCGCAGATGACCTGCGGGGTGCCGGTGGCTCCGGCGAGGGCGCGCTGAAGGGCCTCGATGCCCTCGTCCAGGTCGGCGTCCCGGCGTTCGACCAGGCCGTCCGTGTAGAGGACGGCGGTGGAGCCGGGGGCGAGGGGGACGGAGCCGGAGGCGTGCATCCAGCCGCCGGTGCCGAGCGGGGGGCCGGTCGGCTCGTCGGCGCGCAGCACCTTGCCGTTCTCGTCGCGGACGAGGATGGGCAGATGGCCGGCCGAGGCGTACACCAGCCGTCCCTCGTTCGGGTCGTGGATGGCGTAGACGCAGGTGGCGATCTGGTGGGCGTCGATCTCGGCGGCGAGGCCGTCGAGGAGCTGGAGCACCTCGTGCGGGGGCAGGTCGAGGCGGGCGTACGCGCGGACGGCGGTGCGCAGCTGGCCCATGACGGCCGCCGCGCGCACCCCGCGGCCCATGACGTCGCCGATGACGAGGGCGGTGCGGCCGCCGCCGAGGGTGATGACGTCGTACCAGTCGCCGCCGACCGCGGCCTCGGTGCCGCCGGGCTGGTAGGTCGCGGCGATGCGCAGGTCGTCGGGTTGTTCCAGCTCCTGGGGGAGGAGGGAGCGCTGGAGGGTGACGGCGGTCTCGCGCTGGCGTCGTTCGCTGGCTCTGAGGCGTTCGGCGGCCTCGGCGTGGTCGGTGACGTCGGTGGCGAAGACGAGAACACCGGGGCCGCGGGGGGCGCGGCCGGCGGCCTCGGCGACCGGGGTGCAGGTGAACGTGTAGGAGCGGCCGTCGAGGGCCTTGCGGGACTTGACCGTGCGGGGCTTTCCGCTGCGCAGGACCTGGTCGAGGAGGGGGAGGAGGCCCAGTTCGCACAGTTCGGGCAGGGCCGCGCGGGCGGGTTCGCCGGGCGGGCGGGCTCCGAAGGCGGTGGCGTAGGCGTCGTTGACGTAGGCGAGGCGGTGGTCGGGGCCGTGGACGAGGGCGACGAGGGCGGGGACCCGTTCGAGGATGTCGCGCGCGGGCAGGTCGTCCATGGCGGGGACGGACGGGGGATCGTCGGTCAGTTGTTCGGCGCGGGCCGCGGGGACGGCGTTGTCACCTCCCCGGCGGTCAGTGGCGACCTGGTGGTCGGTCCGCGCTGCGGCGCGGCGCTGCGTTCCGGGGAGCCGAGCGCTCCAGCGCGTGAAGTTCACGAATCCTTGCCTCGTGTAGTGGTCGTCGGCCGGCTCCGGACCCGGCCCGGGGTCCCTGGGGGAGGGCCTCTGCGGGCAGGGCGTGCGGGGGTCCGCTGTGCTGTGCGGCACAGTCTGGCAGGGTGGCCGACCGGGCCGACATCCGTCAGACGCCGGGGTGGCCGCGGTAGTTCCTCGGAGGGGTCAGTTCGACTCGTTCGGGTCTTGAGAAGGCTTTCCACCGGCCGCCAGTTCGAACTCCGCACGGGGATGTTCGAGTGAACCGAGGGAGACGATCTCCCGTTTGAAGAGGCCGGAGAGGGTCCATTCGGCCAGTACGCGCGCCTTGCGGTTGACGGTAGGCACCCTGCTGAGGTGATAAGCGCGGTGCATCAGCCAGGCGGGGTAGCCCTTGAGCCGGCGTCCGTACACATGGGCGACGCCCTTGTGCAGCCCGAGGGAGGCGACGGAGCCCGCGTACTTGTGCGTGTACGTCTCCAGGGGCTCGCCGCGCAGGGAGTGGACGACGTTGTCGCCGAGGACCTTGGCCTGGCGCAGGGCGTGCTGGGCGTTGGGGGCGCAACTCGCGCCGGGCTCGGCGGCGGTGACGTCGGGGACGGCGGCGGCGTCGCCCGCGGCCCACGCGTGCGCGTGTCCTTCGACGGCCAGCTCGGCGGTGCACACCAGCCGGCCGCGCGCGTCGCGGGGCAGGTCGGTGGCGGCGAGCAGCGGATGGGGTTTGACACCGGCCGTCCACACGACCGTACGGGTGGGGAAGCGCTGGCCGTCGCTGAGGACGGCGACCCGGTCGGCGCACGATTCCAGGCGGGTGCCGAGGAGCACCTGGATGTTGCGGCGGCGCAGTTCGGTGAGGGCGTAGCGGCCCATCTCGGGGCCGACCTCGGGCAGGATGCGGTCGGAGGCCTCGACGAGGATCCACTTCATGTCCTCGGGGCGGACGTTGTGGTAGTACCGCGCGGTGTAGCGGGCCATGTCCTCCAGCTCGGCGAGCGCCTCCACGCCCGCGTAGCCGCCGCCGACGAAGACGAAGGTGAGGGCCGCGTCGCGGACGGCGGGGTCGCGGGTGGAGGAGGCGATGTCCATCTGCTCGATGACGTGGTTGCGCAGGCGGATGGCCTCCTCGACGGTCTTGAAACCGATGCCGTGGTCGGCGAGACCGGGGACGGGCAGGGTGCGCGAGACGGAGCCGGGGGCGAGGACGAGTTCGTCGTACGGCAGCCGGCGTTCGCCCGCCCCCTCCTCGGTGGCGAGGGTGCTGACGGTGGCGACGCGCTCGGCGTGGCGCACGGCGGTGGCCTCGCCGACGACGACGTCGCAGTGGCCGAGGACGCGGCGCAGCGGTACGACGACGTGGCGGGGGGAGATGGAACCTGCGGCCGCCTCCGGGAGGAACGGCTGGTACGTCATGTACGGGTCGGGGGTGACGACCGTGATCGCGGCGTCGCCGCGTCCCAGTCCGGCTCTCAGCCGCCGCTGCAGGCGCAGGGCCGTGTACATCCCGACGTAGCCGCCGCCGACAACGAGAATGCGCGCACGTTCCTTCACCATCCCATGACGCACCCGGCGCCTTCGTTTGTCCACAGGCCCGGCAATTTGTGTGACCGGACGCCGAGGGCGCCCGGAGTTGGCCGAAATGACAGGGTCCGGATAAGCGCCGCAGGTCAGGGGCGTACGCCGGGTGCTTCAAGGGGGCGGAATCAGGACGTATACGACCCGTACTCCGATCGAGGGGCGCAGTGTGCGGAACCTCCCCCTTCTGAATTGACGCTCACTCAACTATGTTCGTATGCCGACGGGGTGTAGGGGGATGCGCTCATCGGGCCCGCGACGGGCGGGTTCGTGGTCCAGGCTCGTTCCACGCGCTCCGGTGCCGATGGCGGGGAGAGTCTCCGGGGGGAGACGTCATTACCGGGGGAATTCGTATGCACATTCAGGACTCTCGTTGGTCTACCGCGTCCGCCGTCGGGGCGGGCGGCGCGGTCGGCGCGGCGGTGGGGAACGGACGCGGGGACGGGCCGCGGACGACACCGCTGCGGGTGGACGCACAGCGCAATCTGGAGCACGTGCTGAGGGCGGCGCGCGAGGTCTTCGGCGAGCTGGGGTACGGCGCGCCGATGGAGGACGTGGCGCGGCGCGCGCGTGTGGGCGTGGGCACGGTGTACCGGCGCTTCCCGAGCAAGGACGTCCTGGTGCGGCGCATAGCCGAGGAGGAGACCTCCCGGCTGACCGACCAGGCCCGGGCCGCGCTCGGCCAGGAGGACGAGCCGTGGTCGGCGCTGTCGCGCTTCCTGCGCACGTCGGTGGCGTCCGGCGCGGGCCGGCTGCTGCCGCCGCAGATACTGCGGGTCGGCGTGCCGGACCAGGAGGAGGGCACGGAGGCGGCGGGCTCGGAGGAGGCGCGGGTGCCGCAGCAGCGGATGCAGCCGGCCTCCGGCGAGCTGCGGCTGGTGCCGGAGGGCGGTCCGGCGGAGGACGACGCGGGGGCGGCGGCGCTGCTCGAGGTGGTGGGCCGACTCGTGGAGCGGGCGCGCGCGGCGGGCGAGCTGCGGCCGGACGTGTCGGTGTCGGACGTGCTGCTGGTGATCGCGACGGCGGCCCCGTCGCTGCCGGACCCGGCGCAGCAGGCGGCGGCGTCGGCGCGGCTGCTGGACATCCTGCTGGAAGGGCTGCGGTCCCGGCCGGCGTGAGCGCGC
>NZ_JBVJFP010000007.1:6836-333567 GCF_055587785.1 Streptomyces sp. NPDC046379
ACGCGGTGGTCCGGGGCGGGTGCGGACCGGCGTGAGCGCGCGGTGGTCCGGGGCGGGTGCGGACCGGCGTGAGCGCGCGGTGGTCCGGGGCGGGTGCGGACCGGCGTGAGCGCGCGGTGGTCCGGGGCGGGTGAGGTCCGTCGTGGCGCGGTGGTCCGGCGCGGACGGCGTTCGCCGCGGACGCGCGGTGGTCCGGACACGCGGTGGTCCGGACACGCGGTGGTCCGGCGCGGACGCGGTTCGCGGCGGACGGGGCCGGTGCGAGTGCGGAGGGGCTCCGTGCGGTCCGGGCCTGCGGTGGGGTCCCGAGGCGGAGCCGCCGACCGCGCTCGCCGACGCCGGTCCGGCCCGTGCGGGTGAGGTCCGTCAACTCGATGCGGGGCGGAGGCGGTTGCATTCTGCCCCGTTCGAGTGACGTCTTGCACTGGTTCGCGGTGAAACCCCACGAACAGGTAAATGGTCCCCGGGGCCCGTCCGGAACACATTCGAATATGGCAGTCTGACCCGGTGTTCTGGACGGTTCGGCAGGCGGCGGGGGCGGCGCGATGAGCGTTGACGGGCGGGACGAGGCACTCGGCGAGAGCGGCGCGGAGACCGGCGACGCCGTGCCGTCGCCGCTGGTGCCGAGCCAGAAGGAGCGACCGGACGTCCAGTACGCCGACCATGCCGACTACGCCGACGACCTGCCCTACGGCGTCCCGGCGCAGCGCGACTGGCGGGAGGACGGCGTCCTGCCGCCGCCGGTGGAGCTGCCGCCGTCCGACGCCGAGCTGATCGGGCGGATGCGCGAGGGTGACGACACGGCGTACGAGGAGCTGTACCGGCGCCATGCCGAAGCCGTGCGCCGGTATGCGCGCACCTGCTGCCGGGACGCCCACACGGCGGACGACCTCACCGCCGAGGTCTTCGCGCGCGTGCTCCAGGCGGTGCGCGGCGGCTCCGGGCCCGAGCACGCCGTGCGCGCCTATCTGCTCACCACGGTCCGCCGGGTCGCCGCGAACTGGACGAGTTCCGCCAAGCGGGAGCACCTGGTCGACGACTTCGCGGTGTTCGCCGCACAGGCGACGCGCACCTCGGAGGTGTCCGACACCGACACGCTCGACCTGGGCGCCGACGTGCGGGCGATGCACGAGGCCGAGCAGTCGCTGGCGATGCAGGCGTTCCGCTCGCTGCCCGAGCGCTGGCAGGCCGTGCTGTGGCACACCGAGGTCGAGGACGAGTCGCCGAGCGAGGTCGCCACGCTCTTCGGGCTGGACGCCAACGGCACGCGCGTGCTGGCCAGCCGCGCCCGCGAGGGCCTCAAGCAGGCCTACCTCCAGGCCCACGTCAGCACGTCCCTCGCGGACGACGAGGGCTGCGCCCGCTACGCCGACCAGCTCGGCACGTACGCCCGCCGAAGGCTCCGCACGCGCGCGGAGCGGGGGCTGCGCAAGCACCTGGAGGAGTGCGCCAGGTGCCGACTGGCGGCGAGCCAGATCGAGGAGCTCGCCGGCGGCATCCCCGCGGTCGTGCCGGTCGCGGTCATCGGCTGGTTCGGCGCCGCCGGGTACGCCAAGGCGGCCGGGCTCGTCGCCGGGGGCGCGGGAGCCGGTGCGGCGGGCGCCGCCGGCGCTGCCGCGACGGCGGGCGGTTCGTCCGGCGGAGCGGGCGCGGGCGGTGGCGCGGCGGCCTCGGAAGGGCTGGGCGCACCGGTGAAGGCGGGGATCGCGGCCGGTGTCGTCGCGGTCGCAGCCGCGGCGGCCCTGGCGCTCGCGCTGGTCGGCGGCGAGGCCCCGGCCCGCAAGCCGGAGGCCGGACCGCCCGTGTCGGCGCCGGCCGCCCTGCCCGAGCCGCCCGCCCCGGTCCCGGCCCCCGAGGAGCCCGAGCCGCAGCCCCCCGCCGTCCCGGCGGCGGCCCCGACGCCCACGCCCACCCCGACACCGACCGCCCCCACGCCGACCCCTTCCCGGAAGCCGAGCCCCACGCCCACCCCGACCCCGACCCCGACGCCCACCCCGACCCCCACACCCACCCCGGCTCCGACGCCGCCGCCCGCTCCGGCCGCCTTCGAGCTGAGCGAGCTGTCGTACGACGTCAACGGCGACGGCACCGGGCCCGAGCTGCGGATGGCGGAGAGCAGCTGGGTCTGGCAGCGCCAGGGCCTGTCGATCGGCGACACGACGTACGCGCACGGCGCGACGGTGCAGGGCAGTTCCTCCGTCACCATCGACCTCAACCGGGCCTGCACCTCGTACGACGCCGTGGTCGGGGTGGACGACCTGACGCAGAAGCTCGGCCACGTCTACTTCTCCGTCTACGCGGACGGCGACCAGCTGTGGAGGTCGGGCCGGATCAAGGGCGGCGACGCGGCGGTGCCGATCCGTGTGAGCCTCGCCGGGCGCGAGACCGTGCGCCTGGTGGTCGAGCCGCACAGCCACTTCGACGACGTGGCGCTGGCGGACTGGGCGAACTCGTCCTTCACCTGCTCCTGAGACGCCGAAAGGTTTCGGCGAAGCCTCGCGCGTCCTCCTGGGCGAACCCGCTCACGCCCGTCCGGCGGGAGAGCCGTGCGCCTGGAGCGGTGCACACGTTGGTTGCTGGGGGCTGGGCGGCTCAGTCCGGAGAGCGGTGCACACATCTTGGAGCAGGATGCTCAACCGGGAGCGCTGTACACATTTTGGAGCGGGACGCTCGATCCGGAGCGGCGCACACCCCTCGGAGCGGGACGCTTGATCCGGAGCGGTGCACATCTGTTGGAGCGGAGCGCTCGGTCCGGAGCGGTGCACAGGAAGCGGATCAGTGCTCCCGACTTTGGGCAGCGGTCGCCACCCAGAGCAGAGCACCTGTGCCAGATCACTGCATACATGCGAGAGCGCTGCTCCTGCTTCGAAGCACCGATCCGCCCTCAACACCCCGCCTAGCGGCCCGCACTACCCACCCGGCGCCAGCGCCCCCCGCCGCGGCTGGATGCCCGTCGGCACCGCACGCGCACGCGCCGGAGTTCCCGTCCAGCAGGTGCCCCGGCGGGCGAGCAGACGGCGCAGCCACAGCTCCAGGGAGACCAGGTCCGCGAGGCCGTCCAGCGGCAGGGGCTCGCCCTGGGCCGCCGCGCGCAGCGCCTTGCGGACGACCCGCGCCTCCACCAGCCCCGCCTCGGCCAGCAGCGGCGTGTCGAACAGCTCCACGAGCGAGTCCACGGCCACCCTCAGCCCCGTCCGTTCGGCGGCGGCCGCCGGGGCCTGCGAGGGCGCGCCCCAACCCGGCGGCAGGCCGTCGACGCCCGCCCCCTTCAACACCGTGCGCAGGATCGCCGCCCGCGCCCCCGGCTTGACCCGCAGCGACTCGGGCAGGGCCAGACAGGCGCGGACGACCTGGTTGTCGAGGAACGGGGCGTGCAGCCGCTGGAAGCGGATCTCCGCCGCCTGCTCCAGGACCCGCAGGTCGGCCGCGGCCCGCGCCAGGGCCGCCCGCGCGCGGAAGTCGCCGGGACGCAGGCCCGGGCCGATGCCCGAGCGGTGGGTCGCCCGCTGCAAGCGAATCGATACTTCGGCCAGCGCCTCCCCGGTCAGCCAGCGCGCCGCCGGCCCCGGTCTCGCCCAGGTCAGCGCGGCCAGCGAAGCCTCCACCGCTCCGCCGGGGTCCTCGAAGCGGTGCCGGCGCAGCTGGTCGGCGAGGCTCTCCAGGCCCTCCCGATAGGTGGTGCGGGCCAGCCGCCGCGCCGCCGCGTACACCCGCGCGGGAACCAGGACCGAGCCGTCGGCCCTGGCCAGCGCGGCCACCGGGCGGACCAGGTGCCGCCGCTGCCGGTCCATCAGCAGGTCGGCGAGGCGGGCGGGGTGGGCGTCGAGCACCTGGCGGGCGCCGTGGCCGGTGAGGTGGTCGGCGCTGCCGGCGGCGAGGCGGGCGCGGTGGCGGGCGGCCGTCACCAGGGTGGACGCCGGCTCGTCGGTCAGCGGCCCTTCCAGATGGGCGTACGGCAGGGTGTCCTCGCCGCCGGTCACCACCACGTGGTGCAGGCGCGGGTTGGCCGCCAGGGCCCCGGCCCGCTCCAGCTCGGCCTCCTGGCCGCCGACCGCCAGATCGTTGAAGGTGACCGCCAGCAGCCGCTCCCCCGCGCCCGTGCCGTGTCCCAGGATGGTGCCCGGCATTCCGGGCAGGCCCGCCGCGAGCAGGGCGAGCGTCGCCGACGCCGGGCCGCCGGAGAGGTCGGCCCCGATGCCGGGCACCGGCATGCCGCGCGCGGCGCGCCGCTCGGCCGGTCCCATGCCGGGCACGGGGCCGGGGTCCATGTCGGCGCCGGGGACGTGGCGGGGCGCGGCGAGGCGGGCGCGTACGGCCTCGACGAGCGCCTCGCGCACGCCGTCCACGGCGCTATCCGGGTCGGCGGGCGGCGCGGCCACCGCGAGGGAGGCGACCGGCTCGTACCCGGCAACCTCGCGGGCACCGGCGCGCAGGATCAGAGCGTGCCCGGGCGGAACGCGCCGTACGCCGTCGTAGGGGGTGGAGTCGTGCAGCGCGTCGGGGACGTCGGGGGCGGCCAGCAGGGCGGCGAGGTGGCCGAAGTCGAGGTTGGCCTCGATGAGGTCGGCGAGCGGCAGCGCGGCGGTGGCGTAGGCGGTGCCGCCGGCCCAGGGGGTGTGGAAGACGGGCCGGGCGCCGGCGATGTCGCCGCAGACGGTGATCCGCCGGCCGATCCGCACGACCGCCGTGTAGCTGCCGGACCAGGCCGTCAGATGACGCAGCGCCCCGCCGCGCGCGGCGAACAGGCCGACGCGCAGGGCCTCGTCGGAGGCGCCGCAGGTGCCGAGCACCGCGATCCGGGTGTCCGGGTCGGCCGTGACGACGCGCACCTCGTCGGGGCGCCAGTCGCCGACCGCCCACAGCGGATCGGGGTCGCCCCACAGGAGTTGGGAACCCACCGGGTGCAGGGTCTCGCCGTCGTGACCGGTCGCGCCCGCCGAGCCGGGACCGGCGACGCCCGCGGCGGTGCTGCTCCATCCCACCAACCACCGCATCGACGCCTCCACAAGCTGTGGACAACCAGTGCACTTCCGGAACCGGTTCCCCATGCTGCCACGAAGGACGCGCCGCGGAGCGGCGGCGGAGCCGCTCGGAGGCCATCGAAATGCGCCCGCGCACTCCTGCCAAGTGCCGGTCGCATGTGCACACTTCTCCCCGGTGCGGCGTCCGGCATCCGCCGCGGTGCACGCGGAGCCGATGCGAATGCGCCCCCGGCGCGCTCCCCGCAAACCGCCAATGCGCCCTCAAATCCCGTGGTAGCAGCGGGAATTGACCTTCATGGACAGGGGTATATTTTCGGCCAAATCCCGGGCCGGGTCCGGCAGCTGCGCGCGCCGCGCACACGCTCCGTACAGGTTGGGCGCACCACCGGCGCACGCGCGCGGTCCGGGAGACGCCACTCGCCTCCCGGACCGGTCCGCCGCCAGCGGGGATGTAGGCGGCGGTATCCCCCAGCCCACTGGTCCAGTACAGCGGGCCGACCCACGCACAGCCATGGAACCCCCGCCCGGCCGGCCGGAGGAGAGCGCACGGGCGGGCGCATGGCCACACACCCCGGGGCACGCGCCGGGCACGCCGCAACAGTCCGTACCGGGACCGTACTTCCGTACGCGCCACAATCCCGCCATCCGGAACTATGCCTCTTAACGCTTGGGATGCGGCGAACTACGCTGGGTTTACGAATGCCGCGCGGTTATGCCAGAGCGGCAGCCGTCTGTGTCGAGGGGTGGCGCATGTCCAGGGAGCAACGCGGGCCGAACGAAAAACTCGGCGCCGTTCTCGCCCTCGCGGGAATCAGCAACGCCGGCCTCGCGCGACGCGTCAACGACCTTGGCGCGCAACGCGGGTTGACGCTTCGCTACGACAAGACCTCCGTGGCGCGCTGGGTGTCGAAGGGCATGGTGCCGCAGGGCGCCGCGCCGCACCTGATCGCCGCCGCGATAGGGCAGAAGCTCGGCCGCCCTGTGCCGCTCCACGAGATCGGGCTGGCGGACGCGGACCCCGCTCCGGAGGTGGGCCTCGCCTTCCCCCGGGACGTCGGACAGGCGGTGCGCTCGGCGACGGAGCTGTACCGGCTGGACCTCGCCGGCCGGCGGGCGGGCTCGGGCGGCATCTGGCAGTCGCTCGCCGGGTCGTTCGCGGTCAGCGCCTATGCCACCCCCGCCTCGCGGTGGCTGATAACGCCCGCCGACAGCTCGGTCGCCCGCGACGCCGGCCCCGCCGAGGCCGCCGGGACGCCGATCAAGGTCGGCCACAGCGACGTGCGCAAGCTGCGGGAGGCCGCGGAGGACGCCCGGCGCTGGGACTCCAAGTACGGGGGCGGCGACTGGCGTTCGTCGATGGTGCCGGAGTGCCTGCGGGTGGAGGCCGCGCCGCTGCTGCTCGGCTCCTACTCCGACGAGGTGGGCCGCGCCCTGTTCGGCGCCTCAGCCGAACTGACCCGGCTCGCGGGCTGGATGGCCTTCGACACCGGCCAGCAGGAGGCCGCCCAGCGGTACTACATCCAGGCGCTGCGTCTCGCGCGCGCGGCGGCCGACGTCCCCCTCGGGGGCTACGTCCTGGCCTCCATGTCCCTCCAGGCCACCTACCGCGGCTTCGGCGACGAGGGCGTCGACCTCGCGCAGGCCGCCCTGGAGCGCAACCGCGGGCTGGCCACCGCCCGCACCATGAGCTTCTTCCGTCTCGTCGAGGCACGCGCGCACGCGCGCGCCGGGGACGCCCAGGCCGCCGGCGCGGCCCTGAAGTCGGCCGAAGCCTGGCTGGAGCGCTCCCGCGACGGCGACAACGACCCCTCCTGGCTCGGCTTCTACGGCTACGACCGGTTCGCCGCCGACGCCGCCGAGTGCTACCGCGACCTGAAGGCCCCGCGCCAGGTCCGCCGCTTCACCGAGCAGGCCCTGTCCCGGCCCACCGAGGAGTTCGTCCGCTCGCACGGGCTGCGGCTCGTCGTCTCCGCCGTCGCCGAACTGGAGTCCGGCAACCTGGACGCGGCCTGCGAGCAGGGCGTGCGGGCGGTCGAGGTCGCCGGCCGGATCTCCTCCGCACGCACCACCGAGTACGTGCGGGACCTCCTGCACCGCCTGGAGCCGTACGGCGACGAGCCGCGGGTCGTGGAGCTGCGCGAGCGGGCCCGGCCGCTGCTCATGGCGCCCGCCTGACCGGGTACGGCGACGGCCCGGGACGGCCCGCCGGGCGGTTCCGGGCGGGAACCCGGCTTTGAGGGCATTGTCAGTGGCGCAGTGCACTATCGAAGCCGGGAGGTGAAACAGGTGCACAAGATCGCCTACGACTGCGACGTGCTGGTGATCGGCGGAGGGATCGTCGGCCTGTCGACGGCGTACGCGATCACCCGCGCCGCGCCGGGCACCCGCGTGACCGTGCTGGAGAAGGAGCCGGGCCCGGCCCGCCACCAGACCGGCCGCAACAGCGGCGTCATCCACAGCGGCGTCTACTACCGCCCCGGCTCCCTCAAGGCGCGGTTCGCGGTGCGCGGCGCCGCCGAGCTGGTGAAGTTCTGCGCCGAGTACGACATCCCGCACGCCGTCACCGGCAAGCTCATCGTGGCCACCGAGCGGTCCGAGCTGCCCCGGCTGCACGCCCTGGTCCAGCGCGGCCGGGAGAACGGCATACCGGTGCGGGAGCTGGTCGCCGCGCAGATCGCCGAGTACGAGCCCGAGGTGCGGGGCCTGGCCGCCATACACGTCGGCACCACGGGCGTCTGCGACTACTCCGAGGTCGCCCGCCGGCTCGCCGACGCCTCCGGCGCGCGGATCCACTACGACGCCGAGGTCGTCGCCGTCGACCGCCGCCCGTCCCTGGGCGTGGCCGTGCGCACGGCGGCCGGCGCGGTGCTGCGCGGCAGGGCCCTGGTGAACTGCGCCGGGCTGTACTGCGACCGGATCGCCCGGCTCACCGGCGACGACCCGGGCATGCGGATCATCCCCTTCCGCGGCGAGTACTACGAGCTGGCCCGGCCCGAGCTGGTCCGCGGCCTGGTCTATCCCGTCCCCGACCCGGCGTTCCCGTTCCTCGGCGTGCACCTCACCCGCGGCATCGACGGCGGCGTCCACATCGGTCCCAACGCCGTCCCGGCGCTCGCCCGCGAGGGCTACGGTCCGGGCGTGGTCCGCCCGCGCGAGCTGGCGCTGAGCCTCACCTGGCCGGGCGCCTGGCGGATGGCCCGCCGCCACTGGCGGTACGGCGCCGGGGAGCTGCGCCGCTCCGCCTCGAAGGCGGCGTTCACCGAGGCGGTGCGCCGGCTGCTCCCGGCGGTGACGCAGGACGACCTGGTCCCGGCGTCGTCCGGGGTGCGCGCCCAGGCGGTGCTGCGCGACGGCTCCCTCGCCGACGACTTCCTGATCCGGGAGTCGCCGCGCGTCGTCCACGTTCTGAACGCCCCGTCCCCGGCGGCCACGGCGTCGCTGCCGATCGGCCGGGAGGTGGCGCGGCGGGTGCTGGGGGTGCTGAGTGGGGCGTGAGCGTGAGGGGGTGCGCGTGCCGCCGAGGTCCGGAGGAACGCAAGGTCGCGTGTCACCGAGGACGGGGCAGCCGCGGAACCGCGCACCGGCGGGAGCCGGGCGGGCACGGAACCGCGCCCTCGCGAGGGCCGGACGGGCACGGAACCGCGCACCGATGGAAGCCGGGCGGGCGCGGGACCGCATGCCACCGACAACCCGGCGAACGCAGAACCGCGTACGGGCGTCGGCGCCCCGCGGACCGCGCCGGGGATGGCACCGGCACCGTCTCCGCACGCCGCACGCCCCCGCCGCCCGTAAAATCGACCCCACTGTGTCTGACTCCGTGAACACCCCCGAAGCCCTCCGCTCCGCCTCCCCCGGCACCGCTCCGTCGCGCGGCCGGGACAAGGCGGAGCCGAGGTTCCCGGACGGGCCCAAGGCGGATCCCGCCGGGTCGCACTTCGAGCGGCGGATCCGGAGCTTCCAGCCCCGCCGGAGCCGGGTGACCGCCGGGCAGGCGGACGCCCTGCAACGGCTGTGGCACCGGTGGGGCCTGGACATCGACGGGCAGCGCGTCCTCGACCTGGCCGAGCTGTTCGGCAACGACCACCCCGTCGTCCTGGAGATCGGCTTCGGCATGGGCGAGGCCACCGCCCAGATGGCCGCCGCCGACCCCGGCACCAACATCCTCGCCGTCGACGTGCACACCCCCGGCCAGGGCAACCTGCTGGGCCTGGCCGAGCGCAACGGCCTGGCCAACGTCCGGGTCGGCAACGGCGACGCCATCATCCTGCTGCGCGAGATGCTGGCCCCCGACTCCCTCGACGGTCTGCGCGTCTTCTTCCCCGACCCCTGGCCGAAGAAGCGGCACCACAAGCGGCGGCTGATCCAGCCGGACTTCCTCACCCTCGCCGCAGCCCGGCTGAAGCCGGGGGCGATCCTGCACTGCGCCACGGACTGGGAGCCGTACGCCGAGCAGATGCTGGAGGTGCTCACCGCGCACCCCGCGTACGAGAACACCAGCCCCGACGGCGGTTTCGCGCCACGCCCCGCCTTCCGCCCCCTCACCCGCTTCGAGGGCCAGGGCCTGGACAAGGGCCATGCCGTGAACGACCTGCTCTTCCGCCGCGTACCGCACCGGTCCTTGCCGTAAGGGGGCGCAGTGGCCACCGGTCCCCCGCACCCGACGCCCTTAGCCGCTCCGGACGGCGGCGTCCCGGCGCACGCGCCCTGGTGGCGGCGGCGCCGGCTGGGCTACGCCGCGCTGACCACGCTGCTGGCGATGTCGGGGCTGGTCATCCTCGCCCTGGTCCGCGAGGAGACCGGCACCGACGGGTTCCTGGTCGGCCTCGGACTCGCCGTCCTGCCGGTGCCGCTGCTCATAGCCGTCTTCCGCTGGCTGGACCGCGTCGATCCCGGCCCCTGGCGCAATCTGGCCTTCGCCTTCGCCTGGGGCGCCTGTGCGGCGGCGCTGATGGCGATCGTCGCCAACAGCTTCGCCGTCCGCTGGATCGCCACGGCGACCGCCGACCCGGCGAGCGCGAACACCCTAGGCGCGACGGTGATAGCGCCGGTCGTCGAGGAGACCACCAAAGCCGTCGCCGTCCTGCTGCTGTTCCTCTTCCGCCGCCGCGATCTCACCGGCATCGTCGACGGCGTCGTCCTGGCCGGGATCACCGCGACCGGCTTCGCCTTCACCGAGAACATCCTCTACCTGGGCAACGCCTTCGGCGCCGACCGGCTCAGCGGTGACGGCATCGCCACGGTCACGGCGGCGACGTTCTTCGTCCGGGTCGTCATGTCGCCCTTCGCGCATCCCCTGTTCACCGTCCTGACCGGCATCGGCTTCGGACTCGCGGCCCTCGCCGGGGAGCGGCAGCGGCTGCGCCGGATCCTGCCGCCGCTGGGCGGGCTGCTGCTCGCGATGGGCATGCACGCCCTGTGGAACGGTTCGGCGACCTTCGGCGAGTACGGCTTCTTCGCGGTGTACGGCGGTTTCATGGTGCCGGTGTTCGGCCTGCTGACGTGGCTGGTGATCTGGAGCCGGCAGCGTGCACTGCGCACGGTGCGCGAGGAACTGCCCGCCTACGCCGCGGCCGGCTGGCTCGCTCCGGCCGAGCCGTACGCGCTGGGCTCGCTGCGGGCGCGGCGGCTGGCCCGCGAGTACGCCGGCCACCATCTGGGCCGGCCGGCGGCGCGCACGGTGGCCGAGTACCAGTCCCGCGCGACCTCGCTGGCGCAGCTGCGCCGCCGGCTGCGGCAGGGAAGGGCGGGGGCGGACTTCGCCGTGCGGGAGGGTGAGCTGCTGCGGGAGCTGTGGTCCCGGCGGGAGGTCGCCCGTCCGGCGCTGGAGCACGCGGCGCGCGTCACCGCGCCGGTGGCACCGGTGGCCGTACCCCCGTGGGCGGCGGGGCCGCAGGCGTGGCACCCGGCGCAGTACAACCCGTACCGGACGTGAGGACCCACGACCGGCAGCCCTGACGTCCGGGGGGTGCCGTCAGGACCGCCGGGGATCGAAGGTGTGCCGCGTCGGCGGCGGACGTCAGGGGTTGAGGCCCTTGTCGCGCAGCCAGGCGATGGGGTCGACGGCGCCGCCGTCGCCGGTGCGCACCTCGAGGTGGAGGTGGGGGCCGGTGACGTTGCCGGTGGCGCCCACGCGCCCGATCACGTCGCCGGTGTTGACCTTCTGGCCCACGGTGACGCTGATCGACGACTGGTGGGCGTAGAGGATCTCGGTGCCGTCCTCGAGGGTGAGCACGGTCTTGTAGCCGTACGACCCGTCCCAGCCGGCCTGCGTGATGGTGCCGGTGTGGACGGCCTTGATGAGGGTGCCGGTGGGGGCGGCGAAGTCGACGCCGGTGTGGTAGCCGGACGACCACATGGCGCCGGCCTGGCCGTACGTCGAGGTGAGGGTGTACGAGGAGGTCGGCAGCGTGTACTGGCGGGCCAGCTCGGCGAGGCGCTCGGCCTCGGCCTTCTTGCGGGCCTCCTCTTCCGCTGCGGCCTTGGCGGCGGCGGCCTTGGCCTCCGCCTCCTTCTCGGCCTTGGCGGCGGCTTCGGCGGCGGCCTTCTCGGCAGCGGCGACGGCCTCCGCGGCGGCCTTGCTCTCGACCTGCTCCTGCTGCTGTTCGGCCTGGGCGATGATCCGGGCGCGCAGGGCCTCGCCGGCGTCGGTGGTGCCCAGGGCGGTGTCGGCGGTGGTGACACCGGCGCCGCTGAGCGGTGCGGCGGCGGTCTGCGCGACGGCGGTGTCGGCGGCGTCCTCGGCGTCGTCCGAGAGCAGGGAGCCGACGTTGGGCAGGTCGGGCATCGAGATCGACACCGGCGGCTTGCCGGTCTGCGCGGTGGCCATGCCGCCCGCGCCGACGGCCGCTATGACGCCGACGCCGAGAACGGTGGAGCTGCGGGCGAGTCCGCCGCCGCGCTGCTTGGCGACGCGGTGCTTGCCACGGACGGGGCGGACGGAGTCGGCGGTGGGGTTCCACTCCTCCCACGGCCCCTCGTCGGTGCGCTGTCCGCCGTAGACGACGGTGTCCTCGGAGCGCGGTGCCGGGAAGAACGGGGCTTGCGGGGCAGGCGGGTTGGACGCCACGTGGGCGTACTCCTTTCCTTCCTTCTCGCCTACCGGGTTAGCTGACGGGTTCGGAGCAGGAAGGTCTCCTACGCGCGTAAACCATCCGTGCCGATACGGCGGCCTACGCCCGATTCACCCCAAGGTGATGGTTCCCCGGTTCCCTTGCGGGATTCGGCGTGTGCGCACGGAGCCGCCTCTTGTGACGGCTGGGACGACCGCGCTGCGTTATCGGACGTTAATAGAACCGGGGCCTGAATTCCAAGCCGTTCAGCTTGATCATTAACGTTTTCGGCCGGGACGTACGGCTCACGAGCGGCGAAAACCGGGCGAGTTGACCCGGGCTCAGGTGCGGACGAGTTTATGACGGTGTCTCAGATGTTACCCGTGCACGGTCGTACGACTACCTGACGTGACCGAGGTGGGGGGCGTGCCGCGGACAGCGCGGTCGGCGCGGACAACACTCAGGGCCGGAACCCATGATCTGCTGATCAGGATTCCGGCCCTGGGCCTTCAGTAGCGGGGACAGGATTTGAACCTGCGACCTCTGGGTTATGAGCCCAGCGAGCTACCGAGCTGCTCCACCCCGCGTCGATGAATCCAGTGTACGCCATCCGCGGGAGCCCTCACGCCAGGGTTTTCGCCGACCCGGACCGCCCGCTCCTCAACCGCCGGGGTTGCCGGTGTGGGTGAGGCTCTCCCAGGCGACGAAGCGGTGGTCGGTGCCGGAAAGGGCCCCGGGCCGGGCAGCAGCGCTGCGGGCGGCCGCGGCGGGCTTGTCGAGCCGCTGTTCCAGGTGGTTGAGGACGACCGCCGGCGGCGGCCCGGCCGTCCCCCCGCACCGCCGCAGCCCCGCCGCCTGCCGGTCGAGCGTGGCCCTGAGCCGGTCCTCCACCTCGCTGTACACGTCGACGCCCTGGTGCCAGGCGGTCTCGGCGATGTGCGCGGCGGCGGCGAGCGAGGCGCCGGTCCGCCGCAGGTGCCGGCAGTCCGTGCGGGCGGCGGACCGGCCCCGCTCCAGCGGGAACTGGGCGGGGACGTGCTCGCGGAAGCGGCGGAGGGCGGCGTCGAAGGCCCGGTGGTCGTCGAGGAAGACGGCCATGCCGAGGGCGGCGTCGGCGGCGACGAGCTCCCGGTGACCGTCGTCGGCCCGGCCCGGCCGGGTGACCTCGGGCAGATGGACGGTGCGCAGCATCCCCTCGAACCGCCGCATGTACCCGGCCTCCCATCCGGCGCCCGGTGCGTGCCGCACGATCTCGGCGGCCCGCGCCCAGGTCCCGCCGGTCCACGCGGCCTGCAGCGCGGCGTCGCCCCCGGTGTGCCGGCGCAGCCTCTCCGACCACGCGTCCATGATCTCGATCGCCTTTTCGGCGTGCTGCCGCTTGCCGGTGACGCCGTACAGGAGCGCCTGCGTGTAGGCGGCGATCGCGTCCTTTCGCTCGGCGGCGCAGCCGCGCCCGGCCCTGCCGCCGGGGCAGTGGACGGTCCTCACCGGCCGCGCCCGGTGCCGGTACGACCCGTACGGGCTGTCCCGCATGTCGAGGTAGGCCTTCAGCCACGGCTGCCGTCCGGCGGTGACGTTCTCGCGTACGACGTCCAGCTGCCGGGCGTTGACCAGCACGCCGGGGTGGGTGAACCCGGCGTCGGCGGGCAGCGCGCGCACCATGGTCCGTCCCCCGGCGTCCATGACCCCGCACGCCCCGACCAGCCCGCCGGCCAGCGCCGCCGCGAGCCCCGCGCCGGCCACGCCCAGGACCACCCGCCTGCTCACAACCCTCGTGCCCCTCGTGGCTCTCACAGCCCTCGTGGCTCTCATGGCCCTCATGCGCGCCGCCTCCGCGTCCGTCCTGCCGTGCTGCTTCACCCAGGGGCAGCGTGACCCGGCGCGCGGCGGGGCGCAGCGGATGTTGGGCCGATGGGCGGTCCGCCGGACGGGGAGCGGGCAGCGCACCGGCCGGACGGGAGGGCGCGCCCCGCCCGCTCCACCGCTGCTCCGCACCACCGGCGACGGACACTCCTCACCCCGCCAGGTGACGGTTGGGCGCCTTGGCCCGCTCCTCCAGTTCCGGCAGGACGACGACGTCGGCGCCGGCCGCGGCGAGCAGTCCGCTGCCGTCCGCGCCGGTGACGAAGGTGTCCGGCTCCCGCCAGGCGGTCACCACCCGGCGGACACCCGCGTCCAGAATCAGCCGGGCGCAGGGGCGCGGCCGGGAGGCGCGTCGGGCGCACGGCTCCAGGCTGCTGTACACCGTGGCTCCGGCGAGCCGCGGATCGTCCGGGGCGATCTTCGCGAGCGCCGCCTCCTCCGCGTGGACGACCGGGTCCCCGCCCTCGCGCGAGTGCCCGCGGGCCAGTTCGGCGCCGTCCGCCGCGACGACCACGGCCCCCACGCTGAACGCCGTGCGCGAGGGCGGGCACCGCTCCGCCAGCTCGCAGGCGAGCGCCAGCCAGCGCCGGTCGGCGGCCGACGGCAGCTGCCCGGCGCCGGGTGCGGTGGGCTCGTAGCGCATGAGGACGACGTCCTCGATGGCCCGCGTCTCCACGAGCCGCAGCCGTCCGCCCTGGTAGGGGCCGGGTCCGAAGAGCCGGGGGGCGTCCGGCTGCCCGACGAGCAACGGGGCCAGTACCAGCTGGAGTTCGTCGGCGAGCCCGGCCCGCAGCAGTTGCGTGTGGACGACGCCGCCCCCCTCGACCATCAGCCGCCCAACGCCGCGTTCTTCGTGCAGGTGCCGCAGCACGGCCCGCCAGTCGAGGGCGTCCCCGATGGCGACGACGTCCGCGGCGATCCGGGCGGCGCGCAGTCGCTCGGCGCCGGAGGCGGTCGTGTAGACGACCTTCTCCCCGCCGGTGTGCCAGAAGTCGGCGCCGGGGTCGAGGTCGCCGGAGCCGCTGACGGTCGCCTTGAGCGGGTACGCGGGCTTGCCGGCCGCCACCCTCGCCGCCCGCCGCTCGGGGGAGTTGACCAGCAGCCGCGGGTTGTCGGCCCGGATGGTGCCGGCGCCGACGAGGACGGCGTCGACGGACGCCCGTACCTCGTCGACCCGGTCGAAGTCGGCCCGGCCGGACAGCATCAGGCGGTCGGGGCCGGTGTCGTCCAGGTAGCCGTCGAGGGAGACGGCGGCGGAGAGCAGGACGTGGGGAAGGGGCATCGGCGTATCCACCCGGGGAGCAGGAACGGACAGGACTCGCCCTCAGTCTGACCGTCCCGGCCTCGCACCTGCCGCCGTCCCCCGTCTCGCCCTTGCGGCCGCCTTCGCCGCCTCAGCCCTCCTCCGGCTCCGCGATGTCGACCATCCACTGCACCCCGAACCGGTCCGTGCACATCCCGAAGACGTCGCCCCACATCTGCTTCTCCAGCGGCACGGTGACGGTGCCGTCGGCGGAGAGCTTCTCCCAGTAGCCGCGCAGCTCGGCGTCGTCGTCGCCGCTGACGCTCACCGCGTGGTCGGTGCCGGGCGTGTAGGGCATCCCGGGCGGGTTGTCGGCGCCCATCAGGGTGAAGCCGGCGGGCGTCTCCAGCATGCCGTGCATGATCTTCTCGGCGTCGGGGCCCTCCCCCTGGCCCATCTCGCCGAAGGTGCTGAGCCGGAGCGTGCCGCCGAAGACCTCCTTGTAGAACTCCAGCGCCTGCCGGGCGTCGCCGTCGAAGCTGATGTAGGGGTTGAGACGCGATGCCATGATGCCCTCCTGAAACCGCCCCGAATCGGGACGAAACAGCCGAACGATCCGGATACGCGGAGACTAACGCCCCCCACTGACAACGGCCTGCCGGGCGGGCTCAGGGCCTGGTGAGGGACACCGCACGGCATCGCGGGAACGTCCAACGCAGCAGCGCCCCGGCCTGTTCGTGAACCAGGCCGGGGCGCTGTGAGGTGTAGGCCCTGTGGGACTCGAACCCACAACCAATGGATTAAAAGTCCACTGCTCTGCCAATTGAGCTAAGGGCCCAGGCGATGTTGCCTCCCCGAGCATAGCCGGACGACGCCCTGTCGCCGATCGGGTATCGGACAACGCGCTGTCTCCGCGTCGGCGGCAGGGCGTCGGGGGTCACGGGTCGGCCGGTTCCGGGGCCGTGACGCGGGGTCCGGCGTGGGCGCGGGCGCGGGGGTGGTCGGGGTTGAGGAACCAGTGGCGCGCCGAGGCCAGCCACCAGGTCGCGGCGAAGCCGAGGACGACCAGGACGGCGACGGGGGCGTAGTTGAAGGTCTCCGGGGTGACCGGGGAGACCTGCGGCAGCATGAACAGGACCGTGATCACGCCGACCCAGGCCACCGCCACCACGCCGATCGCCCGGGACCAGCGGCCCAGGTGCCAGGGGCCCCGTTCGAAGGCGTCGCCCTTGCGCAGGCGCAGCAGGGTGGGGATGACGTAGGCGATGTAGAGGCCGATCACGGCGATCGAGGTGACGGCCGCGTAGGCGGTGACGTTGATCAGGTACGGCAGGCCGAGCGCGAGGGCGCCGCCCGCGGCGAGCCACACCGCGGCCACGGGCGTTCTGGTGCGGGGGCTGACCGTGTGCCAGACGTGGGAGAAGGGCAGTGCGCCGTCGCGGGAGAAGGCGTAGATCATGCGGCTGTTGGCCGTCACCGACGCCATCCCGCAGAACAGCTGCGCGCCGATCACGACGAGCAGCAGCAGCTTGCCCGCGGTGGCGCCGAGGGCGTCGAGGAGGATCTGGGCGGGCGGGGCGCCGGTCGCGGAGGTGCGGGCGCCCTCGTAGGACTGGATGGCGAAGGTGAAGCCGAGCAGCAGCACGAAGCCCGCGATCCAGGACGTCCAGATGGAGCGGACGATGCCCTTCGGGCCGGCCGTGGAGGCGTCGCGGGTCTCCTCGGTCATGTGCGCGGAGGCGTCGTACCCGGTGAAGGTGTACTGCGCCATCAGGAGGCCGAGGGCGACGACGTAGGCGCTGCTGCCCCAGCCCGTGTTGTTGACGAACTCGCCGAAGACGAACGACGCGGACCGGTGCTCGTCCGGCACGAAGGTCAGCGCGCCGACGATCACCGCGACGCCGAGCACGTGCCACCACACGCTGACGCCGTTGAGGAGGGCGACGATCCGGACGCCGAACGTGTTCAGCAGGCCGTGCAGGACGAGGATCCCGGCGAAGAGGAGGATCGTGCGGCCCGGGGTGACCTCCCAGCCGAACTGGAGGTTCAGATAGGCCCCGAGGAAGGACGCCGCGCCGAAGTCGATGCCGGCCGTCACGGCGACCTGGCCGAGCACGTTGAACCAGCCCGTGAACCAGGCCCACGCGGCGGCCGTGCGGGCGGGCGCGAGGCGGTGGGCCCAGAAGTACAGGCCCGCCGACGTCGGGTACGCCGAGCAGATCTCGGCCATCGCCAGGCCGACGAACAGCGTCATCAGGCCGACGGCGACCCAGCCCCAGGTGATCACCGCCGGGCCGCCCGTGTTCATGCCGAACAGATAGAGGGTCAGACAGCCCGACAGGACGGAGATGATCGTGAAGGAGACCGCGTAGTTGGAGAACGCCGACATGCGGCGGGCGAGAACCTGCGTGTAGCCGAGCTGGGCCAGCCGTTCCTCGTCCGACGGCCCGCTCGCGATGGCGTCATCTGTCATGCCCCCAGCGATGCCCATGCCGGGGGCGTGACACACGTCACGAAACGGCTAGAAGAGGCCCTTGTAGCCGCTCCAGCCCGTCGCGATCTTCACTCGGCCGCCGAACGAGCCCTTGCCGTCACCGCTGTTGCGGTACAGGTTGCCGCCGCTGTCGCGGGCGACCAGGTCGGCCTTGCCGTCGTCGGTGATGTCGCCGACGCCGACGACGGCGTTGTACGAGGCGCCCCAGTCGGTGAACAGCTTCACGCGGGAGGCGAAGGTGCCGTCGCCCTTGCCGAAGTAGCGGTAGAGGACGTTCGACCTGTCCTGGGCGACCAGGTCGCCGATGCCGTCGCCGTTGAGGTCTCCGGCGCCCACGATCTTCTTGTACGTCTTCCAGTCGTCGTACAGCTTGACGCGCGAGGACAGCTTGCCGGTGCTCGTGCCCTTGTAGAGGTAGACGGCGCCGGTGGAGGAGTTGCGGGCGACCAGGTCCGGGCGGCCGTCCCTGGTGACGTCACCGGGCGAGGTGAGGACGTCGTACTGGTTCCAGCCGGAGCCCGTCGCGATCGTGGTGTAGGCCGTCGACGGCTTGAGCGCAGCTCCGCAGGCCGGCCGGTACAGGCGCACCGTGCCGCTGCCGAAACGGACCAGGACGTCGTTGCAGCGATCCCCGCTCAGGTCGCCGATCGGCACCGGCCGCACGCTCGTCGCCCAGCCGCCGCCGCTCGCCTTCCCGGAGAATCCGCCCTCGCCGGTGCCCTGGTGGAAGGTGAGGCTGCCGGAGGAGTTGAGGGTGAGCAGGTCGCCGATGCCGTCCGGGTGGCCCGACGGGCCCGCGTGGTCACGGCGCACGGCGCTGCCCTTGCGCAGCCCGACCGTGCCCCGCACTTCCAGGGCGGCCCCCACCCCGTCGGCCGGGGCCACGGACAGCGTCCAGTCGTAGGAGCCATTGGGGAGGCGCCTGGACGACGTGGCGTCCCGGCCGGCCCAGCCGACACTCAGCTCGCCCCGCGCCGCTCCGCCGGTGCGGGTGTCGACGACCTGACCGGTCGCCGCGTTGCGCACGGTCAGCCGCCAGCTCGCGGACGGCTTGGACAGCAGCACCGTGGTCAGCGTGTCCGGGACCTCGTCCCCCTCGCGCGACACGACGTGCGCGGCGCTCCGGGCGGGCCCGAGCAGCCGCAGGGGCTGCTGCGGCACCCCGGACGGCACCAGGTGGACGCGTTCCCGGTCGTCGACGAACGCGGCGTTGGACCCCGACTCGTCCACCGTCCAGCGCACGTCCCGCAGCGATTCGGCGCCGCCGGGCAGGTCGCCGATCACCCGGCTCACGGGCGTGCCGCCCACGACGGTCGTGAGCGTCAGCCTGCCCGCCTCACGGTCGTGGGTGACGACGTAACCGTCGCCCAGCTTGGCCTCTCCCGTCGGCACGGGCGTCGAGGTCTTCGCCGTACGGTCGTAGACCCCGGCCCGGCCGTCGCAGGTCCAGTACAGGTAGCGGCCGAGCGCCTGGATTTCGGTGGGCGTGCAGCCGGCGTCGGTGGTGACCGTGCTGGACGTCTTGGTGGACAGGTTCAGCGCCTTGAGGCTGCCCGGGGTGGTGGCCGTCGTCCACAGCACGTCCCCGGAGATCGCGGCGGCGCCGGACGCCTCGGCGACGGGCTTTCCTTCGCCGCCGATCTCGTACACGTACCGCGTGCCCGGGTCCGTGTAGAGGAGGTACCGCCCCGACACGTCGACGATCCGGCCCTCCCCGGGGATGTTCACGCCCCAGAGGTCACCGTCCGCCGGGCCGTTGACCCTGACCTCGTTGTCCGTGCTGCCGTACCGCATCCAGGCCACCCTGCCGTCGGCGGTGCCGAACAGCCGCGAGCAGGCCGGGTCGGTGGAGCAGACGCCGGGCGTGTCCTCGGTGCCGGTTCCGGGCGTGAAGGACGAGCGCTCCCCGAACTGGGGTGCGCCGGTCGCGGCCACGGTGCGCGCGTAGTCGTCCCGCACCCCGTCCTTGCTGTCGTCGGCGACGACCAGGCGGCCCTGGTCCAGGGAGATCCCCCGGATCCTGGCGGGCGGCTTGGGCAGAGCCTTGACCATGGTCAGCACCGGCGTGCCGTCGGGGCCGGGCTGGATGCGGTGGACGCCGTAGCCGTCCGGGCCGGTGGCGAAGACGACGGCGGTGCCGTCCGGGGCGGCGGAGACGCCGTACGAGGAGTGCTGTGCGAGGGTCACCCGCGAGCCGCTGGTGACGTGCTCGGCGAACAGCCCCGTGCCCGAGCTGGGCCGGTGGACCAGCCAGTCGCCCACCACCACGAGATCCTGGGTGGGATTCACACCGCCGCCGTCCAGCACGGCCTCGGTCGGGGCGGCGGACAGGTCCGAGCGGTCGAACACCAGCACGGACGGATCGCTGATGGTGAACAGGGCGACGTGCTTCCCGGAGACCTGGGCCCTGGCGTAGGGATCCGGGTACTCCGGCGTCATGTCCGTGACCCGGCCGGTACCGCGGTCCACCATGACCGCCCGGTACCCCTCGAACTGCCCGGGCGTGCCGGCCAGGAACAGCAGCCCGTCCA
This sequence comes from Streptomyces sp. NPDC046379, assembly GCF_055587785.1. Taxonomy (NCBI): domain Bacteria; kingdom Bacillati; phylum Actinomycetota; class Actinomycetes; order Kitasatosporales; family Streptomycetaceae; genus Streptomyces; species Streptomyces sp. NPDC046379. Next base: position 26,999 of record NZ_JBVJFP010000007.1, read on the forward strand.
CGTCCCCGCCCAGGGGCCGGCCCAGCGACAGCCCCTCGGGCACCCCCGTGACCGGAAGGTCCCGCGTGCCGCCGTCGCCGTCCGGGACGAGCAGGTGCGTCTCGCGCGTGGCCGTGCCGTTCTCGTCCGTCACGTTGCGGAAGGCCACCGCCAGATCCGCGTAGGCGGTGAGGAACTGCAGGCCCGAGGGCACCCGAAGCGTGCGGATGGTGCCGTCTGCGGCGTCCACCAGGTCGATCCGGCCGTCGGTGTGGCGGTACGCCAGCGCGTCGCCGCCCGTGGTGGCCGGCACCGAACCGCCGGACGGCCGGGTCACGGGCACGGAACCGCCGTCGGCATACCGCGTCCAGACCAGCCCGCTCCCCTCCAGGGTGTGGAAGACGCCCTGCGCTCCGGCGCCGTCCTGGCCGGAGTACGTCGAGTTGCCGTAGAGCCGGCCGCCCAGGTAGGTGCTGCGAAGCGTCGCCGGCACCACCGACTCCTGCGGTGTGTCCGCGACGGCGGTCGAGGGCAGCAGCGGGCTCAGGCCGGCCGCCAGTACGGCGGTGGCGGCGACGAGACCGAGGCGTGCGGAGGCATGACGAGCCAAAGGAGACCCTCCCCGAGAGCGAGCACGAGACGGGACGCGCACCGTTCCCTCAGTGCCCCTCGCCCCAGGCGCCGCATCCGTCTCAGAAGTCGGCTGATCATACCGGCCGTTCACGCCTTGAGGGAAAGGGGTTTCGACCGGGCCGGGGGGAGACGACCGTGGCCCCCACCGGTGAGTCGGTGGAGGCCACAGGGCGTTCAGTCACATCGGCCGGTGTCAGCCGTTGCGCTTCCAGCGCGGCTTGTCGTCGCGGCGGCCGAACGAGCCGGTGCCGGTGCCGGTGCTGCCCCGGTGGTCGTCGCGGCGGCCGTACGGGCGGTCGTGGCCGCCGGTGCGGAAGCCGGGGCGGTCGCCCTGGCGGTCGCGGTTGAAGGGGCGGTCGCTGCCGCGGTGACCGGTGCGGTCGTCACGGCGGAAGCCGCCGCGGTCGCCGCCGCGGTCGTCACGGCGCTCGAAGGAACGGCCGCCGCCGCGGTTGTCACGGTCGTCGCGGTTGAAGCCGCCGCCGCGGTTGTCACGGTCGCGGTCGAACGGACGGCGCTCGTCGCGGCGCTCGAAGGTGCGGCCACCGCGGTCGCCGTCGCGACGGTCGTCACGACGGTCGAAGGAACGGCCACCGCCGCGGTTGTCACGGTCGTCCCGGTTGAACGGACGACGCTCACCGCCACGGTCGTCACGACGGAAACCACCACGGTCGCCCCCGCGGTCGTCACGACGCTCGAAGGAACGGCCACCACGGTCGCCGTCACGACGGTCGTCACGACGGTCGAAGCGCTCGGCACGCTCCGGCCGCTCGGCGCGCTCGAAGCGCTCCGTCCGCTCGACGCGCTCCACCCGGTCCACGTCCTGCGCGGCCGGCTGCTCCGGTACCACCACGGCGGCCTCCTCGGCCACCACGGTCGTCTCCGCCGTCACGGCCCCCGCGGCGCCCTCCGCCTCGGTCACCGCGTTCACCGCTGCCTGCGGGTCCTCCCCCCGCTCCCGGGCGAGCCGGGCGACCAGGCGGTCGGCCTCCTCGCGCAGCTCGGCCGCGCGGCGCTGCGCCCGCTCCAGCTGCTTGGCGAGCTGGGCGACCTCGCGCTCGGCCTGCTGGGCGGCGTGGCCCGCCGACTCGGCCTGGACCTCGGTCATCGAGCGGGCGCCGGTGATCTCGGCGACCTCGGGGTCGAAGGCGCCGGCGCCCTGGATGATGTGGCGCGTGGCGTCGACGCCCGCGTCCTCCATCAGCCGGAAGATCTGGCGCCGCTGGTGCGGCAGGGCCAGGGAGACGACGGTGCCGGTGCGGCCCGCGCGGGCGGTGCGGCCGGCCCGGTGCAGGTAGTCCTTGTGGTCGCCGGCCGGGTCGACGTTGAGGACCAGGTCGATGCCGTCCACGTGGATGCCGCGTGCGGCGACGTCGGTGGCGACCAGGACGTTGACGTACCCGTCCTTGAAGTCGGCCAGCGTCCGGGTGCGGGCGCCCTGGGTCATGCCGCCGTGCAGCGCCTCGGCCTTGGCGCCGGAGTCGCGCAGCTGCTCGGCGACCCGGTCGGCGCCCAGCTGGGTGCGCACGAAGATGATGGTGCGGCCCTTGCGGGAGGCGATGGCCGCGGTGACCGGCGCCTTGTCCTTGGGCTTCACGATCAGGATGTGGTGGGACATGGTCGTCACCGCGCCCTGCGCCGCGTCGACCTCGTGGGTCGCCGGGTCGGTCAGGTAGCGCTGGACGAGGGTCTGGATCTCGTTCTCCATGGTCGCGGAGAACAGCATCCGCTGGCCGCCCGCCGGGACCTGGTCGAGCAGCTCGGTCACCTCGGGCAGGAAGCCCAGGTCCGACATCTGGTCGGCCTCGTCGAGGACGGTGATCCGCACGTCCTCCAGGGAGCAGGCGCCGCGGTTGATGATGTCGCGCAGGCGGCCCGGCGTGGCGACGAGGACGTCGACGCCGCGCTCCAGGGCGTAGATCTGGTTGCCCATCGAGGTGCCGCCGCAGACGACCTTCATCTTCAGGCCGAGGACGTCGCCGTACGGCTGGAGGGCGTCCGCCACCTGCATGGCGAGTTCGCGCGTCGGGGTCAGGATGACGGCGCGGGGCTTCTTCTTCTCGGTGCGGCCGCCGGCCAGGGTGGCCAGGGTCGGCAGACCGAAGGACAGGGTCTTGCCGGAGCCGGTGCGGCCACGGCCCAGGATGTCCTTCCCGGCCAGCGCGTCCGGGATGGTCGCCGCCTGGATCGGGAAGGGGACCGTCACGCCGTTCTGCGCGAGCTTGCGCACGACGCCCTCGGGGAGCCCCAGCTCCGCGAACGTCGGTTCGGGGGTGGCGTCAGAGGCCTCGACGGCTTCGAGGGTCTCGACGGCTTCCGCGGTGGTGTCGGCGTCGAGGGTGGTGTCGAGGGTGTCGGTGCTCTCGGGCACGACGATCAGATCGGTGCTGGACATGGACATACGTATGCGAAACCTTCCGGAGTCTCGTCGGCACGCGCCCGTCAACTCCGTGTTCGCAATACGACCGCCTCAATGCGGTCAGCCACGGCAAGGGAGAGAACGCGCCACACGGCGCGCTCTGTGGTGGCGCCGGGCAAATGGGATCAAACGATCTACCACCATACGCACCCTCCACCCCGCAAGGCAAACCGGTTCCGGTTGACGTGGGTCACACCCCGTCGGCGCGGGTCCGGCCGCCGCCGGTCAGCCGGGAACGGCCGCCGCCTGCGCGGGAGCCGGTTCCCGGTGCCCGAGCTGCGGTGCGGGATCCGGGTTCGCGGAGGACGAGGGCTCGGCGGCCGTGGGGGCGGGGGAGGCGGGCGGCTCCGGCGACGGGGCGGGCGGCTCGGCCGTCGGGGCGTCGCCGCTCGGCGTCGGCTCTCCCGGCGTGGGGGCGACGCCTCCCGGTCCGGCGGGGCCGCCGTGTCCGGAGGGCGGCGAGGCGGGGGCGTCGGCGCGCGGGTCCTCGGCCTTGGAGAAGGGCGTGCTGGACTTCCCCGGCTTGGGCTTCTCGCCGTCCTTGCCGCGCTTGTCGCGCGCGTGCTCCGCGTCGCCCACGGCCCCGCCGTGCCCGGCGCCGGCACCGGGGGCGGCCCGGTCCGCGCCGGGGTCCTCGCCGCCCCGCTGTCCGGCGGAGTGGGACGGTTCGGCGCGGCGTCCGTCGTCGCCGACGCTCATGCAACCGGTGGTGGTGGCGGCGACGACGGCGACGACCGTGGCGGCCAGGCGGACGGGAACGGACAAGGGGCGCACGGGCAGCCACCTCCGGTGGAGGGTGAAGGAGTCAACGTGCCCAACTCCCGCCACCCCTGAGAGGACACGCGCCCCGCACGACCGCCCCCGTCACCGCGCCCGGCTCACGCCTGCCCGTGCCCGCGCCGCGTGTGCCCGAGCCGCACCCGACCGTGCCCGGGTCACCCGTACCCGAGCGCGTGCAGCCGCGCGTCGTCGATGCCGAAGTGGTGGGCGATCTCGTGCACCACGGTGATCTCCGTCTCCGCGACGACGTCCTCCCGCGACTCGCACATCCGCAGGGTCGGCCCCCGGTAGATCGTGATCCGGTCGGGCAGCACCCCCGCGTACCACTCGCCCCGGTCGGTCAGCGGGGTCCCCTCGTAGAGCCCGAGCAGCTCGGGATCGTCGGCGGGCGGTTCGTCCTCCACGAACACCGCGACGTTGTCCATCAGTCGGGTCAGCTCCGGCGGGATCCGGTCCAGGGCCTCGGCGACCAGTTCCTCGAACTCCTCGCGCGTCATCTCCAGCACACGGCCCATTGTCGGGTACGACACCCCCGAGGGAGACCCGCGCGCACGCATCCGCCACCCGGCGGGACACCCGCATATCCAGCCACGGACATGGGCATACGGCACCAATGGCACGCGTCCCGGCCGCCTTCACGCACCTGTTCGCCCGTAGGAACCCGTCCCCGACCGACCCCGCGAAGAAGCCCCGCCGTCCCGGCCCGCGCCCCGGCGCCGATCCCGCGCCACGGCCCTGGGTGCGCGCCCTCGGGCTCATGGCCGTCGTCCTGCTGGGCGCCTGGCTTGGCCTGCTGATCGTCGGCAACGTCCGGGTCCCGGTCGGCCCGATGGACACGACGATGACGCTGCGCCCCTCACTCACCGGCGGCACGAAGATCAACGTCTCCCCGCTGGGCGCCCTCGGCCTGGACAGCCACGTCGCGCCGGTCCGCCTGGACGTCAACGTCGACCAGCTCGACCCGGACCGCGCCCAGGCCCTGGTGGACCACCCCGAGCGCCTGTCCGGCCTCCAGGACGAGGTCGCCCGGGACGTCGGGCACGGCGCGCGCGACCTGGCCCTGCGCTCGTGCGTCGCCGTCGTCTCGGGCGCCACCGCGCTCGGCCTCGCCGTCTACCGGCGGCCCCGCCGGGCGCTGGCGGCGGGCGGTCTGGCGCTGGCCCTGCTGGCGGCCTCCGGGACGACGGCGTACGCCACCTGGAACCCCAAGTCGGTCCTGGAGCCGAGGTTCTCCGGGCTGCTCTCCTCCGCCCCCTCCCTGGTCGGCGACGCCCGCAGCATCGTCACCGAGTTCGACGTCTACCAGCGCGAACTGGCCCGCCTGGTGACCAACGTGACCAAGCTGTACGACGCCACCTCCACGCTCCCCACTTACGCCCCCGACCCCACCACCATCCGCGTCCTGCACGTCTCCGACATCCACCTCAACCCGGCGAGCTGGAAGATCATCGCCTCGCTGGTCGAGCAGTACCGGGTGGACGTGATCGTCGACTCGGGCGACACGATGGACCACGGCACGGCGGCGGAGAACGGCTTCCTGGACCCGATCGAGGACCTGGGCGCCCCGTACGTCTGGGTGCGCGGGAACCACGACTCGACGCTCACCCAGCGCTATCTGGAGGGACTCAGGAACGTGCACGTCCTGGACGACGGCCGGGCCAAGACCGTCGCGGGCCTGCGGTTCGCGGGCATCGGCGATCCCCAGTTCACCCCCGACCGCTCGGCCGAGCCCGGCGCGGAGGCCTCCCAGGAGCTGGCCGGCGCCCGCCTGGCGTCGGCCCTGCGCGACCAGCGGGCCGCAGGCAGGCCGGTGGACGTGGCGATCGCCCACGAGCCGGCCGCCGCCCGGCAGACGGACGGCGCGGTCCCGCTGGTGCTGGCCGGCCATCTGCACCACCAGGAGATGGAGGTGCTGCCCTACGGCACCCGGCTGCGCATCGAGGGCTCCACCGGCGGCAGCGGCCTGCGCGCGATCGAGGACGACGAGCCGGACCCGATCGAGGCGTCGATCCTGTACTTCGACCGCGACAGCCGCCGCCTCCAGGCCTGGGACGCCATCCGGCTCGGCGGGCTCGGGCTGACGACGGCCGAGGTCAGCCGCCATCTGGTGGAGGAGAACCAGCCCGGGGCGACCCCGTCCCCGACGGCCCCGGCGAGCGGCTCGCCCGCCGTCTCCTCCCCCGCCCCGCCTTCCGGGCCGTGAAACCGTTTTGGCGATACCTCTCGCCATCCCATATGCTTCTCACGTCCCCGACGCGCTGAGAAGCGCCCAGGCGGGCCGATAGCCCTCATCGTCTAGCGGCCTAGGACGCCGCCCTTTCAAGGCGGTAGCACGGGTTCGAATCCCGTTGGGGGCACGCAGTACGGTGTGCGACACTTACGTTCGTCGGTTCGCACACGACAGCTTGGTCCTGTGGAGCAGTTTGGAGTGCTCGCCACCCTGTCAAGGTGGAGGCCGCGGGTTCAAATCCCGTCAGGACCGCTGAGGTTTCGTACGAAACCTCGTGGCTGGGTAGCTCAGTTGGTACGAGCGATCGCCTGAAAAGCGATAGGTCGCCGGTTCGACCCCGGCCCCAGCCACACCCCGGAAGCCCCGCTCAGTGAGCGGGGCTTTCGTCGTGCCGGACGGACTCGACGGGTTCCGCCTCCCGGCCGCCCGGGTGGCGGTGGCGCCAGGTCCAGAAGACCGCGCAGGAGACCAGGGCCCAGCCGGCCAGCACCAGGAACGGGAAGGCGTGCTGGTGGCCGGGGAAGTACACGGCCGTGTGCTGGGCGTTGACCGAGGCGCCGGGCGGCAGCCACTGGCCGATCAGGCCGAACGGGGACGGCAGCAGCGGCCAGGAGACGGCGCCGCCCGAGGACGGGTTGCCGATCAGGACCATCAGGCCCCAGGTCGGCAGCATGGCCCAGCGCCCGAACAGGGTGTTGAACATCGTGAAGACCATGCCGGACGCGAACATGGTCAGCGACAGGATCATCCAGGACTGCACGAACGGCAGATCGAGGGCGTCCAGCAGCCAGTCGACCGCCGCGGCGATCGCGAGCCCGCCGAGCAGGGCGTATCCGGCGGTGAAGGCGATCCGTTCGAGTGGATTGAGCCCACGGGCGTGGACGCTCAGCTGGATCGCGCCGACGAAGCCGATGATCACGGCCGCGAGGGAGATGTAGAAGATCGCCAGGCCCCGCGGATCGCCCTCCTGGAGGGGTGTGAGGTCCTTCACGGTCACCGTGATCCCGGTCTGCTCGCCCACCTCCGCCGCCGCCTTCTCCAGGACCTCGGCGACCGACGCCCCCGAGGCCCCGGAGACGTCCAGCGTGACGGCGTCCCGGCCGGCCGGGACGTCCAGCACCGCGAACACCTCCTGGTCGTCCACCGCCTCCATCGCCGCGTCCCGGCTGCCGTAGGGATGCAGCTTCACGGAGGCGTCCAGCGCCTGCTCCAGCCCGGCGATGAAACGCCGGCCCGGCTCCTGCTCGTAGGCGCCGACCACCGCCGCCGGGACGGTGCGCGGGGTCGGGTCGGCCATGGCGTACGTGTAGGAACCGGCGAAGAGACCGGCAGCGGCGGCGATGATCAGCGTCAGCACGGCCGCCGGCAGGAACGGGGACCCACTCTGCGCGGAATCGGACATAAGGCCCAAGCTAGATCATCGGCACCGGCAAATCCGGTCGCCACCGATTTCCCCGAGGTGAGATCCTGGAAGCCGTATGTCTACGCACCCCGCCCCCGCCCTCGGCACCCTCGCCTCCCGCCTGACCGAGCTGTCGCTGCGCGACGCCCACCGCCTCGGCCGGAGGCTCGAAGGCGCGCGCCGGATCCGCAAGCCGGAGGCCCGCGCCGCCGTCCTCGCCGAGATCGAGGCCGAGGCGACCAGGGCGGAGGCGCGGATGAGCGAGCGCCGGGCCAAGGTCCCCGAGGTCACGTATCCCGAGCAGCTGCCCGTCAGCCAGAAGAAGGACGAGATCGCGGCCGCCATCCGCGATCACCAGGTCGTCATCGTCGCCGGTGAGACCGGGTCCGGGAAGACCACGCAGATCCCCAAGATCTGCCTGGAGCTGGGCCGGGGCGTGCGCGGCATGATCGGGCACACCCAGCCCCGCCGGATCGCCGCCCGCACGGTCGCCGAGCGCGTCGCCGACGAGCTGCGCACCCCGCTCGGCGAGGCCGTCGGCTGGAAGGTGCGGTTCACCGACCAGGTCAACCCGGACGCCACCTTCGTCAAGCTGATGACGGACGGCATCCTGCTCGCCGAGATCCAGACCGACCGCGAGCTGCGCGCCTACGACACGATCATCATCGACGAGGCGCACGAGCGGTCGCTGAACATCGACTTCCTGCTGGGCTACCTCGCCCAGCTGCTGCCCAAGCGGCCCGACCTCAAGGTCGTCATCACCTCGGCGACCATCGACCCGGAGCGCTTCTCCCGGCACTTCGGCGACGCCCCGATCGTCGAGGTCAGCGGCCGGACCTACCCGGTCGAGGTGCGCTACCGGCCGCTGCTCGAGGAGGACGCCGAGGACGCCGACCGCGACCAGATCACCGCGATCACCGACGCCGTCGAGGAGCTGATGGCGGAGGGGCAGGGCGACATCCTCGTCTTCCTCTCCGGCGAGCGCGAGATCCGGGACACCGCGGACGCGCTCAACAAGAAGCAGTACCGCTTCACCGAGGTGCTGCCCCTGTACGCACGGCTGTCGCACGCCGAGCAGCACCGCGTCTTCCAGCCGCACACCGGCCGCCGGATCGTGCTGGCGACCAACGTCGCCGAGACCTCGCTGACCGTCCCCGGCATCAAGTACGTCATCGACCCCGGCTTCGCCCGGATCAGCCGCTACAGCCACCGCACCAAGGTGCAGCGGCTGCCCATCGAGCCGATCTCCCAGGCCAGCGCCAACCAGCGCAAGGGCCGCTGCGGCCGCACCTCCGACGGCATCTGCATCCGCCTCTACAGCGAGGAGGACTTCGCCGCCCGCCCGGAGTTCACCGACGCGGAGATCCTGCGGACCAACCTCGCCTCCGTCATCCTCCAGATGACCGCGGCCGGCCTCGGCGACATCGAGAAGTTCCCCTTCATCGACCCGCCGGACCACCGCAACATCCGCGACGGCGTCCAGCTCCTCCAGGAGCTCGGCGCGCTCGACCCGGCGCAGAAGGACCCGCGCAAGCGCCTCACCGACATGGGCCGCAAGCTGGCCCAGCTGCCCGTCGACCCGCGCCTGGCCCGGATGGTGCTGGAGGCCGACAGGAACGGCTGCGCCCGCGAGGTCATGGTGATAGCCGCCGCGCTGTCCATCCAGGACCCGCGCGAGCGCCCCGCCGACAAGCAGACCCAGGCCGACCAGCAGCACGCCCGCTTCAAGGACGAGACCAGCGACTTCCTCGCCTACCTCAACCTGTGGCGTTACATCCGCGAGCAGCAGAAGGAGCGCGGTTCCTCCTCCTTCCGGCGGATGTGCAAGCAGGAGTACCTCAACTTCCTGCGCATCCGCGAATGGCAGGACATCTACAGCCAGCTGCGCACGGTCGCCAAGCAGATGGGCATCCACCTCAACGAGGACGACGCCCCCGCCGACCGCGTCCACGTCTCCCTCCTCGCGGGCCTGCTGTCCCACATCGGGATGAAGGACGTGAAGGACGGCAACAAGAACGAGTACCTGGGCGCCCGCAACGCCAAGTTCGCGATCTTCCCCGGCTCGGCGCTGTTCAAGAAGCAGCCCCGGTTCCTGATGTCCGCAGAGCTGGTGGAGACGAGCCGGCTGTGGGCGCGGGTCAACGCGAAGATCGAGCCCGAGTGGGTCGAGCCGCTCGCCGGGCACCTGCTCAAGCGCACGTACTCCGAGCCGCACTGGGAGAAGGACCAGGCCGCGGTGATGGCGTACGAGAAGGTGACGCTGTACGGCGTCCCGATCGTCGCTCAGCGGAAGGTGAACTACGGCCGGATCGACCCCGAGGTCAGCCGGGAGCTGTTCATCCGCAACGCCCTCGTGGAGGGCGACTGGCGCACGCACCACAAGTTCTTCGCCGACAACCGCCGGCTGCTGAGCGAGGTCGAGGAGCTGGAGCACCGGGCGCGGCGCCGGGACATCGTCGTCGACGACGAGACGCTGTTCGACTTCTACGACCAGCGGGTCCCCGAACACGTCGTGTCCGGGGCGCACTTCGACTCCTGGTGGAAGCGCAAGCGGCACGAGCAGCCCGACTTCCTCGACTTCGAGCGGGAGATGCTCATCCGGGAGTCGGCGGAGGCGGTCACCAAGGCCGACTACCCGGACACCTGGCGGCAGGGGCCGCTGAAGTTTCGCGTCACCTACCAGTTCGAGCCGGGTGCGGACGCCGACGGCGTCACCGTGCACATCCCGCTCCAGGTCCTCAACCAGGTCACCGACGAGGGCTTCGACTGGCAGATCCCGGGCCTGCGCGAGGAACTGGTCACCGAGCTGATCCGCTCCCTGCCCAAGCCGATCCGCCGCAACTACGTCCCGGCGCCGAACTTCGCCAAGCGCTTCCTGGACGCGGCCGTGCCCCTCCAGGAGCCGCTGACCACGACCATGGCCCGCGAGCTGAAGCGGATGGTCGGCGTGCCGTTCACCGCGGACGACTTCGACTGGGCGAAGGTGCCGGACCACCTGCGGATCACCTTCCGGATCGTCGACGAGCGGCGGCGCAAGCTGGCCGAGGACAAGGACCTGGAGGCGCTGAAGCTGCGGCTGCGGCCGAAGGCCCGCCAGGCCCTCTCCCAGGCCGCCGCGGCCACGGCCGAGCGGCAGGGCGGCGAGTCGCTGGAGCGCTCCGGGCTCACCGACTGGACGATCGGCTCGCTCACCCGCGTCTTCGAGACCCGCCGCGCCGGCCAGCCCGTCAAGGCGTACCCGGCGCTCGTGGACGACGGCGACACGGTCTGCGTACGCCTCTTCGACACCGAGGCGGAGCAGGCGGAGGCGATGTGGAAGGGCACCCGCCGGCTGATCCTGCGCAACATTCCGGTCAACCCCGCGAAGTTCGCATCCGAAAAGCTGACGAACGCTCAGAAGCTGGCGTTGTCGGCCAATCCGCACGGTTCCGTCCAGGCCCTGTTCGAGGACTGCGCGACGGCCGCGGCGGACCGGCTGATCGCCGACTTCGGAGGACCGGCCTGGGACGAGGAGTCGTACCGCAAGCTCTACGACAAGGTGCGCGCGGAGATCGTGGACACGACCGTGCGGACGGTGGACCGGGTCCAGCAGGTGCTGGCCGCCTGGCAGGCCTGTGAGCGCCGCCTGAAGGCCGTACGCAGCCCCGCGCTGCTGCCGAACCTCCAGGACGTCCGGGAGCAGCTGGACGCCCTGGTGAGGCCCGGCTTCGTCACGGCGACGGGGCTGCGGCGACTGCCGGACCTGATGCGGTATCTGGTCGCGGCGGACCGGCGCCTGCAGCAGATGCCGACCAACGTCCAGCGGGACACCACCCGGATGGAGAAGGTCCGGGAGATGCAGGACGAGTACGCGTGGCTGCTGGAGCAGATGCCGCAGGGGCGGCCCGTGCCGGCGTCGGTCCTGGACATCCGCTGGATGATCGAGGAGCTGCGGGTCAGCTACTTCGCCCACGCCCTCGGCACGGCGTACCCCGTCTCGGACAAGCGCATCGTGAAGGCCATCGACGCCGCCGTCCCGTAACGGGCCCCGCACACTGGGTGAGTTCGACCCGGGGCTCACCCTCCTGTAGAGTCTCTTCTCGCAGCGCAACGCGGAAATCGCGCCGCGAAACCTGGTCCTGTGGAGCAGTTTGGAGTGCTCGCCACCCTGTCAAGGTGGAGGCCGCGGGTTCAAATCCCGTCAGGACCGCAGCGAAGTGAGGCCCGTCTCCCAAGGGGAGGCGGGCCTCGGTCGTTCCCGGGCCGGCCAACTCGCCCCCGGCGCGGCCCCGGAGGCCCTTCCGGCGGCTTCCGGGCGGCTTGTCGGCGGCCTGCGGTCGCAGCACGGCCCCGGACGCCGCCGGTCGGCCGCTCGTGGCTCAAGCGCTCCCCCGCGGCTTGACGACGTCACGTTCCGTCGGTACCCAGAAACCAGGCAGTGTTCCGGTACGGCCCCCGGGGGTGGCGTATGGCGGCATCGGCCAGGCACGCGACGCGGGCGCTGCTGCGCGCGCATCTGTCGGCCGCGTCGTCCTACGGACACCGGGCCCGGCACTGCCCGATCTGCCACCGCCTGCTGCGCCTGGCGATGGACTCCGCGCCCCGGCAGCCGCAGGGCGGCCCGGACGAGCGCGTCGACGAGCGGATCGACTAGTTCCATTAGCCCGAGCCCGTCTGTCGTGACAAGCGGAACGGCATGTGACGGGTGTCACTGCATGAGTTTTTGAAGCGGCGGTATCGACCCGTTGCCCGGAACGGGTCAATTTAATATGTGCAATTGCACCGCCCTCACAGACGCTCAACAGTCCCCACCAACCGGGCACAAAAAAGATCGCGCTGGACCCGGCGGAGTCCAGCGCGATCGACGACGAAAAGTTCTGTTGGGGCAGTCCCTCACGTCGGTTGGAGCTGTGGTGACGGGCGCACCGGCCGGTGGGGGACCAGCCGCCTTGCCCGGCTATTCAGTTGTTCAGGCCTCGCTGCGCTGCTGCGGGATGCCCGCGAGCAGTGCGCGGACCTCGGCCTCGCGGTAGCGCCGATGCCCGCCCAGCGTGCGGATCGACGTGAGCTTGCCGGCCTTCGCCCACCGCGTGACCGTCTTCGGGTCGACGCGGAACATCGTGGCGACTTCAGCCGGGGTCAGCAGCGGCTCGGCATCAGGGGTGCGAGCGGTCATGAGCGGCCTCCTCGGGAGAACCGAACCATCTCGGTTCTTTCCTCTAAATTCTGCACCTTGACCCGCGTTGCCCGAAATGGCGGACGCGAGTCGAGTCGGTTATAGGACGAACGGCTTGTCCTCGGCACTACAACTACACCATCTGTCCAGCCGCGTCGGCCAAACCGATGGAATTGCCCTCCCAGGTGTTCATCAGCGACGGAAGCCGATGGACCATGCCATAGCGGACAGTCACGCCACTGTGACGATCAGTCACAGGACGATCAGGAGTCACCAGACCCCCCAAAGCGTGCAATGCTGAGATCCCGCCCACAGTTGAGCACATGGGACGGAAGGAGCCCTCCCCGGACTCCTTGTCCTATTTTGGCATGAGGAGGGGCAAGCGGCGCAAGGGCCGGGTAAGTGCGCTCCATCACGCTTGTCGCCTGGGTCACATGCTTGACAGAATCGCCCGGATCGCTGTCGAAGTCCGTTGTTGACGCCCCGTAAGCCCGTTCCCCGGCCCCTCCCGCGACGGCACCGTACGGCACGGCGGAGGACGTCAGTTCGCCGAACGCAGGTCCCGCACCGACCGCCACCGCTCCACCAGCCGCGCGTACGCCTCGCCCGCCGCCGGGCCGTCCCCGGTGCGCAGCGCCTCGATCCCCTCGGCCACGTCGGCCGCCGAGTGGTCGCCCGCCAGATCGGCCGCCGGCAGGGCGTGCACCAGCCCGCCGTAGTCCAGCTCGACCAGCGAGCGCGGGTGGAACTCCTCCAGCCAGCGCCCCACGTCCAGCAGGCCGTCGATCAGCGGCCCCTCGTCCATCGCCGCGCGCAGCGTCCGCAGCCCCCGGGCCACCCGCCGGCGGGCCTGCACCATGGGCGTGCGGTAGCGCAGCACGGGCGCGGCCCGCCCGGGCTCCCCGGTCCCCTCGGCGTACTCCCGCTCGTCGTCGGAGACCAGCACGAACCAGCTCAGCGGCACCTGCCAGGTCGCCGTGCGGATCCACGGGCGGGCGTCCGGGTTGGCGGCCAGCCAGCGCTCGTAGTCCTGGGTGGCCTGGTGGCGCACCAGCGGCGGCAGGACGACGTCCAGCAGCGGCGGCGGCAGCTCCTCGGCGAGGTCCCCCAGGGCCTGCCAGCCGCGCAGCCGAGTGCGCCACGGGCAGACGTGCACCACGCCGTCGGACTCCAGCACGAAGGCGTCGCCGCTCTCGTGCACCGGCACCGGGACCGGCGGGGTGGGCAGCAAGTCGGCCAGGGAGCGGCGCAGTTCGTCCTGGCAGGACGGGAGGTCGGGGCGGCGGGCGTAGCGCGCCCAGTGGCCGCGCTCCGGCTCCGGGAAGGCGGCCAGCGGCTCGTACACGCGCAGGTACGCCGCGTACGGCACGATCACCGAGGACACCTTGGGCACGCCTGCTCCCTCCCCCGGCCGGCGCCGGGGAAAACCGGTGGTCCCGACGGCGGCGCCGCGGGAAATCCCTGCAAATCGTCGCACGCCCGTACCTCTTCCGTAGGTGATCCCCGCCACTGCCCTTCCGGGCGGCCCGGAAGGGCTTAATCTCGTGCTCACAGGCCCCCGCCACCATCACGGGAGCCGCCACCACCGCCGCTTCACATCAGGAGTCACCACAGTGACCGAGGTAACCGACGGCGTCCTGCACACCCTCTTCCACTCGGAGCAGGGGGGCCACGAGCAAGTCGTGCTCTGTCAGGACCGCGCCAGCGGCCTCAAGGCCGTCATCGCCATCCACTCCACTGCCCTGGGCCCCGCGCTGGGCGGCACCCGCTTCTACCCGTACGCGACCGAGGCGGAGGCCGTCGCCGACGCGCTCAACCTCGCCCGCGGGATGTCGTACAAGAACGCCATGGCCGGGCTGGACCACGGCGGCGGCAAGGCCGTGATCATCGGGGACCCCGAGAGGATCAAGACCGAGGAACTGCTGCTGGCCTACGGCCGGTTCGTCGCCTCGCTCGGCGGCCGCTACGTCACCGCCTGCGACGTCGGCACCTACGTGGCCGACATGGACGTCGTGGCCCGCGAGTGCCGCTGGACCACCGGCCGCTCCCCGGAGAACGGCGGCGCCGGCGACTCCTCCGTCCTCACCGCCTTCGGCGTCTACCAGGGCATGCGCGCCTCCGCGCAGCACCTGTGGGGCGATCCCTCGCTGCGCGGACGCCGCGTCGGCATCGCCGGCGTCGGCAAGGTCGGCCACCACCTGGTGGAGCACCTGCGCGCCGAGGGCGCCGAGGTCGTGATCACGGACGTGCGCGAGGACGCCGTACGGCGGATCCTCGACCGGCACCCGCAGGGCGTGTCGGCCGTCGCCGACACCGAGGCGCTGATCCGCGTGGAGGGCCTGGACGTCTACGCCCCCTGCGCGCTCGGCGGGGCCCTGAACGACGACACCGTGCCGGTGCTCACGGCGCGCGTGGTGTGCGGCGCGGCCAACAACCAGCTCGCCCACCCCGGCGTGGAGAAGGACCTCGCGGACCGCGGGATCCTCTACGCGCCCGACTACGTGGTGAACGCCGGCGGGGTGATCCAGGTCGCCGACGAGCTGCACGGCTTCGACTTCGAGCGGTGCAGGGCGAAGGCCGCGAAGATCTACGACACCACGCTGGCGATATTCGCACGTGCGAAGGAAGACGGTATTCCGCCGGCCGCCGCGGCCGACCGGATCGCCGAACAGCGGATGCACGAGGCCGCCGCGGCACGCGGAAGGTGACATTCCGGCCGGCCGCGCGAGCGGCCTGACCGGGGTTTGCGCGGTACCTGCCGGGGGGCGGTTGGAGAGAACTCTCACTTCTCCCGGCGGGTCGCCCGTGGATAAGTGGTTAAAATCGCCACTGACCAGCGAGGACGGGGCGCCTCAAAGGTTCTGGGCACACGCGCGTGCTGCGGGCGACGTACCGTATGGGCGTGGGCTCAGGTACCGTGGAAGCCCTACGGACCGGTCTCTCCGCGGAGAGTCCGTTCCGGATCATGAACGCGTGTCAAGACTCTGGGGCCGTCGAGCCCCGTCGTTGAGGGGGTCGAGCCATGGGGCGCGGCCGGGCCAAGGCCAAGCAGACGAAGGTCGCCCGCCAGCTGAAGTACAACAGCGGTGGGACTGACCTCTCACGCCTGGCTGAGGAGCTGGGCGCATCGACGTCGAATCCGTCGCCAAACGGCGACCGTTTCGAGGACGATGAGCACGACGACGACCTGTACGCAAAGTACGCCGACCTCTATGAGGACGACGACGAGGAAGAGGACGGCCAGTCCTCCTCGCAACACCGTCGCGGCGCCTGACGCCTACAGCGGCTCTGCCGTGTCTTCACCCGGTCCGGGGCGACCAGCGCCGGACCGGGTTTCGTGCTGCCGACGCGCGTCCTACGCGTAGTCGCCCACCAGCTCGGCTCCCGTCGTGCGCTCCTCGCGGTCGGTGATCTCGCCGGCCACCCAGGCGTCCACTCCGCGGTCCGCGAGCGTGGCCAGCGCCACGTCGGCGGACTCCTCGGGCACGATCGCCATCATGCCGACGCCCATGTTCAGCGTCTTCTCCAGCTCCAGCCGCTCCACGTCGCCCGTCCGTCCGACGACGTCGAAGACCGGGGCCGGCGTCCAGGTGGAACGGTCCACGATCGCGTGCAGTCCGTCCGGGATCACCCGGGCCAGGTTGGCGGCGAGCCCGCCGCCGGTGATGTGGCTGAAGGCGTGCACCTCGGCGGTGCGGGTCAGCGCCAGGCAGTCCAGCGAGTAGATCTTGGTGGGCTCCAGCAGTTCCTCGCCGAGGGTGCGGCCGAAGTCCTCCACGCGGGCGTCCAGGGCCATTCCGGCCCGGTCCAGCAGGACGTGACGGACCAGCGAGTACCCGTTCGAGTGAAGCCCGGAGGAGGCCATCGCGATGACCGTGTCCCCCTTGCGGATGCGGTCCGCGCCGAGCAGCCGGTCGGCCTCCACCACGCCCGTGCCGGCGCCGGCGACGTCGAAGTCGTCCTCGCCCAGCAGACCGGGGTGCTCGGCCGTCTCGCCGCCCACCAGGGCGCAGCCGGCCAGCACACAGCCCTCCGCTATGCCCTTGACGATCGCGGCGACCCGCTCGGGGTGGACCTTGCCGACGCAGATGTAGTCGGTCATGAACAGCGGCTCTGCGCCGCAGACGACGATGTCGTCCATGACCATGGCGACCAGGTCGTGGCCGATCGTGTCGTACACGCCCATTCGACGGGCGATGTCGACCTTGGTGCCGACGCCGTCGGTGGCGGAGGCGAGCAGCGGACGCTCGTAGCGCTTGAGGGCGGAGGCGTCGAAGAGGCCGGCGAAGCCGCCGAGGCCGCCGAGGACCTCGGGGCGCTGCGTCTTCTTCACCCACTCCTTCATCAGCTCGACGGCGCGGTCGCCCGCTTCGATGTCGACGCCCGCTGCTGCGTAGCTGGCACCAGTTGTCTCAGACATGGCGATGAGAACCTTCGTGTCGTACGGCAGGGTGTGGCGGGCGCCCTACGGGCGGCGGATGGCGTCGGCCGCGGCCGTGGCGGCGGGCCCGGCGGCCAGCTCGGTCTCCAGCAGCTGCTTGCCGAGCAGCTCGGGGTCCGGCAGCTCCATCGGGTACTCGCCGTCGAAGCAGGCGCGGCACAGGTTCGGCTTGGCGATGGTGGTCGCCTCGATCATGCCGTCGATGGAGATGTACGCCAGGGAGTCGGCGCCGAGCGAGGTGCCGATCTCGTCGATGGTCATGCCGTTGGCGATCAGCTCGGCGCGGGTGGCGAAGTCGATGCCGAAGAAGCAGGGCCACTTCACTGGCGGCGAGGAGATCCGGATGTGGACCTCGGCGGCGCCCGCCTCGCGCAGCATCCGCACCAGGGCCCGCTGGGTGTTGCCGCGGACGATGGAGTCGTCCACGACGACCAGCCGCTTGCCCTTGATGACTTCCTTCAGCGGGTTCAGCTTGAGCCGGATGCCGAGCTGCCGGATGGTCTGCGAGGGCTGGATGAACGTACGCCCGACGTAGGCGTTCTTCACCAGGCCGGCGCCGAAGGGGATGCCGGAGGCCTCCGCGTAGCCGATCGCGGCCGGGGTGCCCGACTCCGGCGTGGGTATGACCAGATCGGCCTCGACCGGGGCTTCGGCGGCGAGCCTGCGGCCCATCTCCACACGGGACAGGTAGACGTTCCGGCCGGCGATGTCGGTGTCCGGGCGGGCCAGGTACACGTACTCGAAGACACAGCCCTTGGGCTTCGCTTCCGCGAATCGGGAGCTGCGCAGACCGTTCTCGTCGATGGCGAGGAACTCGCCCGGCTCCACCTCGCGCACATAGCTCGCGCCGCAGATGTCGAGTGCGGCGGACTCGGAGGCGACGACCCAGCCGCGCTCCAGGCGGCCGAGGACCAGCGGGCGGATGCCCTGCGGGTCACGGGCGGCGTACAGGGTGTGCTCGTCCATGAAGACGAGGGAGAAGGCGCCGCGCACCTGGGGGAGGACCTGGTGGGCCCCCGCCTCGATGGTCAGCGGCTTGCCGTCCTCGTCGGTCTGCGCCGCGAGGAGCGCGGTCAGCAGGTCGGTGTCGTTCGTGGCGGCCACACGGGTGCTGCGGCCCCCCTCCTGCTTGGGCAGGCCGGCGACCATCTCCGCGAGCTGCGCGGTGTTGACCAGGTTGCCGTTGTGGCCGAGCGCGATCGAGCCGTGCGCGGTGGCGCGGAACGTCGGCTGGGCGTTCTCCCAGACGGAGGCGCCGGTGGTCGAGTAGCGGGCGTGACCGACCGCGATGTGGCCCTGGAGCGAACCGAGGGACGTCTCGTCGAAGACCTGGGAGACCAGGCCCATGTCCTTGAAGACGAGGATCTGGGAGCCGTTGCTGACCGCGATCCCCGCGGATTCCTGACCTCGATGCTGGAGGGCGTAGAGCCCGAAGTACGTGAGCTTTGCGACCTCTTCGCCCGGAGCCCAGACACCGAAGACGCCACACGCGTCCTGGGGGCCCTTCTCGCCGGGAAGCAGATCGTGATTGAGTCGACCGTCACCACGTGGCACGCCACCGAGTGTAGGCGAGATCGACCACTGGTCCGAATTGGGGAATCTGCGCCCGGCCCGCGGCGCGCCGGGTCACTCGCTCGCCACCGCGGTCAGGGTCTCACCGTTTTCCCTGGTCAGCGTGAGGGTTCGGTGATCGATCCGATAACTGACGGTCTGGTCGAAGAACGCCAGCAGACGCTTTTCCGTCTCCATGAGTGAGGCGTCGCACATCATCCGGGTCGTCGAGGCGGTGCCCAGGGTGATGCGGCCGTCGCTCACGGTGGCCTCGGCGTTGACCCGGTTGCAGGCCAGCCTGCCGCCGACGGCGCCGGTCCGCTCGTCGAACACCAGGTGGGCCCTGCCCTCGGCGCCCTGCGGCAGGGACTGCACGACGCCGTCGGCGCCGGTGCCCGTGACCGTCCACTTGGTGCCGTGCAGGGGGGCGCTCTTCTCTTCGCTCAGTCGCACGGTGTCTCCCGCGTCGGTCGTGAGGGTGAGCCGGCCCTTGCCGACGTCGGTCTTCAGGGCGCCGTCGGCGAGGATGCGGGCGAAGGTCTCCTCGAAGGTCATCGCCGGTTCCTCACAGGCCATCTCGGTCGCCGAGGCCTCGCCGAGGGTGACGCGGTCGCCGACGAAGGAGGCGCGGGCGCTGAACTGGTTGCAGCCGTAGCTGCCCTGCGCCCTGCCCTTGTCGTCGATGGTGACGTGGGCCGACGCGGGCGCCTTGCGGGTCCTGCCGTCGGCGGTGACGCTGTCGACGGACCAGTGGACGCCGGTGACCCCGGCCGGCTTCCCGGCGCCGGCGGTTCCCCTGCCGCCGTCGGCCTTCTCCGTGCCGCAGGCCGCGGCGAGCGGGAGCAGGACGAGGGCGGCGGCCGTGCGGGCGATGAGCTGCTTCTGCCTGTACATGCCGGTTCGACGGCGCAGGTCCGCGAGCGGTTCCACCGGCTCACGCCAGCAGCGGCAGATACGCGCTCAGATCCGCCCGCTCACCGCTGGCGCTCACCCGCGCCCCGTCGAGCGCCTCCTGCCAGCACGTCCGTCCGGTGGCGAGCCGCACCCAGGTCAGCGGGTCGGTCTCGACCACGTTGGGCGGGGTGCCCCGGGTGTGCCGGGGCCCCTCGGCGCACTGCACCACGGCGTACGGTGGAATCCGCACCTCCGTCGCGCCGCCGGGCGCCTTCGCGGCGAGCGCGTCGGCGAGCAGCCGCGTGCAGGCGGCCAGGGCCTGCCGGTCGTACGGCACCTCCAGGCCCGGCACCGCGGCGTTCAGGTCGTCGGTGTGGACGACCAGCTCGACGGTGCGGGTGACGACGTAGTCGGCGAGCGGAAGGGCGCCCGCGCTGGTGGGCAGCAGCCGCGACCCGGGGTGCGCGTCGAGGGCGTCGGTGAAGCGCTGCTCGACCTCGCCGAGGTAGGCGTCCAGGTCGGAGTGGCGTCCGGCCAGCTCACGGGCGGTGTCGGCGATCCGCCCGGCGTCGGCGGCGATGGCGGACGGCCAGTCCAGCAGCGCCGCGTCCTGTCGGGCCGGTTCCGGCTCGGCCACGAGCAGCCCGACGGCCCGCAGCGCCATCCCGACGTGCGCCGCGAGGTCCCGTACCGTCCACTCCCCCAGCCGGGTGGGCAGCGCCAGCTGCTCGGGGGTGAGCGTCCGGACGGCCGCCCGGACGTGGCCGAACTGCGCGAGGACGGCGGCACGGGTCCTGGCGGGATCGTAGGCGCGGGGGCGCTTCCTGGCCGGTGGCATGCGATCGAGTCTAGGGAGGGCGCCACTCGTACGTGCGTACGTCCGGGAAAGAGGCCCGGGTGGGGCGGCGGCCGACGACACTGGACGGTGCCGGGAAGGGGGGCAGCATGGCGGTCAGCCGCCGACCTCCCGATCCGGGAAGCTGTGCGCGATGACCGTGCAGGCGTCCCGGTCGGTCAAGAGGTACGGCGGGATGCCGCACTCGCCGTGAATGGCGGGCTTCTCGTGCCGGTCCCGCCGGTCCGTGTCCGAGTCGTACGAGGTGACCTCGACGACCATGAGAGCTCCCGCGCCGAGGCACGACGAGGTCCCGCCCGGAGTCGGGCGGGACCTCGTTCCCGTGCGCACCGCTCAGGCGAGCAGCGCCGGAATCGTCGCCTCGTGCGCCTCGCGCAGTTCCGCCAGGGAGAGCGTGAACTCGCCCTGGACCTCCACCGTGTCGCCGTCCACGACGCCGATGCGGGTGACCGGGAGGCCCCGGGCGCCGCACATGTCGTTGAAGCGGAGTTCCTCGGAGCGCGGGACCGAGACGATCGCGCGGCCGGCGGACTCGGAGAACAGGAAGGTAAAGGCGTCCAGACCGTCGGGGACGATCAGGCGGGCGCCCTTGCCGCCGAGCAGCGCCGACTCCACGACCGCCTGGATCAGGCCGCCGTCGGACAGGTCGTGCGCGGCGTCGATCATGCCGTCGCGGGAGGCGGAGATCAGGATCTCGGCGAGCAGGCGCTCGCGCTCCAGGTCGACCTCGGGCGGCAGCCCGCCGAGGTGGTCGTGGATCACCTGGGACCAGGCCGAGCCGCCGAACTCCTCGCGGGTGTCGCCGAGGAGGTAGATCAGCTGGCCCTCCTCCCGGAACGCGACCGGCGTGCGGCGCGCCACGTCGTCGATCACGCCGAGGACGGCGACGACCGGCGTCGGGTGGATGGCCGCCTCGCCCGTCTGGTTGTAGAGCGAGACGTTGCCGCCGGTCACCGGGGTGCCGAGCTGCCGGCAGGCGTCCGCGAGACCGCGTACGGCCTCCGCGAACTGCCACATGACGGCCGGGTCCTCGGGCGAGCCGAAGTTCAGGCAGTCGGAGACGGCGAGCGGCTTGGCGCCGGTCGTCGCGACGTTGCGGTACGCCTCGGCGAGGGCCAGCTGCGCGCCCTTGTACGGGTCGAGCTTGGCGTACCGGCCGTTGCCGTCCGTGGCGATGGCGACGCCGAGGCCGGTCTCCTCGTCGATCCGGATCATGCCGGAGTCCTCGGGCTGGGCGAGGACCGTGTTGCCCTGCACGAAGTGGTCGTACTGGGAGGTGATCCAGGACTTGGACGCCTGGTTCGGGGACGCCACCAGTCTGAGGACCTGGTCCCTCAGCTCCTCGGACGTCGCCGGGCGGGGCAGCTTGTTCGCGTCGTCGGCCTGGAGGGCGTCCTGCCAGGACGGGCGGGCGTAGGGGCGCTCGTAGACCGGGCCGTCGTGGGCGACGGTGCGCGGGTCGACGTCCACGATCTTCTCGCCGTGCCAGAAGATCTCCAGCCGGTCGCCGTCGGTGACCTCGCCGATGACGGTGGCGATGACGTCCCACTTGTCGCAGATGGCGAGGAAGCGGTCGACCTTGTCGGGCTCCACGACCGCGCACATGCGCTCCTGCGACTCGCTCATGAGGATCTCCTCGGGCGAGAGCGTGGAGTCGCGCAGCGGTACGTCGTCCAGGGTGACCCGCATGCCGCCGGAGCCGTTCGACGCCAGCTCGGACGTGGCGCAGGACAGGCCCGCCGCGCCGAGGTCCTGGATGCCGACGACCAGCTTCTCGGCGAACGCCTCCAGGGTGCACTCGATGAGGAGCTTCTCCTGGAAGGGGTCGCCGACCTGGACGGCGGGACGCTTGGAGGGCTTCGCGTCGTCGAAGGTCTCGGAGGCCAGGATCGAGGCGCCGCCGATGCCGTCGCCGCCGGTCCGGGCGCCGTACAGGATGACCTTGTTGCCCGCGCCGGACGCCTTCGCGAGGTGGATGTCCTCGTGCCGCATCACGCCGATGGCGCCGGCGTTGACCAGCGGGTTGCCCTGGTAGCAGGCGTCGAAGACGACCTCGCCGCCGATGTTGGGCAGGCCCAGGCAGTTGCCGTAGCCGCCGATGCCGGCGACGACGCCGGGCAGCACGCGCTTGGTGTCGGGGTGGTCGGCGGCGCCGAAGCGCAGCGGGTCGACCACGGCGACCGGGCGCGCGCCCATCGCGATGATGTCGCGCACGATGCCTCCCACGCCGGTGGCCGCGCCCTGGTAGGGCTCCACGTACGACGGGTGGTTGTGCGACTCGACCTTGAAGGTGACTGCGTAGCCCTGGCCGACGTCGACCACGCCGGCGTTCTCGCCGATGCCCACGAGGAGGGCGTCGGACTGCGGGGCCTTCTCGCCGAACTGGCGCAGGTGGACCTTGCTGCTCTTGTACGAGCAGTGCTCGGACCACATGACGGAGTACATGGCGAGTTCGGCGCCGGTGGGACGGCGGCCGAGGATCTCCACGACCCTCTCGTACTCGTCCTTCTTCAGGCCCAGTTCGGCCCAGGGCAGCTCGACGTCGGGGGTCGCGGCCGCGTGCTCGACCGTGTCCAGAGGCGTCCGGCTCATGCGTTGACCAGCTTCTTGAGGATCGAGGTGAAGAACGGCAGGCCGTCGGTGCGGCCCGACCCGATGAGGGGCTCCACGGCGTGCTCGGGGTGCGGCATCAGGCCGACGATGTTGCCGGCGGCGTTGGTGATGCCGGCGATGTCGCGCAGCGAGCCGTTGGGGTTGTAGTGCTCATCAGCGACTCCGTCGCGGGCCACGTAGCGGAACGCGACCCGGCCCTCGGCCTCCAGTTCGTCCAGCGTGTAGGCGTCGGCGACGTAGCGGCCGTCCATGTTCTTCAGCGGGATGTGGATCTCCTGGCCCGCCGTGTAGTCGGTCGTCCAGGCCGTGTCCGCGTTCTCCACCCGCAGCTTCTGGTCGCGGCAGATGAAGTGCAGGTGGTCGTTGCCGAGCATCGCGCCGGGCAGCAGGTGGGCCTCGGTGAGGATCTGGAAGCCGTTGCAGATGCCGAGGACCGGCAACCCGGCCTTCGCCTGCTCGATGAGCGGCTCCATCACCGGCGAGAACCGCGCGATGGCCCCGGCGCGCAGGTAGTCGCCGTAGGAGAAGCCGCCGCACAGCACCACGGCGTCGACCTGCTTGAGGTCCTTGTCCTTGTGCCAGAGGGCGACGGGCTCGGCGCCGGCGAGGCGGATGGCGCGCTGGGTGTCCCGGTCGTCGAGGCTGCCCGGGAAAGTGACGACGCCGATACGAGCGGTCACTTGGCCGCCTCCGCCACTTCCTCGACCTTCACGGTGAAGTCCTCGATCACGGTGTTGGCGAGGAAGGATTCGGCAAGATCGTGGATGCGGGCGAGCACGGCCTCGTCGACCGGTCCGTCAACTTCCAGTTCGAATCGCTTTCCCTGACGTACGTCCGAGATCCCTTCGAAACCCAGACGCGGCAGCGCACGCTGGACCGCCTGGCCCTGGGGGTCGAGGATCTCCGGCTTGAGCATGACGTCGACTACGACGCGTGCCACGGGCACTCCCGGTGGTGTGGTGCTGAGCAGGTTCCTGCAGTGACTTCAGCGTACCCGCACAAAATTTCTACGCGAGTAGAGTTGTAGGAAGCCACAGAACCATGGTCACGGTCCGGCATCGGAGGGGCCTGTTCACGAAAAGTTCCGGGAAAGATCCGCGATCCGCACGCGATACCTATTGCGCCGGAGACACGCGGGGAGATTTAGTCGGGCTTCACATTGCTTTGCCGGGCACTGTACAAATGAATTGGCAATAGCCGATACTTTCCTCGATAACTGGCGGACAGCCGACATCTCCGCGGCATCTTCGCGACGTCCTGGCACGTCATCGCAGAGAGGTCGCACGAAGGGACCGATATTCGTGGCGCAGCGTGTCGTGGTCACTCTCTTTGACGACATCGACGGCTCGGAAGCGGCGGAAACGATCGCCTTCGGACTCGACGGCAAGTCGTACGAGATCGACCTGAACGAAGCAAACGCCGAGAAGCTCCGCAGGGCTCTCGAGCCCTACGTGGAGGCCGGCCGCAAGCGGTCGCGGTCGGGCCGCGCCTACCGGCAGACCGAGGTGGCCCCCGACCCGGCGGCGGTCCGGGCCTGGGCGCAGGCCAACAAGATGGACGTGCCGGCCCGCGGCCGCATCCCCAAGAAGGTCTACGAGGCGTTCGCCGAGGCGCAGTGACGCCGGGCGAGTCGGCCGTCCCGGGGCCCGCGGGCCGCTCCCGCCGGGCCCCTCGGGACAACCGACTTGCGCAACCCCCCCGCTGATCAGCTAATGTCTGGAGCACGCCGAGGGCGGGGCCGGAAAAGCCCAGCTCACGGAACACGCGGGTGTAGTTCAGTAGTAGAACATCCCCCTTCCAGGGGGAAGGCGCAGTGTGCGATTCCTGTCACCCGCTCTGCATCGCCGTCCGGACCACTGCTGTGGATCAGGTAGGCTGGTGCTCGCGCCGATCGGTGAAAGCCGGTCGGAGGCAATGCGGACGTAGCTCAGTTGGTAGAGCGCAACCTTGCCAAGGTTGAGGTCGCGAGTTCGAGCCTCGTCGTCCGCTCGGGAATGAGACCCCGGTCCTTCTGGACCGGGGTCTTTTCGTGCGTCCTCATCCGGCCGCCGGCCCCGTGGCGCCTGACATTTGTCATGCCGGGCGGTGACAGCGCGCACTGCCGGAAGGGGCCCGTGGCGGAGACGCTGGTGTCATGAACACCAACGAACACGAGCACGTGATCGAGGTCACCGACCTGCGGCGTGTGTACGGGGGCGGGTTCGAGGCCGTGCGCGGAATCTCCTTCCACGTCGGCCGCGGGGAGGTCTTCGCGCTGCTCGGCACCAACGGGGCGGGCAAGACGTCCACGGTCGAGCTGCTGGAAGGGCTCGCGGAACCGGCCGGGGGCCGGGTGCGGGTCCTGGGCCACGATCCCTGCGCCGAGCGGGCCGCCGTACGCCCGCGGACCGGGGTGATGCTCCAGGAGGGCGGGTTCCCGTCCGAGCTGACCGTCGCGGAGACCGTGCGGATGTGGGCCGGCTGCACGAGCGGCGCCCGGCCGACCGACGAGGCGCTGGAACTGGTCGGGCTGGCGGCGCGGGCCGGCGTACGGGTGAAGCAGCTGTCCGGGGGCGAGCGGCGGCGGCTGGACCTGGCGCTGGCGCTGCTCGGCGACCCCGAGGTGCTCTTCCTCGACGAGCCGACCACGGGTCTGGACGCCGAAGGGCGGCACGACACCTGGGAACTGATCCGGCGGCTGCGCGACGGCGGCACGACCGTGCTGCTGACCACGCACTACCTGGAGGAGGCCGAGGGCCTCGCGGACCGGCTGGCGATCCTGCACGAGGGCCGCATCGCCGCCACCGGCACCCCGGCCGAGGTGACCGCCTCCCAGCCGGCCCGGATCTCCTTCGAACTGCCCGACGGCTACTTCCTCGGCGACCTGCCCGCCCTCGGCGAGCTGGGCGTCGTCGGCCACTCCACCGAGGGGCGGCTCGTGCGGCTGCGGACGTACGAACTCCAGCGCGCGGCGACCGGGCTGCTGCTGTGGGCGCGCGACGCCGGGGTGGAACTGGGCCGGCTGGACGTGCGGTCGGCCTCGCTGGAGGAGGCGTTCCTCGGGATCGCCGGACGGGCCGCGGCGGACGCCGGGGCGCACAGGGAAGGGGCTTCCGCATGACCACGACCTCGACGGACCGGACCGCGGCGGCCGACCGCGCCACGACGACCACCGCGGGACGGATGGGCGCGCTGGCGCGGGCCGAGCTGACGCTGCTCGTACGCAGCCGGGCCACCCTGGTGACGGCAGTGCTGGTGCCGCTGATGCTCCCGCTGACCGTGCGCTCCGCCTTCGCCGAGGACGACCTGGCCGACGCCGGCCTGTCCGTCGGCCTGGTGATGCTGCCCGCCGCGATCGGCTTCTCCCTGCTGTTCGCCGTGTACGCCGCCCTGACCAGCTCCTACGTCGTCCGCCGCGAGGAACTGGTGCTCAAGCGGCTGCGCACCGGGGAACTGCGCGACCGGGAGATCCTCGTCGGCGCCGCGCTGCCGGCCTCGGGGATCGGGCTGGCGCAGTGCGTGCTGCTGACGGTGGGCTGCACCGTCTTCCTCGACCTGGGGGCGCCCACCGAGCCGCACCTCGCGGTGCTCGGCGTGCTGCTCGGCCTGGTGCTGTGCGTGGCGCTGGCGGCGGTGACGTCCGCGGTCACCAGAACCGCGGAGAGCGCGCAGGTGACGAGCCTGCCGATGCTGTTCGCGTCCATGCTCGGCTCGGGCGTCGCCGTCCCGCTGGAGATGCTGCCCGACCGGGCCGCCTCCGTCTGCGAACTGCTGCCCTTCACCCCGGTGATCACCCTGGTGCGCGGCGCGTGGACCGGCGACCTGTCGGCCTACGAGGCGCTCGGGGCGCTCGCCACCGGGCTGGCCTGGACCGCGGTCGCCGTGTTTGCTGTAGGGCGGTGGTTCCGGTGGGAGCCCCGACGCTGACGGACCGGAGAGGGGGCGGGATGCGGGTGGGCAGGCCCGAGCGGGAGCGGGAGCAGGTGCACAGGCCGGGGCGGGTGCGCAGGCCGGAGCGGTGGTGGCGGGGGAAGAGCACCCCCGCGAAGGTCGAGACGTACACCCGGTGGTCCTTCCACTTCTTCGCGGTCGTGGAGTTCCTGACCGCGGGGCTCCCGGCCGTGGGGCAGGCGGGGAGCCGGGCCGGCGGGCCGTTGACGGCGATGGTGGCCCTGCACGCCGTCATCTGCGCCGTCACCGCCTCGCGCGCGCTGGACTGGGACCGCGGCACCCGTCCCCAGCCCGTCGCCCTGGTGTGGACGCTGTCCGTGGCCACCGCCGTGATCGCGGTCGCCGCGCTCATGATCGCCGAGCACGGACCGGACGCCGAGCGCGTCGACTCCACCGCCGGCGCCGTCTTCGCCGTCGTGCTGATCTTCGGCGCCGGGAACATCGCCCTCGGCGTCCGCGACCGGCGCCGCGTGCTCGCCCTCATCGGCGGATTCGCCGCCGGCGCCGGGCTGGTGACCTTCCCGCTCGGCGCGTCCGGCGTCGAGGCCCTGGCCACCGCCGCCGCGGTGCTGCTCGGCTCCGGGTTCGTCGCGTTCACCTGCATCTTCTCCGGCTGGCTGCTGGGCGCCGTCTACGAACTCGACGCCGCCCGCGAGACCCGGGCCCGCCTCGCCGTCGCCGAGGAACGACTGCGGTTCGGGCGCGACCTGCACGACGTGATGGGCCGCAACCTCGCCGTCATCGCGCTCAAGAGCGAACTGGCCGTGCAACTGGCCCGGCGGGGGCGGCCCGAGGCGGTGGAGCAGATGATCGAGGTGCAGCGGATCGCACGGGAGTCCCAGCGCGAGGTCCGGGACGTCGTCCGCGGCTACCGCGAGGCCGACCTGGGGGCGGAACTGGCGGGAGCACAGGGCGTGTTGACGGCAGCGGGCATCGGCTGCGAGACGTCCGGCGAGACGGCGGCGGCCGGGCTGCCGGGTGAGGTGCAGTCGGCGCTCGGGTGGGTGGTGCGCGAGGCCACGACCAACGTGCTGCGCCACGGGGACGCGCGGCGGTGCGAGGTGGCGCTGCGGGTGAGCGGGGGGCGCGTGGTGCTGACGGTGGAGAACGACGGCGTGGGCGAAGGGCCCGGTGACTGCGTGGGGCTCGGCTCCGGGCTCGCCGGGCTGCGGGAACGGCTGGCGGCGGTCGGGGGGACGTTGGCGGCGGGGGTCGTGGGAGGTGGAGGGGTGTTCCGGGTCATTGCCGAGGTGCCTGTGTCGGAGGGGATTCCCATGACTCGCGGTGTTCCGGAGGGCGACGGGGTGGCCGAGGCCGATGGGGCGTCCGAGAGCTCCGGGGCCCCGGTGGGCGCGGGTGTGCCCGAGGTCGCCTCGTGACCGTGCGGCTGCTGCTCGCCGACGACGAGCATCTGATCCGGGGCGCACTCGCCGCGCTGCTGTCGCTGGAGGATGATCTGATGGTCGTCGCCGAGGCCGCCACCGGCCCGGAGGCGCTGGCGATGGCCCGGGCGCACCGGCCCGATGTCGCCGTCCTCGATCTGCAGATGCCCGGCGCGGACGGTGTGAAGGTGGCCACATCCCTGCGCGCCGAACTCCCCGGCTGCCAGGTCCTGATCGTCACCAGCCACGGCCGGCCCGGACATCTGAAGCGGGCACTGTCGGCGGGTGTGCGGGGGTTCGTCCCGAAAACGGTGAGCGCTCAGCGGCTCGCCGAGATCATCCGCACGGTGCACGCCGGAAACCGTTACGTCGACCCGGAGTTGGCGGCCGACGCGATCTCCGCCGGGGACTCGCCGCTGACCGCGCGGGAGGCCGAGGTGCTGGAGCTGGCCGCCGACGGGGCGCCGGTCGCGGAGATCGCCGAGCGGGCCGCGCTGTCGCCGGGGACGGTGCGGAACTACCTGTCCTCGGCCGTGTCCAAGCTCGGGGTGGAGAACCGTCATACCGCGGTGCGTCTCGCACGCGAGCGAGGTTGGGTATAGTGGCTGTCGCGCCACGGCGCATGCGGACGTAGCTCAGTTGGTAGAGCGCAACCTTGCCAAGGTTGAGGTCGCGAGTTCGAGCCTCGTCGTCCGCTCGCTGCAGAAGGCCCCCGGCTCTCACCGGGGGCCTTCTGCTCTTTCCTACGCCGCCGCTACGACCAGCGCGCTCCGGTCAGGCGCTCGTACGCCTCCACGTACTTGGCCCGGGTCGCCTCGACGACCGGCTCCGGCAGCGCGGGCGGCGGCTGCTCGCTCCTGCGGTCCCAGCCCGACTCGGCCGAGGTCAGCCAGTCACGGACGTACTGCTTGTCGTACGACGGCTGCGCGCGGCCCGGCTGCCACTGGTCGGCCGGCCAGAAGCGGGAGGAGTCCGGGGTGAGGACCTCGTCGGCGAGGACCAGGTCGTCGCCGTCGAAGCCGAACTCGAACTTGGTGTCCGCGAGGATGATCCCCCGGTCCCGGGCGATGTCACGGGCGCGCGAGTACACGGCCAGCGTCGCCTGGCGCAGCTCGGCCGCGATGTCGGCGCCGACCTGGCGGGCCACCTCCTCGTAGGAGACGTTCTCGTCGTGCTCGCCGACCTCGGCCTTGGTGGCCGGGGTGAAGATCGGGCCGGGCAGCTCGGAGCCGTCGACCAGGCCCTCGGGGAGGCCGAGGCCGCAGACGGTACGGGACTCCTGGTATTCCGCGAGCCCCGAGCCGGTGAGGTAGCCGCGGGCCACGCACTCCACCGGGACCATCCGCAGGGACTTGCACACCAGGGTGCGGCCGGCCCAGTCGGCGGGGGCGCCCGCGGGCAGCTCGGTGCTCAGGACGTGGCTGGGCACCAGGTCGGCGAGCTGGTCGAACCACCACAGGGAGAGCTGGGTGAGGACCCGCCCCTTGTCGGGGATCTCGGTCGGCAGCACCCAGTCGTAGGCGGAGATGCGGTCGCTGGCGACCATCACGAGGTCGCCCGCCTCGTTCCGGTACAGCTCGCGCACCTTGCCGGTGTGCAGATGCACCAGGCCCGGAACCTCAAGCGGCTCGGGCTTTTCGACGAATCCGGACACGGTTCCTCCCCGTGGTTCTGTCCAAGTGACTCGATTCTCCCGTATGCGGGGGAACGGCCGGGGACGGGGGGTCAGTCGCGTTTGCAGATGCGGTCGAGCAGGTTGGCGGTGGCGCGCTGGATACGGGGGTCCACGTGGCCGGGACGGTCCAGGGCCGGCGACCAGGCGAAGGTGCCGGAGGCGAAGACCCATGCCCCGGAGGGCGCGCGGTACAGGGACGTCTCCTGGTGGCGCAGGACGCCGTCGCCGTCGGTGTACGGGGAGTGGGCGAGCAGGATGCGTTCGTCGTGGTCGGGCAGGCGGGTGCGCGGGAAGTAACGGTCCGCCTCGCCGGCGACCAGCCCTTCGATCTCGTCGCCCTCGTGCGCGCCGGTCGCCTCCCACAGCCAGTGGCCGGCGTTGCGGACGATCATCGGGTGCGGCTCGGGGACCCGGCCGGCGTACTGAATGCCGATCAGCTCCTGTTCGGGCAGGTCCACTTCGCGCCAGAGCACGGGCCGCCCCGGACCCTTGCGTTTGCGGCAGGTCAGCAGCCGGTCCGGGGCGCCGGACGGGGACGGCCCCAACTCCACGCGCCAATACATGGAGTTGGAGGAGAGGAAGACCAGGGACGTGCCGTGCTCACGGGCGCGTTCCGCGGAGCGGCGCATGTTCGCGGACCAGTACTCGTCGTGGCCCGGGAAGATCAGGCCCCGGTAGCGGGTGGGGTCCACCCGGCCGGCGTGCAGATCGCGGGCGTCGGCGTAGGCGAGGTCGTAGCCGTAGCGCTCGGCCCAGCGGATCACGTCGTAGGCGTGGCCGACGTGCAGCGGCAGGCCCGCGCCCGCGTACGGGCGGTCGAAGGAGACGGTCGTCGCGGCGTCGGCCTCGCCGAGGAGCCGGCCCTCCTCGTCCCAGGCGTGGTAGAGGCTCGCGCCGGTGCGGCCGTCCTCCGGGTAGAGGTTGTACGCCTGCCAGGTGACGTCCGGCAGCAGCAGGAGCAGGTCGGCCGGCTGGTCGTCGCGGACCGTGAAGGGGACGTGCGAACGGTAGCCGTCGGCCGTGGTGAGGACGGCGACATAGGCGCCGGTGCTCCAGTACGACGGGATCTGGAGCCGCCAGGACAGCCACCAGTGGTGGCAGGAGACCGTGCGGTCGGCGGTGAGCGGCGAGGGCTGGACGATGCCGGACAGGCGAGGGCTGCTGGTGACCTTCGCCGCGCCGTCGCCGCCGTAGTGGCCGATGCGGTAGACGTCGACGCCGAACTCCTGGGGCGGGTCGACGGTCACGTGGAAGTCGACGGCCTCACCCGGCGCCACCGCTCCGGTGGACGTGAACCCCTTGATCTGGAGGCGCACGTCGTCGGCGGTGCGGGGGCCGACGGGGCGGGGCGGGCGGGCCGCCGGGCGGGTGGCGTGGCGCGGGGACGGGAAGTGCGGGTACTCGGCGCCGGGCGCGGGGTCGGCGTACCAGGGGACGACCTGGCCGGTGTCGTCGAAGTACGTCTCGCTGCCGCGCAGCCACGGGAGGGGGCCCTGGCCGAAAGGATCCGTCACGGCATGCGCCAGTGCTCCCGACTCCCAGCGCCGGATCCGCTCCGATCCCATGGCCGCTCCCCTCCCCTGGTGTTCTTTTTTCCTTGCGCTTGCGCTGCTTGCTGTGCGCTTGGGGTTGTTTGTCGCGCTTGTGGCGCTTGTCGTACTTGTGGCGCTCGTCGTGCTGTTGCGCTTGTCGTGCTGTCGCGCTCGTGCTGGTTGTACCGGTCGTGCTGGTGGTGGCCGTTCTGGTGGTTGGCTCGTTGTGCTTGATCGGCCGCACGACTGTCCTATGTCGACTGCGCTTGCCACGAGCTCGTTCAGTCCCAGCACATCACATACTGCGCCGAGTCCGTCACTGTTCGTTCTGAATTGACCAGAAGCGGAACGACTGGATCCGGGTGCCGTTGTCCGGTCGTCATACCGGGCGGCCGTCGGTCAGACCGTCAGCCAGACCGTCAGACCAGGCGTACGGGCTTCTCGGGGCGTATCCCCATCCGGGCCAGCCAGGCCCGCAGGGGCTCCGCGTCGCCGTCCTCTATGAGGCTGAGGACCTTCGGGGCCAGGTCGGTCGCGCGTTCGCCGTTGACCAGGAGGGACGGGCCGTCGAGCCAGTCCAGCCCCGGGGTCGCCCCGGCCGTGTCCATCGCGGCGCAGCAGACCATCGCGGTGACGTGGTCGGCGAGCAGTTCGCGGGGGGTGCGGGGCGGCTGGAGGGGGAACAGCGGGAGCGTCCCGTCGTCCCAGAGGGCGGGGTCGTCGGCGGCGGGGCCGGAGGCCGGGACGGTGCGGGGCGCCGGGCCGGCGGCTTCCTCACGGGCGAGTTCCGCGCTGAGGCCGGTGGCGAGGGCGGCGCAGCGGGAGCCGGAGGCGGCGCTCGGGGGGTCGTCGGCGGCGGCGCGGTGGGGGTCGGGGGCGGCGCGGTGGGGGTCGGGGGCGGCGCGGTGGGGGTCGGGGGGTGGCGGGTCGTCCGTCGTCCCGGCCGTCGCGGCTGTTTCGGCCGGTTCCTCGCGGGGGCCGCCCCGTACGGGCGGCTGGGCGGCGGCCGACGGGGCCGACGGGGCGGGGGCCGGCGGGGTGGCCGGGGCCGTGAGGTGATCGAGGACTCGGGACAGGGTGGGGCCGCCGCCGTCTCCGTCGCCGTGGTGGCCGGTGGCGGTGCGACGGACGCCGAGGGTGTCCAGGACGCGGTGGAGGCGGGCCGCGTCGGTGCGCCACTTGCGGTCGACGACCTCCTCCGGGTACTCCTGCCAGTCCACCGGCGACCAGTCCGGGTTGGGCCCGGCGGGGCCGCCGTGGAAGAGGCGGGCGGCGAGCAGCGAGGCGGCCTCGTCCACCGCGCCGGGCTCTTCGAGCAGGTCGCAGGCGGGCCGCTCGCCGAGACGGGTGGCGAAGCCCTCGGCCAGCCGGTCGCGGCGGGACAGCTCGGTGAGGGCCGCGACGACGCCCGCGTCCAGCCGGGAGGGCCAGCGGCCCATCCGCCACGCGGGCAGCGCGACCCGCGTGAGCAGCCGGTCCCAGCCGGCGTACGCCAGCCCCACCTGTTCCTGCGCGACGATCCGCAGCCCGTAATCCACAGCCTGTGCACGCTCGGCGGCGGCCGCCGCGACCCCGCGCTCCATCTGCGCCGCGTGCTCCCGGCAGCCGCGCAGCAGCAGGCGGGTCAGCCAGCCGAGGCCGGCGCACACCGTGCGCACGACGGGCGGACGGCCCGGTCGGGAGACGGCGGCGACCGCGGCGTCCAGGCCCCGGACGAAGCGCCGGGCCGCGGCTATGTCGGGGTGCGCGGAAGGACCCGTGCCGGCGACGACCGGGGCGAGCACGGCACGCAGCTCACCGACGCGCATCCACCACAGGAACGGCGAGCCGATGACGAGGACGGGGGCGGCCGTCGTACGGCGATGCCCCGGTCGGCCGCCGGATATGCCCGAGCCGGGAGCGCCGCCCGGGTCGCCTCCGTGCGCCTGACCGCCCCGGCGGGCCGAGGCGGTCCGTGGAGGGGCGTGTGCAGGGTGGGTGCGGTCCTCCAGCCAGCTGTCGCAGTCCGGGGTCACGGCTATCGCGGAGGGGGCGGGGACGCCGAGGCGGTCGGCGAGGTCGCGCACCAGCCGGTACAGATCCGGGGCGGCGTCCTCGGCGATCGGGACCGTGGGGCTCATGGCGGGGCGGGCACGGGCGACCAGCAGCGCGAAGCCGCCGGCGAGCAGCAGTACGAGCAGCGCGAAGGCGCCCACCGCCCAGCGGGCGGCGTCCCAGCCGCCGCCCACGAGGTGGCCGGTGGAGCCGCCGGCGAGCAGGACCACCGCGGCGGCGCCCGGCAGCACGGCGGCGGCCAGCGCCCGGCTGCGGATGCGCAGCACGGCCAGCGCCCGGGATCGCGCGGCCTGCGCGCCCACTTCCACGTCCATACCGGTCACGATCCGTCCTCACCCCCTGCCGTCCTCACCGGTCCCGACGGTCCTGCCGTCCTGGCGTTGCTCACTCCCCCCACTGTGGCACCCGCCACCGACATCGCAATGCCGGTGGGCCAAGTGGCCACGCGGGTGGGCCAGGTGCCGGACCGCTTGCGCCGCACCCTAGTTGGGGGTGCGCCCCCAGTCAGCCGGATGGGACATCGGTCACTCGATGGAATGGCTTTGGGGAGAGGTGATCGACAGAGGGCAAGGATCAGGCCCCGGGTTCGGGTGAACTCCGGGGCCTGATGAGTGCCTGCCTGGTCAGCGCCGTTACGCGCCCGACGCCGCCTTGGCCGCGATGTCCGTGCGGTGCTGGGAGCCGTCGAGGCGGATGCGCCCGACGGCGCGGTAGGCCCGTTCGCGCGCCTCGGCGAGGTCCGCGCCGGTCGCGGTGACGGACAGGACGCGTCCGCCCGCGCTGACCACCGAGTCGCCCTCGCGCCGGGTGCCTGCGTGCAGGACGTAGGCGTGCGGGGCGTCCTGGGCGGCCACCTCGTCGAGGCCGGTGATCGGGTCGCCGGTGCGGGGGGTGCCGGGGTAGTTGTGGGAGGCGACGACCACGGTGACGGCGGCCTCCTCGCTCCAGCGCAGGGGCGGCAGGTCGGCGAGGTTGCCGGTGGCGGCGGCCATGAGGACGCCGGCCAGCGGGGTCCTCAGCCGGGCCAGGACGACCTGGGTCTCGGGGTCGCCGAAGCGTGCGTTGAACTCGATGACGCGGACGCCGCGCGAGGTGATCGCGAGCCCGGCGTAGAGCAGGCCGGAGAACGGGGTGCCGCGCCGCCGCATCTCGTCGACGGTCGGCTGCAGCACCGTCTCCATGACCTCGTCGACCAGCTTCGGGTCGGCCCAGGGCAGCGGGGAGTACGCGCCCATGCCGCCGGTGTTCGGGCCCTCGTCGCCGTCGAGGGCGCGCTTGAAGTCCTGGGCGGGGCGCAGCGGGACGACCGTCTCGCCGTCGGTGACGGCGAAGAGGGAGACCTCGGGGCCGTCGAGGTACTCCTCGACGACGACCCGCTCGCAGCCGGCGGCGTGCGCCTTGGCCTGCTCCAGGTCGTCGGTGACGACGACGCCCTTGCCCGCGGCGAGACCGTCGTCCTTGACGACGTACGGCGCTCCGAAGGCGTCGAGCGCCTCCTCGACCTCGGCCGCGGTGGTGCACACGTAGGACCGCGCCGTGGGCACGGCAGCCGCGGCCATCACGTCCTTGGCGAAGGCCTTGGAGCCCTCGAGCTGCGCGGCCTCCTTGGAGGGGCCGAACACCGGGATGCCGGCCTCGCGCACGGCGTCGGCGACGCCCGCGACGAGCGGGGCCTCCGGGCCGACGACCACCAGTTCGGCGCCGAGCCGCCGCGCCAGCGCGGACACGGCGGCGCCGTCGAGGGCGTCGACCGGGTGCAGCTCGGCGACCTCGGCGATGCCGGCGTTGCCGGGCGCGCAGTGGAGCGCGGTCACGGCGGGGTCGAGGGACAGGGAGCGGCACAGGGCGTGTTCGCGGGCGCCGCTGCCGATGACGAGGACCTTCACGGGGTCAGCCTAACCGCAGGGGGCGGGCGGCATTTGTGGGGGATGCCGAGGGGGTGGGGGTGGAGGGGTTGTGGGTTCCTCCGAATGGGCATCGCGAGTAGCGGTCGCGTGGCCGCTTGCCGTCCGCCTACTCGTTCGTGAACTCCTCGACCACCGTCGCGCCCAGCTCCCGCACGATCAGCTCCTGCCCGGAGAGGGCCGACTCGTCGAGGTCGGGGTCGTCGTCCTCGGGGACGTCGTCCTCGGGGGAGACGGGCGGCGGCTCCGGGGCCGGTGCGGATGCGGGCGTGGGATGTGCGGCGGGGGCGGACGCCGTCGGGGCCGGGTGCGGGGGCGACGCGGCGGACGTCTGCTGCCGGGCCGGGGGCGCGGGGCGCTGCTGGACGGCCGTCGCGGTGCCGCCGTAGCCACCGGCGGTGGCGGGACCGCCGCCGTAACCGCCCGCGGGACCGCTGCCGCCGCCGCTGAACCCACCGGCCGGAGCCGGCGGGGGCGCGGAGCCGCCGCCCGAGGGGTCGACGACCGCCTCGATCTTCCAGTGGACGTTGAACTGCTCGGCCAGCGCCTGGCGCAGCACGTCCTCACTGCCGCTGCTCATGAAGTTGTCGCGGGCGCCGGCGTTGACGAAGCCGAGTTGCAGGGTCGTGCCGTCGAAGCCGACGACCTGGGCGTTCTGGCTGAGCAGGATCCAGGTGAACCGGCGGCGGTTCTTCACGACCTCGAGGATGTTCGGCCAGAGGGCACGGGGGTCGAGGCCGCCGGCGGACGGGGGCGGGGACGAAGAGGTGGCCGGGGTGACAGGGGCGGCGGGGCCGGGGGTGGGGGCAGCGGTGCGGGCGGGGGCGGGGCCTCCGCCGGGGGGTGCCGCGGTGGGCCAGCCGCCGGGGCGGCGGGCGGGGGCGGTGCCCGCTCCGGTGCCGGTGCCGGCTCCGGTGCCGGCGGATGCGGCGGTGGGCCAGGCACCGGGGGTGGGGGCCGGTGCGGCGGGCGGGGGCGCGGAAGGCGTGGCGGGGGCGGAGGGGGCGGCTTGGGCTGCCACGGGGGTGGCGGGAGTGGCGGGGGCGGGAGCACCGCCGGTCGGCACGCCCGGCGAGGGAACATGGCCCGCGCCCGTACCTGCCCCGGAACCACCGCTCTCGGGCCCGGGCCCGCGCACGGCGGCCCGCGCCGCAGCGACCCCACCCGCGGGGCCGGCGACGGCCGCAGGCCCCTGCCCCGCTCCCCCGTGCGCCTCGGGACCGGGAACGTACGCCATCGTCGGCGCACCGCTCCCCGAGGAGAAGTTCACACCGCGCTCGATCCGGTCGAGGCGGGCCATCAGGGACCGTTCGTCGCCGTAGGCGGCCGGGAGCAGGACGCGGGCGCAGATCAGTTCGAGCTGGAGGCGCGGCGAGGTGGCGCCGCGCATCTCGGTGAGCCCTTCGTTGACGATGTCGGCGGCCCGGCTCAGCTCGGCGGGGCCGAACGTGCTCGCCTGGGCCTGCATCCGCTCCAGCACGTCGGCCGGGGCGTCGATGAGGCCCTTGTCGGCGGCGTCCGGCACGGCGGCGAGGATGACCAGGTCGCGCAGGCGCTCCAGCAGGTCGGCGACGAAGCGGCGGGGGTCGTTGCCGCGCTCGATGACACGGTCCACGACCTCGAAGGCGGCGGCGCCGTCGCCGGTGGCGAAGGCTTCCACGACGGAGTCGAGGAGGGAGCCGTCGGTGTAGCCGAGGAGTGAGGTGGCCATGGCGTACGTCACGCCGTCCGCGGCGGCGCCGGCGAGCAGCTGGTCCATGACGGACATGGAGTCACGCACGGATCCGGCGCCCGCGCGCACGACGAGCGGCAGGACGCCCTCCTCGACGGGGATGCCCTCCTTCTGGCAGACCTCCGCGAGGTACTCGCGCAGCGTGCCGGGCGGGACCAGCCGGAACGGGTAGTGATGCGTCCGGGACCGGATCGTCCCGATGACCTTCTCGGGCTCGGTGGTGGCGAAGATGAACTTCAGATGCTCCGGCGGCTCCTCGACGACCTTGAGCAGCGCGTTGAAGCCGGCCGACGTGACCATGTGGGCCTCGTCGATGATGTAGATCTTGTAACGGCTGCGGGCGGGGCCGAAGAAGGCCTTTTCCCGCAGGTCACGGGCGTCGTCCACGCCACCGTGGGAAGCGGCGTCGATCTCGATGACGTCGATCGAGCCGGGGCCGTTGCGGGCGAGGTCCTGACAGGACTGGCACTCGCCGCAGGGGGTGGGCGTGGGTCCCTCTTCGCAGTTCAGGCACCGGGCCAGAATCCGCGCGCTGGTCGTCTTGCCACACCCGCGCGGCCCGCTGAACAGGTACGCGTGATTGACCCGGTTGTTCCGCAGCGCCTGCTGCAGCGGGTCGGTGACATGCTCCTGCCCGATGACCTCGGCGAAGGACTCCGGGCGGTAGCGGCGGTACAACGCGAGAGACGACACGCTTACGAGGTTATAGGCGCGCACTGACAACGGGCCCCGGCCCGTCAGTGGCGAGCGCCACCGGCGACCGGCCGACCTCGCCCGGGAACGCAAGCGCCCCCCACGCACCCGCCAGAGCCAACCTACCCTTGCTGCCTTCCGGCCCTGGGGGAGTTCAGTCAGATAGCGCCGCGTGAGGGGCTCCGCACAGAGTACCCGATGCCGACCGGCACGAACGAGTTCGCGAGCACTCCTCCGGGTCATGTAATGTTTCCGACGGAGGATTCGCCTAGAGGCCTAGGGCGCACGCTTGGAAAGCGTGTTGGGGGCAACCCCTCACGAGTTCGAATCTCGTATCCTCCGCCAGTGCCTCACCGGGCACGATGTCGAAGGGCCCCCTGGAAACAGGGGGCCCTTCGACGTGCCTGGTCTCAGCCGGTGTGATCGGATCGGCGCGGGACCTGGGAGGGACTGTCCGACATCTGCCGCCAGGCCGACGACCCGCAGGTCGTGCTCCGGTGGTGCTGGACCTCATCCCCAAGCCCATGGCGGAGATCGTCGGCCGCCCCGAACTGCTCGGCCGTCCACCGGCCCGCGTCGGACGCGGTGTCGTTCACGACCCCAACGCCCGTACCGGTCACGAGGTCGACGTGGCGGTCGTCGGAATGGGGCAGGCGTCGGCCGCTCCGAGGAGGCCACGCCTTCGGTCGCCCCGCTCCCCGATGCGTCGGCTTCTGCGTCCAGGGCCGGCGCGTCCGGCGTCCGCCCGGCGGTGTGCGGGGAAGGGGCGGACCCGGGATTCTGTGGGTGCCGCCCCTTTCGGCCGTCCGTCCGTGTGCTCAGGAGCCCGACATGACGCGCCCGAAGACGGGGTCGTGGCCCGGCTTTCCGATGCCCACGGACGACGCGCCGAAGTTCACCGCACCGGTGGTCGTGACGCCCTTGGCGGAGCCGCGCAGGACCCAGACGGCGCCGTCGTCGCTGTTCTCGCCGGCCGCGCCCACCGACAGATCGGCGCGGCCGTCCCTGTTGTGGTCGGCGAGGTGGACGGCGCCGCCGAACAGGTCCGAGGACTCGTTGGCGCCCGGGACCCCCGAGGTGCCCTGGTTGAAGGACTGGGCGCCGGTGGCCGTCAGGCCGGAGGCGCCGCCGCGCAGCACCCAGACGTTGCCCGCGTGGCTCGCGGAGCCGATGGTCTCGAAGTTCGCGCCGACGGCGAGGTCCGGGTGGCCGTCGCCGTTGACGTCGCCCGCGGCGAGTGAGCCGCCGAACGAGTCGTCGGACTCGTCCGCTCCCGGTACACCCGCGGTGTCCTGGCTGAAGGCGGCGCTGCGGGTGGTGTCGACGCCCGCGGTACCGCCGTAGAACACCGTGACGTAGCCGCCCTCGGCCGTCTGGTCGAAGATGTCGAGGAAGTCGGTGCCGACGACCAGGTCGTCGTGCCCGTCGCGGTCGAAGTCGGCCGCGGTGAGCGCGCCCGCGTACCCGGGGCCCGCCTCGGTCTGGAAGACGGGCCCGGTCGGGGTGCCCCGGTGGACGAAGTTGCCCGTGGAGGATCCCACCACCACGTCGTCCACCCGGTCGTCGTCGAAGTCGCCGGCAGCCAGCTCGACGGCGCCCCTGGGATACGCGCCGGACTCGATCTTCGCGTCGAAGCGCAGCTTGCCGGCCGCGCCGCCGGACTTGGTGAAGCCGCCCTTGAAGATCCACACGTCCTTGCCGGTGGAACCGACGGCCAGGTCGGTCCTCCCGTCACCGGTGAAGTCGCCGACCGCGAGGGACTGGCCGAACCGGTCGTGGCCCGACGCGTTCGGGTCGCCGATCACCGTGCCGCCCGACAGGCCGGACGAGCCTCCCCACAGGATGGTGACCGAACCGCCGTCGGTGTCGCCGCCGACGTCCTCCAGCGGTGTGCCCACGACGAGATCGCCGTAGCCGTCCGCGTTGAGGTCACCGTGCGCGAGTTCGGTGCCGAAGCGGTCGGAGGTCTCCGAGGAGCCCGGCACGCCGGCGGATTCCTGCGAGGTGGTCTTGCGGCGCGCGGGGCTGATGCCGCCGGCCGAGCCGTAGGTGACGACCACGGCACCCGCCTTCGCCTTCCCGCCCGCGACGGCGCCGGGGGCGCCGATCGCCAGATCGCGGTAGCCGTCGCCGTTGAAGTCGTCGGCGAGGCCCGACGGGGCGGCACTCGCCCCGCCGGGCAGGGCGACGAGCAGGCCGCCGGCGAGGGCGACCGCGACGGCGGTGGCGCCGAGGACGGCGCGACGACGGGAGCGTTCGTGGTGGGACCGGGGCATGAGTTCCTCTCCAGGCATACGTACGAGCCAGGATTTGACCTCTGGGGAGCCCGAAAGGTTGTACGGGAAAGGAGAGTTCGCCGATACGGAGGTCGTACGGCGTCCGGCGGGTCCGGGCGCACACGGCCGCGGGTGCCGAGCGCACTCCCGCTCGGCCCGCTGTTCCGGGGCGACGGCGGACACCGCCCCGCACGCCGGGGACCGGGGCGGAGGCGGCGGACGGCCGGGCCTCGGGGAAAGCGTGTTGCGCAGGCCGGTGTCGAGGTGCGTTCCGTCGTCGCCGGTCTCCGCTCAGGCCGGCTCCGGCGCCGGTTCCGGCTCCCGTTCCGGTGCGCGCGCCGGCGCCCGGCCCCGGGACCAGGTCGCCGTCGTCCGTGCGTACGCGTAGATCACCGAGGCCATCGCCAGCAAGAGCAGCGGGCCGGACAGCCAAGGGTGTTCGGCCATCTGGACCGGCAGCCAGCGGTACGACGTCAGGAGGGCGGTGAACACCGTCGTGCCGTGGGCGACCAGCCGGATGCCCGCGCGGTCCCAGCCCTGGTCGTGGGCGCGCAGGGCCGCCTCGATGGTGAGGGTGAAGACCACACCGGCGACGAGGTCCACGCCGTAGTGGTAGCCGAAGCCCAGCGTCGCGGCCAGGGTGGCGACCAGCCAGAACGTTCCCGCGTGGCGCAGTGCGCGCGGGCCCTTGCGGGTGTGGAGGAAGATGGCGACCGCCCATGCCGTGTGCAGGCTGGGCATGCAGTTGCGCGGGGTGATCCCGTCGAACGGCATCGGCTCCGGGGCGCCGATCGGCGGCAGCGTCCGCGGCCACAGGTCGGCCACGGCCCAGGGCGCGCTGGGCGGCATGTCCGGCGCCCACAGGCTGACCTCCGCCCAGTGGGCGGCGCCGGTGCCGTAGGCGAAGATCGGGCCGACCACCGGGAAGATCATGTAGAAGGCGGGGCCGATGAGGCCGATCACCAGGAACGTGCGGACCAGGTGATGGCGGGGGAAGCGGCGTTCGGCGGCCACCTTGCGCAGTTGGTAGAGGGCGGCGAGGACCGCGGCCACCGCGAGGTTGCCGTAGACGAAGTCGAGGAAGTTGAAGCCGACGGAGCCGCTCGCCGTCACGATCCGGCCGGCCAGCCACGACGGGTTGCCCAGGGCGTGGTCGGCGGTGGCCACGTACTGGTCGAGGACGCCGGGGCGGGTCTTGGAGGTGAGGAGCAGCCAGGTGTCGCCGGTCTTGCGGCCGGCCATCAGCAGGAGGCCGAGCCCCGCGCCCTTCAGCAGCAGGACGCGTTCGGGGCCCGTGCGGCGGGTGACCGCGACGACCGCGCAGCCGAGGATCGCCCACAGTGCCCCGTTGCCGAAGGGGTGGCCGCCGTGCGTCTCGATGCCGGCCGCCCACCGCACGGCGAGGAAGACGGTGTCGATGCCGAGGGCCGCCCCCACGGCGATGAACCGCTGCCGCCAGGGGAGCACCACCAGCGTCAGCGCCAGGGCGGCGTAGAGCAGACCGGCCGACTTGGGGGCGTGGATCACCTCCCGCGCCTGGGTGGTGATCGGGCCCGGTGCGCCGTAGTGCCGTGCGGCGACCTCGAGCGCGACGAGGAACCCGAGGGTCACGACGGCGGCCAGGGACCAGAGGACGAACCGTGCGCGGCCGCCCGCGGGCCGGGCGGCCGCGGCGCCCTCGGGTATTCGCCGCGGGCGGGCAAGGTTCTGCGGTGGTATGTGTCTCAACTTCTGTCAGCTTCGTTCGGCGGTGAGGTGCTCAGGCGGGAAAGCGCGGGGTGGGGTGGGACGGGGCGGGCGTCGTCGCGCGGAACGGCCGCCTCGGACGGGTCAGTCGGGGTGTTCGGGCCGGCCCGGCCCAGGCGGACGGCGGCCGTCAGGTGGCGGACCCCATGCCGAAGACACCTCGTACCCCCCTGTTTCGCCCCCGCACGCCATCCGTGCCCCTGCAGTTTCCCCCGGAGCGGACGGCCGTGGTCGTCGGCGGTGCCCCCAGGTTCTCGCGCTGAGCGAAGCACAGCGCATCTGCGCAGGTCAATAACCATGCGGGTGCGTGCGGGTACGTCGGCGGCGGTGCCGTACCGGGGCGGGCGGGATCACGTCGACCCGACCAGCGTGTCAGGGACATGTACCCCACCTCGTGATCATGGACCCGTCCGACTGCTACGATCCGGCCACTTGGCCGGGGGGTGTCCGAACGCCATGTCCGTCCGCCGGTCACGACCTGCGGCTCGGCGGCGCGCACGCGCAAGCCTCTCCCTGCCTTCCGCCCCCGTCCCGGAGAGGTCCGCATGGGCAGACGTGTGCTCGTACGAGGCGCCACCGCCGCCGTCGTTTCCTTCTCGCTCGCCCTCGGGCTCGGCCCGCTGACGGCCGGCAGCGTGCACGCCGCCCCGGCCGCCGGGGAGGTGGTCGTGCCGGCGACCACGTCGGCGCTGCCCTCCACGAGCCTGCTGAGCGCGGGGCCCTCGGGCTTCCTCCGCTACGAGCAGGGGCGCGGTCACCTGTGGACGGGCTACGACGGTGTCGACACGGTCGTCGACCCGGACGGCTGGAACACGTACCGGTCCTTCGGCTCCGGCGCGGGCTCGGACGTCGTCGCCCGCCTCGACGGCTCCCGGAGGACCGTCACGCTGCGGAACATGAAGTCCGGCGAGGTCAACGAGGTCGCGCTGCCCGAGGGGCACTCCTACCTGAGCACTCTCGGCTCGACCGTCGTCACGAGCACGGGCACGTACCGGACCGGCACCACCTGGCATCTGCTGGACGTCCGGGACGACGGCTCCGTCGCCGTCCGCACGGTGGAGGGGGCGCCCGCCGGCGCCTACCTGTGGAACTCGACGCTGACCGACGCGGACGGACAGGTGGTGCGGTACGAGAAGGACGAGAAGACCTTCACCGCCTGGCTCGACGTCGAGCAGGGGCGCCTGATCACCCTGCCGTACAACGTGGAGCCCTGGTACAGCCAGGTCGCGCTCAGTGCCACGCACCTGGTGTGGTGGTACGACGGCGCCCTGAACATCGCCTCCCGCGACGACCTGACCGCCGCCCCCCGGAAGGTGCCCGCGGACCCCGGGTCGGTGCTCGGTCTGGTCGGCGACACCGTCCTCATGGCCCGGCACGAGCCCTCCCTGGGCTGGCACCAGGAACACCTCCCGGTGTGGCGGGTCGACGCCGTGCCGCTGGACGGCTCCCCGTCCCGCACGGTCATGGCCAGGTCGTCCCACCACGCCATGGCCACTCCGGACGGCGGGCTCCTGGTGCCGGGCGGCCCCGACACGGACGGGTGGGGCGTGTCCCTCGTCGAGGCGGCCGAGGGCGGCGGGGTCACCGTGCGCCGGATCGCCGACGCGTACCCGCGGCAGGCCGTGCACACGGTGTCCCAGATGACGTACGACCAGGGGCGGCTGACCACCGTCGAGGAGGACCCCCTGGGCGAGATGACGTACCTCCACACCCGTGAGACCGGTCTGACCGGCGCCCCCTTCGTCGGGCCGCGCGCCAACCTCGGCCGGATCGCGGCGGTGGACTACACCGAGGGCCGCCCCCGCATCTTCCCCACCGGCGACGGACGCACCGTCATCTCCGGCTACGGCACCTCCGCCGCCGAGCAGCCCCGGCTCCTCGGCCCCGGCCAGTCCCTGCCCGGCACGCTGATCGACGGCTCCCGCACGTACCAGACCGTGGCCGCCGCCAGTGGCCGCTTCGCCGCCCTGACGGAGCCGTGGGACAGCGACGGCAAGGCGCTCACCCGCGTCGTCGACCTGGACAGCGGGCGGACGCTGTACACGACGACGGAGAACGTCGCGGCCATCTCGGGCACCACCCTCTGGGTGCGGTCCGGCGGCGGCTCCGTGACCGCCGTCGACCTGCTCACCGGGCAGGAGGTCGACTGGGTGTCGTTCGGGCGCGGCTGCCTGCTGAACGACTTCCAGGCCGTCGGCCGCTGGCTGCTGTGGCACTGCGTGCTCAACTCCGAGGGCCAGGGCGTCTACGACACGGTCACCGACCGGAACATCACGCTGGCCGACGGCGACAGCTGGGAGCAGGC
The DNA here is from genome assembly GCF_055587785.1 of Streptomyces sp. NPDC046379. NCBI lineage: Bacteria > Bacillati > Actinomycetota > Actinomycetes > Kitasatosporales > Streptomycetaceae > Streptomyces > Streptomyces sp. NPDC046379. Next base: position 71,182 of record NZ_JBVJFP010000007.1, read on the forward strand.
GCGGCTCGGCGACGGCTTCGTGGCGACCGTCGAGGACAGCCGGCTCAAGGTGATCGACGTCCGCGGCGGGACGCCCGTGCCGCACTTCGCGGGGACGTTCGAGTGGGGCACCTGGGACGTCGACCCGTACACCGGCGTCATCGCCCAGCTGCGCTCCGACAACGGCGTCGTCCTGACCCCCAGCGGCGTCCCCGTCTCCCCGCTCGTCCAGCGCGACGCCACGGTCGCCGCGTCGGCCGACGTCAAGGGCGGGGCGGGGCGGTGGGCCCCTAAGTGGTGGCTGAACAAGGCGGCCGCCTCCTGGCAGCTCGTCGTCAGGCACAAGGCGACGGGCACGGTCGTGCGCACCCTGTCCGGCGGCCCGGCGCCCGGCGTGGTGGCCGCGTCGTGGAACGGGAAGGACACCGCCGGCCGGCTGGTCCGCAACGGGGCGTACACCTGGTCGCTCACCGTCGACCCGGCGGACGGGCAGGGCGCGGCCCTGACGAAGACGGGCACGGTGAAGGTCTCGGGCGCCGCGGCGGCCTGGCGTGACTTCGTCGCCTCGGACGGTTTCGGCGAGGTGCTGACGCTGAACGGCTCGGGCGGACTGACGTACCAGTACGGGTCCGGCAAGGGGACGTTCACGGGGAAGCGGACGGGCTCCGGGTGGCCCACGACGGTGAAGGCCGTGCCGTTCGGCGACCTGAACGGCGACCGGTGCAACGACGTGCTCGTGCGGTACAGCAGCGGGACCCTGCGCGCCTACCGGCCGGCGTGCGGCGCGGCGGTGACGCCGTCGACGCCGTACACGTCGCTGGGCACGGGCTGGGACCAGTACAACGTGCTCACCTCGCCGGGCGACGTCAGCGGCGACGGCCGTGCCGACCTGATCACCCGCAAGTCGTCCACCGGCGACGTCTACCTCCACAAGGCCACCAGCACCGGCAAGTTCGCGACCCGGGTGAAGATCGCCTCCGGCTGGACCGGCTACAAGAAGATCGTCGGCGCCGGCGACCTCAACGGCGACGGCCACGGCGACCTGCTCGCCCAGGACGGGTCCAACGAACTGTGGCGCTACGACGGCACCGGAACCGGCAGGTTCAAGAGCCGGGTGAAGGTCTTCAGCGACTGGGGGTCGTCGTACAACGTGCTGGTGGGCGTGGGCGACGTCACCGGGGACGGCAAGGGCGATCTGGTGGCCCGTGACACGTCCGGGGCGGTGTGGCGGGTCAACGGCAACGGCAAGGGGTCCTTCGGGAGCCGTACGCGGATCGCCACGGGGTGGCAGGGGTACAAGGGCGTTTTCTGAGCCCTCCGCCTCCCCTGCCGTCAGCAAGTGGACCTCCCCCTTTCCCGTCAGCCGTGGACCATCGACCACGGGCGCGGCGCCTCGTCCGGCGGCCTCGGGGCGCCCCCGCGTCCCGAGGCCGCCGTGCGGTCGCGGGTCGAAACCCCGGCCGCCGGCTCCGCGAAGAAGTGCTCCTGCTTCGTCCCGGGCACCCTGAACTCCCCGCCCGCGGAGCGTCCGAGGACCATCGAGGACCTGCCCGAGGGCGACACCCTCGTCTTCCAGGTGACCGTCGGCGCGGACGGCCCGTCGGCGTTCCTGACGGGGGCCGGCGGCTTCTCGGAGCGGGCGGTGCGGGGCCTCGGTCCCGACCTCGCGACGATCGCCGTGCCGAACAGCACGTACACCCACCGCTGTGCGCCCCGGCTGCTCAGCGCGCTGGACCGTCCTCCCGTGGCCGTGCCCGTGCACCGGGACGACTTCGAGGTGGCCCTGAAGGGTTCGCCGCAGCCCGATCCGTCCATGGACGTGGCGGACTTCGTCGCCCGGATCGGGCAGGCGTCCCCGGACACGCGGGTCGTCGTCCCGGACTACCGCACGGTGTACGACGCCGCGATGCGGCCGGTGACGGAGGTGGGGTGACGGGGCGCACGGCGTGAAGCGGACGTTGCCGCACGGCCGTTCAGCCCGCGCACGGCTTGCCCTGCTTCTCGCTCGACTCCCCCTGGCGGTAGGCGCCGCAGACCAGGACGGCCTTCGGGTGGTTCCCGGACTGGCGCAGCAGGACGAGGGTCTTGTCGTCGGGCGGTGCGTTGGCGCCCTCGTAGGAGACGTACCCGGTGGCGCCGTTGAAGGCGACGCCGTTGCCGAGGACCAGCAGGACGGACTTGCGGTCGACCTCCGGGTCGGCCAGGCCGGCCTCGCGCACCGCCTCCGACAGGACGTGGAAGGCGTCGTACGAGACCGCGGAGTGGCCGTCCTGCTTCCAGGGGTCCGTCCCCGTGGTGGTGGTCTCCACATAGGCGACGTAGTCCTCGACGAACCTGTCGGTCCGGTCGCTGGCGTCGGGATGGTCGTCGGGCAGCCGGTGCGCGGAGTAGTACAGGCGCAGCCACTCCTTGTCGGCGAACGCGCCGGTCTGCGCCACGTTGGTCAGCTCGTTGCCGCCGAGCACCGTCACGTCGCGCTCGGTGCAGGTGCCCGCGGTGTCCATGGAGTTGATGAGCGCGGTGAAGTCCTTGGCGCGCGCCGACCAGAAGACCACCGACCGGGGCTTCTTCTCCAGCGCCTCGCACAGTGACGCCGCCAGCAGATCGGCGTCGGGCTGGGTCACCGCCCCGCTCACCGGGTCGGGGCTGAACTCGCCCTCCTGGTTGAAGTCGAACACCTGGTGTGTGCCGTCGAACTCGTCGACGAACCGCTGGGCGAGGCTGTGGCTGTAGAGGTCGGCGGAGCTTTCGATCACGATGGCGTGCTCGGCCGGGGTGCAGCGGTCCTCGTGTCCGCGCTCGGCCACGATGTGCCGCGTGTGCGCGAAGTCCGCCTGGATCCTGGCCTCACGGGAGTTGAACGGGGTGGAGGGCCAGTAGGTGCGTGCGGCGTCGCCGCCGAGCATCTCGTCGGCGGTCGCGGTGGTGCCGATCGTGGGGATGCCCGCCCGGCCCAGGACCTGGAGCGCCGCCTGGGTCTCCTTGCGGCTCTGCGCGTAGCCCAGCACGCCCACGATCCGCCGGGACGCCGGGAGGTTCCGTTCGTCCGCCATCTCCGCGACGAGCCGCTTCGCCTCGCGCTCGGCGTCGCGGAAGGCGACTCCGGCCTGGCGCACGTCCACGTGCAGGGGGATCAGGGAGTTGTTGGCCTCGGCGTCCTCGTTCAGCCTCTCCTGCCACATGGCGATGCCGCGCAGCTCCGGGATCGTCCCGTCGAAGCGGGTCTGCTCGTCGGTCCTCGGCCGGTCGGACACGAAGACGACGACCCTGCGCACCTTGCGGCCCTGGGCGGCGTAGTCCGCGACGCGCTCGTTCTGGACGCGGATGGTCTCCAGGGCCGCTTCGTACCAGTCGGTGGCCTTCACCGGTGTCGGTTCGGTGGGGGCCGACTCCGCCACGGAGCCGGTGCCGCCCAGGCAGTCGCGCGGCGGGGGGAAGAGGACGGGCGGGAGCAGCAGGCCTCCGGCGAGCAGGGCGAGCACGGCCACCCCGCTCGCGAGGGCGGCCGGGACGCGCCGGCCGAACCGGAACGTCCGCGGCGCGACGGGCAGGACGGGCACGCCGCGCGCGGCGAGGGCGGCCTCGGAGACGTCGACCAGGACGGCGGGCTCGCCCGGGCCGGCGTCGTCGGCGAGCCGCACGCTCGCCTCCGGGAAGGTGCTCTCCTGGGGGTCGCCCAGGTCCCGCAGCAGCGCCGCGGAGGGGACGCCCACGGCGACGACGAGCGGGCCCGGCGGACGGGCGGTGGCCCGGGCCAGGACCAGGGCGCGCAGGAACCGCTCCGCGGCGCGGGCGCCCGGCTCGCCCGGCGGGGGCAGCTCGACGAACAGGACCGGGCGGCCGGTTCTGCGGCGGCGGCCGGGCAGGAAGCGGCCTATCGCCGGCCGGCGCAGGTCCTCCAGCAGCGCGCGCAGCACCAGCCGGTCGAACTCCTGGAGCGCGTCTTCGTGACCGGCGTCGTCCATGAGCTGGACGGCGCGCTCGGCGGCCACGTGGTCCAGCACGCGGAACAGGTTGTTGCTGCCCTGGGCCACCGGTTCGGCGCCGAGCCAGCCGCGCATGACCTTGCGGGAGACGCGGCGGGCCCATAACCAGCGCGGGAACAGCTGGACGAACGACAGCCAGCTGAGGCCGGCCAGGAAGCCGGCGACCCCGTCGAGGGCGGGGCCCTCCATGCGGGTGAAGGCGAGCGGGCCGCCGCGTGCCGCCCGCTGTTCGCCGGCGTACGCCCGCAGTTGCGCTTCCTGGTCGGCGTTGGTCGCCCACTCGTCGGGGTGCGCCCTGATGTAGTCCACCAGGTCGCACATGACGTGGAAGTGCGGGAAGCGGTCGGGGGTCATGTGCTGCGGGGCGCTGCGGTACAGCTGCGTCCCCGCGCCGGCCGACAGCAGCCGGGCGTCGGCGTCCGCACCGGTGCCGGCCGGGAGGTGGGCGAACGGCACCCGCTGCCGCAGCGCTCCGGTCAGGGCGGCGACGACGCGGTCCACGCCGCCGCGGTACGACTCCTGCGGCACGCGTAACAGGAACAGTGGTGGACTGGTCGCAAGTTTCGCCCGGTTCTCGTACGCGGGGGCCACGGTGACCCTGAACTCCCGTACGAACTCGATCGCTTGATCGTTGGGGAATCTGGGGCCGTCGATCGGTGCGTTCATCTGCGCAACTCCCCCGCGGAAAAGGAGTTGAAGGATAGCGGCGTTGTGGCGGGCGTCACAACGGGGTCGTCCCGAACCGGGCAGGAGGCCGGGACCGGGATTGACGGCCCGGCCCGACCGACGGCCGGAGGCGGGACCGACCGACGGCCGAAACCTGGACCGACCGACGACGGGGACCGGACCGACCGACGGCCGAAACCTGGACCCACCGACGGCCGGGACCGGACCGACCGACGGCCGGGAACCTGGACCCACCGACGGCCGGGACCGGACCGACCGACGGCCGAGACCGGACCAACAGCCCGTCCCGGCCCGGGGCTTGGCTTGTGTGTCGCCCCGGGCTTCGGCGTCGTCCGGGGCCTCCGTTTCGCTGCGGGCCCCCGTCCCGCCCCAAGCTTCCGGCTCAGCGGGTCTGCAGCCACACCGCCAGCAGGCCCACCGCGGCCGTGCCCGCTCCGTAGCACGCGCCCCGGAGGAACTGATCGGCGGCGACACGGCGGCGGCGTGAGAGCCACCGGGCCGCGTCGCGCGTGACGCGTCGCACGTCCATGGCGTCGCACCTGCTTCCGTCGGCTCACCGGCCGGCGTACGCCGGGACCGGGTGGGGTGCCTGGGCGGGGCGGAGGAGGGTGAACGCGACCCGGCCCGCGGCGTCGACGCGGACGCCGTGCACGGCGGGCTCGGGCAGGCTGTTGTAGTGGAAGGGCGTCGAGAAGTAGTAGGCGCCCGTGTCCGGTACGACGATCAGGTCGCCGGCGTCGAGGAGGGGCAGGGCGCGGTCGCGGGCCAGCAGGTCCCCGGCGAAGCAGCAGGGGCCGGCGACGTCCTGCGCGACGGGCGGGCCCTGCTTGGCGCGGCCCTCGGCGTCGTGGGCCTCGATGCGCAGCGGCCAGGCGTCGGGGGCGAACACCGTCCTGGTGGCGACCTGCGCACCGGCGTGGGTGATGGCGATGGGGCGCCCGCCGACGGTCTTGGTGTACTCGACGTACGCCGCCATGAATCCGTTCTTGGCCAGCACGGACCGGCCGAACTCGGTGACGACCTCGTACCTGCCGGAGAACAGGGCCGGCGCGTGCTCGCGCAGCTGCTCGACGTAGGCGTCGAAGCCGGGCGTCGTCTCGTCGTCGGCGAAGTTGACGGGCAGTCCGCCGCCGATGTCGATGCCGGTGACCTGGCGGCGGCCGAGGTGCGCGTTGATCTCCTCGGCGAGGTCGACGGCCTTCGCGATGCCGCGGGCGATCAGGTCGAGGGGGCAGCCCTGCGAGCCGACGTGCGTGTGGACCCAGGTGAGCCAGGGGCGGTCGCGGTACGCCTGGAGCAGCCGCCGCCGGTTGCCCTCGTCCTCCAGGGGGATGCCGAACTTGGAGGTGGCGGTCGCGGTGCTCATGGCGGAGATCGCACCGGCACCGACCTGGGGGTTGACGCGCACGCCGATCCGCGAGTCGGAGGGGCGGGTGGCGAGGATGTCGTCGATGCGGTCGAGCTCCTGGAAGCTGTCGGCGTTCACCGCGACGCCGAGGCTCAGGGCGTGGACCAGTTCCGCGCGGGTCTTGGCCGGGGAGTCGAACACGATGTGCGCGGGCTCGAAGCCGGCCTCCAGCGCCTGGGCCAGCTCGCCGGCGCTGGCGACCTCGCAGCCCATGCCGTGCAGACGCACCTGCTCCAGCACGGGGACCAGGCAGTTCGCCTTGGCCGCGAACGCGTGCAGGACCCGCAGCGAGTCGGGGAACGCGCCGCGCAGGGACGCGACGGTCGCCTCGACTCCGTCGAGGTCGACGAAGCCGGCCAGCAGGGCCGTCTCGGGGTCCAGGAGTCCCTGCCGTACGGCCGCCCGCAGAATCAGCTCGCGCCGGCCGGCCTTGTCGGAACCAGTCATCGTGCACTCTCCCTGAGTCGGGTTCTCACCGCCCACTGCTACCGCGGGCGGTGTCATCAGACTCGCGCCGAAGCGCCACGGGCGTCTTCGTCGGGAGGCCCGGTGTCGCGCCGCGCGCTTCTCGCCCCGGGGCGCGACCGCGGGCGTCGCACAGCCTCCGTCGTGCGCGGGCACGACGGAGGCGGCCGTTCATGGTGGCGGCGTCCGAGAGGGCCCTCTCCCGACTCGGAGGACTAGGCGTCGCCGCGGTCCAGAAGGCGCAGCTGGAGGTGGGCGAGGAGGCGGGCGTCGGGGTCGCGCAGGTCGAGGGCGGACACCTCGGTGAGGCGGGTGATCCGGTGCCGGAGGCTGTTGGCGTGGACGCCCAGGGCGCGGGCGGTGTTCGGGACGTTGCCGAAGTGGTCGAGGTACGCGCGCAGGGTCTCCACCATGGTGCCGCCGCCCGGTCCGGCGTCGTACGCCACCAGGCGGGCCACCGGCGTGTCCGGAGCGGGGTCCGGGCCGGGCAGCGCGTCGAGCATCTGGTGCAGGGCGATCGTCTCGGCCACCTCGCTCGCGAAGGCGACGGTGCGGTCCCCGCCCTTCGTGAGCAGCGCGCTCAGCGCCAGGTCGGCCGACCGGCGGGACTCGGGCAGGCTGGCCAGGCCGTCGGCCAACGTGCCCAGACCGATCCGCGTCTCGGGCCCGAACATGCGGGCCACCTGCTCGGCCAGCGCCTTGCCCAGCCGTGCCACCTGCTCGACGGCCCGTCCCGCGTCCCGGTGCAGCGCGCCGACGACGACCAGCGCCCCCTGGTCGACCGGCACCACGACCGGGGTGAGGCCGGACGAGCCGCAGCGCACCGCCAGCAGCGCGCACAGTCTGCCGCTGTCCTCGCCCTTGCAGGGGGCGCCGGCGCGCACCGCCAGCACGGCGCAGTGTCCCCGTACCGGGATTCCGGTGTGCTCGGCCACCGCTCCGGCGGAGCCGCGTCCGTCGAGCAGGGCCCGGGCCGCGTCCTCGACGAGCCGGGCGTGCGTGCGCCGGGAGCGGTGGTGGTGGAGCAGGTGCACGGCGGCCACCCGCGCCGCCGACCGCAGCGTGTCGGCGGCGTGCGACGGGAAGCCCTCTCCGCCCGCGGCGGCCACCCAGATCGAGCCCAGGTTCTCCCGGCCCGCCGTGACGGCCACGACGAGCCGCTCGGGGTTGTCGCCGTGCGCCGGCCGGTGGATGACGTCCCCCGAACTCCACAGCGCCTGGAAGAAACCGTCCTCCCGCATGGCGGCCACCCGCCACTGAGGCACCCGCCGGCCGAGGATCGTCAGCCGGCGCAGCTCGTCCACGTCCTCGCGCGTGGAGGAGTAGCCCAGCACCCGGGACTCCACGTCCTCGATCGTCACCGATCCGCCGACCAGCACGGCGATCGCGTCGGCCAGCCCGTTCAGGTCCCCCGGCGCGACGGCCGCCACGGCCGGGTCCGCGGGGACTCCGCACAGGACGAGACCGGCCCGCAGCGCGCCGATCAGCTCGGTCCACTCGCACCACGCCGTCCGGAACAGCACCGCCGCGCCGGCCTCCTCGGCCGCCGCCCGTAACGCGTCCGGGGACCGCCCCGGCCGGTTCCCCGACGCGTCCGGGGACGGCCCGGTCCGGCCCGGGCCGAAGACCACCGCGACGGCTCCCGATCCGGCGGCGTCGCGCACGGCGTCGACGGCGGCGGCCGACCGCGGATCGACGCCCACCGCCAACAGCACCTGTCCCCGCGCCGGCCGCGGCTCCAGCGGGTCGAGCACCGTGACGCCCTCGACCACGTCCCCGAGCCCTCGCGGCGCCGCGTACGTCTCCAGCGTCCCGGCCCCCATGACCGCCAGCAGTTTCTCCAGCGTCGGCCCCGCCGCGGCGTCCCCCTGCCCGCCCGCACCGTTCGGCACCATCCGGCCCCCCTCGCCCTTCGGCCCCCTTGCCCTGGCGCGTAGCGTAGCGGGGCGGGCGGGGGAAATGACCGCTGTATCCGGATACTGCTCATCATGCGTTTCCGCCATCGGCGGGCGGGCGTCAGGGCCCGTGCGCGTATCGGCACGGGGCGGCGGGGTACAAGAACCTTTGCCGACAGGGGACATGACCCCGCATCGAGGGGGAATCCGGGCAATCAAGTCAAAAGTGCGGATCACCATCGACAACCGGGAGTGTTCCATGACCAGTTACGGCGGTTCCCCTTCCGCGTCCTCCGGCTCGCGCACCAACGGCATGGCCGTCGCGAGCCTGTGCTGCGGCGTCGTCGGGCTGTTCTTCCTCAACATGGTGCTGGGCCCGCTGGCCATCGTCTTCGGTATGGTCGCCCGCCGTCAGGCGGGGGCCGGGAACGGCGCCGGCATGGCCAAGGCGGGCATCGTCCTCGGTGTCATCGACATCGTGCTCTGGCTGATCGTCCTGCTCGTCGCCGCGAACAACGGCGGGTTCGGCTGGTACCTGAACGGCTGACGCCTCCGGGTGACCGAGCCACCATGGGCGACATCCTCGTGGGGACGTGTTCGTGGACCGACCCGGCGCTCGTGCGCAGCGGGTGGTACCCCGCCGGGCGGCGGGACGCCGAGGGGCGGTTGCGGTACTACGGGGAGCGGTTCCCCGTGGTGGAGGTGGACGCCTCGTACTACGCCCTGCCGGGTGAGCGCAACAGCCGGTTGTGGGTGGAGCGCACGCCGGACGGGTTCGTGTTCGATGTGAAGGCGTTCTCGCTGCTCACCGGGCATCCGACGCGCAGCGCGGTGATGCCGGACGGGCTGCCCGCCGACGCGCGGGACCCGGGGGTGCTGGACGAGGTGTGGGCGCGGTTCGCCGCAGGGATCGAGCCCCTGCGGCGGGCCGGGCGGCTCGGGTGCGTGCTGTTCCAGTTCCCGCCGTGGTTGCGGCCCGGGGCGCGGGCGGAGGAGGTTCTGGCGGACACCGCACGGCGGTGCGAAGGATGGCCCCTCGCCGTCGAGTTCCGGCACTCCTCGTGGTGGCGCGAGGAACGGGCGCCGGCCACGCGGGCGTTGCTCGCGCGGTACGGGATGGCCGCCGTCGCCGTCGACATGCCGCAGGGGTTCGCGGCCTCCGTGCCGCCGGTCACCCCCGTCACCACGCCCCGGCTGTCCGTCGTGCGGTTCCACGGGCGCAGTGCCGCGTGGCAGCACGGGAACAAGGAGGAGCGGTACCGGCACGCGTACGGTGAGCACGAACTCGCCGAGTGGGTACCGCGGTTGCGCCACCTGGCCGGGCGGACCGGCCAGGTGCACGTCCTGTTCAACAACTGCTGCGGCCCGGCGTCCGTGCGGGCCGCCGAGGAGATGACACGGCTGCTCGGGTCCACCCCGCCCGCGACCGGCCGTTCAGGTGCGCTGGAAGAACTCCACCTCAGCGAGGGCCAGATGACGACCCGCGGTCAGACCGACGGGTGAACGCAGGACCAGCCGGATCGACTTCACGTCGCTGAAGCCGGTCCGGAACGGCTGCGGGCCCGGTTTGTCGCTGAGCGCGAGCTTCCTGGTGCGCTGCTCGCCGTCCGACGTCGTCACCACGAGGTCCATTTCGAGTGCGCGCGCCTGGCGGGCGTACTGCCGCGCGTTCTTGGACGGACCGTTGGTGATGATCACGTCGACCAGCCGGAACGGCTTGCGGAAGGTGTACGTCACCGAGGCGCCCGGCGCGGGCGCGCCCCAGTAGCTGTTGGTCACCCCGTCCGTGGTCCTTCCCACCGGGTGCCCGGAGACCTCGGCGCTCGCCCGGCTGGTCGCCGGCGTCACGGGCCTGGGCTTGCCCAGCTTGTCCCGGGTGTCCTCGAACAGGGCCCGGCCGGCCGGCAGCAGCGCCACGCCGGCCGCGCACAGGGCGGCCACCGCCACGAGGATCACCACGAGACGGACCCCGCGGCCCGAACCCGCCCGCACCCGGCGGCGGAACGGCCACACGGTCCGCCACCACGGCAGCGGGGCGGGCTTCGGCGCGGGGTTCAGGGGCGCCGCGCAGCGCCGGCAGAAACGGCGGCCCGGCAGGTTGGGCACACCGCAGTCGGGGCAGGGCGCGCCGTCCGACTCCTCCGGGGCCGGCACGGGCCGTACGACGGGACGCGGGGCCACCGGCCTGGCGGGGCGGACCGGCAGCACGGGGGGCGGGGACGAAGGCGGGGACGGGGACGAAGCCGGGGATGGGGATGGGGGTGGGGGCGCGGGTGCGGGGGTGGTTGCGGAGGTGTCGGGGTGGGGGTCGTCGCCGGGGGCGCCGCCGGTGGGGCGGTGCCGGCGGTCGGGTGCGGCGGGCGTACGGTCGGTGTCCGCGGCGGGCGCGGCGGCCGTCCTGCCGGTGTCGTCCGCGGCCGGCGCCGGGTTCGCCGCCTCGCCGTCACCGGGTCCGTGCCCCGTCGCCGTCGTCCGGGCCGCGGTCGTCGAAGCGGGTCCCGGTGACGGGGCGGGACCGGGCGACGTCCCGGGCCCCGGCGCCTCCGGGGACCCCGCCCCCGCGTCCGACCACCCCAGGTACGCGCCGCAGTTGCCGCAGAAGTCGTCCGTGGCGCCGTTGGACGCCCCGCACGCGGGACACGCGCGCATCCGCGTCACCTTCCTTCGGGGGCGGGCGGGCCCGTGAGGATCTCCACCCGGCAGACGGTGTGCGCCGGGCACAGGGCCCGGACGATGTCGTGGACCCGGCCCGCGTCCGGCGCGTCCGCCCCGGGGTCCGGCCACACCCGGACGAGAGGTCCGGGAGGACTCTCCGGCGGCAGGCCGGCGCCGGGAGCGGCGGACCAGGCCGTGCCGCCGTCGCCGGTCACCTCGGCGTGCACGCCCAGTGCGAGCCGCAGGCCCTCGACCAGGCCGCGGCGCGTACCGCGCCACCGGTGCAGCTCCACCGCGCGCACGACCGCCTCGCGGCGCCGCTCCAGGGGCCTGCCGGGGTCGTCGGCGACGGCCACCCAGGACGCCAGCCAGGCCACGAAGTCCGGCGGGGCCACGCGGGGGTCGAGGTAGGCGGTCAGGTTGTCGAGGGTCGCGAAGACGGGGGCGAGGACGGTGTCGAGGCCGGCGGTGAACCGCTGCGCGAAGTCGTCGTCGGCGTAGAGGGCGGGCAGCTGCGCGCCGATGGGGTGGCGGCTCGGCAGGCCCGGTACCGCGGCGCGGCTCATCGGCCCTCCTCGGGTCCGAGGGCCGTGACGACCACCTGGTGCTGGTACGAGAAGACGAGCGCGCCCGCGGCCACGTCGACGCGGTCCGTCGGGGCGCCCCGACGGCCGGTGACCGGGTCGGCGGGGAACAGCCGGATGTCCTCGATCAGCGCGTCGCCGGTGGCACGTTGCAGCACGCCGAACACCTCCCCGTACTGCACGGCCCGCCCGAACGGCCAGCCGGTCCCGTCCGGGCCGCCGCGCAGCGGGTTGAGGTGCCGGAACAGCGCGTCGAGTGCCGCCTGGCGCACCCGGTCGGCGTCGGCGGGCGGGGCGGCGAGCCGGGCCACCACGGTGACGCCCTGGTAGACCGGCGGCTCCACCACCAGGCGGGTGCCGATCAGGCGGCGCTCGTCGAGACTCGCCGCGATCGCCGTCAGCACCTGGTCCGAGGGGATCAGCTGCTCGAAGCGGAGCCGGTCGTCGCCCTCGTCGGCCACCGCGTCCGGCACCACCAGGATGCGCACGGCGCCCGCGCCGCCGTCCGCGGCGGGCACACAGCGCACCCGGCGCACCGAGGGCGCCGCGCGGCGGGCGATGATCTCGTGGTCCTCGGCGGTGACCGCCCGCTCCTGCGTGCGCAGCGCCTCGGGCGCCCGCAGCTTGGCGTTGGCGACCGTCTCACCGGCGACGCCGCCGCGCGCCGCCTCCCGGTTCACCACCTGGGCGACGTACGGAACCGAGCTGCGCAGCACGGAGATCGCGCCGCGGGGCACGTTGCCCGCCGGGCCTCCGCCGGTGCGGTAACGGGCCACCCGCACGTGGGCGCCCTTCGGCGGCACGGCGCCGCAGTGCCGCAGCGTGCCGTCCGGCTCGCGCAGCACCGGCGGGAAGAGGAACTCGCCGGTGGTGGCGTCCACCCGGACGTGCCGGTCGTCGGGAGAGGAGCGGCCGAAGTGCTCCACGACCTCCCAGCGGACCCAGCCGTCGTCGGAGGACACCTCCACCACCGGGGGCTCGCCGTCGAGCAGGACGGGCGGGCGGCCGAGCCGGAACGTCTGCCCCGCCACACCCTCCGACACGCCGAGCGGCACATCGGTCACGGTCTCGGCGTGCTCCACGGACATCGTGCCGCCCACGGTGAACACCGCCGCCTCGCGGACGGTCGGGGACTCCGAGTAGAACGGCTGGCCCGGTTCCGGTTCGGTGACGCGGCAGCGCAGCCAGCCCGCCCGGGCGCCGCCGATCACCGACGCGGTGTGCCCGGCCGGCACGTACAGGACGACCTCGCCGGGGCGGTTGAGGCCGCCGGTGGTGTCCGTGCCGGTCTCGCACGGCCGCCAGCCGCCGCCGTCCCACGCCTCCCACGCCAGCGGCGGCTGGCGCGGGTCGACGCCGACGCCCTCCACGCGGCTGTCCAGGCGCACGGCGACCACGCAGCGCGGCACCGCCGTCGGCAGGCCGAACAGCAGCGCGTCGCCCGGCTGCGGGGCCGGCTGGAAGCAGCGCACGTCGCGGCCCTCGCCGAGCTCCCCGGTGCGGTCGGTCTGCTCGCCGGTCCGGGGCGCGGTCACCAGTCGGATCAACTCGCTGGGGACGATGCGCAGTTCGTCCGTGGTCGCGAACACGACGGCCTCGTCGCTCTCGTCGGTCTCACCGCGCGCGGTGGTCACCTCGGTGCCCGCGGGCAGCACCACCGTGTCGGGCTGCGGCGCCGACAGCCAGAAGTCGACGTCGGTACCGGCCGCGGCGGGCGGGAACAGGCCGATGCCCAGCAGGTCGAGGAACGCGGTGTAGTTCTTGTCCGGCACCCGGTTCAGCCGGTACAGCAACTGGTCCACCAGGTAGGCGAACGTCTCGATCAGGGTGACGCCGGGGTCGGAGACGTTGTGGTCGGTCCACTCCGGGGCGCGCTGCTGGACGTACCGCTTGGCCTCGTCGACGAGTTCCTGGAACCGCCGGTCGTCCAGGTTGGGCGAGGGCAGGGCCATCAGTCGGCGCCCCGTTCGCCGGGCGGCTCCTCGGAGGGGATCGTGTAGAAGGGGAAGACCAGGTTGCGCCGGTCGTTGGTGGAGCGCACGGTGTAGTGCACGTCGATGTAGAGGGTGCCGGCCTCGACCGCGTCGAAGGCGACCACCACGTCGTCCACCGTGATGCGCGGCTCCCACCGCTCCAGGGCCTCGCGCACCTGCCGTCCGACCCGTCCCGCGGTGGCGCCGTCGCCGGGGGCGAAGACGTGGTCGTGGATGCCGCAGCCGAACTCGGGGCGCATCGGGCGCTCGCCGGGCGCGGTGCCGAGCACCAGCCGGATCGCCTCCTCGATCTCCTGCTCCCGTTCGGCCATCGCGATCCCGCCGGTCGGCCCGACCCGCAGCGGGAACGCCCAGCCGCGCCCGATGAACCGCTCGCTCATCACACACCGCCGATCAGGACGTTCGGGGCGCCGGTCAGGATCATCGCGCCGCACGTCGTCCGGTCGCGCGCCCGCGCCGCCGGCACGCCGCCGATCAGGACGGCGCCGGACACGGCGGCGGCGGGGTTGGGCAGGACGACGTTGCCCGGCCCCAGGAGTGCGTGCGGCGGCGTCGCGCAGGCGTGCACACTGCCGACGACGGCGGCGGGCCGGCCGCCGATCAGCACACGCGCCACCGCGGCGGCCGCGGCGGGCGGCGGGGTGGCGATCACACCGCCGTGGTCGGTCGGGTCACCGGTACGGGCTGCGGCCGGCATGGGGTGCTCCTCTTTCCTGGTTCCTCGGGCGTCACGGCTGTGACTCTTCCTGTTCCTCGGGCGTCGGTGACTCTTCTCGGTCCCTCGGGCGTCGGTCGACCCGGACGCCCCCGGGTGTCAGTTGATCCGGACGAGGCGGGCCTTGAGGACGCCCAGCAGGCCGCCGTCGACCGTGACGCCGGTGCGGCCGGTGACCTCCACCGAACGGCCGCCGATCCGGACCCCGGCCGTGCCGTCGATGTCCACCTGCCGGCCCTTGACGCTCACGTCGCCCGCCCCCGCGTCCAGCGTGATCCCGTTCCTGTCGAGCTGGACGGAGGTGAGCGGTCTGCCGCGCCCGGCGTACACCGTCAGCTCGATCCGGCCGAGCCGGTCGTCGAGCCGTACCTCGAGCCGCTCGTCCCCGGTGACGAGCCGCAGTCCGGAGGGGCCCGGCGCCCGCGCGTCCAGCAGCTCCACCCGGTGTCCCGAACGGGACGCCACCGAGCGGCGGTTGACCCTGCCGCTGGTCCTGTCGATCAGCGGCACGTCGTGGGGGGAGGGCCGGTCCACGCCGTTGTAGAGACCGCCGATGACGTACGGGCTGTCCAGCAGCCCCTGTTCGAACCCGACCAGGACCTCGTCGTTGACCTCGGGGCTGATCACGCCCCCGCCGCCCTTGCCGCCCCACTGGACGGTGCGCACCCAGTCGGTGACGTACGTGTCGTCCAGCCAGGGGAACCTCAGCCGCACCGCGCCGCGTTCGGCGCCGGCCGGCTCGCGCACGTCCGTCACCACGCCGATCGCCAGTCCCGGCATGCGCGGGCCGCGGGCGGGCGCGTTGGCGCCGGTCACCAGCCCGGTGAGGGAGCGGTCGGGGCTGGCGCTCACCCACACGGTCGTGCGGTAGCCGCCGTGCGGCTCCAGGACGTGCTGCACCGCCGTCGCCGTGTACTTGCCCGAGAACGCCCGGCCCACGTTGCCGAGCGTCACGGGCAGGCCGGCCCGCAGCCGGGGGTTGCCCTCGGCCGTCGCCTCCAGCTCCGCGAAACCCGCGGCGACCTGGCCGGCGACCGCGCCCGCCGCCGCGGTCGTCTCGGCCTGCGTGCGGTACGGGGTGTCCGTGACGGTCACCTTGGCGGCCTTGCCGAACCGGGCGGCGGCCGTGGCGGGGCTGAGCCCCGGCAGCACGGTGTCGGCGTTCACCGACGGGTGCCGGGCCACCAGCGGCCGCTTCGTGGTGACGTCCCAGCCGCGCACCTCCACCGACGACGCCCCGTCCGCGGCCGACAGCGAGGCCCGCAGCGACAGCAGGTTCCGCCCGTACTCCAGCACCATCGGGTCGCGGGCCGCGGTGGTCGACGGCGCGGGCGCGCCGGACGCCTTCCGCGGCCGGGTGAACTGGAGCAGCCCCTTGTCGTCGACGCGCACCTGCGCGCCGCTCTCGCCCGCGAGGAACTGCAGGAAGTCCCAGTCGGACACGTTCGCCTGCGACAGCTGCCGGTAGGTGACCGGCGCGGCCTGCACGGTCCCGCAGGCCAGCCCGGCCCCGGCGGCGACCTTGCGCACGATCGCCGCCGCCGTCATGTTCCGGTACGCCACCACCTTCCGGCCCCGCTGGAGGCGGTGCGCCTTGGAGTAGGCGCGCACCACCGTGAACGAGCCGGTGCCGTCCCGGTCCAGTTCCAGCGCCGTCACCTCACCGCTGAACAGCCGCTCGCGTGCCCGCCCGTTCACGGTGACGACCGACACCCGCAGCGGGGTGCCGATCGTGATGCCGGTCGCCTGGAGGAACTCGTGGTCGGGGTCGCGGAAGGACAGCACCGCGGCGTCCGGCAGCCCCACGTTCTCGTCGACCACGCAGCTCACCAGCTGGGCGGCCCACACCGGCGGCAGTTCGGCGGGCGTCTCCACAATCGGGTCCGCCGCGAACGAGCGGGCTCCCCGCGACTCGGCCTTGGTCACCGTTCCTCCTCCCCGCCGGCGTCCCGCAGCCCCGGCACCACGAGTTCGGCGCCGGGTTCGAGCACCATCGGGTCGTCGATTCCGTTCGCCTCCGCGATGGCCCGCCAGGCGGTCGCGTCGCCGTACTCCCGCCAGGCCAGCAGGGCCAGGCTGTCGCCCGCGACGACGGTGTGCGTGCTGCGGCCGGTGCGCGCGCCGGACGTCGGGTTCTGGCCCGGCGGGTCGACGCTCGCCTCCTCGATCGACAGGGCGCAGGTGGCCCGCAGCGGCCTGCCGTCCACGTCGAACAGCGTGTACGTCACGGACAGGCTCGACAGCACCCCGTCGAACGACGTGGTCCGCGCAGTGCCCCACTCGAAGCGCACCCAGGGGCTGGCCGGCTTCTTGCGGCCCAGGCTGGCCGGCGTCGGCACACACGCCTTCATCAGCTTCTCCACCGCCCGTTCCACGGAGTCGTCGTGGGTGGCGGTGGCGTCCAGGAACACCTCCAGGCTCAGCGCGCGCGGGCCGCTGCCGACGAACTCGGGCAGCGCCGACTCCGCCGCGTTCCGGGACGGGGTGCGCCGCCACTCGGTGGTCTTGCGCAGCTCCAGGGTGGCCGGGTTGAACTGGAGGTCGAGCCGCGCGATCGTGCCGCCGGGCTTCGCGCCGACCGAGGCGGGCGGCTCCTTCAGGGTCAGCTGGGCCCTGGCCCGACTGGCGCGGACCGCTGGGGTCATGCGGAACCTCCTTCCGGGTGTGCGGGGTTCGGGATCGGGGAGAGGCGCGTCGGCCGCGTGGGGGTCAGACCGGCCGCAGTCCCTCGTGGGCGATCTCCAGGGTCTCCACCGCCGCCTGCGAGGTGGCGGGGTCGAAGGACGGGCCCTGCCAGCGCACGGGGACGATCCCGAACACCTGCCAGCTGATGATCCGGGTCAGGTCCGGTTTCAGCGCCACGATCTCGCCGTCCTTGGGCTCGACCCGTCGCAGCGTCTCGTCCAGCCAGCGGCCGATCTTCGCCGTGTCGGCGGTGACCGGCCGGGTGAGCGTGATGTTCGACCAGGTGACCCGCCCCGGCAGCTGCCAGGCGAAGCCGTTGTTGCCGCCCTCGGCGTAACTCTCGATCTCGACCTCGGCGCCCATGCCGGAGCAGGTGTGGAAGGCGCCCAGGTCGTTGCCGCCGATCGCGAGCCGGAAGAACACGCTCGTGGCGAAGATGCTGTCGGTCATCGGTGCGTCATCCGTCCGTCGTCGTCCGTCCCGTGCCCTCGTCCCATGCCCTCTCCCGTGCCGTCGTCCATTGCCTCGTCCATGGCCCTCAGCGGCGTCCGTCGTAGGGGCGTCCGGTGCGTTCCCGGCCGCGCCGCAGCTCGGCGCGGAGCAACCGGGCCACCGGGTCGAGCAGCCGGCGGGCCAGGTCGTCGAGGTCGAGACCGGGGCCGAGAGCGGGGTCCGGTGGCGGGGCGGCGCCCTTGCCGGGGGAAGGGGCCGGCCGGGCGCGGGGTGCGGAGGCCGCGTGGGGTACGGCTGTGGGTGCGGCGTGCCCGCGGCGGGGCGCGTCGCGCGGGACCGGCGCCGCCGGCTTGCCGGGGGCTTGTCTGCCCACGGCGGGCGCCTGCTCGGCCCTCGCCGCCCGTTGGACCACGGGGGCGGTGAACGCCTGGGCCGGGGCTGTGGGCGGGTGCGGGTGCGCGTGAGGGGTGGTCGTGGGCGGCGGGGAGCCGGGCGGTACGGGGGTGAGAGCCGGGCGGGTTGCGTCGCCGCGGGGCGGTGCGGGGCGGACCACGGGGGTGGGTGCGAGGGCCGGTCGGGCGGGCGGGCGGACCTCGTCCCGTGCGGGCCGCATCGCGGGCGGGCCGCTGTCCGCTCCGGTGGATGGTGCGATCGCCGGCAGGGGGCGGGCCGGTACGCCGGTGGGCGCGGGGGCCTTCGCCGAGGTGTCCGCGCGCGGCAGGGCGGGCCGGACCACGGGCGCGGTGCCCGCTCCGGCAGGGGTGCTCGCCGGGCGGGGCCGGGTCCGTCCGGCGGTGGGTGCGGGGGCCGCGGCGGGCGGCGGCGCCGGCCGGGTCGCGGCGGGCGGGGCAGCGGCCCGCTGGACCGCGGTCGCCGTCGCCGTCGCCGTCGGTGGGGCGGATTGAGGTGGGCCGTGGTGCGCGGGTGCCGCCGGAGAGGTCCCGGGTCCGGGGACGGCTCCGGAACGGGGGGCGGTCCCGGGTCCGTGCGCCGTGTCCGCAGCGGGTGCGGCGGGCCAACGTGCCGCCACGACCGGAGGACGTCCGCCGGCGGGGGTCGTGGGAGCGCCTTCGGGCGGCCGGGTGTTCAGGACGAGCGGGCGGGCGGCGATCAGCGGGAGCGTGCGGGGCGGGGTGGGAGCGCGCCGGATACCCGGAGTGCCGGCGGTGCTCGGGGCGCGAGTGGGCCGAACGCCCTGGGCACCGGCAGGACTCGTGGCGGGAACAGGCCGGACGTCCGGAGCACCGGCAGGACTCGTGGCGGGAGCAGGCCGGACGCCCGGAGCACCGGCAGGACTCGACGCCGCTTCGGTCGCGGCACGCTGGAGGACGGCCGGCGTCAGAGGGGTGGGCCGATGAGGCGGCTGCTGTCCGCCGGGGCGTCGGGCGTTTGCGTCCTCGCCCGTCGGCTTCACGACGGCTTCCGGCGTCACCGGGCGGGTCACCGGGCGCGCGTCCGGCGGCCCGGCACTGGCGGGAGCCGCCTCCGCCGGGCCCGGTTCCGCGGCGCCCCCGGCGGGAGGCCGATCCGCGAGGCTGCGCCGGACGTCGGACGCCCCCAGCAGCGGCGCGGCGGGCGTCCGGCCGGGAGACGGGGCGGGCGGCGGTGCGGGAGCGCGCCGGGCGTCCGTGCTCGGCCCGGTGTCGCCGGGTACGTCCGCGGTCGGGGGCAGCGCCGGAAGGGGTGCGCCCAGACCGCTGCGTGTGCGAGGTCCGGGTCGGCCGGGGGTCGTCGCCGGTGCGGCGGGGCTCTCCGCCCGACGCTGGACGACGGGCAGCGCCGGGCCGGTGGCGGGAGGGGTCGGCTTCGGCGCCGGCACGGCGGTGGAGGGGAGTTCGTTCAGCGGGGCGCCGAGCGGGGCGCGGCTCGCCGGGCGGGCGGCGGCGCGCCGTGCGGGCGTGGCGGCGCGCTGTGAGGAGGCGGCGGACTCCCCGGTCCCGGCAGCCGGTGCCGTCGTGGTGACGGGGGGCGGGACCGCGGGGAGGCGGCGCGAGGGTCGGTCCGGGCGCGGGGCGGCGGCCGGCGAGGGCCCCACCGGGCGGGGCCGGACGACCGGCGGGGCGGCGGCGGACGCTCCTGCCGCGTCGGCCGTGGCGCGCCGGCCGACGGGATGGGCGGGCGCAGCCGGCGACCGGGAGGCTCGCCCGGAGTCCGGTCCGTGCCCACCGGGGATCACCGCCACCCGCCGTACGGGCACAAGGCGCGGGGCAGCGGGCCACCGACCGTGGTCGGCGGGGCTCACGACCGGCCCGGCGCCCGGCTGCGCGGCCCGTTGAACGGGAGGGAGCGACGGGGAGAGCACGGCGGGGGATGCGGCGGACGCGAGTCCACGGGTCCGGGGCGTGCCGTCCGCCTCGGCCGGAGTCCCGGCGTCACCGGAGGCGTCACGCGACGAGGGGGCCGCCCGACGAGACGCCTGCACGGCGTCCCCTGTCGCCGTTCCGGCGGCACGCTCCGCCACCGGCCCCGGCCCGGAATCCCGGCCCGCCGCACCGCGGCCACCGGAGGCCCCGGAAGCCCCGGAGCCGGAGGCACCCGGCGAAGACGCGGCCGCCCGGTGGGAACCCCGCACGGCGTCCGGCGCGCCACCCCGCCCCGCAGCGGACCCAGCTCCCGAGCCCCCGCCCACCGCAGCCGGACCGCCGCCGAAACTCCTGGAAGACGCCTGCGTCCCGCGCGGAACCCGTGCGACGCCCTCGGAGGCCGGCCCAACCGCCTCCGCCTCCTCCGCCCCGTCTTGCCGCAGCGCGCGGAGCAGCAGAGGCCCCCCGCCGGTGTGGACGGGCCGCGGGGCGGCGGGGCCGGTGACGCCGTGGACCAGGCCGGCCGGGGCGGTGGGCAGGACGGCGTGACCGAGGCCGGTGTCGAAGGACGGGTTCTGCCAGGCGGCGAGGCCGGCGCGGAAGGCGAGCCCGTCGCTGACGCCGAGCGGCGCCCGGGACACGGTCGGCCGGGGCGGGCCCACCCGACGCCAGCCGCCGTCCCAGTCCCGGGGCACGGAAGAATCCCCGAGCTCCCAAGGGGCTCCGGACGCCGAAGAGGTCCCGGACGCGGGCGCGGACGTACCCCCGCCCCCGGCGGAGCCACCCCGTTCCACGCCGCCCGCAGGTCCCGCCGGACCCGCAGGCCCCGTGGCGGCGGCCCGGCGGCGGCGCAGTCGGTCCCGCCATGCCATGTGCTCAACCGCCTTCGTTGACGCGCTGGTTGATGCGAGCGATCTCGGCGACCCACTGACGGCGTTCGTCGTGGGTCAGGTCGAGGATCTCGTCGCGCTGCCAGTGGAAGTGGTAGGCGATGTACGCGATCTCCTCCCGGAGCCGGGGAAGCGCGTACGTCACGATTCCCCCAGGCGCCCACCCGACAGGTCGACCTCGAAGCCGCCCTCGCAGTGCGGGCAGGTCACCGCGGCCCGGGTGTGGCCCTCGCTGTTGACGCGGCGGTAGAAGTCCTGGAGGAAGGCGACGTCGGTGGCGTACATCCGCTCCACGACCCCGGCGTGCACGTCGGTGATCGTGCCGAGCCGGGTGATGACCTGGCTCAGCAGCACCACGCTCAGGTACGCGGGGTTCTCCTTGACCCGCAGGTCGATCTGGGGCCGCAGTTCGTCGCGGGCGGTGGCCAGGCGCATCGCGCCGTGCCGGTGCAGCGTGCCCGACTCGTCCACGTACCCGCGCGGCAGCTCGAACTCGAACTCGGTGCGCAGCCCGTGGTCCTGCCGGGGCGGCGGGGCGGCCTCCGGGGCGGCGGCCGCCGTCTGCTCCTGCCCCTGGGCGGGCGCCGTCGCCTGGAGGAGTTCCTCCAGGTTGCCCGCCGTCACCGTACGACGCCTCATTCGACGACGATCTCCTCGAACACGATCGTGACGGTCTCGGTGGCCGGGGAGGACTCGCCCGCCTTCAGGGACGGGCCCTCCCACTTGGAGGCCCAGCCCTGCAGCAGCTGGATGCGGCGGACGGTGGCGCCCTCGGAGTCCTTGATCTCGATCGTGAGGTTCTGGCGCGCGGAGTTCACCGCCCCGTTGTTGAGCGTCTCCTTGATCCAGTTGGTGAACTCGCTGCTCTGGTCGAGCCCTCGGGTGATCGTGATCTCGCCGGCCTGCCGGGCGCCCGGCTGCTTGCGGATGATCTGCTTGCCGTCCGAGGTCACCTGCTTGACCTCGACGACGTCCTCCTCGACGGTGAAGCCGCTGATCTCCTGGATCGACTCGACCAGGTATCCGCCGAGCTGCACGCCGAAGACGTGGGTGGAAAGAGCGTCGCCCGTTGCCATGACAGTCTGTCAACCTTCCCTTTCGGACCCGCGGGTCACTCGTCGATGAGACTGGTGGTGTCGGAGAACTGGGCCAGCCGGAACACCACGAACTCCGCGGGCTTGACCGGTGCGACACCGATCTCGCAGACGACCCGGCCCTGGTCGATGGACTCCTGCGGGTTGTTGTCGCGGTCGCACTTGACGTAGAACGCCTCGGCGGCAGTCCGGCCGAACAGCGCGCCCCGGCGCCACTCCTCCTGGAGGAACGCGGTGACGTTGCGCCGGATGCTCGACCACAGCCGGTCGTCGTTGGGCTCGAAGACCACCCACTGGGTGCCGAGCAGGATGGACTCCTCGAGGTAGTTGAACAGGCGGCGCACGTTCAGGTAGCGCCAGGCCGGGTCGGAGGAGAGGGTGCGGGCGCCCCAGATCCGGATGCCGCGGCCGGGGAAGGCGCGGATGCAGTTCACGCCGATCGGGTTGAGCAGGTCCTGCTCGCCCTTGCTGAGCCGCAGCTCCAGGTCGACCGCGCCGCGGATCACCTCGTTGGCGGGCGCCTTGTGCACGCCGCGCTCGGCGTCGCTGCGCGCCCACACGCCGGCGACGTGCCCGCTCGGCGGGACGGTGGTGTTGCGTCCGAGGGCCGGGTCGAAGACCCGCACCCACGGGTAGTAGAGGGTGGCGTAGCGGGAGTCGTAGCCCGCCTCGTCGTTGCGCCAGGCGCGGACCTGCTGGGCGTTGAGGCCGGGCGGGGCGTCGAGCACGGCGACGCGGTCGCCCATCTGCTCGCAGTGCGAGATGACGGCGAGCTGCACGGTGCGCACGGCCTCGGCGTCGATGTCGCCGCGCTGGTAGGCGCCCATCAGGTCCGGCACGGCGACCATGGTGATCTCGTCGATCGTCTCCAGGCCGCCGAACCCGGTGCGGGCGGCGGCGTCGCCGACGTACTCCCCGGGGTCGATGCGCGACACCGTCCCGGGACCGGTCGCGGCGGGGGCGGCGGGCGCGTCCGGGAGCGCCACGGTCTGGGCGGCGGGCCTGCTCTGGGCGGCGCCCCGCTGCTCGGTGACCTCGATCAGCCGGGAGGCGCGGGCCTGGCCGACCAGGTAGCTCTTGACGTTCTTGCGGGTGGAGGCGTCGTACGTCTCCACGACCTGGTCGCCCTGGCGGACCAGCAGCTTGAAGCGGTCCTCCGGGGCGTTCTCGCCGTCCGCGTCGGCGATCTCCACGGACACGCCGGTCACGCCCGGCCGGGCCGCGATCAGGAAGCCGCCCAGCTCCACGGGCGCCGCCGCCGGCCGCTGCGTACCGTCCGCCGCCGGGGCGGAGGCGTCCTCGGCGGACCCGCCGATGCGCACGACGTACGCCGCGCCGCCGCCGTTGGCGAAGTAGCCGTAGACCGCGTGGGCCAGGTAGGCGCCCTCGGTGAAGCCGCCGAAGTGCTGGGTGTACTGGTCCCAGCCGGTCACCAGGGTCGGCTCGTGGAAGGGGCCCTTCCCGGCGAACCCGACGAACGCGGCGACGGCCGTGCCGACCCCTTCGATCGGCCGGGCGCCGGACTGCACCTCCTCCACGTACACACCCGGGGTGAGGTACGTCGGCATGCTCGCTCCTTCGCGTCCTGACGGCGGTCACCTGTGTCCAGGCCGAGTCTGTGGGAGGACCGGCGCGGGCCGGCAGGGACGCGGGGACCTGGCCGGGGGCAGGGCGGCTGCCTTTCCGTACTCCCCGCGCCGACCGCCCGGGGATCACCCGGCCCTGCCCTCGCGTTGCCCGTGCGGACCTGGACGCCCCCGGGTCCGGCCGCTCCACTGGAGGCGGCAGGGATGCTCCGGCGAGGAGGGGCAGATGGGGACGTCCAAGGCTCACACGGAGAACGCCGACGCCCGGCAAGCGGCGCGCGGCCGGCCGGCCGCCGCGCCACGGGAGACGTCCGGGAGCGGCGCCGCCCGGCGTGAGACGCCCGCGAGCGGCGCGGCCGTACCGCCCCCGCTCACCGCCGACGTGCTCCGGGCGGCCCAGCGCGGCGCGGGCAACGCCGCGGTGACCGCCATGATCGCCCGCCGGGCGGCCGCCGCACCCGCCCCGCAGCAGCCGGACACCGGGGTGCACGAGGTCCTGCGTTCGACCGGCCGCCCGCTGGCCGAGCCGGTACGCCAGGAGATGGAGTCCCGGCTCGGGGCCGACTTCTCCGACGTCCGCCTGCACACCGGCGCCGCCGCGGCCCGCTCGGCCCGCGCCATCGGGGCGCGCGCCTACACCAGCGGGAGCCATGTGGTCATCGGGGAGGGCGGCGGCGACAAGCACACCCTGGCCCACGAGCTGACCCACGTCGTCCAGCAGCGCACCGGCCCGGTCGCGGGCACGGACAACGGGGCCGGGCTGAGCATCTCCGACCCCTCCGACCGGTTCGAGCGGGAGGCGGAGGCGAACGCCCGCCGGGTGCTGACCGGGCCCGTGCCGGCGGCCCGCACCGCCGACGCCGCGACCACGGCTGCCGGCCCGGGACCGGCGGCGGCGCCGGACGCCCACCAGGTTCAGCGGGCCGTCGGGTTCGAGTTCGAAGTGGCCGACGAGGGCTGGGAATTCAAGGAGGACGGGCACAAAAAGAGCGATACGAAGAAGGAACTCATCAAACTGAAGCAGGACCTGTCGTACGTTGCCGCCGACAACGGCAACGTGGAGTTCGTCACCAGGCCGCTGGACACCCTCGACCAGGTTCGCGCGGCTCTGAAAGACATCGTCGAATTTCATGACAGGCTGGCGGCCGGCAAGCGGCCTTATCGCGAAGGGGCTTACACGATCACCGCGCGGGGCGAGGGGCAAGCCAGACCGCAGGCCACCTTCGGCATCCGGATGCAGGACATCGGCGCTCTGGTGGAAACGCTGCGCCGGCGGATGGAGCAGGAGGACGCGCCGCCACCGGCGAAGAGTACACGCTTGCTGCGCTCCGCCGGCGCCGGGAGCAAGGAACAGCGGGAGATCAGCAACCGCGTGACCAGCGGGCTGTCCAACCTCCAGAAGAACAACGAACGCGCCAAGCGAATCGTCGATGCCGTCGCCGCTCGGACCGCCGACGCCCCGGCGGACGACTCCGTGAAGGAGGTGACCGGGTTCCTCACCGTGGTCATGAAGACTCTGGACGACGCCGGCGGCACGAACGAGGGATTGGTGGATCCCAAGTACTTCTTCTCGATGATGCCGCGCACAGATTTCGTCACCATGTTCAAGAGCATGTCGGACGCGGCGACCACATGGCTGTCGGGCCACCGTGGCGACGTCTACACCGCCATGACGGACGAGGGTTTCCCTGTCGACGAGCGCGTGTTCGGCGGCCGGTACAAGATGGAGGTGCCCAACGACGGCCGCGATTGGCGGTTGTCGCGCCGCACCTGGCTGGATCCGGTCCTCAGCGGGGACGCGTCGGTCGCCAAGGACGAGCTCTCACCCCCGCCCGGGTATCCCCGGCACACGGGAGAATCGACGGACCAGGGGCTCGGCGCCATGTCGACCGACGGGGAAGGGCTTTCCCTCTTCGAGATGCGCGCCCTGGGAAGGAAATCGTACGAAAAGATGCCCAAAGAGCAGTGGACTCCACTGGCCGAATTCATCGCTCGGTTGGTCGGTGAGGCGACCGGCGACGAACGGCTCAACCCCCAGGAGACGTGACGGCCGGCGAAAGCGCCGCCACTGCCCCGCACCGCCTCCTCACGCGTCCAGGGCCATCCCCAGCCACGCCCCGAACTCCCCCTCCAGCACCAGCCGTCCGAGCTTGCGGTACTCCTGGGCGATCGCCGTCACCAGCTGTCCCATCGTGAGCGGGCCGCCGGACTCCGCCGCGAGGTAGGCCGCCGTCACCGCGCAGGCGCGGATCGAGCCGCCGGCCAGTTCGAAGCGGTCCGCGCAGAAGGCGAGGTCCAGGTCGGCGGCGCGGGGCAGCCGGTCGCCCAGGCACCGTTCCCACAGGGCGAGGCGTCCGGCGGCGTCGGGCACCGGGAAGTCGGCCACCACGTCCAGGCGGCGGGTGAACGCCTCGTCCAGGTTGGCCCGCAGGTTGGTGGTCAGGACGGCGATCCCGTCGAAGGACTCCATGCGCTGGAGCAGGTACGCCGACTCGATGTTGGCGTGCCGGTCGTGCGCGTCCTTCACCTCCGAGCGCTTGCCGAAGATCGCGTCGGCCTCGTCGAAGAGCAGCACCGCGTTGACGGCGGACGCCTCGGTGAAGATGCGCTCCAGGTTCTTCTCGGTCTCGCCGACGTATTTGTCCACCACTGTGGACAGGTCCACCACGTACAGGTCCATGCCCAGGTCCGCCGCGACGACCTCCGCGGACATGGTCTTGCCGGTGCCCGACTCCCCGGCGAACAGCGCGATCACCCCGCGCCCCCGGCCGCCGCCGGGCCGCATCCCCCACTGGCCGAGGACCTGTTCGCGGTGGCGGGCGCGCAGCGCGAGTTCCCGCAGCCGCCGGTGCGTGGCCGGCGGCAGCACCAGGTCGTCCCAGCCGACCGCCGGTTCGATGCGGCGGGCCAGGCGGTCGAGTCCCGCGCCGTTCTGGGCGCGTACGGCGGTCCGCAGGTCGTCGGGGCCGACCGGGCGTCCCTCGACGGCGGCCGTGCGCGCCGCCACCTCCGCCGCACGGTGCAGCTGCCCGGAGTCCAGGCGGTGCGCGGCGACCGCGTCGGCGAGCGCCCCGGCGTCGCCGACGACGCCCGCGGCCTGTTCGAGGGCGTGGCGCCAGCGCGCGGCCTGCCGTTCGGGGGAGGGCGCCGGCACGGTCAGCACGACGGGGCTGTCGGCCGCCCACGCCGGGTCCCAGCCGACGCCGCCGTGCGTCAGCAGCGGGATGCCCCGGAGCGCCGCGCACAGCGCCGCGAGCGTGCGGGTCCGTTCGGCGGGCTCGGCGGGCAGCGCGTCCAGCGGGCCGAGGACGACCCCGGCGCCGCTCAGCCGGGCCTCCAGGGCGGAGACCCGGGCCAGTTCCGGTGCGTCGCCGGGGCGCCGGGCGACGGCCGCGGCGTCCAGGACCAGCGGGCGCAGTCCGGCCGCGTGCAGGGCGGCGCAGGCCAGGCCCTCGGCGTCGCCGCCCCGGCCGCGCAGGTGGACGAGGCCGACGCCGGTCGCCGCCGCGGCGGCCGTCCGCCGGATCTGCGCCGCCTCGGCGGTCGGGTCGGGCCGGGCTTCGCCGAGCACCGCCGCGAGCCGGGCGTCCGGCCGCGCGTCGCCCAGCAGATGCCCGGTGACCCGGTCGGGGACCGCCAGCACGCGGGAAAGCGGCGGCCGTTCCGGCTCGGTGACCTCGACCAGGCCGCCCGCGATCAGGGGCGCTCCGGGGGCCAGCCGGAACCGCGCGGACGCCGCCCCGGCGAGCCCGCACAGCTCAAGGGCGAGGCCGACCGTCGGCCGGCGGCGTGTCAGGTCGTCGTTGAGATAGCCGTACAGCCGCTCGAACCGCGCGTCCAGGTCGGGCGCCACCGCCACCAGGAGCAGGTCCAGGTCCAGCGGGTCGAGGCCGAACCGCCGGGCGAGGCCGTCGAGGACGGAACCGGCCGGCGGGCGGCGGGGCTCGTACGGGGGTACGTCGAGCCCGCCCGGCTCGTCCAGGATGCGGGCGACGGCGTCGGGACCGAGGTACTGGCCCCGGTACGGGTCGTCGGGATCGGGGTCGGCCGCGCGGCGGGCCGCCACGGCGAACCGCACCCGCTCCTCGACCAGCCGCAGCCGCGCCCAGAGGTGCCCGGCGCCGGAGGGACGGGGCCCGGCGCCGGCGGCGGGCACGGCGGAGCCGCCGGTCCGGGCAGCCGCCCGGCCCTCGGAACCGGCGTCGGCCTCCGTCGCCGCGCGGGCGCCGACACCGGCGCCGGCGTCCGCGCGGGCGGGGACAGGGTCGTCGGCGAGCGCTCCGACGGACGGCGGGGTCCCGGGGTCGGCGGCGGGCACGGCAGGGCCGCCGGGCCCGGCAGCCGACCGCCCCTCCAAACCGACGACAGCCTCCGCCTCCACACCAGCCCCAACCCTCACGCGGGCGGCGACAGCCTCGCCGTCCAGGACTCCCACAGGCCGCAAAGGCCCAAGGTCGGCGGCCGGCGCGGCAGGGCCGCCGGGCCCGGCAGCCGACCGGTCCTGCGAACCGGTGTCGGCCGGAGCGCCCTCGGGGAGGGCCCCGACGGGCCGCCCCGCCCCGGCAGGATCGTGAGCCGGCCCCGTGGCCGGTCCGGGCGGGGGAATCACGGTTGGCGGTCCCCCCTGCGGCGGCGGCCCTGTGCCGCCCCCCGCTCGCGCGGACCGGCGAGGCCGCCCGTCGGGCCCGGGTCGGTCGTCTCCGTGTAGCGCAGCCGGCGGCCCGGCGACGCGGTCCCGCCCTCGCGCCGGGCGGCGCTGCGCACGACCAGCCCCTCGGTCACCGGCGGGGCGACCGCCGTGCTCACCCCGGCCAGCGGCGCCCGCACCCGCACCCCCAGCGACGCCTTCAGCTCGCCGCCCAGCGCCGACCACACGTCGGAGACGGCGGGCGAGTCGGGGCCCGGCCCCGCGGTGTCCAGGGTCACGGTCAGGCCGAGTTCGGCGAGCGTGCCGGTGAGCAGGCGGGCGGGCAGCGTGTCGGTCGCCACCAGGGTCGTCAGCACCTGGGAGAGCAGCCGGTGTTCGTCCTGCGGGCGGTTCGCCCACGCCGTGACCAGGTACGTCAGCTCGAACCAGCGCGGCGGGTCGCGCCGCGCCACCAGTCTGCCGTCCGCGTCGTACACCTCCCCGGCGCCGCTGCCGCGCCGCCCGGCGTCCTCCCTGATGTCGTACAGGAAGACGCAGACCGTCGGGGCGTTGCGGCGGGCCGCCCAGTCCCGGGTGGGGGCGTCGAAGACGACCTCGACGCCCGACGCCTCCAGGCCGGACCCGCCGAGCAGCCGGCGCAGCCCCTCGTCGACCTCGTGGATCACCGGCGGCTCACCTCGTCCGGCGGCTGCACGCTGCCGCCGACCACCAGGAAGTCCGTCCTCGCCGACGCGAACCCGGCGCCCCGGGCGGTGATCCTGCGCGGCCCCGTCTGGTCCTTGGCCAGGATGAGCAGCTGCCCGATGAACGTGCCGTCCGGGCCGGGCACGGTCGGCGCCGCCGCCGCGGTGATCCCCGGATTCCAGGTGAACCGCACCGGCACTCCCGGCGGGAAGTCCCTGCCGCGCACCGAGGTGACGAAGCCGGGCTTGCCGACCTTCGGCACGGCGACGATGCGCGGCCGGAGGATCCGCAGCCGCTGCCGGGCGGTGTTGTCGCGCGGGTCGGCGTCCGTGCCGGTGGTGGTGAGGGTGCCGGTGACCCGGCCGGTCAGCGCCCTGTCGGGGCTGAGGACCACGCTGACGACGGTGCTCTGGCCGGGGTCCAGGTCGGGCAGCGCGCACACCCAGGAGCGGTCGCAGCCCGGCGGCGGCCCGTTGTGCGGGACGCCCGGGGGCAGGCCGATGCGCAGGCGCAGCCCGGTGGCCAGGGCGTTGCGGCCGTTGCGGACGGTGTACGTCACCACCACGCGCCCGCCGACGTAGCCGGGGTTCGGCCGGGCCGTGACGCGCACCCCGGGCCCGGCGTCGGGCTCGGCCGGCGGCGGGGGCACGGGCCGGGGCGGGGCGGGCGGCGGCGGAACGGGCGACGGAGGAGGAGTCGGGGTGGAGGTCGGGGTGGGAGTCGGGGTGGGGCTCGGCGCCGCCTCGCGCACTGGCACGACCGTCCGCCCCGCGTTGTCGCCCGGCCGCGGATCCACGACCGCCCCGGTGACCGACCAGTCGACGGGCGCGTCGCCGACCAGGACACCGGTGAGGGTGACGTCCACCGGCACGGCGCCTCCGGGCTGCACGACCCCGACGTCGCACTGCAGGGAGGCGGCGTCGCACCTCCCCCTGGGCCGGGTCAGCCGGGTGACCCGCACGCCGTCCGGCGGGGTGACGGTCAGCCGGGTGCCGGGCGAGGCGGCGGGCCCGTTGTTGACGACCTCCACGCGGACCGTGGTGGAGCTGCCGACGGCGACCGCCGGAACGGCGCCGGGCGCGCGGACCGCGAGGTCCACGGACTGCTGGACGGCGGGTTCCTTCTGCCGGCCGGGGAGGGATGCGGTGAGCGGGGTGAGGGCGCCGGACGCGACGTCCAGCAGGCTCAGCTTCTCGGGGCTGTTGGCCGCAAGGCCGGCGCGGGAGCTGATCACCATGCCCGCGCCGTCGGCCGTCCAGGCGGCGTCGCGCGGCTGGTGAGGACCGGTGACGGAGGTGTCCGGCAGCTCCTGCCGGCAGGCGCCGGGCACGTCGCGCGCGGCGGCGGGCAGCAGCACGCGGCAGGCGTTGCCGGACAGGGACGTCAGCAGGATGCCGTTCCGCTCGTCGACCCGTCCGCCGCCGTTCTTCCGGTTGAAGGCGATGGTCCGCCCGTCCGGGGAGAAGGCCGGGCTGTCGTCGATGACCCGGCAGCCGTCCGGGCAGATCCTGGCGCTCAGGTCGTCCTGCTGGTCCAGCTTGTCCACGGGCACGGTCCAGACGTGCTTGTTGGCGCCGTTCCCGTAGAGGACGTGGTTGCGGGTGAAGGCGAGGGTGGTCCCGTCGGGGGACCAGGTGGGCTGGGCGTCGCCGCCGCGGAGCTCTCCGGCCGGCGGGACGATCTCGCCCTGGATCGCGCCGTCGGCCAGGTCCGCGACGAGGATGCGGCTGGAGTCCGCGGCCCCGCCCGTGCCCGGGGTGGTCCGGGTGAAGGCGAGGCGGGTGCCGTCCGGGGACAGCGCCGGGTCGGTGTCCCGGTCGGTGGGCCCGCGCCCCGCGAGCCGCAGGGGCGCCGCGTTCGCGCCGTCCGCGTCCGCGAGCCAGATCCGCTGGATGCGGCTGCCGGGCTCGCCCTCGAAGCGGGTGACGACGATCCGCCGCCCGTCGGGCGTGTAGCTCTGCCGCTCGGTCCACGGGTCGTAGCCGGGACGGGGCCGGAACAGCGGGTCCCGGGCGGGGTCCGTTTCGGTGTCGGCCTCCGGGTCCTCCCGCAGGATCGTCAGGCCCAGGTCGCGCGGGTCGGCCCCGTCGGTGCGGACGTCCTGCAGCGTCACCTGGTGCGGCCCGTCCGCGGAGGTGCGCTCGACCACGGCGCCGCCGCCCTGGAGGGGGCCGAGCCAGGTGGGCGAAAGGACCTCCCGGTCCTCGCTGAGCACGAGGTCCGGGACCCGGTCGGAGTGGGCCGGCACCCGGTACACGTGGTCCCAGTCGCCCTCGCACTCGCAGGTGCGCTCGGGGCTGAGGAACAGCACCTCGTCCCCGCCGGGCAGCCAGGCCGCCCCGTGGGTGCGCCACCCGGCCTGCGCGCCCGCGAGCAGCGGCCCGTCCGTGGTCCCGTCCGTCACCCGGAGCCGGCGCACCTCCCCCTGGCCGTAGACGGTCGTGGTGGCGGTGTACGCGATCCGGTCCCGGTGCGCGGGATCGTCGACCGGGTTCCACACCGGCTCGGTGGCCGTGCCGTTCTCGGGGCCGGTGATGCGGGAGGCGGGGCCGCCGGCCAGGGACCGTACGTAGATCTGCCGTCCGGCGGCCGGTTCGGCGTTCCCGGAGTACGCCAGCCGCTGCCCGTCCGGGGAGACCGTCGGCCACTGCTCGTCGTACGGGGTGTGGGTGAGCCGCGTCATGCGACCGCTGCCGTCCGTGCGCACCAGCCACAGGTCGCGCTGGTCCCGGCCGCCCGGGCCGCCGGGCTCGGCCGAGTCGAACACCACCGCGCGGCCGTCCGGCGTCAGCCGCGGGTGCGCCGCTTCCCGGCCTCTGGTCAGGCGCAGTACGGAGCCGTCGGCGGAGCGGAGGTAGATCTGCGGGTCCGGCTCGTCGCGGCGGCTCGCGAAGACCAGCGTGTCGCCGAGGGCGGACGGCTGGACGTCGAAGTGGGCCGGTCCCTTGTCGAACAGCGGTGTGCTCAGGGTGTCGCCGGTGACCCGGCCGAGGCTGCGGTGCCGGGTGCCGGCGTACGCGATCCGGGTCTCCGGGGCGTCGGCCGTCCCGACCGCCGGCGCCCGGGAGGCGGCGTCCTCCCGACCGCCGGCCGCCGTCGCGCCGACCAGCGGGATCAGCAGCAGCAACGCCGTGCCGAGTCTGCCCAGGCGGTCGTACCGTCCGCCGGGCCCGGCGGTTCCCCTCACGGTGCCCCCTCGCGGTTCCGGTGCGGCAGTGCCGCGGATGTGCCCCCGCCACCTTGCGACGGCCACGCGCGGCACGGCAGGGCGGCGGGGCCGCATCCGGGGGAAACGCCCGGTGCGCTTTCGGGCAGTGCGAAGGGCCCGGCGGGCGGCGGCCGGCGTCGGACGAGCCCGTCGGCCCATCGGCCCGTTGGCCCACGGTGCCCGCGTCACCGGTCGCGGCGGCATCGCCGGGAGCGCCGCATCACCCGTGCGTCCGTGCCCCCGTGTGCCCGTGCGCCCGTCGTGCCGGTTGTGCCCGTCGCTCAGCGGCGGGGGCCCGTCCGTCGCCGGCCCGCCGTCAGATGAGCCCGTTGCGCAGCGCGTACCCGACCGCGTGGGCCCGGTTGCGCAGTTGGAGCCGGGTAATGATCTCGTGCAGGACGTTCTTGACGGTGCGTTCCGAGTACGCGGTTTTGCGGGCGATCTCCGCGGTGTCCAGGCCCTCCGCCACCAGGCGCAGCATGTCCGCCTCGCGGGTGGTCAGCGTGGACAGGGACAGGGCGCGCGGGTCGAGGCCGGAGCGCTGCGGGCTGCCCATGTGGGCGAGGAGGGTGCCCAGCAGGTCGCCCGGCAGCACCCCCTCCCCCTTCGCCATCGCCAGGACCAGGTGCAGGAGCCGGTCCTCGTCGGCCTCGACGCGGCGCAGCACCGCCACGACGCCGCACTCGATGACGCGCTGGAGCGCACCGGCCCCGAGGGAGCCGACCACGAGGCCGGTGCGGGTGTCGGTGTTGCGGCGCAGCCGGTGCAGGAGGACGGTCGTGTCGTCGTCGACCTGGTCCACGACGACCAGCGACACCCCGGCGCGCTCCGCGTCGGCGTCCCCGAGCAGGTGGACCTCGGGCCGCTGGCGTAACTGGTGGACGACCCCGACGCGCAGCACGGGGTCGGCGGCGTAGACGGCCACGCCCACCCGTTCCGGGCGTGCGGAGCCGGCGGTCCGGTGGTCGGCCCGGGCCTGGGCGGGCGCGGAGGGCACGGACGACGTGGCGGGCACGGATGACGTCGCGGACGCGGATGACGTGGCGGGCACGGACGACGTGGCGGGCACGGACGACGTGGCGGGCACGGATGACGTCGTGGGCGGCAGGGCGGGACGGTTCTCGTCGACACGGGACATGGGGCACCTGTTTCACGTGTTCGCGGGGTGGGACTCGTGCGGGGCGCACGCGCCTGGACCGGGCCACGGCAACGGCGGGGCGGGCGGCGGACGCGCCTGGGCCGGGGCGGCGGCAGCGGCGGGGCCCGCTGACGGACCGGGCCGGCGAGGGGGCCGCCCCCGGCCCCCGGGGCACCGCGACTGCCTCGGCGTTGCCCTCCCGTTCCTCGTCGTGCCGACGGGCCCGCTCCTACCGTGGCGACGTGACGCCTTCCGCATCCACTTCCGGCCCCGGCGCTCCCGGCCTCGACATCCCCGCGGTGACGGTGACGCCGGGCGACACCGTCACGACGAGCCTGACCGTCCGCAACGACGGCGACATCGTCGAGGCGTACAGCCTCCAGGTCGTCGGGGACTGCGCCGCCTGGGCGACCGTGGAACCGGCGCGGATCTCCCTGTACCCGGGCACCTCCGAGACGGTGACGATCCGCCTCTCGCCGCCGCGCTCCCCGGAGGTCCGGGCCGGCGAGGTGCCGCTCGGCGTGCGGGTCCTGCCCGCCGAGCACCCCGAGTCGGTGCGCGTGCCCGAAACCACCGTGCACGTCGAGGCGTTCCACGAACTGCGCACCGAACTGGCCCCGCGCCGGCGGCGCGGCTGGCTGCGCGGCCGTTACCGGCTGGCGGTGCGCAACCAGGGCAACACCCCGGTGCGGGTGGGCTTCACCCCCGGACAGGCGGGCGAGGAACTGGGGTTCGCGTTCGCCCCGGCGGAACTGGCGCTGGAGCCGGGCGAGTCGGCGGAGACGGGGCTGCGGGTCCGCACGGGCAAGCCGGTGTGGTTCGGCACGCCGGTGGTCTGGCCGTTCACCGTGGGCGTCGCCGGGACGACCGCGTCCGACGCGGCGGACGCTCCCGACGGAACGGAGGCGGCCCGACGCGAGGAGGACGCCGTACGGCCGCCCCTGGACGCGGAGTTCGTGCAGATCCCCGTCTTCCCGAGGTGGCTGCTCGCGGTGCTGGCGGTGCTCATCGCGCTGCTGATCGCCTGGTTCACGCTGGTGCGTCCGGCGGTGCGCAGCGCGGCCAAGGAGGCCGCGACCGAGGCGGTCCAGCCTCGCCCCACGCCCGCCGGGGAGGCCGGGCAGGCCCCCGGCGGCGGGACCGACGCCGGTGCGGACGCCCGGCCCGGCGGCGGCCCGGCGGCGGGCGCGTCGACCGGACCCGGCGGCGAGGCCGGCACGGCGGGCGACGGGGCCGGCGGTGACGGGGCCGCGGCCGGCGACGGCGCCGCGGCCGGCGTGGGCCGGCAGCACTCGGCGACCATCGACGTGCAGACGTCCGCCGGGGAGACCAGCCCCGGCGCCTACCCGGTGCCCGAGGACAGCGTGTTCGAGGTGACGGACATCGTCGTCGCCAACTTCCAGGGCGACGAAGGGGTGCTGACCATCACGTTCGGGGAGCGCAAGATCACGACGATCGCGCTGGAGACCTTCCGCAACCAGGACTACCACTGGGTCACCCCCATCGAGATCCCCGCGAACGACACCGTCACCATGGAGGTGACCTGTGCGGAACCGGGCACGCCGGCGACCGGCCGACGGGCGCAGCAGTGTCACGAGGTCCTGCACGTGAGCGGCACGCTCCGCAGCACCGCGCGCTAGATCGGGACCCGCCGCCCGGCCATTGTTCGCCGGTGAAGGCGCGGCCTGTAAAGGGCCGCCCTTCCTTCCGGCCGGAAATCATTAACGCCGTTTCCAAAAACGGCCCTCCGCCCCGGCGACGACCGGCGCTCCCGTTCTTCGCCGACTGTTCACCCGCGCGCCCCGTCCGCCCTCCTCCCCCGTGCGACGATCCGCTCCGCCGTGCACGACACCGGAGGAACGATGCTCCCCAAGAGAACACCCGCCGCGCTCGCGGCCCTGGCCGTCACCGCGGGCGCCCTGTCCGCGGGACTGGCCCACGCGGACCAGCGAGGCGGCGCGGACCACGCACCGCGGCGGCCGGCGGCGTTCGAACGCACCGCCACCTACCCCGTCTTCCAAAACCGTCCGGCCGGCGAGGACGCCGCCTCCGAGACCGTCGCCGAGATCTCCGCGACCAGCGAGGACGGCCGCACCCTCGTCTACACGGACGCCGCCGCCAAGCGCATCGGCTTCCTCGACCTCGGCGACCCCCGCCGGCCCCAGGGCTTCGGCACGCTGTCCCTCGCCACCCTGGGCAACGCCGACGACGAACCGACCTCCGTCTCCGTCGTCGGCCAGTACGTGCTGGTCGTCGTGAACACCAGCGCGAGTCACACCGAGCCGTCCGGCCGACTCGACGTCATCTCGCTGCGGGGCCGCGAGCGGGTGGCGAGCTTCGACCTGGGCGGCCAGCCCGACTCCATCGCGCTCAGCAAGGACAAGCGGTACGCCGCCGTGGCCATCGAGAACGAGCGCGACGAGGAGGCGACCCCGGCCGGCGGCGAGGAGGGCGACCTGCCGCAGGCGCCCGGCGGTTTCGTGCAGATCGTGGACCTCAAGGGCGCCTCGCCCGCCGGCTGGAGCCTCCGCGAGGTGCCGCTGACGAACGCCGACGGCTCCGCGCTGCCCGTGCTGGCCGACGCCGGGATCGCCGCGCCCGCCGACCCGGAGCCGGAGTACGTCTCCGTCAACGGCCGCGGCCAGCTGGCCGTGACGCTGCAGGAGAACAACGGCATCGTCACCGTCGACCTCGCGTCGGGCCGCGTCACCAAGGCATTCAGCGCGGGCACCGCGTCCCTGACCGGCGTCGACACCGTCGAGGACGACGTCATCGACCAGACCGGCTCCCTCACCGACGTGCCGCGCGAGCCCGACGCCGTCGGCTGGATCGACGACCGCTACCTGGCGACCGCCAACGAGGGCGACTGGAAGGGCGGCACCCGCGGCTGGACCGTCTTCGACAGCCGCACCGGGAAGGTCGTCTGGGACGCCGGCAACACCTTCGAGCGGATCGCCGCACGTCACGGCCTGCTCAACGAGGGCCGTGCCGAGAACAAGGGCACCGAGCCGGAGGGCCTCGCGATCGCCGAGTACGACGGGGTGCGGTACGCCTTCGTCGGCTCGGAGCGCAGCAACTTCGTCGCCGTGTACGACCTGAGCAAGCCCACCGAGCCGGTCTTCCGGCAGGTGCTGCCCACCACCAACGGTCCCGAGGGCCTGCTGCCGATCCCGTCGCGCGGCCTGCTCGCGGTCTCCAGCGAGGAGGACGACGCCGGCGCGGGCGTGCGCGCCTCGGTGAGCCTGTTCCGGCTGGGCAAGAAAGCCCCCGCGTACCCGACGCTGGTCTCGGCCTCCGACGCCGCGGGCACGCCGATCGGCTGGGGCGCGCTCGGCGCGCTCTCGGCCGTACCGGGCCGCCCCGGCGAGCTGTACACGGTCACCGACGCCGCGTACGCCACCACCCGCATCCTCACCGTCGACACCCGCAGCAAGCCCGCCGTCATCAAGCGGGAGCTGACCGTCAAGGACGCCGCGGGCAACCCGGCCGCCTACGACGCCGAGGGCGTGCACGCCCGAACGCAGGGCGGATTCTGGCTGGCCGTCGAGGGCAGGACCGGCGCCGGCAACCAGTTGGTGCGCCTGGACGCCGACGGCGTCACCCGGCAGGTCGTCCCGCTGCCCGCCGACGTCGCCGCGGGCCTCGGCTCGCAGGGCTTCGAGGGCGTCACCGCCACCACCGGCGCCGACGGCCGCGAAATCGTCTGGGCCACCCTCCAGCGCGAGGTCAAGTCCGACCCGGCGGGCGTCGTCCGGATCGGCCGCTACGACGTCCGGGCCGGCGCCTGGAGCTGGTACGGCTACCGCATCGGCACGACCACCACGGCCGGCGACTGGATCGGCCTGTCCGAGATCACCGCGGTCGGCGGCGAGCTGGCCCTCGTCGAGCGCGACAAGCTGAACGGCCCGGCCGCACGGGTCAAGCGCGTCTACACGGTCGGCATCCCGGACGCCGCCGCCCCCGCGGGCGCCCTCCCCGTCCTGCCGAAGACCCTCGCGTACGACGCCCTCCCCGACCTGCGGGCCACCAACGGCTGGACCCAGGAGAAGCTGGAGGGCCTCACCGTCGCCGGCAACGGCCGCGTCTACGCCGTCACCGACAACGACGGCCTGGACGACTCCACCGGCGAGACGGTCCTGCTGGACCTCGGCAGCAGCCGCAAGCTGTTCGGCCGCCACTGACCCGCCGGGGACGCCCGCCCCCGCACACGACGAAGGCCCAGGTCGGTGACCTGGGCCTTCGTGCGTGGGCTGGGCCGGGGGGTGCCCGCCGGGCGCGCTGCTCCCGGCGTACGGCCGTCAGGCCTCCAGGTCGTACAGCACGAACTCCTCCCACGACCCGGTGATGTCGGTGGAGCGGGCGCGCAGGGCGTACTGGAGGGAACCGGCGTAGTTGTTCTCCATGGTGACGAACATGCCGTTCAGCTCGGACTGGAGCGCCCAGCGCTGCTCCGTCTCGTGGACCCACAGCGTGAACCGCTCCCAGCCGCCGACGCTCGTGGAGCGGGCGCGCAGCACGTTCTGCGCGCTGCCGGTGAAGTTCTTCTCCACCGCCACGTAGCGGTTGTTGGCGAGGGACCTCAGCGACCAGGTGTCGGTCGTCTCGTCGTACTGGAAGCCGAAGCTCTCCCAGGAGCCGCCGACCGCGGCGGAACGGGCGCGTAGCACACCGGTGTTCGGCGCCGGGTAGGTCACCTCGGCGGCGACGAAACGGCTGTTGCGGACCGACTGGATGGCCAGCACCTCCTCCTCGGCCAGAGCGGAGACCTTCTCACCGGCGGCGGACGGGGCCCGCAGGGCGCCCCGCTCACCGGCGATCCGCTCCAGTTCGGCGGCGTCCACGGCCTGCCACCCGCTGGGCACGCCGGCCGGACGGTCGGTCGCCGGGGCGGCGCCGGCCGCGGGAGCGACCAGCGCCGAGCCCGCCAGCAGGGCGCTCACGGACAGGAGAACGGAAGTGATGCGTCGCACAGGAATTCCTCGCCGTCGTCGTTGTCGTCGAAGCCCGTCGAGGCACACAGAATTCCGTTCCGGAAATCGGCAGGACGATGCGTTTTTCCACGCAGGAATTCCTCCGCGCGCGGCGACGCCGTCCCCCGATGTACCCCCGCTTCGAAAACCGCCGCGGGCACCCTTCCCTGGGCGCCTCGACGGCCGCTGCCCCTCCTCGGCCGAGCGACTTCAGCGTATCGGCGGGGTGCTGTCGTCGCAGCGGATTAAGGGAAAAGCAGACACGCCGGAACGGCGCCATCATGAATTAACCCTTCCGTCGCATTCCCGTACGCCGGATCACATCATTCCGCCGAACCGCCGTCGCGCATTCCCGCGGCCCGCGGCGTCACCGGCAGTCGTACGCGAACCTCACGCTCGCCGTACGGGGATCCGGCGTGAGGATGCGCAGTTCGGCGCGGGCCGGGTAGCGGCCCCTGCCCTCGAAGGTCCACAGGAGACGAAGCCGGGCCTCCCTCTGCCCCCGCGTCACCTCCTCCTCCAGGACCTCCGAGTCCGTGCCGTCGCTGCGGACCCAGCGGTAGGTGAGCGTGCCGGGGCGGCCGTCGGTGGTGACGCGGGCGGTGATGTCCGCGGTGGCGTCGCAGCCGAGGACCGTGGGCGTGACGGCGACCGTCGCCTCCCGCACCGCGACGGACGGGCCGAGCCGGTGCCAGGCGAGGAACGCCAGGACGGCGACGAGCACCAGCGCGGGCAGGGCGTGGCGCCGCCACCCCCGACGCCGGGACGCGGCCTGCGACGCCGGTACGACGGGCAGGGTGCGGTCGGTCCGGTCGGCGCCCTGGGGCCACAGGGCCCCCTGGGCGCCCTGGGTCCGGTGGGCGCCCTGGGTCCGGTGGGCGCCCTGGGTCCGGTGGGCGCCCTGGGTCCGGTGGGTGCGCCGGGCCACCGCCGCGGTCACTCCGGGCCCGAAGCGCAGCACCGTGCCCTCGGTGCGGTCCGGCTCCGCCGGCGGGACGCCGCCCGGGAGGGTCGGGACGGGACGGGTCGCGTCCGGGTCCAGGCGGGCCGCGTCCGGATCGGGACGGGTCGCGTCCGGGTCCGTGCGAGCCGCGTCCGGGTCCGGACGAGCCGCGTCCGGGTCGGGGCCCTGGATCCAGTGGCTGGCCAGGACCGTGGCGCTGTACTCGGGGTCGTCCTCGGCGGCGGGTCGGTTCACTGGAGGTCGCACCCCCTGGTCAGCAGTTGCTGCGAGGCGCCGCCGTCGGCGGAGGCGGGCGCGGTCGTGGAGCGCACGGTCCAGTAGCAGCCGGCGCTCCGGAAGGCGTGGGTGACGGTGAGCGTGTACTGGGTCGCGCCGCTGCGCTCGTACGTCTCCGGCGCGCCGTCCTGGACGCCGGGCTGGCCCGCGCTGCTGCCCGTGAACCAGGCGAAGGTGATCGACAGCGGTCCGGGCCCGTCGGCGGTGACGGTGACGGTCGCGGTGGCGGTCGTGGGGCCGGTCTGGCGGAACTCGGAGACGGTGACGTCCTTGACGGCGGGCGCGGAGGGGGCGGACGGGGGCGCGGGGGTGGTCGGCGGGGCGGACGTCGGGGCCGTCGCGGGCGGGGCCTCGGCGGGGTCCGTCGTCTCCTCCGCGGGGACGGCCGTGGTGGGAGCGGTGGACTCCGGGTCCGAGGGCGACGGTTCGGCCGGCTCCGCGGACGAGGGCGAGGACGACGACGCGGACGAGGACGGCAGGGGCGAGGCGGCCGGTCCCGCGGGCTCCTCCCCGCCGGGCGCCGCGCTGGTGGTGGCCAGCGCCCGCGCCGCCGTCTCCTGCCGGTCGGCCGCCGCCGGGAGGTACGCGAGGCCGTACGTCAGGAGGAGGCCCAGCAGGACGGCCGCCCCGGAGACCAGCATCCCCGCCGGGCCGGGCAGCCACGTCCCCGCCCCGCCCGGCGTGCGGCCCAGCACCGTGCGGGCGGTGTCGGTGGTCGTCCGCGGGCTCCGGGCCGAGGGCAGCAGCAGTGCCAGCAGGGCCACCAGCCCGGCGAGCGCACGCCGGCCGCGTTCCTCCCAGCCGGGACCGTAGGAGGCTGCGGCGGCGGCCTCCAGCTCGGCGACGAACGCCTCGGCGTGCGCCGGCCGCAGCGCCGGGTCCTTCGCCAGTCCGTGCCGGACCAGGTCCCGTACGGACTCGGGGACCTCGTCGGCCGGGATCGGCGCGTCGACGTGCCGGAGGGCGAGTTCGGCGAGGTTGTCGCCCGCGTAGGGCCGGTGACCGGTCAGGCACTCGAAGAACGTCGCGGTCGCCGCGTAGACGTCGGCGGCGGGCGAGGCGGGCGCGCCGGTCCACTGCTCCGGGGCCATGTAGGGCGGGGTGCCCGCCACGCCGGCGCTGGTCCCGGCGTCCGCCGCGATGCCGAAGTCGACCAGCTTGGAGCCGCCGTCCGGCAGGACCAGGACGTTGTCCGGCTTGTAGTCCCGGTGCACGACGCCGACCCGGTGGGCGTCGGCGAGCCCGAGCAGCGACCCCTTCAGCACCACCAGCGCCGCCTCGGGCGGCAGCGGCCCCCGCGTCTTCAGCAGGGCCCGCAGCGAGACGCCCTCCACCAGTTCCATCACGATGGCCGCGCCGTCCGGGCTCTCCACGTACTCGTACAGCCCGGCGACGTGCGGACTCTCCAGCCCGCTCAGCAGCCGCGCCTCCGCCCGGAACCCGTGGACGAAGCCCGGCCGCGTGCGCAGCGACTCGCTCAGGTACTTCACGGCGACCGGCACCCCGGTCTCCTCGTGCACGGCCAGCACGACCCGCCCGCTCGCCCCGGCCCCGAGCTGAAGCGACTCGGCGTACCCGGGCACCGCCCATGTGCTCATTCCAGCCCCCCACGGCCCCGCCGCGCCCCGGATTCTCCTCCGCGCCGGGGCCGTGGGCCATGCCCTGGAGGACACACATTTCGGCCACCGCGGTTGCAGCTCCCGTACGCCGCTCCCGCGGAGGGCGGTTGACGTGCGAGGGAGGGCGGTGGAAGGCTCGCGGGGCAGCTTTGGGAGCGCTCCCAAAGCTGTGCGGCGGACGTTTTCGGGCCACCGCGCCTACGCACCGACCCGGCAGGGGAGAAGAACACCGTGAGCAGCATCTTCATCACCGGTTCCGCCCAGGGCATCGGCCACGAGACCGCCCGGACGCTGATCGGGGCCGGGCACCGTGTCGTCGCCCACGCCCGCGACGAGGAGCGCGCGACCGCGCTGCGCGCCTCCCTGCCGGACGCGGCGGCCGTGCTCACCGGCGACCTGGCGTCCCTGAAGTCCACCCGCGCCCTGGCCGCCGCGATGGCCGAGGCGGGCCCGTTCGACACGGTGATCCACAACGCGGGCCTGGGCGGCGACGTCCCCGAGCGGGTGGTCACCGCCGACGGCCTGGGCCAGATCTTCCAGGTCAACGTCGTGGCGCCCTATCTGCTGACCGCGCTGTCCCCGCGTCCCGCGCGCCTGGTGTACCTCACCTCGGGGCTGGAGTCCGAGGGCCGCCTCGACTTCGACGACCTGACGTTCGAGAAGCGGCCGTGGGACGGCATGCAGGCCTATTCCGACAGCAAGCTGATGGACGTGGTGCTGGCGTTCGCCGTGGCGCGGATGTGGCCGGACACCGTGGTCAACGCGGTCGACCCGGGCTGGGTCCGCACCCGGATGGGCGGCCCGAACGCCACGGACGCCCTCCCGGACGGCGCCGACACCCCGGCGTGGCTGGCCTCGTCCGACGACCCGGAGGCCCTGCTCACCGGCCGCTACCTCAAGCACCGCGTCTCCCTGAAGGCCAACCCCGCCGCCTACGACCGCCACGTCCAGGACCGCCTCCTGACCGTCCTCGCCGACATCACCGGGGAGACCCTGAAGGCGTCCTGAGCCTGCCACGGGCGGCTCCCGGCCGTGACCGAGCCCGCGACGGGTGGCTCCCGGCCCTGCCCGGGAGCCACCCGCGCGTGCCGATTCCGTATCGAACACCCCACACCGGCACCGTCCCCCGGAAATGCGGAGACCCCCGCCCGCACCCCGCCGCACCGCCCCCAATCCCCTTTCGTTCCCCGGAATTAACCTCCGCCCT
This sequence comes from Streptomyces sp. NPDC046379, assembly GCF_055587785.1. Lineage (NCBI taxonomy): Bacteria > Bacillati > Actinomycetota > Actinomycetes > Kitasatosporales > Streptomycetaceae > Streptomyces > Streptomyces sp. NPDC046379. The sequence continues at coordinate 113,275 of NZ_JBVJFP010000007.1, forward strand.
CTTGGCGATCCCGCCTCTACGCGCGTAACTTGAGCCGACTCCCCCACCCGGCAGCATGCGGCCTCGCGCACGAGTCAGCGAGCGCGCGGACGTTGCCGTGCACGACGACGTACCCGAAGTACGAGGAGACCGCCAGCGTGTCCAATTCCGCAGGAAGCCGACCCCGCGCGTACCGCACCCGCCACGCGCTGATATCCGTGGGGGTGACGGGCGCGTTCGCGTTCACCGCGCTGCCCTCCGCGTTCGCCGCGCCGTCCGCCACCGCCGTGATCGCCGAGGTGTACGGCGGCGGCGGCAACTCGGGCGCGACGCTGGTCCGGGACTTCATCGAGCTCGGCAACGCCGGGTCGGGGGCGTACGACCTCTCCGGGCTCAGCGTGCAGTACCTGTCCGGCTCGCCGTCGGCGTCCTCCCAGTGGCAGGTGACCCCGCTCAGCGGCTCGATCGCCCCCGGCAAGCGGTACCTGGTCGCCGAGGCGGCCGGCAGCGGCGGTACGACGGCCCTGCCGACGCCCGACGCCACCGGCTCGATCGCGATGAGCGCCTCCAGCGGCACCGTCGCCCTCGTCTCCGGCACCACCGCCCTGACCTGCAAGACCGCCGCGGACTGCGCCGCCGAGGGCCGGATCGTCGACCTCGTCGGCTACGGCAGCGCCGTGGTGCGCGAGGGCAGCGGCCCCGCCGCCGGCGCCTCCAACACCGCCTCCGTCGCCCGCGCCGCGTCCCTCGCCGACACCGACGACAACGCCGCCGACCTGGCCGCGGGCGGGCCCTCGCCGGTCAACTCCGCAGGTCAGACGCCGGGTTCCGGCGACGGCGGCGGGGACGGCGGCGGCTCCACCGAGCCGGGCGCCGTCCGGGTGCGCGACATCCAGGGCACCACCCGCCTGTCCCCGCTCAACGGGCAGACGGTCACCCGGGTGCCGGGCGTCGTCACCGGCGTGCGCACCAGCGGCTCCAAGGGCTACTGGATCCAGGACCCGCAGGCCGACGCCGACCCGCGCACCAGCGAGGCCGTGTTCGTCTACACCGGCTCCGCCGACCCGGCCGTCGCCGTCGGCGACTCGGTGCTGGTCAGCGGCAAGGTCACCGAGTATTACCCGAGCAGCACCAGCCAGTCGGTCACCGAGATCACCGGCCCCACGCAGACCGTCCTGTCCAGCGGCAACGCCCTCCCCGGCACCGCCGTGCTGAACGCCGCCACCGTCCCGGACGCCTACGTGCCCACCGCCGGCGGCGGCAGCATCGACGCGCTGCCCCTCGAACCCGCCACGTACGCCCTGGACTTCTACGAGTCGCTGGAGGGCATGCGCGTCGAGGTCTCCGACGCCCGCGTGGTCGGCGCGACCACCCAGTACGACGAGCTGTGGGTGACCGTCAAGCCCGACGAGAACCCGAGCGCCCGCGGCGGCACCCGGTACTCCTCGTACGACCAGCCCGGCACCGGCCGTATGAAGGTGATGTCCCTCGACACCGCCGCCGCCTTCCCGGTGGCGAACGTCGGCGACGAGCTGACCGGCACCACCAGCGGCCCCCTCGACTACTCCACCTACGGCGGCTACAACCTCCAGGCCACCCGCCTCGGCACGCTCGCCGACGGCGGCCTGGAGCCCGAGGTGACCCGGGCGCAGAAGAACAAGGAACTCTCCGTCGCCACGTACAACGTCGAGAACCTCGACGCGCTCGACGACCAGGAGAAGTTCGACCGCCTCGCCGAGGGCGTCGCGGTCAGCCTCGGCTCGCCCGACATCGTCGCCCTGGAGGAGATCCAGGACGACAACGGCGCCGTGAACGACGGCACCGTCACGGCCGAGCAGACCCTCACCCGCTTCACGGACGCCATCGTCGCGGCCGGCGGCCCCCGCTACTCCTGGCGGTACGTCGCCCCCGAGAACAACCAGGACGGCGGCGAGCCCGGCGGCAACATCCGCCTCGCCTTCCTCTTCGACCCCGAGCGGGTCGACTTCGCCGACCGGCCCGGCGGCGACGCCACCACCGCGACGAGCGTCGTGAAGACCAAGAAGGGCGCCCGGCTCAGCCACTCGCCCGGCCGCATCAACCCCGCCTCCGCCGCCTGGGAGGACAGCCGCAAGCCTCTGGTGGGCGAGTTCGTCTTCCGCGGCGAGCGCGTCTTCGTCATCGCCAACCACTTCGGCTCCAAGGGCGGCGACCAGCCCCTGCACGGCCGCTACCAGGAGCCGAACCGCAGCTCGGAGACCAAGCGCCACGCCCAGGCCGCCGAGGTGAACACCTTCGTCAAGTCCCTGCTCGCGGCCGACCGCGACGCCAAGGCCGTGGTCCTCGGCGACCTCAACGACTTCGAGTTCTCGAAGACGCTGACCACCCTCACCGACGGCGACGTGCTGAACCCGCTGGTGAACACCCTGCCCGCCGCCGAGCGCTACACCTACGTCTTCGACGGCAACTCGCAGACCCTGGACCACATCCTGACCAGCCCGGCGATCACGCATTTCGACTACGACATCGTGCACATCAACGCGGAGTTCGCCGACCAGGCGAGCGACCACGACCCTCAGATCGTCCGCATCGACGTCCGCAAGTGCCGTAAGTAGTCCCGGCCTCAGCACGCGCGACGGCGCCCGCCACCGGCGGGCGCCGTCCCGTTTCCCGCCTGTGGCGCAACAGCGGCAACGGGCGGTGACCATTCTCCGGCCGGGTCAGGATCGCCACCGGATGGCAGAGCTACAAGGCGCTTTTCTCATGATCCCTCACTCATAACGTCCGCCGAGAACACCGAACCAGCGCCGCACGACCCGACACTCGGAACTCCACTTTCGAGGGACACCGGTTCCCCCGAATGCCCGGCACCTCGGCTCGTGCGGCGCTCGTTAGTCCATCGTGAAACGGACGGAGACACACCCAGCCGATAATCATCCGACTGATCCCCTGGCACCGTCCGAGCACTGCTCGGACCTGCTGGATGATTTTCTGAGAAGAATCAGTCAGATGGAAAGGGAATACCTCCGGGCCATGGCTGATTCGCGTCCCGGCGCGAATCCCGCGCCTCGGTGTGAAGGGACGGTCGGATGGACAGGATTCGCGGCGAAGCCGGCCTCGACGACCTTGGGTACACCCTGAGAGCGGGCCACGATCCTTTGAGTACGCACCGCTACGACACCGGCTACCCGATCTCCGTCGACACCCAGCACATGTGGGCCGTACCCGACCAGGACGGCGCTCCGGGCGGCTGGGACCCGGCCGAGGAGCTGGCCGAGATGCTGGCCGGCGCGGCCCGGACGCAGACGGTCTCCGGCCCGATGACGGGTCCGATGACGAGCCCGCTGAACGGCTCGCTCCACAGCCCGCTGAACAGTCCCCTCAACAGCCCGCTCACGAGCCCTTACAACGGCCCGCTCACCGGTCCGCTGAACACTCCGTTGAGCGGCTCCCTGAACGGCTCCCTGAACGGCCCGCTCAACGGCCGCCCTCGGCGCCGCCGCAGCCGGCGCAGGCTCCCCCCGGACTCGCACTTCCTCGACGGCGGCCGGCGCGTCACCCACATCACCCTGCTGATCGCCGCCATCACGGTCAGCTCCGTCGCGATGCTGGGCTGGTCCATCGCCTACTCGTACGACCAGCTGCGCGGCGTCGCCTCGTCGGTGCTGCCCGGCCGGATGGCGGTGTGGTGGCCGCTCACCGTGTTCGGGCCGTGGTTCGTGGCGGCCCTGTCGATCCTGCGGGCGACCATTCAGCACCGGTCCGCCGTGCGGTCCTGGGCCGTCATCCTCACCGCCTCCGCGATGGCGATGGCGCTGTGCGTCGCCCATACGTCCCACACGCTGCTCTCCCTGGTGATCATCGGGATTCCGCCGGTCACCGCCCTGGTGTGCTTCTGGGAACTCATCGGCCAGGTCCCCTCCCCGGTCCGCCCGAAGCACGCCGCCCCCTCCACCGGCCCGGGCAGGACCCGCAGGTCGCACGGCCTCCACTGAGCCACGGCCCGCACCGGCACAGGACGGCCGCAAGGCCCGGGCCGCCGAGACGAACGGCGGCCCGGGCCTCTGCGACGTCGGCCGGCTGCTACCGGAAGTTGACGTCGCTGCAGATGAAGTACGTCTGGTCCATGTGCGACGCCTGCCAGATCGTGTAGACGATGTGGCGGCCGCTACGGCCCGAGGCGCTCACGTCGACCAGGTAGTTCTGGCTCGGCGCGTACCTGCCGGTGCGCTTGACCAGCTCGAGGTCGCTCCACTTCAGGGGCTGCGTCGTGGCGTTGAAGCCCTGCTTGGTGACGTAGACCAGGAGGTAGTCGGCGCCGTGGCTCGCCTGGTCGTGCAGCTTGATCGTGAAGTTGCTGCCGACGTCCTGCATCTTCCACGCGCCCGGCGAGTCCAGGGAGTTGTAGCGTCCGCCCTCGGTCCGGCCGCCGCTGCACAGCTGGCCGTCGGGGACCACCGCCTGGAAGTTGCCACCGGAACCATTGCGGTAGAGGCCGTTCCAGTTCCACATGCCGTTCGGGTTGTACTGCCATGCCTGCCAGCACATGGGGTCCTGCTGGGCCATGTTCGGGTTCTGGAAGTCGCTGCCCCAGCGCTGCCAGCAACCGTAGTTGCGGGACGCCGGGTCGACGACCGACCCGTGGGCCGTCGCGGTGCCGCTCCAGGGGATCATCAAGAGCAGAAAGGCCGCGAGGGCGCTGAGGAGAGGTGTCGCGGTACGGCGCAACACGGTCTCCCTCCTTCCAGTGGGGGTGGGGAGTGGGGGGAATCCATGGGAGCGCTCCCAAAAGCCAGGCTGAGGGCCCCACGCCACACCGGCAACACCTAAAACAGGACACTTTCGAAACGATCACCAAGTGTGGCCTTCGTCTCGGTACGGCGCCTCCGACGCCGACCCCTGTCCCGCCGCCCCGACGGCATCGGGGGAGGTCACGCGCGCGGGCCCGCGCCCGCGCCGGGAAGGCTGCGACCGGAGCGGAGCAATATCTGTTCCGGCGACATGAGAAATCGATACCGGCCGCCGGGAATATTCCCCGGGCAGCACCCGGCGGCGAATTGTCCGCCGGGCTCCGCCGAACACGGCATGCTAGTGTCGTTCTCAGTTGCAGTTGTGGTTGCCTAGAGGTTTGTCCGACGGGTTGATCATCACGGCGACCGGAGCGGGCACAGGGTCCGCTCCGAGCACCGTCCCGAAGGAGAAACAAATGGCTTCCGGCACCGTCAAGTGGTTCAACGCGGAAAAGGGCTTCGGCTTCATCGAGCAGGACGGCGGCGGCCCCGACGTCTTCGCCCACTACTCGAACATCGCCACCCAGGGCTTCCGTGAGCTGCTGGAAGGTCAGAAGGTCACGTTCGACATCGCCCAGGGCCAGAAGGGCCCGACGGCCGAGAACATCGTTCCCGCCTGACTCTGACGCATCACACTGACGCGTTACTTCGCAGCTGGGGCCCGCACCTTGGGGTGCGGGCCCCAGCTCGCTGCTTTTCGGGGCACGCCGGCTGCCCCCGACGGAAAGAAACACCCGGAGATCTCCTCCCGGACATCTCCGCATTCCGATCCGGCCCTCGTCATCCGGCTCGTTCTTGCGATTCTCCGCGCTGTTCCTTCGCTGCGGAAATTCCTTGATACGTGCCATATCAAGGAAGGTTCTGCATGAACCGCGTACGAACGAACGATCGCTACACCCGTACCCGAAGCCGCGGCGGCGCCGGTGGTTCCGGTTCCGCCGGACGCTCCGGCGGCGCCCCGCGCCGCTCCGGTTCCAAGGGCGGCTACGGCGGCGGCCGCCAGTCGGCCGTGCACGGCGAGTTCGCCCTGCCGCAGACGATCACCCCCGCCCTCCCCGCCGTCGAGTCCTTCGCGGACCTCGGCATGCCGGAGGGGCTGCTGGCCGCGCTCGGCCACGAGGGCGTGACCGTGCCGTTCCCGATCCAGGCGGCGACGCTGCCGAACTCGCTGGCCGGCCGTGACGTCCTCGGCCGCGGCCGCACCGGCTCCGGCAAGACGCTGGCCTTCGGTCTCGCGCTGCTGGCCCGCACCGACGGCCGCCGCGCCGAGCCCCGTCGCCCGCTCGCGCTGGTCCTGGTGCCCACCCGCGAGCTGGCCCAGCAGGTCACCGACGCGCTCACTCCCTACGCCCGCTCCCTGCGGCTGCGACTCGCGACCGTCGTCGGCGGCATGTCGATCGGCCGCCAGTCCAGCGCCCTGCGCGCGGGCGCCGAGGTCGTCGTCGCCACGCCGGGACGGCTGAAGGACCTCATCGACCGCGGCGACTGCCGGCTCGACGACGTCGCCATCACCGTCCTCGACGAGGCCGACCAGATGACCGACATGGGCTTCATGCCCCAGGTCACCGCGCTCCTCGACCAGGTACGCCCCGACGGTCAGCGGCTGCTGTTCTCCGCGACCCTCGACCGCAACGTCGACCTGCTCGTCCGGCGCTACCTGAACGACCCGGTGGTGCACTCGGTCGACCCCTCGGCCGGCGCGGTCACCACCATGGAGCACCACCTGCTCCACGTGCACGACACGGACAAGCACCGCACCACCACCGAGATCGCCGCGCGCGAGGGCCGGGTGATCATGTTCCTGGACACCAAGCACGCGGTGGACCGGCTCACCAAGCACCTGCTTGCCAACGGCGTCCGGGCGGCGGCCCTGCACGGCGGCAAGTCCCAGCCGCAGCGCACCCGCACCCTCACCCAGTTCAAGAGCGGTCACGTGTCCGTGCTGGTCGCGACGAACGTCGCCGCGCGCGGCATCCACGTCGACAACCTCGACCTGGTCGTCAACGTCGATCCGCCCAGCGACCACAAGGACTACCTGCACCGCGGCGGCCGGACCGCCCGGGCCGGCGAGTCCGGTGTCGTCGTCACCCTGGTCACGCCCGACCAGCGGCGCGGCATGAGCCGGCTGATGGCGGCGGCCGGGATCTCCCCGGTCGTCACCGCGGTCCGCTCCGGCGAGGCCGAGCTGAGCCGCATCACCGGCGCGCAGGCCCCCTCCGGCGTGCCGGTCGTCATCACGGCGCCGGTCGCGGAGCGCCCCCGGCGTTCCGCCTCCTCCTCGTCGTCCTCCCGCGGGCGTCGCGGACGCGGCCCGGCGCAGAGCGGCGGCGGCCAGGCCGGGGGCCAGGGCGGACGCGGCGGCCAGACCGGCGGCCGTCCCGCCGGCGAGGCGGCCCGCCGCAGGCCGCAGCGCCGGACCGTCTCCGACCCGGCGGCGTGAACGTGACCCTCATCGACGACCGGAACAGCCCGGACCCGCGCGTCCTCGACGACATGACCGTCGAGGTGGCCCTGTCCGTCATGGTCGGCGCCCGGGTCGAACGGCTGCTGGTGTGCGACGGGGACGACGAGTGCACGGGCTCGGTGACCCTCGCCGAGCTCGCCGCCCTGCGCGCCGGCGCCGACTGCACGGACCGGACCCGGCTGCGGGACGTCCTCGCCCGGCCGGTCCCCGCTCTCTCCCCTCTCCCCCTGTGATCCCCCTGTGAGGCATCATGCGCTGCGTCATCGCCCGGTACCCGTTCGATCTGACCAAGACCGGTGTGCTGGAGTCCATGAAGGGCGTCACGCCCGAACTCGTCACCGCTGAGTCGGTGACCATCGGCCGCCGCCGCTACCCCGTCAAGCAGGTGGGCGAGGTCATCACCCGCCAGGACCGCCGGGACTTCTCCGCCGGCGAGGTCGTCCGGGCCATGGCCCGCCTCGGCTTCACCTGTCACCCGCACCCCGAGGCCGTGCCGGCCGCACCCGCCCTCACCCCGCTCCAGACCGCCTCGGCGCTGCTCGGCACCGCCGACCCCGAGCCCCTGGACGCCTAGAGGGCGCACCTACCGAGGGCCCTGCCGACGCGCGTCGGCAGGGCCCTCGCCGCTGTCCGGCCACCGTCGGGCGGGGCGTCCCGGGCCGCGGCGGGAGGGCTGCCGGAAGTGCGTCGCGGGGCGTCGGGAGGCCGTCCGAGGACTGTCGCGGGGCCGTCGGGGAACGAAAATCTGAGCTGCGGAAGGAAGGAAAGGTCCCCGGATGGTGTTGAATTCGTACGGGGCTCTGGCGCCGTTACGGCATCAGAGCCCCTGGACGCGTTGCACTACGAGGTGACATGACAGCAGATTCTCCGCTCAGCGATCGACTCGACGACGACGACTACCCCGCCTACACGATGGGCCGGGCCGCAGAGATGCTCGGCACCACCCCGGGCTTCCTGCGCGCCATCGGGGAGGCTCGTCTGATCACCCCGCTGCGCTCGGAGGGCGGGCACCGCCGCTACTCGCGGTATCAGCTGCGGGTCGCCGCACGCGCCCGGGAGCTGGTCGACCGGGGCACGCCGATCGAGGCGGCCTGCCGCATCGTGATCCTCGAGGACCAGCTGGAGGAGGCCCAGCGCATCAACGCGGAGTACCGCCGCGCGGTGAACGCCCAGCGGGGCGAGGCGCCCGGCGGTCCGGGGCCGGACGACGCCGGCGCGCACTGAGCCGCGCTCGCGCCCCCGGTGCTCACTTGCCGCGGTCGGCGGAGTCCTCGGCGAGGGTGTGGGCCACCAGGGCGTTGGCATGGCCGTGGCCCAGGCCGTGCTCGGCCTTGAGCCAGGCGACCAGCTCCATGTGCTTGACCAGCGGCGAGGCGCGGATCAGCGTCTTCCACTCGGCGACCGGGCGGCCGTACTTCTTCTCGATCGACGGGAAGTAGCTCGCGGGGCCCTTCACCGGTGCGCTCATGGCGGTCGTCCTCTCCCTGGTGTTCACGTCACGAGGTGTGCCGTGAGGGAAGACCGGGGGACGGCCGGAAAGTCATCGGTTCCGCGGGAAGCGGGCCGACGTCGTCACAGACCCGGTTCGGGGGACGGCTGAGGGGCGGGCGCCGTGTGGCAGGCGAAGCCCAGTCGGGTGAGCGCCCTGGTCATCTCGAACGCCGTGAAGTCGCGGCGGTCCTGCCGGGTGATCACCTCGCCCACCTGCTTGACCGGGTAGACCTGCCGGCCGATGACGACGCAGGCGCCGGTGGCGGGTTCGGGGGCGACGCCGTGCATGGACGCCTCGACCTCCGACTTCACCAGTTCGAACGGGTAATGGGCGATCACACAGCGCATGGGTGCCTCACCAGGGTCGGGGCCGGTCGGGGGAGCCGATCGTGGAAAACGGACAGGGCCCGCACCCTGGGTGCGGGCCCTGTGAAGCCGTCAGCTCATGCGGAATTCAGGCGACGTTCGTGACGTCACGCCTCGTCGCGTCGGACGAGGTGAATACCGCACGGGATTCGGACGCGTCAGGCGGGAACGATGTTCTCGGCCTGCGGGCCCTTCTGGCCCTGGGTGACGTCGAAGGTCACCTTCTGGCCTTCCTGCAGCTCGCGGAAGCCCTGGGTGGCGATGTTCGAGTAGTGGGCGAAGACGTCGGCGCCGCCGCCGTCCTGCGCGATGAAGCCGAAGCCCTTTTCCGCGTTGAACCACTTCACAGTACCGGTGGCCATATCAAAACTCCTAGGCAGTGCTGGAGGCCCGCACTGTGCGGGCCTTCTCATCCGCTGCGATGATCACCTGCCCGGAAAAACCGGTAACTCAAATGGCAACCACAACTGCAACTGACGTCGAGCCTAGCATGAATGCCGCCGAAGGCACGGGGGATAAATCACACGGAAGGCCGAAGACCTAATTGAGGCAATAAAACTTTTCCGGCGTCCGGTGAATATCTGTGCCGCCCGCATCAGATTTCCGGCATCGGCGAGGGCGTCGCGGACGGCCCCGTCGACTGCCCTGCGGGCGGCCCGGTGGGCCGCCCCGCGGACGGCCGGTCGGACGGCCGGGTGGACGGTCCGGCGGACGGCTCGGCGGACGGCGCCTCCGTGGGTGACGACGGATCGGGAGTCGGCGACGGAGACGACGTGCTCGCGGGCGCCGGTGGCGTCGGCGGTGCCAGCGGGACCGTCGGGGAAGGGGGCCTCGCGGCGTCCGACAGCAGCGGTGGCAGCGCGATCAGCAGGGCCGCGGCGCAGGTCGCCGCCGCGCCGACGGCGGTGCGCAGCAGCCGGCGGCGGGAGGCGGCGCGGCGGATCGCCTCGTAGCGGCCGGGCGGGGGGCCGAGGTGACCGGGGTGGCCGGAATCCGCCCGCAGGAGCACTGTGAGCGGGTCGTCCTCGGAGGGGAGCCCGAAATCTCCGCAATCTCCGTCAAGACGTGTGGTCAAGGCTCCTCCTCAGATGGACGCGCAGCAGTTCTCGGGCCGCGTGCAGGTCGGCCTTGACGGTCCCCTCCTTGCGCCCGGTCAGCGCGGACACGTCCCGGATCGGCATGTCGGCGTAATAGTGCAGGAGGATCGGCACCCGGAGCCGTTCGGGGAGCGACTGCACCAGGAGCCGTACCGAGGGGTCGGCCGGTTCGGCGTGGGGGCGGACGGCGGCCTCGGAGGTGGCCCGGTGGACGGCCCGGCGCTCGCGTTCCAGCTTGCGCCAGTGGTCGCGCACCAGGTTGGCGGCGGTGACGTAGAGGAAGCCGCGGGGCTCTTCGACCTTCGTCCAGCGGGCCCACAGCCGGGTGAACGCCTCCGAGGCGATCTCGTGGGCCGTCTCGTCGTCGTCCACGAGGCGGCGGCACCAGCCGGCCAGGCGGGGGTAGAGGACGGCGAACAGTTCGGACGCCGCCCTGTCACGGGACCGTTTCACCGCTCTCCCGCCGCGGCGGCGAAGACGATCACGTTGTCCCGGTATCCGTCGCCGGTACGGGGCCCCGCGCAGGTGATGAGCCGCAGCTCGGGCCGGCGGGTGTCGCCGTAGACGGCGTCGGACGGGAAGTGCGCCCTGGCGACCGTGCGCACGGCGCGGACGGTGAACCGGGGGGCCGTGCCGTCGTCCAGGCCCGCCGTGATCCCGTCGCCGCGCCGCAGCCGGGCGAGGTGGCGGAAGACGCCGTCGCCGTGGCGGCCGACGGTGACGTGGCCGAGCAGAACGCAGGGACCGACGCGGCCGGGCGGCGGCGAGTGCCGGTACCAGCCCACCGGATCGTCGGCCGTGACCCGCGGCACCTCGACCGTCCCGTCCGGCGCCAGTCCGAGGGCGATGACGGGGGCGTCGACGCCGATGGCCGCGATGCGCAGCCGGACGGGCACGGGACGGGCGCCGGGGGTCGGGCGGTCGGGGCGGTCACCGGTGGCTGTCGGGGCTGCGGGGGCGGCGGGGTGTTCCCGTCGCCCGCCGCCCCCGCAGCCCGTGAGCAGCGAGGCCGTCGCCGCCGTGGCGAACGCGCGCCGGGACAGAAGGCTCATGCCCCGGTCGCCCGGCGGCGGCGCACGACGAGGAACGCGGCGCCGCCGGCCCCGGCCAGCGCGACGACGCCCCCGCCGAGCAGGTTTCCGCCGCCGCCGGAGGCGGGCGCCCCGGTGTCGGGGGCTCCCTCGGGCACGACGGACACCTGGCCGTCGTCGGTCGCGGGGGCCTCGGTGGGTTCGCCGCTCGGGGCCGGGCTGGGGGCCTCGGTGGGTTCGCCGCTCGGGGCGGCCGGGCTGGGCGCGGTGCTGGGCACGGCGCTCGGCCGAGCCGTGGGGGCCACCGTCGGGTCGTCGGCGAACGCGGGAGCGGCGCCGGTGAGCAGGGCGGCGGCGAGGGCCACGGCGGTGAGGACGGTGCGGCGCATGGGGTCGTTCTCCTTCGTTGGGGTGCGGTCGAGCGGAGAGACGAGGCAACGGGGCGCCGGGTTGTAAAAGAATCGCAAAGGCGAGGAGGGCGGGCATCCTCGGACGGGGGTCGCGAAGGGGAGGGAGCGGGATCGGTATGGGCGGACGAGGTGATGTCGCTCGCGGTGTGCCCGGCGGCTACCGCATCCGCGACAACCGGCGCCGCGGCCGGTGGGGCGACTTCTACGAGGTCTGCCCGGACGACCTGCTCGCCGAGCCGAACGGCGCCGGGGACCGGGAGCGGATCACCGGGCTGATGAGGCGCTACCGGGCGCTGAAGCGCTGAGCGCGCGTCGAGTGGCCGCCCCGCACGGTCCGCACTTCACTGGGGGAAGGCGTACTCACGACTCCAGGGAGGCGACATGGCCGGACGGCGCAGGCGCTGGGCGGTCGGCGAGGCGGTGCCGGCGGTGGTGCTGGTACTGGCGGTGACGGCGGGGGTCGCGGGGTGCTCCGGAGAGGACTCCCCGGGGAACGTCGCGAGCAGGGCCGCCTCGGCCGCGGAGTCGGCGGCGTCGCGCGGTCAGGACGCGCTCGCGTCGGCGACCGCGAAGGCGGGGCGCAGGTTCGAGGACGTCAAGGACGGTGTCGACGCCAAGAAGGACGTCACCCTGGGCAAGCCCGCCACCGACGGCGACGGCCGTACGACCGTCGAGGTCGGCGCCCGCAACACCACCGGGGACCGCAGGTCCTTCACCGTCCAGGTCGACTTCAAGAACGCGGACGGCGCGTTCCGTGACACGGTCGTCGTCACCGTCTCCGACGTCCCGCCCGGCGAGACCGGCCGGGCCACCGCACGCAGCACCCACGACCTGTCCGGCGAGGTGCGCGCGGAAGTGGCACGGGCGGTGCGCCACTGAGCCACCGCCCGGTCAGGGCGCGACCGGGCGGTCCCGGCCGTCCGGGTCAGCCCGTCAGGACGCGACCGGGCGGTCCCGGTCGTCCGAATCAGCCGGATTAGCCGGATCAGCCGGATCAGCGCCGGGGACCCGCCTCGTCCTCCGTGCGCACTGGGTCCTCCCCCCCCGGTGCACACCGCTCGTGCAGCGCCACGGCGGCCTCCGGTCGCTCCGCCATCCGGCGCTCGCCGCCCGGGGCCCGTGCCCGCGGCCTCCTCGCACCGGTGAGCTGCGACGATCCGGTCACACGGTCCGGGCAGCCCCGGGCGGCGGCAGGTCAGGGCCGGGCCGGCGAGTGGGTCACCGGCCCAGCCAGACGGTGGTGTCCGGCCCCAGCCGTCCGTCCTCGTCCAGCGGGGCGCTGCTCAGCAGGACCTCGCCGGAGGGCAGCGGCACGGAGGCGCCGGACAGGTTCGTCACGCACCGCCAGCCGGGCGAGCGGGTGAAGTGCAGCACGCCGGGCGGGGTGTCGCCGGGGTCGGCCCAGGCCAGCTCCTCCCCGTCGAGCAGCTTGCGCCGCAGCCGCAGGGCCGCGCGGTACAGCTCCAGGGTCGATCCCTCCACCCCGTCCTGCGCCTCGACGGCGTACGACGCGAACTCCGGCGGCTGCGGCAGCCACGCGCCGCCCGCGCCGAAGCCGTACGAGGGACCGGTCGTCGTCCACGGCAGCGGCACCCGGCAGCCGTCGCGGCCCTTGCGGGTGTGGCCGGTCTGTTCCCAGATCGGGTCCTGGAGCACCTGGGTGGGCAGGTCGGCGACCTCGGGCAGGCCCAGTTCCTCGCCCTGGTAGACGTACGACGAACCGGGCAGCGCCAGCATCAGCAGTGTGGCCGCGCGGGCCCGGCGCAGTCCCGCGGCGGTGTCGATCGCGGGGGCCCGGCCGCCGGTCAGCAGCCAGGCGTTGTCGTCGGTGCCGGGCGGGAGCATCAGCCGGGTGGCGTGGCGGACGACGTCGTGGTTGGACAGCACCCAGGTGGCGGAGGCGCCGGCGGCGCGCGCGTCGGCGAGGGAAGCGGTGATGACCCGGCGCAGTTCGCCGGCGTCCCAGCCGGTCTTGAGGTACTCGAAGTTGAATGCCTGGCCCAGTTCGTCCGGACGGGCGTACAGGGCGCGGCGGACGCCCGGGACCCAGGCCTCGGCGACGGCCATGCGGGGCGGTGAGTAGGCGTCGAGGATCTTGCGCCAGTCGCGGTAGATCTCGTGGACCTCGTCGCGGTCGTAGAAGGGGTGGCTGCCGGGCGGCAGGGTGGCGAGGGCGGCCTCGTCGCTCAGTTCGGGCGCGCCCAGGTCGCGCAGCGGCTCGCTCAGGTCCTTGGCGAGGGCGTGGGCGACGTCGACGCGGAAGCCGTCGACGCCGCGGTCGCACCAGAACCGGAGGGTGGTGCGGAAGTCGGCGCGGACCTCCTCGTTCTCCCAGTTGAGGTCGGGCTGCTGGGGGGCGAACAGATGGAGGTACCACTGCCCGTCCGGGACGCGCCGCCAGGCGCTGCCGCCGAAGACGGACTGCCAGTCGGTGGGCGGCAGTTCGCCGCTCCCGCCGCGTCCGTCGCGGAAGACGTACCGGTCGCGGGCGGCCGAGCCGGGGCCGGCGCGCAGCGCCTCCTGGAACCAGACGTGCTGGTGGGAGGTGTGGTTGGGGACGACGTCGACGATGACCTTCAGACCGAGCCGGTGCGCCTCGGCGACCATCGCGTCGAAGTCGTCCAGGGTGCCCAGGCGCGGGTCGACGTCGCGGTAGTCGGCGACGTCGTAGCCGCCGTCGGCGAGTTCGGAGGGGTAGAAGGGGCTCAGCCACAGGGCGTCGACGCCGAGCGCGGCGAGATGGGTCAGCCGCCGTGTGACGCCCTTGAGGTCGCCGAGGCCGTCACCGTCGGCGTCGGCGAAACTGCGGGGGTAGACCTGGTAGATGACGGCCTGGCGCCACCAGTCGGGATTCTGCGGGGAGAGATCGGGCACGCGGTCTCCGTAACAGAGGGCGGACAGAACACAGAGAATCTGTCCACTTGGCCGGAAAAGCGAACATCGGGGGGCAGGCGCGCGGTCGCGGTGACGGCGGGGCGCCCCGGTGGCGGTCACGCGGCACGCCCCGGTGGCGGACCGGGCGGAAACAGACGCCGCGTCATAAGGTCCCCCCGTGGAGCGAATCCCCGTGATCATCGACTGTGACACCGGCGTGGACGACGCCCTGGCCCTGCTGTTCGCCGTGCGTCACCCGCGTCTGGATCTGCGGGCGGTGACCTGCGTCGCCGGGAACACGGATGTGACGGGCGTCGTCCGCAACACCCTCACCGTGCTGGAGCGGGCCGGCGCGCCCGGCGTCCCGGTGGCCCGGGGCGCCGAACGGCCGCTGATCGAGGCGCCGCGCTCGGCCCGGCACGTCCACGGCCACGACGGCATGGGAGACCTCGGTCTGCCCGCCCCGGCCCGCCGCCCGGCCGACGTGGACGCCGTCACCCTGCTGCGCCGCGAGATCCTCGCCTCCCCGCGCCCGGTCACCCTGATTCCCACGGCGCCGTTGACCAACATCGCCCTGCTGCTGCGGACCCACCCGGAGGTGGTGCGGGGCATCGAGCGGATCGTGTTCATGGGCGGTGCGGTGGCCACGGGGAACGCGACGGCGGTCGCCGAGTTCAACGTCTGGCACGACCCGGAGGCCGCCGCGATCCTGCTCACGGCCGGGGTGCCGACGACGATGTACGGGCTCGACGTGTTCCAGCGGGTCGTCGTGCCGTCGGCGGACGTGCGGCGGCTGCGCGCGAGCACCGAGCCGGGCGCCCGTCTGGCGGGCGACCTGCTCTCCCACCGCCCCGCCACGCCCGGCTCCGACCCGGAGGACGAGCCGGCGGGCGGTCTCGGCGACGCGGGCGCGGTCTGCGCGGTCGCCGACCCGGCCGGACTCACCACCGAACTCCTCCCGGTGGAGATCTGCCTCGCGCCGGGCCCGGCCCGCGGCCAGACCGTCGTGGACCGCCGGCCCCGCCCCGGCGAGTCCGAGATCCACGAGGGCGTCCGTCCCCAGCCCCTCGTCGACGTGGCCCTGGACGTCGACGTACGGCGCTATGTCGACCTGTTCCTGACGACGGTGGAGGGACACCCGGCGCACGGGTGATCACCCGGACGGGCCGCCGCGCTGGCCGCCGGCGGCGCGGGGTGATGCCGTGGACGTGACCCCGTCGGCACGTCCCCCTGGAGGCACCCTCGATGGAACGCGTTCCGGCCGCCCGCGCGATCGCCGCCGCTGTGCTGTCGGCGGGGATGCTGAGCGCCTGTTCCACGGGCGGGGAGCAGATCGCTCGGGAGGGACGGCCGGCGGCGCCCGTGTCGTCCGCGCCCGCCTCGCCGGCCTCCCCCAGCGCGCCGCCCAGCCTCACCGAGGCCCAGGCGAGGGCCGCCCTCATCACGGAGAAGGATCTCGGCGAGCCGTGGGCCCCGACCGAGGGCGCGGCGACCTGGCGGGACGGCTTCCTCAAGGCGGGCGTCCCGGCGAACCTGCCCGACTGCCGGCGGCTGCTCGACGTGCTGTACGCCGAGGAGTTGCTCGGCGCGCCCGCCCGCGCGGTCGTCGGGCTGGACGACGGCTGGGACGAGGCGCAGCTGCGCTACCAGGTCACCTCCCGGCCGCCCCGGGACGTGGACGACACCCTGGCCTGGCTGAGGACCCTCCCCCGGACCTGCGCGAAGTTCACGGCCACCACCGCGGGCGGCGCCCGGCGCGGGGTCGAGGTCGAGGAGGCCGACCTGCCGGAGGTGGGGGACGCCCGCCAGGGCCTGCGGGTCACCGTGCGGGCGCAGGACCAGCGCGGTTACGACGGCGAGCCCGTCACCCTCACCCTGGACGTCGTGGCGGTCCGCGTCGGGGAGGACGCGTTCGCCCTGACCAACGGCGGCCTGGGCGAGGTCTACGCCGAGGTGACCCGGGCGGCGGCGGAACTGGGCGCCGAGCGGCTGGCGCAGGTGCGCCGGCAGGGGCGGGTACAGGTGTGAGGGATGCGTCCGCCCTCGGCCTCGCCGGCCCGTCAGTCCCGCTCGAACCGATCCCTGCGGGTCACCACCTCGTGCGCTGCCACCAGCACCGTCCTGCCCTGCGCGAACGCGTGCCCGCGCAGGCGGGCCAGGGCCTCGTCCGCGTCGACGCCGAGCTGCGCCATGATCATGCCGACGGCCTGGTAGACCTCGTCGTGCTCGGTGGCCAGCTCGCTGAGCCAGGGCCGGTCGGGTGAGCGGTCCCCGCTCACCTCACCGAGCGGCAGCACCGTCAGCGCGTTCGTCATCACGCCCGCCATCAGGGTCGCCGTCCGCAGTTCCTCGGGGCTGAGCCCGCCGGGGGTGTCGCGGTAGAGGTCGAGGGTGCCGACGCAGCCGGCGTCGTCGTGCAGCGGCAGCGCGTACACCGCCCGGACGCCGACCTCGGTGGCCTGCTGGGCGAAGACCGGCCAGCGCCCGGCGTCCCGGCCGCCGGTCAGGTCGGCGGCGATCACCGGGCCGCCGGTCCGCGCGGCGTGCAGGCAGGGGCCCTCGCCGAGGGTGGCCTGGATCTCCATCAGGTACGCCGCCCGGTCGTCGCTGGCGCTCAGCGGCACGGGCATGCCGTCGTGGCACAACGACACGCTCGCGCAGCTCACGGGCAGGACGCGGACCGCGACACGGCACAGCCTCCTCGGGATGTCCTCGTGTTCGTCTCTGGGCCGCACGGTCACTCCCTCCACCGGCAGGCCGGAAACGAGGGCCGACTACCCGTGGCCCCCGCACCGAAACCGGCGGCCCCGAGTGGCCTGGACCTCTTCCGGGCGGGACCCGGGACCCCTAGCTTGGGGTGAGGCTCGATCCTTCGCACTCATGTCGCACTCGTACCGCAGTCACGTCGCAGTCATGATGAGGTTGCCGTGTTCGGACCCCCCACATCCGTCACCCGCCCCAGCCCGACCGCCCGTTACGCCCGTGCCGTCGCCGCCGCCGTCTTCGCCACGCTCGCCCTGGTCACCGCGGCCGGTGCGGGGCCCGGGCAGGCGCCGGAACCGGTGGAGCGGGCGGGCGAGGGGCGCCGTACGGCCTCTCCCGCGGGCGGCGGCCCGTGACGGAAATCTCCGCGCATCCGGGACCGGGCACGGCCGCGGCCCCCTTAGCGTGGAGGGCATGTCTGCCCTGGCCAGGATCAGCAGCGCGTTCGCGCCCCGCTTCGCGGAGTTCGCCTTCGAACCCGGTTTCACGGCCGCCGTCGACCAGCACGTCGCCGAGGTCAGGGACCGCCTGTCGGCGAACGGCTCCGGCCTGGTCCCGCGTCCGCCGCACCGGGAGGACCTCGCCGACTACGCCCTCGGCTTCCTGGACGCCCTGGAGGAGCTGGACTGGCGCGAGCCGGTCGGCCACGACTACGCGGTGTGCCGGCTGACCGCCATCAGCTGGCTGGTCCACCGGCACGGCCTGCTCACCGAGGACGACTCCCCGGCACAGGGCCGGGGCCTGTCCTAGCCGGAACCGGGAGACCCCTCTCCGGCCCGGGAGGGCAGGCCCGCACACGGCCCCGGCGGCCGGCGGGTCACATGCCCGTCGACCCGGGCCGGTCCGTGCGGCCCGGCATGTCCGTGCGCTCCCGCGCCGGCTGGTTCGACATCGCGTCCTCACGCCCCGCCTGGTAGGCCGAGGCGCCGCCCCGCGCGCGGGCCGTCTCCTGCTCGGCGGTGTCCAGCCACCGCTCCCAGCGCTGCCGCATCGGCATGATCATGCCGCCGCCGACGCCGACGATCAGGATGCCCGCCGCCGCGGCCAGCGCCGCGTACAGCACCGGCTGCGTCACGGCGACCGCGATGCCCGCCTGGCCCAGGGCGGCGATCACGCCGAGGCCGACGATGCAGGCCCAGGCGATGGTCGCGACCGTGCGGCCGTACGACATCGAGGACAGCGCGCTCTGCACGATCCCGCGCACCGCGTTGGCGATGGCCATGGCCACCACGATCAGCACCACGGCCACGATGCCGCGCGGGATCCAGGAGACGATGCCGTCGATCATCCGGCTGACGGGGTTCGTGCCGAAGACGCCCAGCGCCAGCTGGAGGGTGATCAGCATCAGCGCGTAGTACACGATCTTGCAGACGATGCCGGTCAGGTCGTACTTGGACTCCCTCAGCATCCGCGACGCGCCCGCCCGCTCCGACAGCCGCTCGGAGCCCACCTTGCGCAGGACCCGGTCCAGCACACGGGCGATCATCTTGGACACGAACCAGCCGATGGCCAGGATCACCAGGAAGCCGACGAGCTTCGGCACGAACGTGGCGATCCTCGACCAGGCGTCGTTGATTCCCGAGGTGAAGTCGATGGACAGACTCGTGGAGCTCGTGGAGAAAGTGGTGGCCATGCGCTGCACTTCCTTCGTCGGGTACGGACGACCCCTCCTTCGTGGATAGCAGCGCGCTCGGCGAGCGGCCCGGTGGACACCGCCGAACGGGTGGAACCGGTGCGCTCCCGGGGCCGTACGCCCGCGCGCCCTCCGCGGAAGCACACGCCCGCGCTCGGCTCGGTGATCGGCTCCGCGGGCGGCTGTCCGGTCAGCTCTGCGCCTGGAGCCCTTCCAGCTGCCGCAGCTGGCCGCGCACATGCTCCAGCGCGCCCTCCCGCCGGCCCGGCACCCGGCCGCGCAGCTCCACCAGCGCCGTGCCCAGCTCCCGCGCGGCGGACCGGTCGCGGACCTCGCCCCACTGGTGGTGCGCCCGGTCGACGGCGGCCTCGACGGCGGGCGCGTCCGGCGGCTGCCCGGCGGCCAGCCGGACGGCGGCGACGTGGAGCCAGGTGCGGCAGCTGCGGACCGCGTCGCCGGCGAACATCGCCAGGTCGGCGCGGACCTCCGCCCAGTGCAGCGCCTCCTCGGAGGCCGGCCCGTGCGCCCGTACGGCGGCCTGCTCCCAGCGCTCGGCCAGCCCGTCGGCGTCGGCGTGCCGGCCGGCCTGCACGGCGGCGGTGATCGCGGCGTGCGGGTCGCTCACCGCGGGCGGCCGCGCGGCGAGCACCAGGCCGACGACGCTCTCCTCGCCGGCCAGCCGGGCCAGCGCCTGCTGGTGGAGCTGCTCGACGGGCGGGCGGTGACCGCTGCGCAGGATCGTGGCGACGGCCTTCATGTACGCCGGTCCGCCGACCGCCCGCCGGGAGGGCGGGGGCGCGACGCGTCCGTAGAGGGCGGCGTTGGTCCCGGCGTCCAGCGGGGCGCGGGCGAGCACCTCCCAGGCGTCGGCGTCGGCGTGCAGGTCGACGAAGAGGGTGGTCGTGCCGGGCGGGCGCAGCCGCAGCTCCTCCCGGAACCAGTGCCAGGGCAACGCCGTGTAGCGGACCGTGGCGGGCGTGGTGCGGGCCAGCGCGAGGTGGGGCAGGCTCTGGCGGCGGTCCAGCTGGACCTGGCCGGTGACGAACACGGTGAGCGGTCCGGGCGCGGTGGCGGCGGCGCGCAGCCGGGTCAGCACGGCCTGCGGCTCCAGCGGGTCGGCGAGCTCCACGACGTTGGCGGTCTCGGCGCCGGCCAGCACGCCCGGCGCGACCGCCGCGAGCACCGGAAGCACGCCCGCGGCGTCCACCAACCGGCCCTTGCCCACGGGCGAGGCGGCGAGCAGCAGCACGGTTCCGGGCATGGTTTCCCCTCCCCTGTCGATCACGTACCGCCACCGTAGCCGCTGACCGCGGGCGGCACCCACGCCCTGCGGGCAATGACGTTCACGCCCGCCGCACGGCGAACACCGTCGTGTCGTCCCGGAGGCGCCCGTCGCAGTGCCCCAGCACCCCGTCCCGGACGAAGGCGACCAGCTGCCGGGGTCCGGCCGGCCGCGGGTCCGCCGCGAACCGCCGGGTCACCTCGGCGACCAGCGGATAGAACCCGCCGTCGGCACCGCGCGCCTCCGTCACCCCGTCGGTGGTGAGCAGCAGCGTCTCCCCGGGGGCCAGCGGAAACCTCCGCACGGGCGGCACCGTCCGGCCCGCCGGGGCGAGTTCGCCGAATCCCAGCGGCAGCCCCTCACCGGCCGGCAGGGCCCGCACCCCCGCCTCCCCCACCACCAGCGGCGGCTCGTGTCCGAAATTGACGACGTCCACCGCGTCCCGCACGCCCGCCGGGAAGTCGATCAGCACGGCCGTGGCGAACCGGTCGCCGCCCTCGCGGCCCAGCGCGGCCATGTGCTCCCGGTGCCGCCGCAGCCGCACCTCCAGCCGCTCGGCGACGACCGACAACTCCGCCTCGTGGTACCCCGCCTCGCGGAACGTCCCCAGCAGCGCCGCCGCGGTCTCCACCGCGCCCAGCCCCTTGCCCTGCACGTCCCCGACCAGGACCCGGGTGCCGTGGGGGCCGGGCTGGATGTCGTAGAAGTCGCCGCCGACGCGCGCCTCGCTGTCCGCGGCGAGGTACACCTCCGCGTGGTCGAGGCCGCCCCACCCGTCGGGCAGCGGGCGCAGCACGGTTCCGCGCGTCGTCTCGGCGATGTCCCGCATGTGCACCATCCGCCGCTCCGCGCGCACCCGTACGGCGCACGCGGCGGTGGCCAGCAGTCCGCCGACGGCGACCAGGATGAAGTCGGGCAGCCCGGCCCGGTACTCGTTGGGCCAGGCGCCGTCCAGGGCGACGTAGGTGACGAGGCCGATCACCGCGAACGCGGCCGTGCCCCACACCCCGCAGATCGCGGAGGCGATGCCGGGGACGAGCACGATCCAGGAGACGATCCGGAAGTCGCCGGGGGTGTTGACGTCGATCAGGGCGATGGCGAGGCTCAGCAGCAGCGGCGGCACCCAGGCGACGCTGCGGCCGCGCACGCGCAGCACGGGCGGCTGGCGCACGAGGTCCCCGCGCCCGGTGACGGCATACCGCCCGCCCATGGAAGACCCGCCGCCGACGGAGTACCGGTCGGCCTGCCGAAGGCGGCCGGGCAGCCGCCGGCTCCCGCCTTCGCCGCGGCGCCCGGGCCTCATGCGTTCCAGTCCCGGCGAAACGGGCTTCATGCCGCCCAGGGAAGCACGCGCCCGCCGACCGCGCATCCCGTCCGGGACCGCGCCGGACACCACGGGCGGGGCGGACGCCACCGGCGGTCCGGGCTCCGCGCGCGGTCCAGGTGCCGCGGGCGGTCCGGGCGGCGCGCGCGGCACGGCAGGGGCCGACTTGCCGCCCGTGCGCCCGGGGTGTGCCCTGGAATGCGGGGGCGAGGAGAGAGAGGAGTGCTGTCCATGGCTCAAGCGCTACCGTCCTCCGGCCGCGGCCGTCACACCGGCCCCGCCCGCACCCGCCCGTCCGACCGCGCCCGCCCACCCGACGTCTTCGGCCCGCGCGTGCACCGGGCCGCCGCGTGGGCCTGGCCCGTGGCGCTCGGGCTGGTCTACGGCTACTGGGCGGCGGCCAACCGCCGCGAGGCGGGCCCGATCACCGGCTGGAACCTGTTGTTCGGCTTCGTCACGGCGCTCGTGTTCATCGTCGCCTACGTCGCCCTGCGGGCGCTCGTTCCGCGGTTGAGCGAGGGCCGGCACGCCGTGATGTGGGCGGCGTTCGCCGCGACCACGCTGGGCCTGTTGTTCAGCCTGTCCGGCATGTCGGTGCTGCGCTCGACGGTGCTGGCGCTGCTGGTGGGGGCAGGCGTCTTCGCGGCGCTGTACTACCGCTACACGACACGCCCGAACGTGGACGCGGACGCGGGGGCCGACGAGCGCCGTTCCCCACGTCACCGGCGACGTCCCTGAACCCGGCGCACCGGCCGTACCGGCGACTCCGGTCATCCGGGGCGCCGGTCACCCGGGCTCCTGGGCTTTCGGGCTTCCGGACTTCCCGGCTCCCGGACTCCCGGACTCCCTGACTCCCGGGCTTCCCCGAACCTCTGGACTTCCCGGCTCCCGGACTCCCCGGCTTCCCCGGACCTCCGGACTTCCCCGGCCCCCCGGACTTCCCGGCTCCCGGACTCCCCGGCTTCCCCGGACCTCCGGACTTCCCCGGACCCCCGGACTTCCCGGCTCCCGGGCTTCCGGACATGCGTGGACCCCGGCGGGGTGGGCCGGGGTCCTTCGCTTTCCCTCATCCCTCCCCACCAGGAAACACCCGTTCGGGCGAACCCTCCACCGGAGGCGAGAACCCGCAGCTCGACGGCCCGAGCAGTCCTCGCGACTCGGACTTCCGAGCCGCCCCCGAGCGTGGCTGGGGACCTCCCGAGCCAGTCCCCCCTCACGGACCACCCGTTCGGCGGCGTCCCGCTCGCCGCCCCCGCCGCGGCGGCCTTCGCTGGAGGCGTGTCCTCCCGTCCCCCACGCCCCCGGCGCCGCCGCGACACCGTGTCGGCCACGCTGATCGCCCTGTGCTGTCTGCTCGCGCCGCTCGGCACGGTGGCGGCGTGGGCGGCGTACGGACTGACCGACACCGGGCGCTACGTCCGCGCCATGGCGCCGCTGGCCTGTGATCCGGCCGTCCGCGAGGAGGTCGCCCGGACCGTGGCCGCCGAGGTCCGGGGCACGCTGCCGATGCCGACTCCCCTGCGCTCCTTCGTGGACGACGCGATCCACTCGTTCACCCGTACGGAGGCGTTCCGCGCCGGCTGGGACGCGGCGAACCGGGTCACGCACGACGCCGTGCTGAGCGCCCTGCGCGACGACCACCGGGCGAGCGGCCCGGTGACGGTCGACCTCGCGCCCGTGACCGCGCAGATCAAACACCGGTTGTCCGCGGAGAACGTGCCGCTGGCGGACCGCATCCCCGTCGAGCGCACTGAGATCTCCGTGCTGCCGGAGCGGGACCTGGACCGGCTGAGGAAGGGTTTCCACATGCTCGAAGTCGCCGCGTTCTGGCTCCCGTCGGCGGCCGTCGCCTGCGCCGTCGCCGGCATCGCGCTGGCGACCCGGCGCCGCCGCGCGCTCACCGCGACCGCCCTCGGCACGGCCCTGGGCGGCGCGCTGCTCGCCCTCGCCGTCGCGGTCGGCCGCCGGCTGACCCTGTCCGACGTCCCCGCCGACGTCTCCCGCCCGGCCGCCGGCGCGGTCTACGACGCCCTGACCGCGAGCCTGCGCACGGCGTCCTGGCTGCTCCTCGCCCTCGGCCTCGCGGTGGCCGGCGCGGCCTGGCTCAGCGGCCGGTGCGCCCCGCTCGCGCAACGCCGGCAAGCGTCCGCAGCGCCCGCTCCAGCTCCGGAACCCCGGCCGACGCGAGCCCGAGCCTGACGGCATCCGGCGTGCGGTGCGGATCGACGGCGAAGGCGGTACCCGGCGTGACGGCGATGCCGTGCTCGGCCGCGGCGGCCGTGAAGGTGTCGGCGCGCCACGGTGCGGGCAGCTCCCACCAGGCGAAATAGGCGCGCGGGTCGGCCCGTACGGCGAACCCCTCCAGACAGGCGGCGACCAGCCGCTGCCGCCGCCGCGCGTCCTCCCGCTTGGCCGCCACCAGCGACTCCACGGTCCCGTCGGCGATCCACCGCACGGCCGCCTCCAGCGCGAACCGCCCCGCGCTCCACCCTCCGGAGCGCACCGCCGCCCCCACGGCCTCCACCCGCCGCGGCGGCACGACGGCGAAGCCGACCGTCAGCCCGGGCGCGACCCGCTTGGACAGCCCGTCGACCACGTGCGCCAGGTCGGGCGCGTGGGCGGCCACCGGCACGGCGTCGTCGTCGTGCAGGAAGGACCAGATCCGGTCCTCCACCACGGGCAGCGCCAACCGCACGACCGTCTCGCCCAGTTCGCGGCACCGGTCCGGGGAGGTGCGCAGCGAGGTCGGGTTGTGCAGGGCGGGCTGGAGGTAGAGCGCGGAGAGCGGGGCGGTGCGGTGGGCGGCGGCGACGGCGTCCGGGCGGGGTCCCTCCGCGTCCGAGGGGAGCGGCACCAGCGTGATGCCGAGCCGGCCGGCGATCTCCTTGACCAGGGGATACGTCAGCTCCTCCACGCCGACCCGGCCGCCGGGACGGACCAGGGAGGCCAGCACGGCGGCGATGGCCTGCCGGGCGTTGCCCGTGAAGACCACCTGCCCGGGACCGGGCCGCCAGCCGGGAAGCGCGAGCAGTCCGGCGACGGCGTCACGGGCGGACGGCGTGCCGGTGGCGGCGGCGGGCCGCAGCGCCTCGGCGAGCACGTCGGGTCGCAGCAGCGGCCCGAGGGCGGGGGCGAGCAGCTCCGACTGCCCCGGCGCGGAGGGGTAGTTCAGCTGCAGATTCACCGGTGCGGCACCGGCGCCGACGGCTTGGCCGATCAGGGGAACGGTCCCGGCGCCCTCGCCGCTCACCGGCGCGGCGTCGGCCCCGGCGGCCTCGACCAGCGCCCGTGCCTGCCCCGCGGCGACCGGCGAGGCCCGTACGAACGTGCCGCGTCCGACCTCGCCCACCACCAGCCCGCGCCGCACGAGTTCGCCGTAGACGCGCCCGGCGGTGGAGGCGGCGATGCCGTGCCGGCGCGCGAACCACCGCTGGGGCGGCAGTCGCTGCCCCGGCGCGAGCCGCCCGGAGGCGATGTCACCGGCGATCCGGTCGGCGATCCGCCGGAAGTCGCCGTCCGCCATGCCTCCCCGCCCTCACATTGCACCGAGGGCAAAGATCTTATTGCACCGAGAAGTTGGGCCGCCCTAGGGTCGCCTCCATGGCACCCTTCCTTGCATACGAGGACAAAGGCACCGATACCTCACGGCTTCCGCTCGTCCTCGTCCACGGCCACCCCTTCGACCGCACGATGTGGGCCCCGCAGACCGAGGCGTTCGCACCGAGCCGCCGGGTGATCGCTCCCGACCTGCGCGGGTACGGCATGTCCCCGGTCACCCCGGGCGTCACGCCGCTGTCCCGGTTCGCCGAGGACGTCGGCGGCCTGCTGGACGATCTCGGGGTGCGGCGGTTCGTCCTGGCCGGCCTGTCGATGGGCGGGCAGATCGCGATGGAGTGCTACCGCCAGTGGGGCCCCGAACGCATCGGGGGCCTGGTCCTCGCCGACACCTTCGCGGAGGCGGAGACGGAGCAGGGCAGGGAGGCCCGGCGGGCGGCGGCGGAGAGGCTGCTGCGGGAGGGCATGCGGGGCTATGCCGACGAGGTCCTGGAGAAGATGGTCGCCCCCTACGCCGACCCGGCCGTGAAGGCGCACGTCCACCGCATGATGACGGCCACCTCGCCGGAGGGCGCCGCGGCGGCCCTGCGCGGCCGGGCGGAGCGCCCCGACTACCGGGACCTGCTGACCCGCGTGACGGTTCCCGCGCTGGTGGTGGTCGGCGCGGACGACGAGTTCACGCCGGTGGACCAGGCCCGTTCCCTGCACGCCCTGCTGCCGGAGGCGGAGCTGCGGGTGATCGAGGGATGCGCCCACATGCCGAACCTGGAACGGCCGGAGGAGTTCAACGCGGTCCTGGGAGCGTTCCTGGCCGCGGTCGACACCGAGGACGAGGACGCGTAGCGGTCGCGGTACGACGAGGGGGCGCCCCCGGTGGGATGGGGGCGCCCCGGTTCGGTGTGCGGCACTCAGCCGCGAACCGCGGTCGGACGGTCGCCGGACGGACGCCGTACGCCGGCGGCCGAACGTCGGCGGACGCCGTAGGACGCCGCGGGACGGACGTCAGACGCCGACGTCGCAGCCGTCCTTGCGCCAGACGGCCACGACCGCCGGGCGGACCATCTTGCCGGGGCCGTCGGGCCAGGCGCTGGCGGGGTTGTCGACGGTGGCGCCGTTGATCTCGCCGGGGTGCTGCACGGCGACGACGACGCGGCGGTCCTGGATGATCGGGCCGCAGGTCTCGGCGCCGATCGGCACGGTCAGGAACTGCTTCAGCTCGCCGCGCCGCTCACCGCGGGTGGCCACGCCGAAGAGGCCGTCGTGCGAGCCGAGCTGGGCGCCGTCGGTGGAGATCCACAGGTTGCCGTACGGGTCGAAGGCGACGTTGTCCGGGCAGGAGATCGGGCTGACCTGGTCCTTCGGGAACCCGGCGAAGTAGGTGGCCGGGTCGTTCGGGTCGCCGGCCACGAGGAACAGGCTCCAGGCGAACCTGGTGCTGTCGGCGCGGTTCCAGCGCTCGGTCAGCTCCAGGACCTGGCCGTGCTTGTTGGCGTTGCGCGGGTTGGCCTCGTCCGCCTTGGGGTTCGCGCCGACGCCGCGGTTGGAGTTGTTGGTCAGGGCCAGGTACACCTTGCCCGTGTGCGGGTTGGGCTCGATGTCCTCGGGGCGGTCCATCTTCGTCGCGCCGACCTTGTCACCGGCGAGACGGGTGAAGACGAACACCTCCTCGGCGGTCATGCCCTCGACGTGGCTGACGGCGCCGTCGGCGGTCGCGGTGGCCAGCGGGATCCACTCGCCGCTGCCGTCGAACTCGCCGTCGGCCGGCAGCTTGCCGGTGCCGTCGATCTCGATGGCGGGGGAGTCGCCGGTGAGCTTGGCGACGTAGAGGGTGCCCTCGTCCAGCAGGGAGAGGTTGTGCTCGCGGGCGGCGCGGCTCGAGCCCTTCTTCATCCGCTTGCTGCCGACGAACTTGTAGAAGTAGTCGAAGCGCTCGTCGTCGCCCGAGTAGACGACCGGGCGGCCGTCGTCGGTGAGCCGCACGGTCGCGCCCTCGTGCTTGAAGCGGCCGAGCGCGGTGTGCTTGCGGGGGGTGGAGTCGGGGTCGTACGGGTCCAGCTCGACGACGTAGCCGAAGCGGTGGACCTCGTTGGGCTCCTGGGCGACGTCGAAGCGCTTGTCGAAACGCTCCCACTTGCGTTCGGTGGCGCCGGTGCCGATGCCGTACCGCTTGTCGGTCGGGCGGCTGCTGTTGGCGAAGTACTGGTTGAAGTTCTCCTCGCCGTGCAGCGTGGTGCCCCAGGGGGTGACGCCGCCGGCGCAGTTGTTCAGGGTGCCGAGGGCCTTGGTGCCGGTCGGGTCGGCGGAGGTCTTCAGCAGGTCGGAGCCGGCGGCGGGGCCGGTGATCCGGAACTCGGTGGTGGCGGTGATGCGCCGGTTGAGGGGGTGGCGCAGGACGGGGGTGAGCCGTCCGGTGCGGCGGTCGCCCTCGACGACGACGGCGGACAGGCCGTGGGCGGCCCAGGCGATCTCCACCTGCTCCTTGGTGGGGTTCGCGGCGTCGTAGTCGCGGAACATGAGGATCTCGTCGGTGTACTCGTGGTTCGCGACGAGGATCTGCCGGCCTCGCTCGCCGGGCAGGGGCAGCAGCGCCAGGAAGTCGCAGTTGTACCCGAACTGGCCGGCCTGGGCGGCGGCGGTCTGGTTCTCCGGGTCGAAGGCGGGGGCGCCGCGCAGGATCGGCTCGCCCCAGCGGATGACGACGTTCTGGCCGTAGCCCTCGGGGACGGTGACGGCGTCGGCGGTGTTCGGCGCGACGGGCGCGAAGCGCAGACCGCGGGCGCCCTTGGCGCTGCCGGCCCCGTGCCGGCCGGCGGCGGGCGCGGCCTCGGCCTGCGGGGCGGCGGCGACACCGGCGGTGCCGGCCGCGGCGGCCGCCGTGACGACGGCGGCGGCGCGCATGACGCTGCGACGGCTGAGGGCGCCGGCGATGACGTCGCCGACGTACGGGTTGGCGGTGGTGTTCGGCACCTCGTGGAAGCAGGCGTCACCACAGCGGAAACGGCAGGTCAGGGCGGATCGGCCACCCGGGTGTGAGCCATTCGAGGTTTTGATGATCGGCAGCGGTATGCGCACCTTTTACTCCCCTTGCTTCCCCTTGTATCCAGCGTGACGGACGGTAGGAGCACGTTTGTGCGGGAGCGGGGCGATCGAGTGAACGACAGGTGAAGTGGGGGTGGCCTTACGGCGATTGGCGTTCTGGCGCGATGCCGCCTTGACGGAACCCCGGGTCCCGCCCCCACCCGCCCCAAGATCGCCACCAGAGACCGCTAACCTTACGTGTCCGTCCTGGCCAGGGATTCACGGGCATCAACTCACGCGAAGGGTTGCGCACATGGGCATTCTCACTCTCCTGCGGAACGCATTCGGCCGGTCACGCAAGGGCCGGACGGCCGAGGCAGAGGGTGCCCCGGGGTCGCCCGAGCAGCCGGAGGCCACCCCTCGGCTGCCCGAACAGCGCGAAGAGCGCGAGGAGCGCACGGAGGCCGAAGGGCGTGCGGAGCGCGAGGAGCGGGAGCGGCGCGAGGAGCACGAACTGGTCGCGGCGGCTTTCGACAAGGTGACGGTCCCGAAACAGCCGGAGCCGAGGACGGCCCCGGAGTCCGACGCCCCGACCGAGCCCCCGGCGCCGGCGGCAGCGGAGGAGCCGGCCCCGGCGGCGGCCGAGGCGCCCGTGGCCGCGACCACCGAGAAGCCGGAGCCCGAGGCGGCGGAGACGGCGGAGGAGAAGCCGACCCCTGCGGCGGCCGAGGTCTTGGAGCCGGTGACCCCGGAGACCCCGGAGCCGGTGCCCGCCGAGGCCCTGAAGACCGAGCCGGAGCCGGAGCCCGCGAAGACCGGGGCCCCGGAGTCCGGGCCCGAGGCTTCCGCGGCGCCGGAACAGGAACCCGAGCCCGCGACGGTCGAGGCGCCGAAGCCGGCGGCGGAGCCGGAGACGCCGACGGCGGAGGAGGAGCCGGCGCCCGCCGCCGCCCCGGAGCCCGAGGCGACCGGGGAAGCCGCGCCCGCCGAGGAGCCGACCCCCGCGGCGGCGAAGGACGCCGAGTCCGCCGAGGAGCCCACGCCTACGCCCGCCGACGAGCCGACGCCCACCGAGAAGCCGGAGCCGACGACGGAGCAGCCGGAGGCTGAGACGGAGCCGACGCCTGAGCCGGAGGCTGCGGCTGAGACGGAGCCGGAGACGGAGACGGCGGCGGAGCCGACGCCTGAGCCGGAAGCTGCCGCTGAGCCGAAGACGGAGCCGGAGACGGCGGCTGAGGCCGACCCGACGGCGGACGCCGAGCCGGAAGCCCAGCCCGCAACCGGGCCGGAAACCGGGCCCGAGCCCGCTTCCGCGCCGGAGGCCGAAGCCCCGACCACCCCGGAGCCCGCAGCCGCCGACGGCGAGTCCGCCCCGCAGGGGCCACCCGCACCCGACGACGCATCCCGCACGGGTGGTGCGGGTGGGAACGACACCGAAGCCGAGGCCGAGCCGCCCGCCATCCCCCCCACCCTCACCACCGCCCACTCCGCCGCAGCCAGCGCCCTGGCCGCCCACGGCCTCACCGACACCACCGCCAAGGTCTACCTCGTCCTCGACCGCTCCGCCTCCATGCGCCCGTACTACAAGGACGGCTCCGCCCAGGCACTCGGCGAGCAGACCCTGGCTCTGGCCGCGCACCTCGACCCCGAGGCCGAGGTGCACGTCGTCTTCTTCTCCACGGAGCTGGACGGAACCGGCGAGCTGACCCTCGACGATCACGAGGACAAGGTCGACACCCTGCACGCGTCCCTCGGCCGGATGGGACGTACGAGCTACCACGTCGCCGTCGAGGAAGTCGTGGCCCACCACCGCAGGACGGCCCCCCGCACCCCCGCCCTCGTGGTCTTCCAGACCGACGGCGCGCCGGACGCCAAGACCCCGGCGACCCAGTCCCTCACGGACGCCGCGAAGAAGCACCCCAAGGTCTTCTTCTCGTTCGTCGCGTTCGGCGAGCACGACAACAAGGCCTTCGACTACCTCCGCAAGCTGAAGACGGGCAACACCGCCTTCTTCCACGCGGGCCCCACCCCGCGTGAACTCACCGACGCGGAGCTGTACGAGGGCATCCTGGCGAACTGGCGCCCGTAGGCCCCCAGCCCTCAGTCACCGGCCCCAGCCCTCGGCCCTGGTCACCAGCCCCCGGCCCCGGCCCCCACAAGAGAAGGCCGCCCCTTCCACCCCTCAAAACGGGAAGCGGGCGGCCCACCCATGTCGGCTACGATTCCAAGGTTCACAAAACGACCGACCTGGGAGCAGCCCCCGATGGCTCGACACCTCATCACCAGCGCCCTTCCGTACATCAACGGGATCAAGCACCTGGGCAACATGGTGGGGTCCATGCTCCCGGCGGACGTCTACTCCCGGTACCTGCGCCAGCGCGGCCACGACGTCCTCTACATCTGCGCCACCGACGAGCACGGCACGCCCGCCGAACTCGCCGCGAAGGAGCAGAACATCCCGGTCAGCGAGTTCTGCGCGCAGGCGCACGAGGCGCAGAAGGCGATCTACGGCGGCTTCGGCCTCGCCTTCGACTACTTCGGCCGCAGCAGCTCCCCGCAGAACCACGAGATCACCCAGGAGATCGCACGCGAGCTGAAGGCGAACGGGTTCATCGAGGAGCGGGCGATCCGCCAGGTGTACTCGATCGCGGACGGCCGCTTCCTGCCCGACCGCTACATCATCGGCACCTGTCCCCACTGCGGCTACGACAAGGCCCGCGGCGACCAGTGCGAGAACTGCACCCGCGTCCTGGACCCCACCGACCTCATCGAGCCCCGCTCCGCGATCAGCGGCAGCAGCGAGCTGGAGGTCCGTGAGACCAAGCACCTCTTCCTGCTCCAGTCGGCCCTGGCCGGCGAGGTCGAGGCGTGGGTCGACGAGCGCGCCGACGAGTGGCCGGTCCTGGCCTCCTCCATCGCCCGCAAGTGGCTGACCGAGGGCCTGCACGACCGCGCGATCACCCGCGACCTCGACTGGGGCGTGCCGGTGCCGGCGGACACCTGGCCCGAGCTGGCCGCCGAGGGCAAGGTGTTCTACGTGTGGTTCGACGCGCCGATCGAGTACATCGGCGCGACGAAGGAGTGGGCGGACCAGGACCCGGAGAACCGCGACTGGCGTTCGTGGTGGTGGGAGTCCGACGCGGACGTCCGCTACACGCAGTTCATGGGCAAGGACAACGTCCCCTTCCACAGCGTGATGTTCCCGGCGACCCTGCTGGGCACCCGGGCGCCGTGGAAGAAGGTCGACGTCATCAAGGCCTTCAACTGGCTGAACTACTACGGCGGCAAGTTCTCCACCTCGCAGCGCCGAGGCGTCTTCACCCACGACGCGCTGGACGTGCTGCCCGCCGACTACTGGCGCTACTTCATGATGGCCAACGCCCCCGAGTCGGACGACGCGTCGTTCACCTGGGAGCACTTCACGGCCACGGTGAACAAGGACCTCGCCGACACCCTCGGCAACTTCGTCAACCGCGTCCTGTCGTTCTCCAAGAAGCGCTTCGGCGAGGAGGTCCCGGCGGGCGCGGAGCCCGGCGAGGCGGAGGCGCGGCTCGGCGAGGAGATCGCCCGTCTGCTCGCGGAGTACGAGGAGCAGATGGAGGCCATCCAGTTCCGCAAGGCGGCGGCGGCGCTGCGCGCCCTGTGGTCGGCGGGCAACTCCTACCTGGAGGAGAAGGCCCCCTGGCTGGAGATCAAGACCAACCCGGAGGGCGCGGCGCTGACGCTGCGTACGGCGATGAACCTGATCCACCTGTACGCGGTGGTCTCGGAGCCGTTCATCCCGACGACCGCGGCGGCGATGCGCCGGGTGTTCGCCCTCACCGACGACACGGCGACCTGGGTCACCGCGGACGAGGCGAAGACCCTGGCCTCCGTCCCCGCCGGCACCCGCTTCACGGTCCCGCCGGTCCTGTTCGCCAAGCTGACGGACGACGACCTGGAGGCGTACAAGGAGCGCTTCGGCGGCGCCTCGGAGTAGACCTCCGGCACGGCAGCCCAAGGGCCCGGTGACACCGCACGGCGTCACCGGGCCCGTTGCCGTGGCGCAGCTCCGAGCCTCGAGCGCCGCCGCGCGTAGGGCAGGTGCCGGCACCGTCACCGCTCAATCCGGGAACCGCCGACGTGCCTCGTGACGTGTTGGGACAGAGTCACACCGGTCCACCACATGTGAGTTCGTTCATGGCGCTCTTCGGCAACGCGCACGCCGTCGACCCGGCCCAGGCGCAGCAGGACTGCGCGCGGCTGCTGGGGCAGGGTGAGCGGGTGCACGCCGCGTATCTGCTGATCCGCGACACCCTCCTGTTCACCGACCGGCGGCTGATCCTGGTCGACAAGCAGGGCATCACGGGGAAGAAGACGGAGTACCACTCCATCCCGTACCGCAGCATCACGCACTTCTCGGTGGAGACGGCCGGCACGTTCGACCTCGACGCCGAGTTGAAGATCTGGCTGTCCGGCGCGGCGATGCCGATCCAGAAGACCTTCACCAAGGGCGTCGACATCTACGAAGTGCAGGCGATCCTCACGCAGTTCGTGGCCCGCTAGACGGCCCAGGGGGCCCGTACCGGCGCTGGTAATATCCGCTCACTTGTGCGAGGGCGGAGATCCTCGCCGGGAGGGAACCTTCACGTGGGCAGACACGCCCTGAGACGGGGCGGTCTCGCCGCTGCCGTCTCCTCGCTCGCGGTCGCCGTCGCGGCCGCTTCCGCCGTCGTCGTGCTCCTGCCGGAGGGCGGCGGTACGGCGCAGGCGGCCCCCGCAGCCGGCACCGCGGAGATCACGCTGGCCGACCCGAGCTCGGCCACCGCGCGCACCGACCGGCCCTTCGTCGCCGGCACGAGCGGCTATCTGCACCGGCAGTCCGGCGTTCCGGGCCTGCTGTGGACGGACTACGCCTCCGGCACGTCCGTCACGGTCGAGAACGCGGACGGCGTGTACACGCCCGGTTCGGGCTGCACGTCGCTCGGCTCGGAGTGCCGTACGGCCTGGTACGGCTCGGAGAGCGACCTGGTCGCGCTGCCGTCATCGCTGAGCAGCCCGACGGTCACCCTGTGGGACCCGGCGACCCGGAACACCAGGACGATGACCTCGGCGAGCTCGTACGACAACTTCCGCGCGCTGGCCGGGGACACCGTCCTCACCCGCAACACCCTGATCGACTTCGTGGACGGGAAGCAGCGCGAGCGCACGATCACCGGCGAGTTCGCGGGCTTCCAGGACAAGGATGTCGTGGCCGCCGACGCGAAGGGCGTGCTGATCTCGCGTTACGCCGGTGGCGACATGACGTACGTCGACGTCGAGACAGCCGTGAACACGCCGGTCTTCGACAACTCCGGCTACGCCGACCACTTCCTGATGAGCGACGACCGGATCGGCTGGTTCGACTCCGGGACGGGTGAGGTGCGGCTCAAGTCCCGCGGCGATCTCGCTGCCCCGGCCCAGGTGTTCGACCTGCCCTCCCAGGGGGTTCCCGACGGTGACGCCGTCCTCATCGGCGACTGGCTCGTGATGCCCCTCTACACCGGTAGGGCGACCTCCGCCCTGACCGCGGTCTCCCTGACCGACGGCTCGACGCGGACCTTCCTCCACTCGGCCGACCCGTACCTGGCCCCCGGCCCCGGCGACACCGCGCTCGTCACCGGCGGGACCTCCGCCGACGACTGGTGGACGCAGCGGCTGAGCCTCGCCGAAGACGGCACGCCGACGCTGGAGAAGCTGCACCGCGTCCCCGCGCCGGAGAACCCGAAGGCCGGTCTCGCCCTGGGCCGCGGCAGCCTCCGCGTCGTCGAGCGCACCGCCTCCGGGGCACTGACGACCTTCGTGCGCACGCTGACCACGAACGGCGGCACGACGCTGTCGGCGTCCGCCGCCACCGACAGCGTCACGATCAGCCCCAAGTGCCCGTACCCGGGGACCGTCTGCGCGCCGCTGTGGGCCAACCACGACGGGACCGAGCCCCTCGACGTGTACCTCGACACCTTCGACGACTCCGACGAGGGCGGCAGCGGCCTCGGCAACGCCGACCAGCTGATCAGCATCGGCTACAACCCGCTGCGGTTCGACACCGCGGGCGGCACGATCGTGGACGTCTCCGACGAGTACGCCGTCTACAACTCCGGCGGCTCGTCTCCGGCGCAGTACGTCGGCGAGTTCGGCTACGGGCAACTGCTGAAGCGCTCCGTGCGCGCCGCCGCCCTCAACGGCTCCACCCTCTGGAGCGCCACGTCCACGCCGGGCACCCTCACCCCGTACAGCCTCACCGCGAAGAAGACGCTGACCTCGGTGACCGTCCCGGGCCTCGGCTGCGTGCCGAGCGAGCTGCAGGCGGCGGGCCGCTGGGTGTACTGGGCGTGCGGTACCTCCTCGGCCGGCGTGTACGACACCAAGGCGGGCGTCTCCCGCGCGGTGACGCCGGGCGACGTCCTGCTCGGGGACGGCTTCACCGTCCGGCACGACCACGCCGGGCAGCGGCTCGTGCTCACCGAGGCGGCCACCGGCGCCACCCGCGTGCTCGCCTCCGAAGTCCCGGACACCGGCCTCGCCGCCGACCGCCGGATCCGCTGGACGCTCGACGAGTACACCGGCCTGGTGGCCTGGTTCGACGTCTACGAGCAGACGCACGTCGCCACCACCGGCATCGCCCCGTCCCCGGTCACCGTCTTCCGCGCGGAGGCCCCGGACTACGCCCAGCCGTCCACGTCGTACCCCTGGACCGCCCACTGGCAGCTGTCCCGTCCGGCCACCTCCTGGTCGCTGACCTTCACGTCGGTGCAGAGCGGCCCCAAGGGACGGGCGACCCGCACCCTCACCGGCGGCCCGACCACGTCGTACGTGTCGGCGCAGTGGACCGGCCGCACGTCGAGCGGCGACCCCTTCCCCAACGGCCACTTCATCTGGACGCTGAAGGCGACCGGCCTCGGCGCCTCCACCGCCTCCACGGCCGCCACCGGCAAGGGCTTCCTCCAGCGCGGCGCCCCCGTCCGCCGCGACTTCACCAGCGCCGACGGCCCCGACGGGCGCGGCGACCTGGTCACCCTGAACTCCTCGGGCGGCGTGACGTACCACTCCGGCACCGGCACCGGGAAGTTCGGCGAGAAGGTCTCCGCCGGCGGCTGGCCGACCTCGGCGCGGGTCGTCCCCTTCGGCGACCTGAGCGGGGACCGGTACAACGACGTCCTGGTCCGCTTCAGCAGCGGCACCGTGCGGCTCTTCAAGCCGGGCCGCAACGCCCCGCTCAAGCCGTCGACGGCCTACACCACGATCGCGACGGGCTCCGGCTGGAACCAGTACGACGTCCTCACCTCGCCCGGTGACGTCACCAGGGACGGCCGCCCGGACCTGGTCGCCCGCAACTCCTCCACCGGCGCCGTCTACCTCTACAAGGGCACGAGCACCGGCAAGCTGTCCTCGCGCGTCAAGCTGTACGACGACTGGAAGACGTACAAGAAGATCGTGGGCGCCGGAGACCTCAACGGCGACGGCATCGGCGACCTGGTCGCCCAGGACAGGTCGAACGTCCTCTACCGCTACTCCGGCAAGGGCGACGGCACCTTCGCCTCCCGCGTGAAGCTGTTCACCGACTGGGGCGCCTCGTACAACGCCGTCGTCGGCGTCGGCGACATCACCGACGACGGCAAGGCCGACCTGGTCTCCCGCGACAGCGGCGGCAACCTGTACCGCAACAGCGGTGACGGCAAGGGCTCGTTCGGCGGCCGAGTGAAGATCGCGACGGGCTGGAGCGGCTATAAGTCGGTGTCCTGACGCCTGCCACGGACACGAGGAAGGCGCCCGGGGTCTGGTACTCCGGGCGCCTTCGGTCGTTCAGGCGAGCACGGCTTCCTCCATGAAGGAGGGCGGGGCGACTGGACACAGTGCTCGAGGCACGCGGAATCCCCTCTCCGACGACGTCCGCGAACGCATCACGACCTGCACCGACGCCGATGTCCTCGACCACTGGCTCCGCCGCGTCAGCGCCGTCACCCGCGCCGAAGACCTCTTCCCGGAGCCAGACCCCGACCCTGCCGCGCACTGAGCGCCTGTACCGAGCGGCCTGGCGCAGCGGGACGCGAAGGCGCCCGGAGCCCTCCTCGGGCTCCGGGCGCCTTGAAGGTCAGCGCGGATGGTTACTTCGGCTGCGGCTTGCGCACCGACAGGTGCAGTTCCCTCAGCCGGGCCTCCTCCAGCTCCGTCGGCGCGCCCATCATCAGGTCCTGGGCGTTGCCGTTGAGCGGGAAGGCGATGGTCTCGCGGATGTTCGGCTCGTCGGCCAGGAGCATCACGATGCGGTCGACGCCGGGGGCGATGCCACCGTGCGGCGGGGCGCCGAAGCGCAGCGCGCGGAGCATGCCGGCGAACTCGCGCTCGACGGTCTCGCTGTCGTAGCCGGCGATGGTGAAGGCCTTGATCATGATGTCCGGCTCGTGGTTCCGGATCGCGCCGGAGGACAGTTCGACGCCGTTGCAGACGATGTCGTACTGCCAGGCCAGGACGTCCAGCGGGTCCTGGCTCTCCAGGGCCTCCATGCCGCCCTGGGGCATCGAGAACGGGTTGTGCGAGAAGTCGATCTTCCCGGTCTCCTCGTCCTTCTCGTACATCGGGAAGTCGACGATCCAGCAGAACCGGAAGACGTTCTCCTCGAAGTGCCCGGCGCGCTTGGCGGCCTCGACCCGCACCGCGCCCATGATCTTCGAGACCTCGTCGAACTCGCCCGCGCCGAAGAACACGGCGTGACCGGCCTCCAGACCGAGCCGCTCGGTGAGGACCTTGACGTTCTCCTCGGTGAGGAACTTGGCGATCGGGCCGGACAGCGTCCCGTCCTCGCCGACGCGCACCCAGGCCAGGCCCTTGGCGCCCTGGGAGACGGCGTAGTCGCCGAGCTGGTCGAAGAACTTGCGGGGCTGGTCCTGGACCGCGGGCACCGGCAGCGCGCGGACGTGCTTGCCGGCGAACGCCTTGAACTCCGAGCCCTCGAAGACGTCGGTGATGTCCACCAGCTCCAGCCGGGCGCGCAGGTCCGGCTTGTCGGAACCGTACTTCAGCATCGACTCGCGGAACGGGATGCGCGGGAAGGGGGAGGTCACCTCACGGCCGTTGCCGAACTCGGTGAACAGCTCCGTCATCAGCTTCTCGATCGGCTGGAAGACGTCCTCCTGCTCGACGAAGCTCATCTCGACGTCGAGCTGGTAGAACTCGCCCGGCGAGCGGTCGGCGCGGGCGTCCTCGTCGCGGAAGCAGGGCGCGATCTGGAAGTAGCGGTCGAAGCCGGAGATCATCAGCAGCTGCTTGAACTGCTGCGGCGCCTGCGGGAGGGCGTAGAACCTGCCCGGGTGCAGACGGGACGGGACGACGAAGTCGCGAGCGCCCTCGGGGGAGGTGGCCGTGAGGATCGGCGTCGCCATCTCGTTGAAGCCGAGGGCGACCATCTTCTGCCGGATCGCCGCGATGACGGCCGTACGCAGCATGATGTTGCGGTGCATGCGCTCGCGACGCAGGTCCAGGAAGCGGTACTCCAGACGCCGCTCCTCGTTGACCCCGTCCTCGGTGTTGATCGTGAACGGCAGCGGCTGGGCGGCGCCGAGCAGCTCCACCTCGCCGACCTCGACCTCGATCTCGCCGGTCGGCAGGTCCGGGTTGACGTTCTCGGCGCCACGCGAGACGACCTTGCCGTCGACGCGGACCGTGGACTCCTTGGAGACCTTGTCCAGAGCCTCGTAGGCGGGCGTGCCGGGACGGGCCACGAGCTGCGTGATGCCGTAGTGGTCGCGCAGATCGACGAAGAGGATGCCGCCCAGGTCGCGCCGATTGTGCAGCCAGCCGCTCAGCCGGACGTCGGTGCCGACGTCAGAGGCGCGGAGCTCGCCGCAGGTGTGGGACCTGTACCGATGCATCGTCGTTTCATCCAGTCTTCGCGGATCGGGCGTCGTGGGTCGTGTTTCACGTGAAACACGGTCCAGGGTACCGGGCGACCCATGATCGCCTCCCCTCCATTGCCCCGCCCGGCCATCGGGATCAGTGGCACGGTTCGATCCCGTGTTCCTACAGTGGGGCAATGCGCACTGGTGAGCCCCTGCCCTCCGTGGGGGACGTCCTCGCTTCCCTCGCGACCGGTCTGTGGCACTGGGACACCGCCAAGGGACTGGTCACCGTCGACGCCGAGGCGGCGCGGCTGCTCGGGCTGCCCGCCGAGGAGACCGTCCTCACCGAGGCCCAGGCGCGGGCCCGGCTGCACCCCGTCGACTGGAACGAGATCACCGGCGTCGTCCAGCTCGCCGTGGCCGAGGAGACCCTCGCCGAGGTGCGCATCCGGATCATGGACGACCAGGGGCGCCAGCTGCGCGTCGTCCGCAGCCGCTCCAAGCCCTCCTTCGACCCCGTGCGCAAGGCCTACGAGCTGATCGGCACCCTCCAGGAGGTCACCGACCCCTCGCCGGGTACCCCGGCGGGGCGGCGCGCGGTCACCGGGGACTGGCGGCGCTCCCGGGAGGCGTTCCTGCTGGACGCGGGCCGGGCGCTGGCCGAGGCTCGGTCCACGGAGGAGGTACTGCGCGTCGCCGCGGGGCTGTCGATGCCCGGGTTCACCCCGGACGGGCTGGCGGTCTTCGGCGTGGAGGGCGAACGGCTGACGGTCATCGGCCACCACGGGCAGAACTCGGGCGACGAGGACCCCTTCACCCAGATGGCGCTGACGACGGACTACCCGGCCGCCGAGGTCGTCCGCACGGGGCGGGCGGTGTA
The DNA here is from genome assembly GCF_055587785.1 of Streptomyces sp. NPDC046379. Lineage (NCBI taxonomy): Bacteria > Bacillati > Actinomycetota > Actinomycetes > Kitasatosporales > Streptomycetaceae > Streptomyces > Streptomyces sp. NPDC046379. Next base: position 152,065 of record NZ_JBVJFP010000007.1, read on the forward strand.
CCTGTCCTCGCCGGAGCAGTACAAGGCCCGCTACCCGCTGACCTGGCCGCTCGCCGAGCGGTTCGGCCGGCAGTCCTGGGCGTTCCTGCCACTGGCGGTCGCCGGACGGACGATGGGCGCGTGGATGGCCGCCTTCAGCTATCCGGTCGCCTTCACCCCGGACGAGCGGTCGGTGCTGACGACCGTGGCGCGCATGCTCGCGCAGGCCCTGACGCGGGCCGGTACCGCCGAGAGCGAGCGGGAGCTGACCGACGGGCTCCAGCGCTCCATGCTGCCCACGCTGGGTCCCAAGATCCCCGGCATGAGCATCGCCGCCCGCTACATCCCCACCGGCGGCGGGCTCCAGGTCGGCGGCGACTGGTACGACATGATCCCGCTGCCCGGCTCGGGACGGTTCGCGCTGGTCATCGGCGACGTCCAGGGGCATGACGTGCGGGCGGCCGGGCTGATGGGCCAGCTGCGGATAGCGCTGCGCGCCTACGCCTCGGAGGGCCACCGGCCGGATGCCGTGCTGAGCCGGGCCTCCCGCTTCCTGCACGGCATCTCCGCCCCGGACGACGGCCCCGCCGACGCGCGCTTCGCCACCTGCCTCTACGTCGAGGCGGACCCCGCGACCGGGGTGCTGGACATAGCCCGTGCCGGGCATCCGGACCCGGTGATCCGCATGGCCGACGGCACCGTGCTCCGGCAGCCGACCGCGGGCGGCCTGCCGCTCGGCATCGACCCGGACGCCGACTACCCCACGACCCGGCACGTCCTCGAACCCGGCGAGACGATGCTGCTGTGCACCGACGGCCTGATCGAGACCGGCGGCCACGACCTCGACAGCGGCTGGCAGCGCATCCGGCCGGTCCTGGAGGCCCGCGAGGGCGGCCTGGAGGAGCTGGCCGACGCCCTGGTGCAGGCCGTGCACGGACCGTCCTCCCACCACACCACGGGCCGGCTCGCCGACCGGCGGGAGGACGACATCGCCGTACTGCTGCTGTGCCGGCACGGCGGCGGATGCGGCTGCGGGGAACCGGTGACCGAGCGGCCGACGGTGCGCCGGACCATGCTGACGGTGGCGCAGGCCGAGCCGGAACGGGTCGCGGTGGCCCGGCAGCAGCTGCGGGACCTGCTGCACGACTGGACGTCGGAGGACCAGGTCGACTCCGCCGTCCTGCTGCTGTCGGAGACGCTGACCAACGTGCTGGTGCACACCGACACCGACGCGCTGCTCACCGCGGAGGTGGGGGGCCGGGCGCCGCGGCGGCGGATCCGGGTGGAGGTCGCCGACACCAGCGACGACCTGCCGCACAAGCGCCGACCCGGCGAACTGGCGTCCTCGGGGCGCGGGCTGATGCTCATCGAGATGCTGGCCGACTCGTGGGGCGTCGACCCGCGGGGCGAGGGGAAGAGCATCTGGTTCGAGTTCTGGGAGGGCGCGGAGGGCGGGGAGGCCGGGGAGGACTCCCGGGACGAGTAGGCCCGGGTCCCGATCGCCCGCTCGTCCATGTCGAAGCGACGCGCGTCCTCTTCTGGACCAGCCCTCCGCCGTGTGCCTGCGACCTGTTGGCCATCGGGCGGCGCGGGCGGTCCCGTCCGTCCCCGGACGGGACCGCCCGCTTGCGGCTGACGGGCCCTACAGCCCGCCCTCCGACATCCCGTGCACCGCCGGGATCGTCCCCAGCCGGCCCTTCTGGAAGTCCTCGAACGCCTGCTGGAGTTCCTCGCGGGTGTTCATGACGAACGGGCCGTAGTGGGCCATGGGCTCGCGGATGGGCTGTCCGCCGAGGAGGACGACCTCCAGGTCCGGCGTGTGGGAGTCCTGCTTCTCGTCCGCGCGGACGGTCAGCGAACCGCCGGCGCCGAAGACCGCGGTCTGCCCCCTGTGGATCGGACGGCGTTCGGCGCCGACCGAGCCCCGGCCCGCCAGCACGTATGCCAGGCCGTTGAAGTCCTCCCGCCACGGCAGGGTGACCTCCGCGCCCGGCGCGACCGTGGCGTGGATCATCGAGATCGGGGTGTGCGTGATGCCGGGGCCGGCGTGGCCGTCCAGCTCGCCCGCGATGACGCGCAGCAGCGCTCCGCCGTCGGGCGTGGTCAGCAGCTGGACGCTGCCGCCGCGGATGTCCTGGTAGCGCGGGGCCATCATCTTGTCCTTGGCCGGGAGGTTCACCCACAGCTGGAGGCCGTGGAAGAGACCGCCGGACATGACCAGGTGCTCCGGCGGGGCCTCGATGTGGAGGAGGCCCGCGCCCGCGGTCATCCACTGGGTGTCCCCGTTGGTGATGGTGCCGCCGCCGCCGTTGGAGTCCTGGTGGTCGAAGACGCCGTCGATGATGTAGGTGACCGTCTCGAAGCCGCGGTGGGGGTGCCAGGGGGTGCCCTTGGGCTCTCCGGGCGCGTACTCCACCTCTCCCATCTGGTCCATCATGATGAACGGGTCGAGGTGGCGGTAGTTGATCCCCGCGAACGCCCGGCGCACCGGGAAGCCCTCGCCCTCGAAACCGCTGGGCGCGGTCGTGACGGTGAGCACGGGGCGGGCCACGGCTCCGGCGGGCGCGGTCACACGGGGAAGCGTCAGCGGGTTCTCGACGGTCACGGCGGGCATGTCGACCTCCTTGGGCGGCGTACGGACCACTTTAGTTGAGCATTGAACTTCCTGCCACCCTCAACCGCGGCGCCTTGGCGGGCATTCCCCTCACTCCGGCGGCGTGCCCGGCAGCGCGGCGACCGTCCGGCCCGTCGCCGCCAAGCCGCACAGCAGCCCGCCGGATTCGCTCTCGCCCCTGACGATCAGCAGGAGCAGGACGGTCGGGGCACGGCGACCAGGGCGCCACCGGGTGCTCGGTCTTGAGGCGCAACCTCCACACCCGCTCGACGGCCACCGCCGGCCGGGGACCGGCGGCGTCCCGGTCGGGCGGCCGGCGCCGCACCGCCCCGGCGAACGCGGCCACGGCCGGGGCGCCGGCCGCGGCGATCCGGGGCGGCGGGTCCGGGGCGACGACCGTGAGGATCAGGGTCCGGCCTCCGCACCCGCTCGCCTCGACGCGTTCGACCGCCGCCACGGGGATGCGGTGGCGCAGCCCGCGGCGCTCCGGCGGAGCCTCCCCGGCACACAGCCGGGCCGGCACGAGAGGTGAGGTGCGGTCGTTCTCGGGCGACGTCACGCGGGAACTGCAGGGAGCACGTCACGCGGGAACCCTAGGGAGCGCGGGGGCGGGCGCGCAGGCGTTCGATCAGGGTCGGCCGACGGGGCCCCGTCGGCCGGTGCGTCCGGGCGCGTTCAGCCGTACATCCGGCGCATCGCGAAATCGACCATCTGCTCGACGGCCTTCGCGTCGAACACCATCCGGTGCTCGCCCTCCATGTCCAGGACGAAGCCGTAGCCGGTCGGGAGCAGGTCGATCACCTCGGCGCCGGTGATGACGAAGTACTTGGACTCCTTGCCCGCGTAGCGGCGCAGCTCCTTCAGCGAGGTGAACATGGGGATCACCGGCTGCTGGGTGTTGTGCAGGGCGAGGAAGCCGGGGTTGTCGCCGCGCGGGCAGTAGACCTTGGAGGTGGCGAAGACCTGCTGGAAGTCCTCCGCCGCCATCTGGCCGGTCGTGAAGGCGCGCACCGCGTCCGCGAGGGAGGGCGGGGACGGCTCGGGGTAGAGCGGCGGCTGCTGGCCGTACCCGCCCGGCATCTGCTGCTGCGGCGGGACGTAACCCTGCTGAGCCCCTACGTTCTGGTCGTAGCCGTACATGCCCCACAGACTACTGACACCCCGAGAGGGCTGGGTCACAGATGTCCGGATCGGGGTTGCTTCTTATTACCGACGGGTAGCATCATCGTAGCTACTTGTTGGTACGCGAAATCAGCTGCGAGGAGTCAGTGCCTCGCCGATACCTCTCTTTAACGGAGCCGTCGCCATGGGGCACTACAAGTCGAATCTCCGCGACATCGAGTTCAACCTCTTCGAAGTCCTCGGGCGGGACAAGCTGTACGGCACCGGCCCGTTCGCGGAGATGGACGTCGACACCGCCAAGAGCATCCTCGACGAGCTGACCCGGCTCTCGGAGAACGAGCTGGCGGAATCCTTCGCCGACGCGGACCGCAACCCGCCCGTCTTCGACCCGCAGACCCACACCGCCCCGGTGCCGGCGTCCTTCAAGAAGAGCTACCAGGCCTTCATGGACTCCGAGTACTGGCGTCTGGGCCTGCCCGAGGAGATCGGCGGCACCACCTCGCCGCGCTCCCTGATCTGGGCGTACGCGGAGCTGATCCTCGGCGCGAACCCGGCCGTGTGGATGTACTCCTCCGGCCCGGCCTTCGCGGGCATCCTCTTCGACGAGGGCAACGACGTGCAGAAGCACATCGCGAAGATCGCCGTCGAGAAGCAGTGGGGCTCCACCATGGTCCTCACCGAGCCGGACGCCGGCTCGGACGTGGGCGCCGGCCGCACCAAGGCCGTGCAGCAGGAGGACGGCTCCTGGCACATCGAGGGCGTGAAGCGCTTCATCACGTCCGGCGAGCACGACATGTCGGAGAACATCCTCCACTACGTCCTCGCCCGCCCCGAGGGCGCCGGCCCCGGCACCAAGGGCCTGTCCCTCTTCCTCGTCCCGAAGTACCTCTTCGACTTCGAGACCGGCGAGCTGGGCGAGCGCAACGGCGTCTACGCCACCAACGTCGAGCACAAGATGGGCCTGAAGGCCTCCAACACCTGCGAGATGACCTTCGGCGACCAGCACCCCGCCAAGGGCTGGCTGATCGGCGACAAGCACGACGGCATCCGCCAGATGTTCCGCATCATCGAGTTCGCCCGCATGATGGTCGGAACGAAGGCGATCTCCACCCTGTCGACGGGCTACCTCAACGCGCTGGAGTACGCCAAGGAGCGCGTCCAGGGCCCCGACCTGGCGAACTTCATGGACAAGACCGCGCCCAAGGTCACCATCACCCACCACCCCGACGTGCGCCGCTCGCTCATGACGCAGAAGGCGTACGCGGAGGGCATGCGCGCCCTGGTGATGTACACCGCCGCCGTCCAGGACGAGATCCAGGTCAAGGAGGCCGCCGGCGAGGACGCGTCTGCCGAGCACGCCCTGAACGACCTGCTCCTGCCGATCGTCAAGGGCTACGGCTCCGAGAAGGCCTACGAGCAGCTCGCCCAGTCGCTGCAGACCTTCGGCGGCTCCGGCTTCCTCCAGGAGTACCCGATCGAGCAGTACATCCGGGACTCCAAGATCGACACCCTGTACGAGGGCACCACGGCGATCCAGGGCCAGGACTTCTTCTTCCGGAAGATCGTCCGCAACCAGGGCGCGGCCCTGAACTCCCTCGCCGAGGACATCAAGAAGTTCCTCGCCCTCGGCACCGGCGGCGAGCAGCTGGCCGGCGCCCGCGAGCACCTCGCCAAGGCCGCCGTCGAGCTGGAGGCGATCGTCGGCCTGATGCTGACCGACCTCGCCGCCACCGAGCAGGACGTCAAGAACATCTACAAGGTGGGCCTGAACACCACCCGCCTGCTGATGGCCTCCGGCGACGTGATCGTCGGCTACCTGCTCCTCAAGGGCGCCGCCGTCGCGGCCGAGAAGCTGGAGTCGGCCTCCGCCAAGGACGTCCCCTTCTACACCGGCAAGATCGCCGCGGCGAAGTTCTTCGCGGCGAACGTCCTGCCGGGCGTCACCCTGGCCCGCAAGGTCGCCGAGGGCGTCGACCTGGACCTGATGGAGCTGGACGAGGCCGCGTTCTAGTTCCGCCGCCTTTCCCCGGCCGCCTTTTTCCTCGCCGTCCTTTTCCTCCCGAAGGCCCGCTCGCCTAGCCGCGAGCGGGCCTTCGGCCGTCGTTAAGGTGAACCCATGAGCGAACCCTCACGCTTCGACCGCGGCCACACGGACGACCTGATGTCCTTCCTGACGGCGAGCCCCACGCCGTACCACGCCGTGGCGAACGCCGCCCAGCGACTGGAGAAGGCCGGCTTCAAACAGGTCGCCGAGACGGACGCCTGGGACGGGACGAGCGGCGGCAAGTACGTGCTGCGGGGCGGCGCGCTGGTGGCGTGGTACGTCCCCGAGGGCGCCGCAGCCCACACCCCGTTCCGCATCATCGGCGCCCACACCGACTCCCCCAACCTGCGCGTCAAGCCGCTGCCCGACACCGGGGCGCACGGCTGGCGCCAGGTCGCCGTGGAGATCTACGGCGGACCCCTGCTGAACTCCTGGCTCGACCGCGACCTGGGCCTCGCCGGCCGGCTCTCCCTGCGCGACGGCACCACCCGGCTGGTCAACGTCGACCGCCCGCTGCTGCGCGTGCCGCAGCTCGCCATCCACCTGGACCGCGCGGTCTCCACGGACGGCCTCAAACTCGACAAGCAGCGCCACCTCCAGCCCGTCTGGGGCCTCGGCAACGACGTCCGCGACGGCGACCTGATCTCCTTCCTGGAGGAGTACGCCGGACTGGGCGCCGGCGAGGTCACCGGCTGGGACCTGATGGTCCACTCCGTGGAGCCCGCCGCCTACCTGGGCCGCGACCAGGAACTGGTGGCCGGCCCGCGGATGGACAACCTGCTCTCCGTGCACGCCGGCATCGCCGCCCTCACCGCGGTCGCCGCGGCGGGCGACCTGCCGTACATCCCCGTCGTCGCCGCCTTCGACCACGAGGAGAACGGCTCGCAGTCCGACACCGGCGCCGACGGACCGCTGCTCGGCGGCGTGCTGGAGCGCTCGGTGTTCACGCGCGGCGGGTCGTACGAGGACCGGGCGCGCGCCTTCGCCGGGACCGTCTGCCTGTCCTCCGACACCGGGCACGCCGTGCACCCCAACTACGCCGAACGGCACGACCCGACGCACCACCCGCGCGTCAACGGCGGCCCGATCCTCAAGGTCAACGTCAACAACCGCTATGCCACGGACGGTTCGGGCCGGGCGGTGTGGGCGGCGGCCTGCGAGCGGGCGGACGTGCCGTTCCAGTCGTTCGTCTCCAACAACTCCATGCCCTGCGGCACCACCATCGGGCCGATCACCGCGGCCCGGCACGGCATCAAGACCGTCGACATCGGCGTGGCGATCCTGTCGATGCACAGCGCACGGGAGTTGTGCGGCGCGGACGACCCGTTCCTGCTGGCGAACTCGCTCGTGGCCTTTCTGCGCGGGTAGTTGACCGGGAGTCGGCGACGCCGGCCGATCGATTCGAGGTAATCGACCGCGGGTGGTTGACAATTGCCGAGGACTGCCTCCCGGAAGCCGGGGTACCCGATCCGCACCGGAATCGCCGGAACGCCCGGCATCACCGGACCGGAAGAGGGAGGCAAACTCATGGGCCTCGGCGGGTGCATCATCCTCATCGCCGTGGGAGCCATCCTCACGTTCGCGACCGACTGGGACATGCAGGGTGTCAACCTCGACCTGGTCGGCGTGATCCTGATGATCGTCGGACTGATCGGCGTCACGACCTTCAGCAGCATCGCCCGGCGCAGGCGCGTGGTCGTGCCGCCCGCGTCGCCGGTCGTCGAGGACGCTCCCCACACCCACCGCCGCGACGGCTACAGCGACGGGTACGGCGTCTGAGCCCGATCCGACAGCCGGATCCGGCAGCCTGGCCGGCCGCGGCGGGGGCCTAAACGGCGAACGGCCGAAGCGGCGAACGCCTCGGCCCGTCGGACCGCCAGGGACGCGGCGGACGCTCCGCCCCTCGCGGCGGCGGGCGACGCGTCCGCCGCCTCGGCGCCCCCGCGGCGGCGGACGCGGCTCAGGCGTCCAGGCCGGCCAGGACGAGGGGCAGGCGGTCCGCGCCGTCCTCGGTCAGGCGGACCGGGACGCCCCAGTCCTGCTGGTGCACATGGCAGGCCGGGTACTCGTTGGCCGGGTCGTCGTCGCAGGACGCGGCCATCGCGGAGACGTGCAGGACTCCTTCCACGACGGCGGGGTTGAGTTCCAGGGCGCGGGACAGGTCCGTTCCCGCGCCTTCGCCGTGCAGCAGCAGCTCGGGGGGCGTGGCCGAGACCAGCAGCCGGGTGGACGGCCCGTACCGGGTGTCCAGCTTCTGCCCGGCCGGCGCCTGGAAGATCACGTCCAGCTCCAGCCGTCCCGGCGCCACCTCGGTCGCCGCGCGCCGCGTGCGGTGGGCGACCGCCTCGACGCGCACCGCCTCCTCGGGCAGCCGCAGGCGGGTGAGCCGGTGCCGGGCGGACTCCACGACCACGATGTCGTCGCCGGCCAGCACGGCGTCGCTCGGCTCGCGCAGGTCGGTGGCCAGCGTGGTGACGTCTCCGGTCACGGGGTCGTAGCGGCGCAGGGCGTGGTTGTAGGTGTCGCTGATCGCCACCGAGCCGTCCGGGAGCGCGGTGACGCCCAACGGGTGCTGGAGCAGGGCCTGTCCGGCGGCGCCGTCGCGGTGCCCGAAGTCGAACAGGCCGGTGCCGACGGCCGTGTGGACGACGCCGTCCACGTCCACCCACCGCAGCGCCGACGTCTCCGAGTCGGCCAGCCACAGCCGCTCCTCCGTCGCCGCCAGCCCCGAGGGCTGCGCGAACCACGCCTGGGCGGCGGGCCCGTCGACCAGCCCCTCGTTGGTGGTGCCGGCCGCGACGCCGACCGTGCCCTCGGCCGGGTCGTACGTCCACAGCTGGTGCACGCCCGCCATCGCGATCCACACCTTGCCCCGCCACCAGGCGACGTCCCACGGCGAGGAGAGGTCGACCTCGCGGGCCGGGCCCGAGGCGGGCGAGCCCTGCCACCACTGCCGGCCGGTGCCCGCGAGGGTGGTGACCTCGCCGGTGTCCGGGTCCAGCCGGCGCAGGGCGTGGTTGACGGTGTCGGCGACGGCCACGGAACCGTCGCCGAGCAGCGCGAGCCCTTGCGGCTCGTTGAACGCGGCCCGGTCCGCGGCGCCGTCGGCGAAGCCGCGCTCCCCGGACCCGATCCGCCGCACCACCGTCTCGCCGTCGGCCGCCAGCTCCACCAGCTGATGCCGGGTCGTGTCGCTGACCAGGAAGGTCCCGCCGGGCAGCAGCAGCGCCTTGCCCGGGAAGCGCAGCACCGTGGGCTCCGGCTCGGGCGCGACGTACGGGCCGTCGCCGCGCCGCAGCGTGCCCTTCGCGGCGTGCTCCGCCTCCAGCTCCGTCACCAGCCGCTCAATGGCGTGCACATGCCCCTCACCGGCGTGCTGGGCGACGACGTACCCCTCCGGGTCGATCACCACCAGCGTGGGCCAGGCCCGTACCGCGTACTGCTTCCAGGTCGCCAGCTCGGGGTCGTCCAGCACCGGGTGCTCCACCCCGTACCGCTCGACGGCGTCGACGACCGCCGCGTGCTCGGCCTCGTGCACGAACTTCGGCGAGTGGACGCCGATCACCACGAGGGTGTCCCGGTGCTTCTCCTCCAGCTCGCGCAGCTCGTCGATGACGTGCAGGCAGTTCACACAGCAGAACGTCCAGAAGTCCAGCAGCACGATCCGCCCCCGCAGGTCGGCGAGGGTGTACTGCTTCCCGCCCGTGTTCAGCCAGCCGCCCCTGCCGGTCAGCTCGGGGGCGCGGACGCGGGCACGGCGGGCGGTCGGGGCCGGGGTCTTGGCCGGGGTCGGATCCGGGGTCGGGGCCGGGGACGAGTCGCTCATGGATCAAGGGTGCCACCCGGCGCCGGCAGTCACCCCAGCGCGTGGCCCGTCGTGGCGTCGACGTGCGCCGGGATCTCGTCGTGGCGGTCGCCGACCGTGAGGGTGCCGGTGGGCTCGAAGAGGAGGATCTCGGTGGGCACGGGCGCGTACGGCTTGTGCTCGGTGCCGCGCGGGACGGTGAAGACGGAGCCCTTGGGGAGGACGACCGTGCGCTCCCCGGAAGCTTCGCGCAGGGCGATGTGGAGCTCCCCCTCCAGGACGAGGAAGAACTCGTCGGTGTGGTCGTGGACGTGCCACAGGTGCTCGCCCTCCACCTTCGCCACGCGGACGTCGTAGTCGTTGACGGCGGTGACGATGCGCGGGCTCCACCGCTCGGCGAAGGAGGCGAGGGCGGCGGGGAGGGAGACGGGCTCCTGCGGCGTGCGTGCCTGAATCTGCGTCATGGCGTCATCGTCGCGGGGGCCGGAACGTCGTACGAGTGCTAGAAATCGCAGATGCCGCAACGATCCTCTCAGCCCTCGCCGGGCACCCACCGGGTCGCCGTGATCGTCGACGAGGGCACCAATCCGTTCGAGGTCGGCTGCGCCACCGAGCTGTTCGGGCTGCCACGGCCCGAGCTGGGGGCGGCGCAGCCGCTGTACGACGTCACGCTGTGCGGGCCCGCGCCCGTCATCCGGATGAACCACGGGTTCCTGACCGTCGGCGACCTGCCCGGACTGGAGGCCGTGGACGAGGCGGGCACGCTCGTCGTCCCCGGCCGGCCGGACAATGTCGTACCGCGCGCGGAGGCCGTGCTCGACGCCGTCCGGCGCGCCCACGCGCGCGGTGTCCGCGTCATCGGCTTCTGCACCGGCACGTTCGCGCTCGCGGAGGCCGGGCTGCTGGACGGCCGGCGGGCGACGACGCACTGGATGTGGGCGGACTCCTTCCGGCGGCTGCATCCGCGGGTGCGGCTGGAGCCGGACGTGCTGTTCGTGGACGAGGGCGACGTCCTCACCGCCGCCGGCAGTGCGGCGGCCCTGGATCTCGGGCTGTACGTCTGGCGGCGCGACCACGGCGCGGAGGTCGCCAACGCGGTCGCGCGGCGGCTCGTCTTCGCCGCGCACCGTGACGGCGGGCAGCGGCAGTTCGTGGAGCGGCCGGTGCCCGAGGCGCCCGACGAGTCGCTCGCCCCGCTGCTCGCGTGGGCGCAGGAGCGGCTGGGCGAGCCCTTGACGGTGGCCGGTCTGGCCGCGCGGGCGGCGGTGTCGCCGGCCACCCTGCACCGGCGGTTCCGCGCCCAGCTCGGCACGACGCCGCTCGCCTGGCTCACCGGGGAGCGGGTGGCGCTGGCCTGTCGGCTGATCGAGCGGGGCGAGGAACGCCTCGACGTGGTGGCCGAGCGCTGCGGACTGGGCACGGCGGCCAATCTGCGGGCCCGGCTGCGGCGCGAGACGGGGCTCAGCCCATCGGCCTACCGGCGGCGTTTCGGGCCGGCCGCCGGGGAAGCGGTGTGCTCATGAGATACCTCGTGCGCGACCGGCTCCTCGCCTTCGGCGACGACTACTGGATCGAGAACGACAGCGGCGACAAGGTGTTCCTGGTCGACGGCAAGGCCATGCGGCTGCGGGACACCTTCGAGCTGAAGGACAGCGAGGGGCGGGTCCTGATCGACATCCGCCAGAAGATGTTCGCCCTGCGGGACACGATGGTCGTCGAGCGGGACGGCGAGCCCCTCGCGACCGTCCGGCGCAAGCGGCTGTCGCTGCTGCGCAACCACTACCGGGTGACCCTCGTCGACGGCACGGAACTGGACGTCAGCGGGCGCATCCTGGACCGGGAGTTCGTCATCGAGTACGACGGTGAGCCGCTCGCCGTGATCTCGCGCCGGTGGCTGCACGTCCGGGAGACGTACGGCGTGGACGTGGTGCGCGAGGACGCCGACCCGGCGCTGCTGATCGCGGTGACGGTGTGCGTGATCCAGCTGTCGGACAAGGAGCGGGAGGACTGAGGGAGGCGCTGGGCACGGGCGGGACGGCCGAGGCCGGTGGGGCGGCCGAACCCCGCGGCCGACGCCGAGCCGGCCGGTCCCGTCGTGGTGGCTCAGGGGCGGGGCGGCGGCTCGACACCCAGGACGCGGTCCTTCAGCGCCGGGAACTGTTCCCTGGTCGCCGGCACCTTCGCGGGGTCGAACTCCACCGTGAGGACCTCCTCGCCGGCGCCGGCCTCGGCCAGGACCTCGCCCCACGGATCGACCACGATCGAGTGACCCGCCTGGGGAACTCCGGCGTGGGTGCCGGCCGTTCCACACGCGAGGACGAACGACTGGTTCTCCACCGCCCGCGCCTGAGCCAGCAGCGTCCAGTGGGACCGCCGTCGCTCCGGCCACCCCGCCGACACGACGAAGGTCTCCGCGCCCGCGTCCACCAGGCCGCGGAACAGTTCGGGGAAACGGAGGTCGTAGCAGGTGGCCAGACCGAGCGTCGTCGCGCCCGGCAGACGGACCGTCACCAGCTCGCGGCCCGCCGCCATCAGCACCGCCTCGCCCTGGTCGAAGCCGAAGCGGTGCACCTTGCGGTAGGCGGCGACCAGATCGCCGGAGGGGGAGAAGACGAGAGAGGTGTTGTACAGCGGCCCCTCGGGGTCGCGCTCCGGGATCGAGCCCGCGTGCAGCCAGACGCCCGCGTCGCTCGCGGCCTTCGCCATGGCCTCGTGCGTCGGCCCCTCGACGGGCTCGGCCTCCCGGGCGAACTCCTCGTAGGCGAAGGCGCCGGTCGTCCACAGCTCCGGCAGCACCACGAGGTCGGCGCCCGCCTGGTCCCGTACCAGGGAGGCGGCCCGGTGCCGGCGGTCGGCGACCGATTCGCCCTCGTCTACGGCGATCTGGATCAGAGAGGCGCGCACACTACCACCGTCCTGGCATGGGAGGCCGTCCATACGGGCCTACGATCGTCACACGAAAGCACTGCCGGGGTGCCTGCGAGCAGCGTAACTTGGGGGTCCTCCCTGTTCGAGCCGAGCCGAGAACACGGGAGAGTCCCGAGCCCACCGCCGACCGCAGCCACAGCCACCTCCCACTGGCAAACGCCGCCACAAACTGCCCGTGTACCGACCGCCGAGGGGTCCCGTTCCGTGAGTCTGCATCCCACCCTCCAGCCCTACGCCGACGCCTGGACGCACTCCATCGAAGCGATATCCGAGCTGGTGCTGCCGCTTGCGGAGGCGGACTGGAACCGGCGGACGCCGTGCCCGGGCTGGTCCGTGCGGGACATCGTGTCCCATGTCATCGGCCTGGACTGCGAGATGCTCGGCGATCCGCGCCCCATTCACGCGCTGCCGCGCGACCTGTTCCACGTCACCAACGACCACCAGCGGTACATGGAGATGCAGGTCGACGTCCGCCGCCACCACACGGCGCCGGAGATGACGTCCGAGCTGGAGTACACGGTCATCCGCCGCAACCGGCAGATCCGCAACGACTCCCGCGCCCCGGGCGCCAAGGTGCGCGGGCCGCTCGGCGCGGAGCTGACCCTCGAGGAGTCCATGCGCAGCCACGCGTTCAACGTGTGGGTGCACGAGCAGGACCTGCGCGCCGCCCTCGGCCGGCCCGGCAACCTCGACTCGCCCGGCGCGCAGGTGGCGCGGGACGTGCTGCTGGACGCGCTGCCGGACGTGGTGGCGAACAGGGCCCAGGCGCCGCGCAGTTCGGCGATCGTCTTCGACGTGAACGGGCCGGTGGAGTTCCTGCGCACGATCCGCGTCGACATCCAGGGCCGCGGCACCCTGGAGACGGCCCCCGCGCTCGGGCCGGCCGCCGCTCTCACCCTCGACTGGGAGACGTACGTCCGCCTGGCCTGCGGCCGGGTGACGCCGGAGGCGGTGGCGGACCGGGTGAAGACGGAGGGCGACCCGGATCTGGCGGCGGCGATCCTGCGGAACTTCACGGTGACGCCGTAGGACTTCACCGCGTCCGTCGCGCGGACGCCGGCGCCGGTTGTTCGGCGCCGGGCACTCGGTCCCGGTTGCTCAGTCCCGGTTGCTCAGTCCGGTCGTTCGGCATCGGTCGTTCGGCGTCGGTTATTCGCTGTCGTCGGCGGTCGTGCCGTCACTAGCGTGCGCCCCATGAGCGACGACCTCTCCAGCACCGCCCCGGCCGCCTCCGCCGCCGCGTACGACGGCCCCGCCCGTCTCACCCGCCTCCCCTTCCACGGCCCCCTGTCGGAGGCGCGCGCCGACGACCTGGTACGGCGGCTCGCGGGGAACGCGCCCACGACCGTGCTGGACATCGGCTGCGGCTGGGGCGAGCTGATGCTGCGCGTCCTGGCCGCCGTGCCCGCGGCGACCGGTGTGGGGATCGACCTCCACGCCGAGGACCTGGAGCGGGGTCGCGGGGCGGCGCGGGAGCGCGGTCTGGACGGGCGGGCGCTGTTCGTGGCGGAGTCGGCGGCGGGGACCGCGCGCGGCCCGGCCGACCTGGTGCTGTGCGTGGGCTCCAGCCAGGCGCTCGCGCCGGACGGGCCGGAGGCCGGGGACCACCTCCCCCACGCCCTGCGCGAACTGCGCCGCCTCGTCGCCGACGGCGGCCGGGTCCTGCTCGGCGAGGGCTTCTGGCAGCGCACCCCGGCCCCGGCGGAACTGTCCCGCATGTGGCCGAACGCCTCCGCCGCCGACCACCACGACCTGGCGGCCCTCATCGGCCTCGCCGTCGGGGCCGGGTTCCGCCCGGAGTGGATCGAGACGGCCAACACGGACGAATGGGAGGCCTTCGAGTCCGCGTACCTGGCGGACACGGAGGTCTGGCTCGCCGCCCACCCCGGCCATCCCCGCGCCGCCGAACTGCGCGCCCGTGCCGACCGCCACCGCTCCGCCTGGCTTGCCTACCGGGGCGTCCTGGGCCTGGCGTACCTCACGCTGGTCCCGGTGACGACACCGGCGCCCGCCTGACGACCGCCCCGGCCGGCGGGGCCGCCCCGACCCGACGACCGCCCTGGCCGGTGGGGCCGCCCCAACCGGACGGCCGCACCGACCGGTGGGGCTGCCCCGACCCGACGGCCTCCCCGACCCGACGACCGCCCCGGCCGGGCGTGCCCCACGCCGGCCCCGGCGGCGGCAGCGCCGCCCGCCCTGTGCCGACCGGGCGTACCCGGCCGAACCGGGTTCACGACCGGGACCGGGTTCCCGACCGGGACCGGGACCGACGCCCGCGCACGCCCCACCGACCACCCCGGCCTGTGAGACGTCCCGGGCGAACGTGCCGCCCGGCCGGGAGGGTCCCGGCTCGCCACCAGCCGCTCCCGTTCCTGTGGGCGCGCGCAGTCGGCGCCGCCGCGGGATCGTCGCGGCGGCCGGACCGACGTCTCCCGCCCGACGGGCCCGCCCCGGCCCGATCAGGCCCTTCGCCCGGTCGAGCCCTTCACCACCTCACGCCGGCACATGCACCGTCTCCACCCGGCTCGCCACCAGGCGCTCCCGCTCCCGGCGCGCGACCCGTCGGCGCAGCCGCAGGATCTGGGAGATGCCCAGCGCCTGGAGGACGAACACCGACGAGAACGCGATCCGGTAGTCGTCGTCCGTCGCGTCCAGCAGGACGCCGACGGCGAACAGCGTCACCATCGACGCGGTGAAACCGCCGATGTTCGTGATGCCGGAGGCCGTTCCCTGACGCTCCGGCGGATTGGCGGGGCGGGCGAAGTCGAAGCCGATCATCGAGGCCGGGCCGCAGGCCCCGAGCACCGCGCACAGCGTGATCAGCAGCCACATCGGCGCCCGCTCGCCCGGATAGCCGATCGTCGCCCCCCACAGCAGCGCCGTCGCCCCGATGGTGCCCAGCGCCAGCGGCAGCCGCGCCTCGTGGTGCCGGGCGATGATCTGGCCGTACACCAGCCCGAACGCCATGTTGGAGAGCACGACCAGCGTGAGGAGTTCACCGGCGGTCGCCCGGGACAGGCCCTGCGACTCGACCAGGAACGGCAGGCCCCACAGCAGCAGGAACACCATCGCCGGGAACTGCGTCGTGAAGTGCACCCACAGCCCCAGCCGCGTCCCCGGCTCCCGCCAGGACATCGCGATCTGCCGCCGGACGTACGCCGCGCCCCGGTGCGGCACCGGCTCCGGCTCGTGCCCCTCGGGGTGGTCCTTGAGGAGGGTCAGCACCAGGACGAAGACCACGGCCCCGGCGATCGCGCTGCCCGCGAAGGCCGCCGTCCAGCCGACGCCGTGCAGCAGCCGGGCGATGACGAGGGTGGAGACCAGGTTGCCCGTCATGCCGGCCAGACCCGCGAGCTGCCCGATCAGCGGTCCGCGCCGGGCCGGGAACCAGCGGCTGCCCAGCCGCAGGACGCTGATGAACGTCAGCGCGTCGCCGCACCCCAGCAGTGCCCGCGAGGCCAGCGCCATGCCGTACGTCGGGGAGAACGCGAACCCGAGCTGTCCCGCCGTGAACAGCACCGCGCCGAGCGCCAGCACCTTCCTGGTGCCGAGCCGGTCGACCAGCAGGCCGACGGGTATCTGCATGGCGGCGTAGACCATCAGCTGGAGGATGGAGAACGTGGACAGCGCGGACGCGCCCACGCCGAAGCGGTCCGCGGCGTCCAGTCCGGCCACGCCGAGCGAGGTGCGGAAGATGACGGCGACGAAGTAGACCGAGACGCCGATGCTCCAGATGGCGACGGCGCGCCGGCCGCCGGGCGGGTCGCCGGGCAGCGTGCCCCGGCTCATCGGACCTCTCCCCGCGCGAGGTGCGAGAACCAGCCGACGTGCCGGTGGACGATCTCCACGGCCGCGTCGGCGTCCCCGGCCCGCAGCGCCGCCAGGATCTCCTCGTGCTCGGCGAGGGTCTTGGCGATCCGGTCGGGGTGGGAGTGCATCACGGCGACGCCCATCCGCAACTGCCGGTCGCGCAGCTGGTCGTAGAGGCGCGAGAGGATCTCGTTGCCGCCGCTGCGGACGATCTCGGCGTGGAAACAGCGGTCGGTGACGGCCGCGCCCGCCAGGTCGCCGGCCGCGGCCTGCTCCTTCTGCCGCGACAGCAGCCCTTCGAGGCGCTCGACGAGGCCCGGCGGCGCGGGCACGGCCTTGCGGGCGGCGTGCTCCTCGACCAGCAGCCGGGTCTCGACGACGTCCGCGATCTCCTGCGCGGAGACGGGCAGGACGAGCGCGCCCTTCTTCGGGTAGAGCCTGATCAGCCCCTCGACCTCCAGCCGCAGCAGCGCCTCGCGCACCGGCGTGCGCGAGACCCCGACGGCCTCGGCCAGCTCCCCCTCGGTGAGGAGGGTGCCGCCCTCGTAGCGGCGCTCCAGGACGCCTTGCTTGACATGGGTGTAGACACGGTCGGCCGCGGGCGGCTGCTTCAGGGCGAGGGACATGCGGACAGCATAGATACAACACGTACGCAAGAAAAGGACGCCAGGGAAGCGTCCGGCGAACACCCGGGGAAAAGTGCCCGATTTTCTCTCGCCCGCCGCACAACCATCGGCGAGACTCGTGTGTCACACCTATGCGGCTCATCGCTGTCGCCACTCAACTCGGCCGCAACGTAAGGGCATTCAACATAAATCGGGGTATCTGACTTGATAACCGGCATTAAGGGCATCCGGATCCGCAGAGCCGTCGCCGTGGGCGCGACCGCCGGCGCCGTGTTCGTCACCGGGGCCCTCACCGCGGCACCCGCGCAGGCCGCCACCAAGCCGACCATCGCCGCTCTCGGCGGCTACGCCATGAACAGCGCCGACGGCAAGACGCTGTACACCAAGGCGGCCGACACCAAGCGCGCCACCGGCTCCACCACCAAGATCATGACCGCCAAGGTCGTGCTGTCGCAGTCGAACCTCAACCTGGACGCCAAGGTCACGGTCCAGAAGGCGTACAGCGACTACATCGTCAGCAAGAACGCGTCGTCCGCGCGGCTGATCGTCGGCGACAAGGTCACCGTCCGCCAGCTGCTGTACGGGCTGATGCTGCCGTCCGGCTGCGACGCCGCGTACGCGCTCGCCGACAAGTTCGGCACCGGCACCACCCGAGCCGCCCGCGTCAAGTCGTTCATCGGCAAGATGAACGCCAAGGCGAAGGAGCTCGGCATGACGAACACGCACTTCGACTCCTTCGACGGCATCAGCAACGGCTCCAACTACTCGACGCCGCGCGACCTGACGAAGCTCGCCCGCAGCGCGATGAAGAGCTACACCTTCCGCACGGTCGTGAAGACGAAGTCGA
Organism: Streptomyces sp. NPDC046379; assembly: GCF_055587785.1. Lineage (NCBI taxonomy): Bacteria > Bacillati > Actinomycetota > Actinomycetes > Kitasatosporales > Streptomycetaceae > Streptomyces > Streptomyces sp. NPDC046379. The sequence goes on from NZ_JBVJFP010000007.1 coordinate 169,840, forward strand.
CCAAGCAGAAGGTGACCACGGCCAACGGCGGTTACCGCTACTACAGCTGGAGCAACACCAACACCCTGCTGAGCAACTACAGCGGCGCCATCGGCGTGAAGACCGGTTCCGGCAGCATCGCCAAGTACTGCCTGGTCTTCGCCGCGACCCGCAACGGCAAGACCGTCATCGGCACCGTGCTGACCTCCACCTCCGCGACCCAGCGCGAGACGGACGCGAAGCGGATCCTCAACTACGGCTTCGCCGTGCTGGGCTGAGCGACCGCCAGGAACCCGAAGGGGCCGGTCACCGCACTGCGGTGACCGGCCCCTTCTCCTTGCCCGTCGGGCCGTCAGCCCCAGGTGATCAGCCGCTTCGGCTGCTCCAGGACCGCCGCCACGTCCGCCAGCACCTTGGATCCCAGCTCGCCGTCGACCAGGCGGTGGTCGAAGCTGAGCGCCAGGGTGGTGACCTGGCGCGGCTTGACCTTGCCCTTGTGCACCCACGGCTGGAGCTTGATCGCGCCGACCGCGAGGATCGCGGACTCGCCGGGGTTGAGGATCGGGGTGCCGGTGTCGACGCCGAAGACGCCGACGTTGGTGATGGTGACCGTGCCGCCCTGCATCGCGGCCGGGCTGGTGCGGCCCTCGCGTGCCGTGGCCACCAGCTCGCCGAGGGACTCGGCCAGCTGCGGCAGCGTCTTGGCGTGCGCGTCCTTGATGTTCGGGACGATCAGGCCGCGCGGGGTGGCCGCGGCGATGCCCAGGTTGACGTAGTGCTTGACCACGATCTCCTGGTTCGCCTCGTCCCAGGACGCGTTGATGTCCGGGTTGCGCCGGATCGCGACCAGCAGGGCCTTGGCGATGAGCAGGAGGGGGTTCACCCGCAGGCCGGTGAACTCCTTGTCCTGCTTCAGCTCCTCGACCAGCTTCATGGTGCGGGTCACGTCGACCGTCACGAATTCCGTGACGTGCGGGGCGGTGAAGGCCGAGCCGACCATCGCGGCGGCGGTGGCCTTGCGGACGCCCTTGACCGGGATACGGGTCTCCCGCGCGGTGTCGTACGAGGCCGCCGCGGAGGACGCCGCCGCAGCGGGCGACTCCGCCGGCGCGGGCGCCGCGGTCGCCGGCGCCTCCACCGGCTGCGCCGCCCTGGACGCCGCCGCGTGGACGTCCTCGCGGGTGATGATGCCGTCCGGGCCGGACGGGGTGACCGTGGCCAGGTCGACGCCCAGGTCCTTGGCCAGCTTGCGCACCGGCGGCTTGGCGAGCGGGCGCTGCGCAGGGGCGGCCGGGGCCGGGGGCGCCGCGGGGGCGGGCGCGCCGTGGCCGTTCAGCTCGGACTGGATCGCCGGGGACGCCTGCGGGACCGGCACTTCCGGGCCCTTGCGCGGGCGGCGCCGGGTCGAGGAGGCGGCCACGCCGTAGCCGACCAGCACCGGCTGGCGGCCCTCGGGCTTCGCCTCGGCGGGCCGGGCGGGCTCGGCGGCCTGCGCGGGGGCCGGCTGCTGCACGGGCGCCCCGGCAGCGGCGCCACCGCCGACCTCGACCGCGATGATCGACGTGCCCACGTCGACCGTGGTGCCCTCGGGGAAGTGCAGCGCGGTGACCACGCCGTCGTACGGGATGGGCAGCTCGACGGCGGCCTTGGCCGTCTCCACCTCGCACACCACCTGGCCGTCGGTGACCGTGTCCCCGGGCCGGACGTACCACTTGAGGATCTCGGCCTCGGTCAGTCCCTCGCCCACGTCGGGCATCTTGAACTCGCGTACGGAGCTCACGGAGCTCTCCGTCATCGTCGTCACGCCCCTCTCCTCAGTACGCCAGCGCGCGGTCGACGGCGTCGAGCACACGGTCCAGGCCCGGCAGGTACTCCTCCTCCAGGCGGGCCGGCGGGTACGGGGCGTGGTAGCCGCCGACCCTGAGCACCGGGGCCTCCAGGTGGTAGAAGCAGCGCTCCGTGATCCGGGCGGCGATCTCCGCGCCGGAGCCGAAGAACACCGGCGCCTCGTGCACGACGACCAGGCGGCGGGTCTTCTCGACCGAGGCCTGGACGGCGTCGAAGTCGAGCGGGGAGACCGAGCGCAGGTCGAGGACCTCCAGGGACCTGCCCTCCTCGGCGGCGGCGTCGGCGGCCTCCAGGCAGGTCTTCACCATGGGGCCGTAGGCGGCCAGGGTGAGGTCCGTGCCCTCGCGGGCCACGCGCGCGGCGTGCAGCGGGCCGGGGATGGCGTCGGTGTTGACCTCGGACTTGTCCCAGTAGCGCCGCTTGGGCTCGAAGAAGATCACCGGGTCGTCGCTCTGGATGGCCTGCTGCATCATCCAGTACGCGTCGGACGCGTTCGACGGGGAGACGATCTTCAGACCGGCGACGTGCGCGAAGAGCGCTTCCGGGGACTCCGAGTGGTGCTCGACCGCCCCGATGCCGCCGCCGTAGGGGATGCGGACGACGACGGGCAGCTTGACCTTGCCCAGCGAGCGGGCGTGCATCTTGGCGAGCTGGGTGACGATCTGGTCGTACGCCGGGAAGACGAAGCCGTCGAACTGGATCTCGACCACCGGACGGTAGCCGCGCAGCGCCAGCCCGATGGCCGTGCCGACGATGCCGGACTCGGCGAGGGGCGTGTCGATGACCCGGCTCTCGCCGAAGTCCTTCTGGAGACCGTCGGTGACCCGGAAGACGCCGCCGAGCTTGCCGACGTCCTCACCCATGATCAGGACCTTGGGGTCGGTCTCCAGGGCGCGCCGCAGCGACTCGTTGATCGCCTTGGCCAGAGCCATTTTCTCCGCCATGTCAGTGACCCCCCTCACCCGCGGCGAAGCCGCTCTCGAATTCCGTCGCGAACGACGCCTGGTAGGCGGCGAACTGCGCGCGCTCCTCGTCGACGAGCGCGTGCCCGTCCGCGTACACGTTCTCGAAGATGGCGAAGTGGTCCGGGTCGGGCATGGCGCGGACCACTTCGCGCACTCGCCTGCCCAACGCCTCGCTCTCGGCTTCCAGTTCCGCGAAGAATCCGTCGTCCGCGTGGTTCGACGCCTCGAGGTGGCGGCGCAGGCGCAGGATCGGGTCCTTCGCCTCCCAGGCGAGCCGCTCGTCGTCGTGGCGGTAGCGGGAGGGGTCGTCGGAGGTGGTGTGGGCGCCCATCCGGTAGGTGTACGCCTCGACCAGGGTGGGGCCCTCGCCGCTGCGGGCCCGCTCCAGCGCCCACTTGGTGACGGCGAGGCAGGCCAGCACGTCGTTGCCGTCGACGCGGACGCCGGGGAAGCCGTAGCCGCGGGCGCGCTGGTAGAGCGGGACGCGGGTCTGCTTCTCGGTGGGCTCGGAGATGGCCCACTGGTTGTTCTGGCAGAAGAACACCACGGGGGCGTTGTAGACGGCGGAGAAGGTGAACGACTCCGCCACGTCGCCCTGGCTGGAGGCGCCGTCGCCGAAGTAGGCGATCACGGCGCTGTCCGCGCCGTCCTTGGCGACGCCCATGGCGTAGCCGGTGGCGTGCAGCGTCTGGGAGCCGATGACGATCGTGTACAGGTGGAAGTTGTTGCTGTTCGGGTCCCAGCCGCCGTTGTTGACGCCCCGGAACATGCCGAGCAGGTTGGTCGGGTCGACCCCGCGGCACCAGGCGACGCCGTGCTCGCGGTAGGTCGGGAAGACGTAGTCGTCGTCGCGCAGGGCGCGGCCGGAGCCGATCTGGGCGGCCTCCTGGCCGAGCAGCGACGCCCACAGGCCCAGCTCGCCCTGGCGCTGCAGCGCGGTGGCCTCGGCGTCGAAGCGGCGGGTGAGCACCATGTCGCGGTACAGGCCGCGCAGGTCTTCCGGGGTCAGGGCGGATACGAACGGGTCGTATTCGGCGTTCTCGACCCGCTCGCCCTCGGGCGTCAGCAGCTGGACGAGTTCCGGGTCGGTGCTCTTTTTGGCGGTCGTTCGCTTGCCGGCCGTGCTCTTTGTACCGGCGCTGCGTCGCGGTTTGCGCGCGGCAGTGCTCTCCACGGTCACGTGTGCTCCTCCGTCGGTCCGGCAGTCCCGGGTTCGCCGGGTGCCAGTGCGGCTCACCGGTCGCCCTCCGACGCACGGGGTTGGGTGCGGCTCTTCGGGAGACAGGCGTGACAGGTGCCCCGGCGAGCGCCCTGCAAAAGGCACGTTACCCAGGTACTCACATTTCTGCGAAACCCTTCCTGACCTGCGTTTTTGCTTGGATTTCCAAGTAAATCGCGAAAGTCGGGAACCGTTACTGGTCAGCGCCTTGCAGGTGGCCGGAACACGGGCACGTTATCCCGCGCACCCAGGTCACGGGAAGAGCCGGAAATCCGGGTGCTCCCGGGCGCGTCGCCACTTCGCGCCCACCTCGTGACCGAAAGCGACCAGCGACGACTGACTGTGACAACGCCCAGCTCACGGGCCCCGCCCAGTGCCCTAGCATCTGCCGCGTGCCGCTGCGATGTGTACCACCCCCCAAGACCCATGCGCCCCCGCTGAGCGCCCTTCTGCGGCAGTACGCCGCCGGTTCCGCGCTCACCTGCGAGCCCGTCGACCAGGGGCTGCTCAACCGCGGCTACCGGCTGCGGACGACCCGCGGCCGCTACTTCCTCAAGCACCACTTCGACCCCGACACCGCCGATCCGGCCGCCATCGAGCGCCGGCACCGGGCCACCCAGCGGCTGGCCGACCTGGGCGTCCCCGTCGCCCCGCCGCTGGCCGGGCGGGACGGCCGCACGGTCGCGGTGGTGGGCGGCCACGCCTACGCCCTGCACCCGTGGATCGACGGCGGGCACCGCCACGGCGGCCAGCTCAGCACCGGTCAGTGCGCGCGGCTCGGGGCGCTGCTGGGCGCCGTCCACGCGGGCCTGGAGCGGGTGATGCCGCCCAAGCGGGGCACCCCGCCCGCCACGAGCCCGCACCCGGTGGAGAGCGCTGACCCGGCCGACACGTTCGTGGTGATCGACGACCTCCTCGCGCGCGTGCGCCGGCACCGCCCCGCCGACTCCTTCGACCAGCTCGCCCGCCACCGCCTGGTGGAGCGGCGGGCGCTGCTGGAGCGGCACGCGGACCGCCGGCCGCCGCGCGGCGACTCGGTGGGCTGGGTGCACGGCGACTTCCACCCGTTCAACCTGCTCTACCGGGGGGAGAAACCGGCCGCGATCGTCGACTGGGACCGGCTCGGTGTGCAGCCGCGCGCGGAGGAGGCCGTACGCGCCGCCGCGATCTTCTTCGTACGGCCCACCGGGACGCTGGACCTGCCGAAGGTACGCGCGTACGCGCGCGCGTACCGGCGTGCCGCCCAGGCCACGCCCTCGCAGCTGGCGGCGGCCGTGCACCGGGTGTGGTGGGAGCGCCTCAACGACTTCTGGATGCTGCGCTGGCACTACGAGCGCGGCGACACGCGCGCGGACCCGCAGTTCCCGGCCGCCTCCGCGCTGGCCGTGTGGTGGACGCGGGAGTACGACGCGGTGTGCGGGGCGTTCGTGGACTGACGTCCCCGCCGTGGATCACTCGATGCCGCCCTGGGCGCCGGCGTTCAGCGCCCCGCCCGCGTCGGCCCCGCCCGCGTCCGTGCCGCCGGCGTCGGTGCCACCCGCGTCCGTGCCGCCCGCGTCGGTCCCGCCGGCGTCGGCCCCGCCCGCGTCGGCCCCGCCGGCGTCGGCGCCGCCCGCGTCGGCGCCCCCGGCGTCCGTGCCGCCGGTCTCGGTCGGCTGGGCGGACGTGGGCTGCGCGGTCGGTTCGTCCGTGGCCGTCTGGGAGGGCGTGGCGGAGGGCTCGTACGACGGGGTGTAGTCCCAGTCGTCACCGCCGCTGCCGCCGCCGCTGCCCTCGGTGGAGTCGTCCGTCTCCTCCTCGGTCTTCTCCTCGGTCGGCTTCTCGGACGGCGTCGGGTCGTCCTTGGTCTGCGAGCTGGTCGGCGACTTGGTGGTGTCGGTGCCGCCCTCGCCGCCGCCGGTGTTGTTCAGGGCCAGCGCGACGCCCGCCGCGATGGCGATCACCGCGAGCACGGCGAGGACCCACAGCTTGCCGCGTCCGCTGCCGCGGTTGCCGTGCCCCTCGAAACCGCCGTCGTCCCGGCCGCCGTAGCCGCCGCCGACCACCGGCTGCGGGATCTGCGCGGTGCCCTGCCCATCGCCCGGGTGGGGCAGCGCGGCGGCGCCGCCCACGCCCATGACGGCGGTCCTGGCGCCGCTGTCGCGCAGGTCCACCGGGCCGGTGTTCCAGGTGCCGGTGTGGCCGCCCTGGTCGTAGAGCATCTGGAGGCCGTACTGGACCAGCCCGCGCATCTCCTCGGCCGTCTGGAACCGGTCGTCGGGCTCCTTGGCCAGCGAGCGCATCACCAGCCCGTCCAGCTCCGGCGGCACCGCGTCGGAGACCTCGGACGGCGGGGTCGGGATGTCCTGGACGTGCTGGTAGACCACCGACAGCGGGGTCTCGCCGACGAACGGCGGACGCAGCGCGAGCAGTTCGTAGAGCAGACAGCCCGTCGCGTACAGGTCGGAGCGGTGGTCGACGGCCTTGCCGAGAGCCTGCTCCGGGGAGAGGTACTGCGGGGTGCCCATCACCATGCCGGTCTGCGTCATGGTGGTGGACGCGCCGTGCAGGGCGCGGGCGATGCCGAAGTCCATCACCTTCACCGCGCCGTTGTGCGTGATGATGACGTTGGCCGGCTTGATGTCGCGGTGCACGATGCCGTGCTGGTGCGAGTAGGCGAGCGCCTCCAGGACGCCGGAGACGATGATCAGCGCCTGCTCCGGGCCCGGCGCCTCGGCGTTGAGCAGCAGGTCGCGGATGGTGCGGCCCTCGACCAGCTCCATCACGATGTACGGCACCGACTGGCCGCCGACGACGTCCTCGCCGGAGTCGTACACGGCGACGATCGCGTGGTGGTTGAGGCCGGCGACGGACTGGGCCTCGCGCGTGAAGCGCGCCTTGGAGACCGGGTCCTCGGCGAGGTCGGCGCGCAGCAGCTTGACCGCCACGGTGCGTCCGAGGCGCACGTCCTCGGCCGCGAACACCTCGGCCATGCCGCCCCGGCCGAGCCGGTGGGTCAGCCGGTAACGGCCGTCCCCGACAAGTCCGCCATTACCCCACATGTCCGGCGCGTCTGACATCCCGCCGCCAGTCGCCTCGGGGTCGGACGGGCCCTGAGCGCGCTGCTGCTGTGCCATCAGTCCTCGCCGTCGTTTCTGCCCGCGGTGCGCGCGGTGTTGTTGCGGTCTCCGTCGGCCACGCTACAGCCTCCGCGCAAGCCTCCGGTCCGGGATGCGCGCGAGGAACCGGACCGGAACGGACCGGTCATCCAACCGTGGCACGACCGGGCCGTGCAAATCCCGTGTACCGGCCGTACGCCCGCTGTAACGCTTCCGCGACGCTTCTTTCGCGTACGGTCACGGAACGGGCACCGAGCTTGACGTGTCAGTGGCCTCGGGCAGACTTGGCCGGGAATAGCACTTTCGATCACTGGTGGATTGCGGGAGCACACGAGCCGCTGTCGCCGGCGCCTATGGGGGACGCAGAGAGATGAGCCAGGACGGCGCACAGGGCCGGTACACGGGGCGGGCGCTGGCCGGTGGCCGCTACCAGCTGCGCGACTTGCTCGGCCAGGGCGGCATGGCCTCGGTGCACCTCGCGTACGACACCGTGCTCGACCGCCAGGTCGCGATCAAGACGCTCCACACCGAGCTGGGCCGCGAGCAGGCGTTCCGGGAGCGTTTCCGCCGCGAGGCGCAGGCGGTGGCGAAGCTCACGCACACCAACATCGTGTCGGTGTTCGACACCGGCGAGGACGACGTCGACGGTGCGACGATGCCGTACATCGTCATGGAGTACGTCGAGGGCCGCCCGCTCGGCTCGGTGCTCGACGAGGACGTCCGGCAGTACGGCGCGATGCCCGCCGACAAGGCCCTGAAGATCACCGCGGACGTGCTGGCGGCGCTGGAGATCAGCCACGAGATGGGCCTGGTCCACCGGGACATCAAGCCGGGCAACGTCATGATGACGAAGCGCAACGTCGTCAAGGTGATGGACTTCGGCATCGCGCGCGCCATGCAGTCCGGCGTGACCTCGATGACGCAGACCGGCATGGTCGTCGGCACCCCGCAGTACCTCTCGCCCGAGCAGGCCCTCGGGCGGGGCGTGGACGCGCGCTCCGACCTCTACTCGGTCGGCATTATGCTGTTCCAGCTGGTCACCGGGCGGCTGCCGTTCGACGCGGACTCGCCGCTGGCCATCGCCTACGCGCATGTGCAGGAGGAGCCGGTCGCGCCCTCCTCGATCAACCGCGCGCTGCCGCCGGCCGTGGACGCGCTGGTCGCCCGCGCGCTGAAGAAGAACCCGAACGAACGTTTCCCCACCGCCGTCGCCATGCGCGACGAGTGCCTGCGCGTCGCCGCCTCCCTCCAGCCCGCCGCGCCGAGCATCGTGCCGGGCGCGCCCGCGCAGGCCGGCTCGGGCGTGGGCTCCGCGGTGTTCCCGCCGGTCGACCAGTCGTCGCCGTCCGCCGCGTCGGGCGTCCAGACGCCGTACCAGCCGACGCCGAACCCGTACGGCACGCCCACGCCCTCTCCGGCGTACGGCTACCCCCAGCAGAGCGGCTACCAGACGCCGGCCCCGTCCCCGTACGGCGGCCAGCAGACGCCGCCGCCGTACACCATCTCGCCCCAGCACCCGACGCCGGCGCCCTCCGGGGGCGGCCGGGGCAACAACAGGCCGGTGATCGTCGGCTCGGCGGTGGTGGCCCTGCTGGCGGTGGGCGGCCTGATAACGGCCCTGGTGATGAACGGCGGCGGGACCGAGGAGCAGGGCGGCGGCGGGGGCGCGAGCACGTCGGCGTCGGCGCCGGCGTCCCCGGCCGCGGGGGCCGGCTACACCGGGCCCGACAAGTCGAAGACCATCGACCCGACCGAGTGCAGCGAGCCGCAGGAGTCCTACAACGACGAGGACAAGATCCAGGTCCCGGACTTCAAGTTCAAGCACATCGACTCGGTCAAGGCCTGCCTCCAGGCGGCGGGCTGGCAGTCGAAGATCGTGGACTACCCGGAGAACACGTACGGCGAGGGCGCGGTGATGAAGCAGTTCCCGGCGCCCGGCACGGACGTCGACCCGGACGAGATGCCCGAGATCCAGCTCGAGGTGTCGACGGGGTACCCGCCGGCGTCCTGACACTCACGACCCAGCGGAAAGGCCCGGCGGTTGCCGGGCCTTCTTGCTGCTGAGCGGTTCCGGTCGCGGTCGGTGCGGCGGTTCCGGTGGCGGTCCCTACGGCTGCCCCAGGGCTTCCCCCAGGGCCGCCCCTACAGGTACGGCCCGCCCGAGCGGCCGCCCGTGCGCGGGTCCTCCGCGCCCTCGCCGCCCACGCCCGGCGGCAGGGCGCGGCGCATCTGCTCCAGCTGCGCCCGCGCCGCCATCTGCTGGGCGAACAGCGTGGTCTGGATGCCGTGGAAGAGGCCCTCCAGCCAGCCGACCAGCTGGGCCTGCGCGATGCGCAGTTCGGCGTCGCTCGGCGTCGCCTCGTCCGCGAAGGGCAGGGAGAGCCGCTCCAGCTCCTCCACCAGCTCCGGCGCCAGGCCGTCCTCCAGCTCCTTCACCGAGCTGGCGTGGATCTCCTTCAGCCGCGCCCGGCTGGCCTCGTCGAGGGGAGCCGCCCGTACCTCCTCCAGCAGCTGCTTGATCATGCTGCCGATCCGCATCACCTTGGCGGGCTGTTCGACCTGCTCGGTCACCGGGGTCTCGTGGGAGTCCTCGTCGCCGCCGCCGCTGAGAGCCATTCCGTCCTGGCCCACGACCAGGATCTTCTGAGCGCTCTCCGGCGACCTTTCGTTCCTCGGCATCTCCATGCGGCCCATTGTGTCGCACAGCCGCTCGCCTCTGTTACGTCCCTTCGGCGGCGTCCGGAATGCCGGGACCGGCGAGCGGGGTGAGGCTGGGTGCCGTGACTTCCTGGGTACGGACGGTGCGGACGGTGCCCGCGGCACGGGCGGTGCGTGCGGCGGGGGTGCGTGGGGCGGGGGCGGCGCAGGCGGGGCCTGCGGTGCGCTCGCGGCTTGTGGTGCGCTCGCGGCCTGCGGTGTTTGCGGCGGGTGCGGTACGGGTCGCGGGGGCGGTGCTGGTTCTCGGGGCCGTCGCCGTGGCGGGGGTGCCGTGCGAGGCCCGGGCGGCGGAGACGTACGGCGGCACCGGCGGGCGGGTCACGTCCGCCGCCGTCGGGCGGGAGACGCCGGGGAGCGGGGAGAGCGGGCCCGCGGCCTCCCCGGCTGCCGCGCCCTCGGACGGCCGGCACGCCCCCGACGGCGACACCGGCGCCCATGGCCCTGCCCCGAGCGCGTCCCCTTCCGATTCCCCGGCCGGGAAGACGTCCCCCAGCCCGTCGGCGTCCCCGAGCCCGTCGGCCACCGCGGCGACCACCGCCCCGGAGAAGACCGACGCCGCACCCTCCGCCGACGGCCGCACGCCCGGCGGCGCGGACGCCACGCCCGTCCCCGTTCCAACCCGTGCCTCCGACGGCACGACACGCCCGTCCCCCTCCCCGACCGCGACCGCCACGGCCGCCGACGGCGCCCCCGCCCCGCAGGCCGAGGGCGTGGCGACGTCCGCGCGCCCTTCGGAGCCATCGGTCGGGCCGAGCCGGGCGGGCAGCCGGGCCGGTGAGGGCCGTATGCGGCCGGGACGCCCACCGGAACGGGAGACCACGCCCCCGCCCGCGACGACGCCCCCCGCCCCGGCCACACGAGCCCCCGAGGTCGTCCCGTCCGAACCGCGCGCAGCCGTACGGGAGGCCGGGGCCCCCGCGGAGCCCGTGGTGCGGATCCTCCCCCTGGGCAGCGGTCTGGTCCTCATCGGCCTCGGCCTGGCCCTGGCCCTCCTCGGCCTACGACTCCGCCGGGAGGGGGCGTGACGAGCCGCCGCGTCGGACGACCCGGCCGCACCGGACCCGCCGGCGGTCACCGCCTACGGCACGACCAGCAGCACCTTCCCCACATGCGTGCTCTCCTCCACCGTCCGGTGGGCCTCCGCCGCGTCCGGCATCGGCAGTTCGCGGTCGACGACCGGGCGGACGTGGCCGGCGGACACCAGGGGCCAGACGTGTTCGCGGACCGCCGCGACGATGGCCGCCTTCTCCTCCAGCGGGCGGCCCCGCAGCGTGGTGGCGCTGATGGCGGCGCGCTTGCGCAGGAGCGCGCCGATGTTCAGCTCGCCCTTGACGCCGCCCTGCATGCCGATGATCGCCAGCCGGCCGTTCACGGCGAGGGTCTGGACGTTGCGGTCGAGGTACTTGGCGCCCATGTTGTCCAGGATCACGTCGGCGCCCGCCCCGTCCGTGGCCTTCTTCACCTCGGCGACGAAGTCCTGCTCCCGGTAGTCGACGAGGATGTCCGCGCCCAGCTCCGCGCAGCGCTCCAGCTTCTCCCGGGTGCCCGCGGTGACGGCGACCCGCGCGCCCACGGCCTTGGCCAGCTGGATCGCCATCGTGCCGATGCCGCTGGAGCCGCCGTGCACCAGCAGGGTCTCGCCCGGGCGCAGATGGGCGATCATGAACACGTTGGACCACACCGTGCAGACCACCTCGGGCAGCGCCGCGGCCCGCCGCAGGTCGATGCCGTCGGGCACCGGCAGCAGCTGACCGGCCGGCACCGCGACCTTCTCGGCGTACCCGCCGCCGGACAGCAGCGCGCACACCTCGTCGCCGACGGACCAGCCGCCCACGCCGGGCCCCAGCGCGGCGATGCGCCCGGCGCACTCCAGGCCGGGATACCGGGACACGCCGGGCGGAGGGTCGTAGAAGCCCTGCCGCTGCAGCAGGTCCGCGCGGTTGACCGCACTGGCCGTCACCTCGACGAGGACCTCGCCCTCGCCGGGCTCCGGGTCGGGGACCTCGTCCCACACCAGCGCCTCGGGCCCACCAGGTTCGGGAATCGTGATCGCATGCATGGAAGGGACGCTACCCGCCCCGCTCCGGCCGAGACCGTTCGAATATCCCTGTGCGCGGCCGATGAGTTTGCGGGACCGTGGAGGTCTGTCCTGCGTCACCCCAGTACGCGGAAGGACCACCCATCATGAGCCAGCAGACGCCCGGCCTGGCGATCGAGACGGCGGGGCTGGTGAAGACGTTCGGCGAGACGAGGGCCGTCGACGGCGTCGACCTGGCCGTGCCCACCGGGACGGTGTACGGAGTGCTCGGCCCCAACGGCGCCGGCAAGACGACCACCGTGAAGATGCTCGCCACCCTGCTCAGACCGGACGGCGGGCAGGCCCACGTCTTCGGCCACGACGTCGTCCGGGAGGCGGACGAGGTCCGCGGCAGGGTCAGCCTGACCGGGCAGTACGCGTCCGTGGACGAGGACCTCACCGGCACCGAGAACCTCGTCCTGCTCGGCCGGCTCCTCGGCCACCACAAGCGGGCCGCGCGGGAGCGCGCCGCCCAGCTGCTGGAGGCGTTCGGGCTGACCGACGCGGCCGGCAAGCAGGTCAAGCACTACTCCGGCGGCATGCGGCGCCGCATCGACATCGCCGCGTCCATCCTGAACACGCCCGACCTGCTCTTCCTGGACGAGCCGACGACCGGCCTCGACCCGCGCAGCCGCAACCAGGTGTGGGACATCGTGCGCGCGGTCGTCTCGCAGGGCACGACGGTGCTGCTGACCACCCAGTACCTCGACGAGGCCGACCAGCTGGCGTCCCGGATCGCCGTCATCGACCGAGGCAAGGTGATCGCCGAGGGAACGAAGGGCGAGCTGAAGGCGTCCGTCGGCGCCGGGTCGGTGCATCTGCGGCTGCGGGACCCCGGGCAGCGGCCGGAGGCATCCCGCATCCTGCGGCTGGTGCTCGACGCCGACGTCCAGCTGGAGCCCGACCCGGTGGCGCTGACGGCCCGGGTCGGAAACGGCGCGGCCCAGGGCCGGGTCGCGGCCGAGCAGGCCGCCGAGGCCCTCGCCCGACTGGCCCGCGACGGCGTCGTCGTGGACAACTTCTCCCTGGGCCAACCCAGCCTGGACGAGGTCTTCCTCGCCCTCACCGGTCACGACACCAAGGACCGGGACACCGACCACCTCGACACGAAGGACGGGGCAGCCGCATGAGCACAGCGACCTCTGCCGAAGCCAGGGAACTGGCCCCGGTCAGCACCGAGTCCCTGGCCGCCCTGCTGGTCGCGAAGGAGCGGCCGGCGCGGCCGAGCGCCCTGTCGGCGTCGCTCACCTTCGGCTGGCGCGCGATGCTGAAGATCAAGCACGTGCCGGAGCAGCTTTTCGACGTCACCGCCTTCCCGATCATGATGGTGCTGATGTACACGTACCTGTTCGGCGGGGCGCTGGCCGGTTCGCCGAAGGAGTACATCCAGTTCCTGCTGCCGGGCATCCTGGTGATGTCGGTCGTGATGATCACGATGTACACCGGCGTCTCGGTCAACACCGACATCGAGAAGGGCGTCTTCGACCGGTTCCGCAGCCTGCCGGTCTGGCGGCCGGCTGTGATGGTCGGCTATCTGCTCGGCGACGCGCTGCGCTACACCATCGCGTCCGTGGTGATGCTGACCGTCGGCATCGTCCTCGGCTACCGCCCGGACGGCGGGGTGGGCGGTGTGGTCGTCGGGATCGCCCTGCTGATCGTGTTCGCGTTCGCGTTCTCGTGGGTGTGGACGATGTTCGGGCTGCTGCTGCGCACCGAGAAGTCGGTGATGGGGGTCAGCATGATGGTGCTCTTCCCGCTGACCTTCCTGTCCAACGTCTTCGTGGACCCGACGACCATGCCGGGCTGGCTCCAGGCGTTCGTCAACAACAGCCCGATCACGCATCTGGCGTCCGCGGTGCGGGAACTGATGGCGGGCGAGTGGCCGACCGCCGAGATCGCCTGGACGCTGGGCTGGGCGGGGCTGTTCATCCTCGTCTTCGGTCCGGTGACGATGCGGCTCTACAACCGCAAGTGAGCAAGGGGGCGGTGCCGGTCGCCCGGCGGCCGGTCACGTCCACGGGCCGCGCCGGCCGTTGTCCGGCGCGGCCTTCTGCACGATGGTGATCAGCCGGTCCGTCAGCTCCAGGCGCCCCACCGCCGGATCGTCGTAGCCGAGCACCCGGTGCCCGCGGACGACGCTCACCACCGGATCGTCCATCTCGCGCGGAGTCCTGCCCACCTCCGCCTTCGTGACCGGCCGTTCCACGATGTCCAGCCCGCTGCCCCGGCGGATGAGGTCCTCCATCACCAGCCCGGCGGCGGGGCTCAGCACGGACAGCCCCAGCAGCCGGCCGGCCGCGCCCGCGCTGGTGATCACCTCGTCGGCGCCGGACTGCTTCAGCAGCGGCGCGTTCTCCTCCTCGCGCACCGCGGCCACGATCTTCGCGCCCGGGTTGAGCTGTCGGGCCGTCAGCGCCACCAGCACGGCCGTGTCGTCGCGCTGGGTGGCGATGACGATCTGCCGCGCCCGCTGCACCTCGGCCCGCCCCAGCACGTCGCTGCGGGTCGCGTCCCCGAGCGCGCTCTCGAAGCCCTGGGCCGTCGCGGCGTCGATCGCCTTGGTGCTGGGGTCGATCACGACGACCTGGTCCTTGCTCACGCCGGTGGCGCAGACGGCCTGGATCGCGGCCCGTCCCTTCGTGCCGTAGCCGACGACGACGGTGTGGTCGCGCAAGGGAAGCCTCCAGCGGATCCGCAGCGAACGGGTGCCTGTCCGGCGCCGGGCGGTGCAGGCGGTCCCGGGCGCGCCACCGACGCTACCGATCCGCGTCCCCGGCTGAACACTCGGTCGGCGTGTCGCGCGGGGGGCCCCGGCGCCGGCCGGGGACCCGGTGCGGAACCATGGTCCCGACGACCGACCGGATCAGCCGGCCATGGGCAGGCAGGCACAGGGGGCATGTGATGAAGGACGACGAGAAGCCGCCGTCCCCGCGAGGCGTGACGCAGTCCATCCTGCGCTCACTGTGGAGCCGCTCGCGCACGGAGGCCCGCGACGACGCCGAGGCGGGCCGCTCCATCACCATGCCGACGCAGAGCGTCGTACCGCCCCTCCAGCAGGTGATACAGCGGCTGACCATGGCCCTGGTCGTGCTGATCGTGACGGTCGTCATCGTCTATCTCGACCGCGACGGCTACCGCGACAACTCCGGCGGCCCCCTGGGCGTGATCGACGCCGCGTACTACGCCACCGTCACCCTCTCCACCACCGGCTACGGCGACATCACCCCGGTCAGCGAGGGCGCCCGGCTCACCAACATCTTCGTGATCACGCCGCTGCGCGTGCTGTTCCTGATCATCCTCGTCGGCACCACCCTGGAGGTGCTCACCGAGCGCACCCGCCACCAGGTCCGCATCCACCGCTGGCGCGCCCGCACCCGCGGCCACATCGTCGTCATCGGGTACGGCACCAAGGGCCGGCACGCCGTGGAGACCCTGATCGGCCAGGGTGTCCGCCGGGACCGGATCGTCGTCGTGGACGCGCAGCGCAAGACGGCCGCGGCGGCCGGCGACGACGGCCTGGTCGCGGTGACCGGCGACGCCACCCGGTCCGACACCCTGCTCAAGGCCGAGGTGCACCGCGCGGCCCGGGTGATCGTCGCACCGCAGCGCGACGAGACCGCCACCCTCATCACGCTCACGGCCCGCCAGCTCAACCGCCAGGCTACGATCGTCGTCGCCGTCCGGGAGGACGAGAACGTCCCGCTGCTCAAGCAGTCCGGCGCGGACACCGTGGTCACCAGCTCCAGCTCGGCCGGCCGGCTCCTCGGCACCTTCATGGCCCGCCCGCCCGTCGCCCGCACCCTGGAGGACCTGATGACCCTGGGCAGCGGCATGGACCTCATCGAACGGTCGGTGACGCGGGAGGAGGTCGGGCGCACCCCCCGCGAGTGCGTCGACCTGGTCGTCGCGGTCGTCCGCAACAAGAAGCTGATGGGCTACGCCGACGGCTGGCGGACCGAACTGCGCCACGGCGACCGGGTGATCACCGTCGGCCGGCCCGTGACGTCCGAGGCGGCGCAGGCGGAGAACGCCGAGTGAGACCGCATGGCGTTCCCACGGCGGCCCCTGTCCCGGCCACGGTGGCGTGCGGTTGGGGTTGCGGTTGCAGCCGTCGCCGCGGGTGCGGTGTGCAGCCGATGTTTCACGTGAAACACGCGGCGATCCCGGCCGTCGCCCACGGCAGCTCCAGGATCTCCGCCTCCTGACCGGGTCGCGTCCCGCCCGGCGGTACGACCGCCAGCGCGTCGGCGGCGGCGACCCCGCGCAGCATCGCCGGACCGTTGTAGTGCAACGGCACGGCATGGTCGCCGCGCAGCACGACCGGAACGAGCCGGGTGTCGCACGGGTGCCCGTGCGCCGCCTCCGTCAACGGCAGCGTGTACGGCTCCTGGGCCGGACGTGCCGCGAGCGTCCGCAGCAAGGGCTCGGCGAGGGTGAGCAGCCCGGAGACGGCGGCCAGCGGGTTGCCGGGCAGGCCGACCAGATGCTGGTCCTCCTCGGTGCGGGCCAGCAGCATCGGGTGGCCGGGGCGCACCTGGACCCCGTCGACCAGCAGCTCGGCCCCGATGCGGCGCAGGGTGGGGTGGACGTGGTCGACGGGCCCGGAGGCGGTGCCGCCGGTGGTGACGATCAGGTCCGCGTCGCTGTCCTCGAGGGCCCGGCGGAGGGTGTCGGCGTCGTCGGTGAGCCGGCGCACCGAGACGACCTCGGCGCCGAGGGCCCGCAGCCAGGGCGGCAGCATGGGGCCGAGGGCGTCCCGGATGAGGCCGTCGTGCGGGAGGCCCTCGGTGAGCAGCTCGTCGCCGAGGACCAGCAGCTCGGCGCGCGGTCGGGGCACGGTGGTGAGGGCGTCGTATCCGGCGGCGGCGGCGAGACCGAGGACGGCCGGGGTCACCAGGGCGCCGGGCGGCAGCAGCAGGTCTCCGCTGCGGCACTCCTGGCCGCGCGGGCGGATGTCCTGGCCGTGCCCGAGCGCGGGCGCCTCCGCGGGCCGGTGCGACTGGGGGAGGTCCGGGTGCAGCCGCCCCTTGTCGTCGACGCGGCCGTGCTCGCTGCGCAGGACGGCGGTCGTGTCCGGCGGGATCCGGGCGCCGGTGGCGATCCTGACGGCCTCGCCGTCCTCCAGCGGGGGGTGCTCGGCGTGGCCGGCCAGCACGCCCTCCTCGCGCACGTCCCAAGGGCCGGGGCCGGCGACCGCCCAGCCGTCCATCGCCGAGGTGTCGAAGGAGGGCAGGTCGGTGAGGGCGGTGAGGGGGGCGGCCAGGGTGAGACCGAGGGCGGCGTGCAGGGGGACGGAGACGGGGGCCGAGGTGCGGGGGGCGCCGGCCCGGGCGGCGATGCGGCGGGCCTCGGGCCAGGGGGTGGCGTGGTCGTGCCGGGGGGTGGGGTGGCCGTGCCGGGCGGTGGCGTGGTGCCGGTCCGCGGGGGCTGGGGCGGCCGGGGAGGAGCGGGGGGTCCCGGCGGGGGGCGTGGGCACGCCGTCGCGCGGCTCGTTCACGAGGGCGAGGGTCTCCTCGACGTCGAGGTCGTCGGCGTCCGGGGCGTCACGGAGGTCGCCGCTGTCGCGCAGTCCCCGGCCGTCTCGAACGCCCTGGCCGGTCATCCGGCGTCCGGGGTGGTGCCGGGGGCCGGGGCGGAGGCCGGGGCCGGGGCGGAGGCCGGGGCCGGGGCGGAGGCCGGGGCCGGGGCCGGGGCGGAGGCCGGGGCGGAGGCCGGGGCAGGAGGGGCGCCTCCGGTGGCGGCGTCGGCCTCTTCCGCCCAGCGCTGCGCCAGCGCGGCGGCCTTGCGGCAGGCCTCCGCGACGGCGTCGGGGCCGCCTTCGGCACGGCCGGCCGCGTAGCCGACGAGGAAGGTGGTCAGCGGCGCCGCCGGGCGTGCCACGCCGTGGGCGGCGTCACGGGCGAGGTCGAGCAGCAGGCCGGTGTCGACGTCCAGGTCGATGCCCAGCTCGTCCTTGACTGCGGAGATCCATTCGTCCAACACGAGACCATGCTCCCTGATGCGTACGCGGGCCCGGGCGATGTCCGCCCAGGTGTCGCAGTCGAACGACGCGACGGGGTCGGTGATGCGGGCGAGGTCGAGCCGGCCGGTCAGCCGCCACAGCGGCAGGCCGGTCAGCGCGCCGTGCTCGGCGGTGAGCGCGGTCAGCTCGCGGCGCAGTACGAGGGTGCGGTAGGCGGCGACCAGCGGCTGCTCACGGCCTTCGGCGTCGACGAGCAGCACCCCGTCGGCGCGGCCGGCGCCCAGGGCGTCCAGCAGGCGCCGCACGGTGTCCCGGTCCAGGAACGGCAGATCGGCGGAGAGCACGAGCACCCGGTCCGCCGTGACCGGGCGCAACCCGGCGTCGAGGGCGGCGAGCGGTCCGCCGCCGGGGGGTTCCTCACGCGCCCGGACGACCGGGCGCGCGGTGGGCCGGGGGTCGGCGACGACGACCGTGGTGCGGGCGTCGGCGCAGGCGGCGAGCACCCGGTCGAGCAGCGCCCGGCCGCCGACGCGCACACCGGGCTTGTCGGCGCCGCCGAGCCGCCGCGCGGCGCCGCCCGCGAGCACGACGGCGTCGTACGCGGGACCGGCGGCGCCCCGCGAACGGGTCGGGTCGTACGAGGTCACTCCCCGAGTATGAGCGCCCGGAAGATCGTTGCCACCTCCGAACGGTGCTCGGGGGGCCGGAGGTGCCGGACGTCACAGACGGGGTGGGGGCGTAGGGGTGCGTGGGGTGGGATGGAGGCGTGGGGGTGCGTGGGGTGGGGGCGTAGGGGTGTGGAGCGTGCGGGGGCACGCTCCATGCGGGCCGTCCGAGGCCCACGGGAGGGGGCACGCCAAGGCCATACGCGCCGCCCCAGGCCCACGGGGCACGCGGGGGCCACGCCAGGCCGCGCGGTCACGCCAAGGCTGCCGGGTCACGCCGGGGCATACGGGCCCCCAGGTCAGCGGGGCCATCCCATGTGGGGCGGCGTGAGGCCCTGCGGGCCACACCGAAGCCCCGGAGCATGCGCGGGCACGCCAGGCCGCACAGGGTCACGCCGAACCTACGAGACCATCCGACGACCGCCGGGCCACCCCGCCCCCTGTCCGAGGAATCCCGCCGGGCCGCCCATCGCACGGAGCCTGCGATGGCCACGCCGGCCCTGCGGGGCCACACGAGGCCGGTCCATGCCGAGCCGCAGGGGCATGCGAGGCCGCGCGGAGGCCGACGTGCAGGCCACATCAACAGCTCTGGGCCGCGCGGGCCTGCGCAGCCCTCGGGGCCGGCACGGGCCCGCGCACGGCCACGCCACGCCCCACGGGGATCACGCCCGGCCACGCCTGGCCCCCGCGGCGGTGCGGGCCGGGCCGGCCCGGCTCACAGGGTCCGCAGCAGCACCGCCGGCTGTTCCACGCAGTCCGCGACGTACCGCAGGAAGCCGCCCGCCGTGCCGCCGTCGCACACCCGGTGGTCGAAGGTGAGCGACAGCTGGACGACCTGCCGGACCGCCAGCTCGCCCTCGTGCACCCACGGCCTGGGGACGATGCGGCCGACGCCGAGCATCGCGGCCTCGGGGTGGTTGAGGATCGGCGTGGAGCCGTCGACGCCGAACACGCCGTAGTTGTTCAGCGTGAACGTGCCGCCGGTCAGCTCCCCGGGCGTGAGCGCGCCGGCGCGGGCCGCCTCGGTCAGCCGCGCGAACTCCGCGGTCAGCGACTCGGCGTCCCGTGCGTGCGCGTCCCGCACCACCGGGACGACCAGGCCCCGCTCGGTCTGCGCGGCGAAGCCGAGGTGCACCCGGTCGAACCGGACGATCTCCCTGGCCGCCTGGTCCACCGTGGAGTTCAGCTCGGGGAAGCGGGCCAGGGCTGCGGTGCAGATCCGGGCCAGCAGCGCGAGCAGGGAGATCTTCGGTCCCCCGGCGGCGTTCATCGCCGTGCGGGCCCGCATCAGCTCGGTCGCGTCGGCGTCGACCCAGCAGGTGGCGTCCGGTATCTCACGCCGGCTGCGGGAGAGCTTGTCGGCCACGGCGCCGCGGACGCCCTTGAGGGGGATGCGGGTGTCGCCGTGGACGGAGGCCGGAGCGGGGGCGGGGCGCGCGACCGGTGCAGCTGCGGGCGCCTGGGGAGACAGCGGGGTCTGCGCGGTCTGCTGGGGCAGGGCCTGCCCGTGCCGCGGTTCGGCCTGCGGGCGCGCGGTGCGTCCCTGGGCGGCGGCGGCCCGGAGGGCGTACTCCACGTCCGCGCGCAGGATCAGCCCGTCCGGGCCGGAACCGGTCAGCTCCCGCAGATCCAGCCCGTTCTCCCGGGCGAGCCGCCGGACGAGGGGCGAGATGACGGGCACGGGACCTTCGCCCCGCATGGCGTCCCCGCTGCCGTTGCCGTCGCTCCGGTCGGCGGTTTCCCCGGCGTCGGCGGCCACCGCCCGGGCGGCCGGCGCCGTCGGACGGACCCTTCTGCGCCGGGCCGGAGGGGCGCCGGTGCCGTAGCCCACCAGGACGTTGCCGGAGGACTCGCCCGGGCCGGCCTCGGAGCCGCCGTCCGCGCGGACCCCGGCAGCGGACGCCGCGGACGAGCCGTTGGCGGAAGATCCGTTGATCGACGGGCCGCCGGCCGACGGACCGGCGACGCCCGTGCCGGTCGCGGACGCGTCGGTGTGCGGCGCGTCGGAGGCGGGCGCGCCCACCGCGACCGTCAGCAGCGGCGCCCCCACGGGCAGTTCCGTGCCCTCCTCGCCGTAGCGGGCGGTGACCACACCGCCGTAGGGGCAGGGCACCTCCACCATCGCCTTGGCCGTCTCCACCTCGACCACCGGCTGGTCGACGGCGACCACGTCGCCCACCTCCACCAGCCAGCGCACGATCTCCGCCTCGGTCAGCCCCTCGCCGAGGTCGGGGAGTTTGAACTCCAGCACCTGTGCCATCAGCTCTCGGCCTCCCATTGCAGACGCGCCACCGCGTCCAGGATCCGGTCCACGCCGGGCAGGTGATGCCTCTCCAGCATCGGCGGCGGATAAGGGATGTCGAACCCGGCCACGCGCAGCACCGGCGCCTCCAGGTGGTGGAAGCAGCGCTCCGTGACCCGGGCCGCGATCTCCCCTCCCGGTCCGCCGAACCCGCCCGACTCGTGCACGACGACCGCCCGCCCGGTCCGCCGCACCGAGGCGCAGACCGTCTCGTCGTCGAACGGCACCAGGGAGCGCAGATCGACCACTTCGAGGTCCCACCCCTCGGCCCGTGCCGCCTCGGCGGCTTCGAGGCAGACGGGCACCGACGGCCCGTACGTGATGAGCGTGGCGCTCCGGCCGGAGCGCCGCACCACCGCGCGGCCGATGGGTTCAACGTGCTGCGGGTCCTGCGGGTTCCAGGCGGCCTTGGACCAGTACAGCCGCTTGGGCTCCAGGAAGACGACCGGGTCGTCGGAGGCGATTGCCGCGCGCAGCAGGCCGTAGGCGTCGGCGACGGTCGCGGGCGTCACGACGTGGAGCCCGGGGGTGGCCATGTAGTACGCCTCGGAGGAGTCGCTGTGGTGCTCGACGCCGCCGATGCCGCCGCCGTAGGGCACGCGGATGGTCAGGGGCAGCGGCATGGCGCCGCGGGTGCGGTTGCGCATCTTCGCGACGTGCGAGACGAGCTGCTCGAAGGCCGGGTAGGCGAAGGCGTCGAACTGCATCTCCACGACCGGCCGCAGCCCGTACATCGCCATGCCGACGGCCGTTCCGAGGATGCCGGCCTCGGCGAGCGGGGTGTCCGTGCAGCGGTGCTCGCCGAACTCCTCGGCGAGCCCGTCCGTGACGCGGAAGACGCCGCCGAGCGTGCCGACGTCCTCGCCGAGGACGTGCACCGCGGGATCGGCGGCCATGGCGTCGCGCATGGCGCGCGTGAGGGCCTGCGCCATGGTGGCGGGCTTCACGGCGACCGTGGTCATCGGGGTTCCCCTTCCTGGCCGGCCTCGATCTCGGCCAGCAGCTGGGCCCGCTGCTCGCGCAGCTGCGGGGTGGGCTCGGCGTAGACGTGGGCGAACAGGTCCATCGGGTCCAGCTCGGCGTCCTCGTTCATGCGGGCGCGCAGGTCGGCGGCGAGGGCCTCGGCGTCCTCGCGGGCGGCCGTCATGGCGGCGTCGTCGAGCCATCCGCGCGCGGTCAGCTCCCGCTCCAGCAGCAGGATCGGATCGTGCTCCCGCCAGAGGTCCGTTTCGGCGTTGTCGCGGTAGCGGGTGGCGTCGTCGGCGTTGGTGTGCGCGTCGACGCGGTACGTCACCGCCTCCACGAGGGTCGGACCGCCGCCCGCGCGCGCCCGGCGTACGGCGTCGGAGAGCACCTCGTGTACGGCCGCGGCGTCGTTGCCGTCGACCAGCCGCCCCGGCATGCCGTACCCGACGGCCTTGTGGGCCAGGGAGGGCGCGGCGGTCTGCTTGGCGAGCGGGACGGAGATCGCGAAGCCGTTGTTCTGCACCAGGAAGACCACGGGAGCCTGCCAGACGGCGGCGAAGTTCAGCGCCTCGTGGAAGTCGCCCTCGCTGGTGCCGCCGTCGCCGACCATGGCGAGCGCGACCACGTCGTCGCCCTTGAGCCGGGCTGCGTGCGCGAGGCCCACGGCGTGCGGGAGCTGCGTCGCCAGCGGCGTGCTGAGCGGTGCCACGCGGTGCTCGTAGGGGTCGTAGCCGGTGTGCCAGTCGCCGCGCAGCAGGGTGAGCGCCTCGACCGGGTCCACGCCGCGGGCGATGGCGGCGAGCGTGTCGCGGTAGCTGGGGAAGAGCCAGTCACGGTCCTCCAGGACGAGCGCGGCGACGACCTCGCAGGCCTCCTGGCCGGTGCTGGAGGGGTAGACGGCGAGCCGGCCCTGCTTGGTGAGGGCGGTGGCCTGCGCGTTGTAGCGGCGGCCGCGCACCAGGTGGGCGTAGAGCAGGCGCAGCAGCGCCGGGTCGGCCTGCGCGGCGGCCTCGGTGCCGAGGACGCGGTACGGAGCCGGGTCGGGCAGCAGCGGCGCGGGGTCGGTGCGGGGCTGCCAGGCGGGCGGCGGCGACGGCCGATACGCGCCACGCTGCTCCATGACCGTCATGACGGCACCTCCTTGTGGGGGCGGCGAAGGGAGGCGCGGCATGTGTGATGCGCCTCACCAACCGATTGTTCGGTCGTCGGCACATTTTGGCTACAGGGCCCCCGAGGCTGTGGACAAACGGTTCTCCACAGCCTGTGATGGACGCAGGACGTCCACAGAGGCGAGGCGGGGGGACATGGCATCTGAACAAATGGCCGACGGCCCGGAGCCCGGCGGCCCGTCGCAGCCCCCGCGTCCCCTCGACGCCATCGACCAGGACATCCTGCGGATGCTCCAGGCGGACGGCCGCGCGTCGATACGGTCCGTCGCCGAGCGGGTCCACGTCTCGCGCGCGAACGCCTACGCGCGCATCAACCGCCTGGTCGAGGACGGCGTCATCCGCGGCTTCGGGGCCCGCGTCGACCATGAGCGCGCGGGCCACGGCACCTCGGCGTACATCACCCTGAAGATCGTCCAGAACTCCTGGCGCACGGTGCGCGAACAGCTCCGGCAGCTGCCCGGGGCCTCGCACATCGCCCTGGTGGGCGGCGACTTCGACGTGCTGCTGTTGGTGCACACCCCGGACAACCGCGCCCTGCGCGAACTGGTCCTGACCCGGCTCCAGGCGATGCCGGAGGTCCTCAGCACCCGCACCCTGCTGGTGTTCGAGGAGGAGGACCTGGAGCCCCAGGGCTGACGCCCGGCGGCTGCTCAGCCCGCGCGCAGGCCGGCGAAGGCCAGCCGGACCACCGCGTCGACCACCTCGCGCTCGGCCATGCCCCGGCCGTCGGGCCGGTACCACTCCACGATCGAGTTGATCATGCCGAAGAGCAGCCGGGTCGCCAGCCGTTCCTCCACGTCGCCGCGCACGTCGCCCTCCGCGACGGCCGCCCTCAGCAGCTCGGCCACCCGGTGGTCGAAGTCGCGGCGCCGCTCCAGGGCCCACCGCTCGGTGTCCGTGTTGCCGCGCACCCGCAGCAGCAGCGTCACGTACGGCAGCTCCGCGATGAGCACCTCCACCGTGCGCCGCACGACGTGCTCGAGCCGGTCCACGGCGCGCCCCGCGCGCGCGTGCTCCTCGTCCAGGATTCCGAAGAGACCGTCCAGGGCCCGGCTGACGGCCCGCCGCAGCAGCTCCTCCTTGCCCGTGACGTGGTGGTAGATGGACGACTTGGAGATGCCGGCCGCCTTGGACAGGTGCTCCATGGAGGTGCCGTCGTAGCCGCGCTCGTTGAAGACCTGGACGGCGACCGAGAGCAGCGTCTCCGGGGTGTACGTGTCCCGCCTGGCCGTGGTCATCAGGCGCCGCCCTCCCGCTTCTCGGAGGCGTGGGCGTGGCGGTAGAGCGCCAGGGACGGCGCGTAGCGCCCGGAGGGGTCGCGCAGGTGCAGGTCGTCCAGGAGGGAGTACGCCCAGCCGCGGCCGAGGCGGCGGCTCCACTCGAAGGGGCCGAGGGGGTAGTTGACGCCCAGACGCATGGCGGTGTCGATGTCCTCCTCGGTGGCGACGCCCTTGGCGACGGCGTCGTGCGCGAGGTCGACGATCCGGGCGACCGTGCGGGCGACGATCATGCCGGGCACGTCGCCGATGACGCTGACCTTCTTGCCGAGCGCCTGGAAGAGGCCGGTGGCCTCGGCGAGGGTCTGCGCGGAGGTGTCCTGGGAGGCGGAGAGGGCGATCCGGGTGGCGCGGCGGTAGTCCAGGGCGAGGTCGAAGTAGACGACGTCGCGGAACTCCACGGACGTCTGCCCGTCGGCGAGCACCAGCTGGCCGCCGCTCGGCAGCACCAGGCGCGTGCCGTGGTCCTCGTCCTCCTCACGGACCTCGATCCCGGCCTCGCGGATCAGCGCGAGGAGTTCCCCGGCCGGCCCGAGGTCGCCCTCGGCGACGACGTGGGCGGGCGGGGCGGCCCGCTCGGCGGTGTGCGGCTCGGGGCGCTCGGCGTCCTCGCGGTGGTCGTACCAGCCGTGCCCGGTCTTGCGGCCGAGCCGGCCGGACTCCACCAGGCGGCGCTGGGCGAGCGAGGGGGCGAAGCGCACGTCCCGGAAGAACGACTCCCACACGGAGTGCGTCACGGACTCGTTGACGTCCTGCCCGATGAGGTCGGTCAGCTCGAAGGCGCCCATCCGGAAGCCGCCGGACTCCCGCAGGACCGCGTCGATGGTGGCGGGGTCGGCGCCCTGCGCCTCGTAGACCGCGAAGGCCTCGGCGTAGAAGGGCCGGGCGATGCGGTTGACGATGAAGCCGGGGGTGTCGGCGCAGGCGACCGGCGTCTTGCCCCAGGCGCGTGCCGTCTCGTACGCGCGCGTGACCGACGTGACGTCGGTGGCGAAGCCGGAGACCACCTCGACCAGCGGGAGCAGCGGCGCCGGGTTGAAGAAGTGCAGGCCGACCAGGCGGCCCGGGGCGCGCAGGGCGCCGCCGATCGCGGTGACCGACAGGGAGGAGGTGTTGGTGGCCAGCAGACAGTCGTCGCTCACGACGTCCTCCAGCGCCCGGAACAGCTCCTGCTTGACCTCCAGGCGCTCCAGGACGGCCTCGACGACCAGGGCGCAGTCCGCCAGCTCCGCGAGGCTCTCGGCGGGCCGGAGCCTGGTCTTGGCGGCGTCGCGTTCGGCGCCGGTGAGGCGGTCCTTCTCGACGAGCCGGTCGAGCCGGGCGCCGATCGCGGCGGCCGCTTCCGCGGCGCGGCCCGGGGCGGCGTCGTACAGCCGTACGGGGTGGCCCGCGACCAGCGCCACCTGGGCGATGCCCTGGCCCATGGTGCCGGTGCCGACGACCGCCATGGGGCTGCTGAGGTCGAGTGCTGTCATGTGCGCGATCCTCCCGCACGGGGTTGTCCACAGATGCGGCGGACCCCCTTGTCCCGACCGATCGTTCGGTTACTCTAACCGTGTCCGCACCTTCTCGCCCATCTCTCCACCCGTCACTCCGTCACTCCGCCCCTCTCTGTGCCCAGGTCACGAGCTCGACGAAGAGCTCCCGAGACGAGGAGTTGGTCCCGCATGCCCGCCGAACTCACCGCGCACACGCTGATCGCCCAGCACCGGCCCACCCTCGACCAGGCGCTGGAAGTGATCCGCACGCGCGCGTACTGGTCGCCGCATCCCGAGCACCCCAAGGCCTACGGGGAGAACGGCAGCCTGGACGCGGCGGCGGGCAAGGCCGCCTTCGACGCCCTGCTCGGCACCCGCCTCGACCTGGGCCAGCCCGGCACGGACGACTGGGTGGGCGGCGAGGTCTCGCCGTACGGGATCGAACTGGGCGTCACCTATCCGCACGCGGACCCGGAGGTCCTGCTGCCCGCCATGAAGGCCGGCCAGCGGGCCTGGCGGGACGCGGGCGCGGAGCTGCGCGCGATGGTGTGCCTGGAGATCCTCAAGCGGATCTCCGACCGGACGCACGAGTTCGCCCACGCGGTCATGCACACCTCCGGGCAGGCGTTCGTGATGGCGTTCCAGGCGGGCGGCCCGCACGCGCAGGACCGCGGCCTGGAGGCGGTGGCTTATGCGTACGCCGAGCAGGTCCGCACGCCCGGGACCGCCGAGTGGACCAAGCCGCAGGGCAAGCGGGACCCGCTGACGCTGACCAAGCGGTTCGTCCCGGTCCCGCGCGGGATCGCGCTGCTCATCGGCTGCAACACCTTCCCGACGTGGAACGGCTATCCGGGCCTGTTCGCCTCCCTGGCCACCGGCAACGCGGTCCTGGTCAAGCCCCACCCGCGCGCGGTGCTGCCGCTGGCGCTGACCGTGCGGGTCGCGCGGCAGGTGCTCGCCGAGGCGGGCTTCGACCCGAACCTCGTCGCGCTGGCCGCGGAGCGCCCCGGCGAGGGCATCGCCAAGACGCTCGCCACCCACCCGGCGATCCGGATCGTCGACTACACCGGGTCCACGGCGTTCGGCGAATGGCTGGAGGCCAACGCCCGCCAGGCGCAGGTCTACACCGAGAAGGCCGGCGTCAACACGATCGTCGTCGACTCCACCGCCGACTACCGGGGGATGCTCTCCAACCTGGCGTTCTCGCTGTCCCTCTACAGCGGCCAGATGTGCACCACCCCGCAGAACCTGCTCATCCCGCGCGACGGCATCGGCACCGACCAGGGCCACAAGTCCTACGACGAGGTGGTCGCCGACCTCGCCAAGGCGGTCGACGGCCTGCTCGGCGACGACGCGCGCGCGAACGCCCTCCTCGGCGCGATCGTCAATCCGGACGTGAAGGCCCGCCTGGAGGCCGCCGCCGGCCTGGGCGAGGTCGCCCTCGCCTCACGGGAGATCACCAACCCGGACTTCCCGGGCGCGGTGGTGCGCTCGCCCGTCGTCGTCAAGCTGGACGGCGCCAAGCCCGACGCCGAGGCCGCCTACATGAGCGAGTGCTTCGGCCCCGTCTCCTTCGCCGTCGCCGTCGACTCCACCGCCGACGCGCTGGAGCTGCTGCGGCGCACGGTGCGCGAGAAGGGCGCGATGACGGTCGGCGCGTACACGACCGACGAGCAGGTCGCGCGGGACATCGAGGAGGTCTGCCTGGAGGAGGCCGCCCAGCTCTCCCTCAACCTCACGGGCGGCGTCTACGTCAACCAGACGGCGGCGTTCTCCGACTTCCACGGCTCGGGCGGCAACCCGGCGGCGAACGCGGCCCTGTGCGACGGCGCGTTCGTGGCGAACCGCTTCCGGGTGGTGGAGGTCAGGCGCGAGTCCTGACACGGGCGAGGGGGCGAGCGCACACCGCGCCCGCTCCCGGCCGCCGGTCCCGCTCCGGCCGCCCAGCCGGCGGCCGACGGGTCCGGCGGCCTTCAGCCGTCGAGCCCGCGGACGCCCGACGCGCTCCAGTGGTACAGGGTCATCGCCACGCTCGTGGCGAGGTTGTAGCTGGACACCTGTGGGCGCATCGGAAGCGACACCAGGTGGTCGGCCCGGGCGCGCAGCGCGGTGGAGAGACCGGTGCGTTCCGAGCCGAAGGCCAGCAGGGCGTCGTCGGGGAGCTGCAGGGCGCGGATGTCCTCGCCCTCCGGGTCGAGGGCGTAGACGGGGCCGGGCGGCAGCGCCTCGACGGTCAGGCGCTCCACCACCGTCGCGAAGTGCAGCCCGGCGCCGCCGCGCACGACCGTGGGGTGCCAGGGGTCGAGCGTGCCGGTGGTGACCACCCCGGTCGCCCCGAATCCGGCGGCCAGCCTGATCACGGCCCCGGCGTTGCCGAGGTTGCGCGGGTTGTCGAGGACGACGACCGGCGCCGTCCGCGGCGACCGGGCCAGCGTCCGCAGTCCCGCCTCGCGGGAGGGCCGTACGGCCAGCGCGGCCACCCCGGTGGGATGCGGACGCGGCACGAGCGAGGCGTACGTCGGCTCCGGCACCGGCGTGAGCAGCGCGGCCAGCGTCTCCCGTACGTCCGGCGCCAGCTCGTCGGCGAGGGCCAGCGCGGCGTCCCGGTCGGCGGCCACCGCGACCGGCACCTCGGCCCCGAAGCGCAGGGCGTGCTTGAGGGCGTGGAAGCCGTCGAGGAGGACGCAGGCGCCGGCGAGCCGGTGCCAGTCGCTGACGGGGTCGGTCATGCCGTGAAGCCTACGCGGGCCTCTCCGGGCCGCTCGGCGTCGTCCGGCTTCCGCCGTTCCGGCACCGATTCGGGGACGGGGCCGGAGCCGGCGCCGCGCCGGAACGCCCGCTCACGCGCGCGTGCCGCCCAGCCGCCGATGCGGCGCAGGAACGGCGTCGGCAGGAACACCGCGTCCGCCGCGATCATCGCCAGCGAGAAGAACGGCAGTCCGAGCACCACCGCGATCACCGCGTGCTCGGTGATCATGACGGCCAGCAGGACGTTCTTCACCCGCCGGTGGAACAGCGTGAACGGGAAGGCGACCTGCACCAGCACGGTCCCGTACGTCACAACCATCACCATGAGTCCGCTCGCGGACAGCAGATCGGCGAGCGCCGGCCAGGGCGAGAAGTAGTCGAGGTGCAGCGGGTAGTAGACGGCGGTGCCGTCCTGCCAGCGCGAGCCCTGGATCTTGTACCAGCCGGCCGTGGCGTAGATCAGGCACGCCTCGGCCATGATCACGAACAGGGCGCCGTTGTGCAGCACGTTGGCGATCACGTCGAGCAGGATGCGGGGCTCGGCGCTCCGCGAGCGGCGCCCGACGGCCCACCACAGGCCCTGAGCCGCCCAGACCCCCCACAGCAGCGCCGGCACCAGCCAGCCCGACTCCATCCGCCCGGTCCCGGTCACCACGACCAGGGCCACACCCAGCACGGCCCACAGCAGCGGCCCGGTCCGGTCGGCGACCCGCTCCCCCCGCGCGCGTGCCGCCGCCTCGCGCCGGGCGCGCCGCGCGTCCAGCGACCACACCTGCCCGCACCGCGTGAACACCAGGTAGATGGCCATCAGGTGCAGGACGTTGTCCCCGCCGTCGCCCATGAAGACGCTGCGGTTCTGCAGCGACAGCACGCCGACCATGAACAGGACGGACGTCGTCCGGGTGCGCCAGCCCAGCGCCAGCAGCAGGCTCGCCGCCACGGCGAGCAGGTAGACGGCCTCGAACCACACCTTCGAGTCCGACCACATCAGGACGGTGAACGCCCCGTTCATCGAGATCAGCTGCTCGGCCAGGCCCCAGGACCACGGCCCGTCGGGGCCGTACATCTCGTGCCGGTGGGGAAGCTCGCGCAGCAGGAACAGCAGCCAGGTGCCGGCGAACCCGATGCGGATCACGGCGGTCTGGTAGGGGCCGAGGGCGGACTCGGTGACCCGGGCGATGCCGCGCGAGACGGCCATGACCCAGCGGTTCATCGGTTGCCCCCCGCGGCCTCGTCGGTGCCTCCCGTGGCCTCGGCCGCCGGCACGGACCACCAGGGCAGCACCCGGTCGAGGGGCTTCAGCGAGACCCGCTCGCCGCTCCACTCGGGCGGCCGGACGTTGGTCGTGCGGGCCCTGAGCTGCACCAGCTCGATGGTGCCGCCCGGCCCGGCGGCCTCCGCCCGGTCGAGACGCAGCACGGCGATGCGGCGCAGGTACGACTCGCTGAGCGTCCCGCGCGTGCCGGTGGCGCGGTTGTCGCCGTCGTGCGTGGCGGCGAAGAAGTCCCAGGCGCGGCGCAGCTCGTTCTGCTGGGTGTGGCTCGGCAGCAGGTTGCCGTCGATGGCCCGGCCGTCCTGCGCCGACAGGTCGTACCAGCCGGTGACGCGCGAGGCGCCGTCCGCGCCGCGTGTCTGGGCGCGCACCTGAACGGCGATGTTCTGCTGGAGCGGGTTGGGCGCGAACAGTTTCCAGTTCTGCTCGAACTCCGGATAGACCCAGTCCTGGACGACCTGGCCGTGCTTCTTGGTGACCGTGTTCGACGGCGCGACGTGCAGGAACACCATCCCGAGGTGGACGCAGACGGTGATCGCGACGACGGCGAGGGCGAGCGCGACGCCGACCTGGTAGCGCGGGGACAGGGCGGCTATGCCCAAGCGGGGGTCGCCCGACGCCGGCTCGGCCGCCGGCTCGACCGTCGAATCCGCGGGCGCCCCGGCCTTCGGCGGAGCCCCGGGCCCGGGCGTCGTCGGGGGATCGCCGAGGCCGCCGGCCCGTGCTCCGCCCGTGGTCCGCCGCGGGTCCCCCTGCGGCTCCCTCTCCGGCTCCCGGCCCGGCGGAGCGGCGGCAGCGCCCGCCGCGGCGTCGTCCGTTTCCCTCGCGCCCTGCGCGTCCATCACGCCCCGTTTCCCGTTTTCCGGTCAGTCGTCCGCCGCCCGGCGGCCCGGCCCTTTCGCAGGCGGCCTTCGCAAGCACCCCTCGTGGGCGGCCCCGCGGGCGGCCCCTCGCAGGCGAACGGTACTCAGCCCCGCCCCGCCCGGCACAGCCCTCTCCACAGCCCGCCCCGTGAGTTGTCCACAGCGGTTGACACCTTACGGCGCTCGGCCGACCATGGAATCGCACGAACCGAACGATCGGTCGGGAGACTGTTCCGGGCACTGCCGAGGCGAGGGGACCCCATGGCGACAGCAGCCGCGCACCCAACGGACCGCACAGCGACGGTCGGCGTCCACGACGCCACAGCCACCGACGACACCGCCGCCATCGCCGCCCACCAGCGCGCCTTCGACGCCGCCGTGGCCGCCGACGAGCGCATCGAGCCCCGTGACTGGATGCCCGACGCCTACCGAGCGACCCTCGTCCGTCAGATCGCCCAGCACGCCCACTCCGAGATCATCGGCATGCAGCCGGAGGCCAACTGGATCACCCGCGCCCCCTCACTGCGCCGCAAGGCCATCCTCATGGCCAAGGTTCAGGACGAGGCGGGCCACGGCCTGTATCTCTACAGCGCCGCCGAGACGCTCGGCACCAGCCGGGACGAACTGCTCGACAAGCTCCACTCCGGCCGCCAGAAGTACTCCTCGATCTTCAACTACCCCACGCTGACCTGGGCCGACGTCGGCGCGATCGGCTGGCTGGTGGACGGCGCCGCCATCACCAACCAGGTGCCGCTGTGCCGCTGCTCCTACGGTCCGTACGCGCGGGCGATGGTGCGCATCTGCAAGGAGGAGTCCTTCCACCAGCGCCAGGGGTACGAGCTGCTGCTGGCGCTCAGCCGCGGCACCCCCGAGCAGCACGCGATGGCGCAGGACGCCGTGGACCGCTGGTGGTGGCCGTCCCTGATGATGTTCGGGCCGCCCGACGACGAGTCCCAGCACTCCGCGCAGTCGATGGCCTGGAAGATCAAGCGGCACTCCAACGACGAGCTGCGCCAGCGTTTCGTCGACATCTGCGTCCCCCAGGCCGAGTCCCTGGGCCTGACCCTCCCGGACCCCGACCTGAAGTGGAACGAGGAGCGCGGGCACTACGACTTCGGTCCGATCGACTGGACCGAGTTCTGGGAGGTCCTCAAGGGGACCGGCCCGTGCAACGAGCAGCGGCTGTCCCGGCGCAGGCAGGCGCACGAGGACGGCGCGTGGGTCCGCGAGGCCGCCGCGGCGTACGCGGCCAAGCACACCGGCGAGCACGAAGGGGCACGCGCATGAGCAGCACGACCGACTGGCCGCTGTGGGAGGTCTTCGTCCGCTCCCGGCGCGGGCTGTCCCACACCCACGCGGGCAGCCTGCACGCCCCGGACGCCGAGCTGGCCCTGCGCAACGCGCGCGACCTGTACACCCGGCGCGGCGAGGGCGTATCCCTCTGGGTCGTCCCGTCCGCCGCGATCACGGCCTCCTCGCCCGACGAGAAGGACCCCTTCTTCGACCCGGCCGCTGACAAGCCCTACCGCCATCCCACGTTCTACGACATCCCGGAGGGGGTGCAGCACCTGTGACCACGACGCCCGCCAAGGACACCGTCCCCACGACGGCCGCCCTCGCCCTCGGCGACGACGCCCTGGTGCTCTCCCACCGCCTGGGGGAGTGGGCCGGACAGGCGCCCGTGCTGGAGGAGGAGGTCGCCCTCGCCAACATCGCCCTGGACCTGCTCGGCCAGGCCCGGGTCCTGCTGTCGCTGGTCGGCGACGAGGACGAGCTGGCCTACCTGCGCGAGGAGCGGGCCTTTTGCAACCTCCAGCTGGTGGAGCAGCCGAACGGCGACTTCGCCCACACCATCGCCCGCCAGCTGTACTTCTCCACTTACCAGCACCTCCTCTACGACCGGCTGGCCGGCGGGGACGGCCCCTTCGCGCCCCTGGCCGCCAAGGCCGTCAAGGAGGTCGCCTACCACCGCGACCACGCCGAGCAGTGGACGCTGCGGCTCGGCGACGGCACGCAGCTGAGCCATGAGCGGATGCACCGTGCGTGCGAGGCGCTGTGGCGATTCACCGGCGAGATGTTCCAGCCGGTGGAGGGCCTGGACGTGGACGGCGAGGCGCTGAAGGCGGACTGGCTGGCGTCGGTCGGCGCCGTCCTGCGCCGTGCCACGCTGGAGCTTCCCGAGGGTCCGCAGTCGGGCGCGTGGACGGCGGGCGCGGGCCGGCAGGGCCTGCACACCGAGTCGTTCGGGCGGATGCTCGCCGAGATGCAGCACCTGCACCGCAGCCATCCGGGGGCGTCGTGGTGACGGCCACCGCCCTGGAGGCGGAGCTGCTGGAGGTCGCCGGCTCGGTGCCCGACCCCGAACTGCCCGTACTCACCCTGCGCGAGCTGGGCGTGGTCCGCGCGGTGCGGCTGCGCGGCACGGACGCCGTCGAGGTCGACCTCACCCCGACCTACACCGGCTGCCCCGCCATCGAGGCCATGTCCGTGGACATAGAGCGCGCGCTGCACGAGCACGGGGTGCGTGAGGTCACGGTCCGCACCGTGCTCTCGCCCGCCTGGTCGACGGACGACATCAGCCCCGAGGGCCGGCGCAAGCTCCTCGAGTTCGGCATAGCCCCGCCCCGCGTGCGCACCGCCTCGGGACCGGTGCCGGTGACACTGGGCCGCACCCGCACGGACGCGGGCGCCGCCCCCCGCACGGGCACGGCCCCCGCGCCCGCCCCGGAGCCCGAGCCGGTCCGCTGCCCGCACTGCGGGGCCGCCGACACGGAGCTGCTCAGCCGCTTCTCCTCCACCGCCTGCAAGGCGCTGCGGCGGTGCCTGTCCTGCCGTGAACCGTTCGACCACTTCAAGGAGTTGTGATGGCCCGCTTCCACCCGCTCCCGGTGGCCGCGGTCGACCGGCTCACCGACGACTCCGTCGCCCTCACCCTCACCGTCCCCGAGGAACTGCGCGAGCAGTACCGCTTCTCCCCCGGCCAGCACCTCGCGCTGCGCCGGGAGATCGACGGCAGGGAGGTCCGGCGCACCTACTCGATCTGCTCCCCCGCCCCGGCCACGGACGCCGGACCGCGCACGCTGCGGGTCGGGGTGCGGCTGCTGGAGGGTGGCGCGTTCTCGACGTACGCGCTCAAAGAGATCAACATCGGGGACGAGCTGGAGGTGATGACCCCGGCGGGCCGCTTCACCCTGGACCCGGCGCCCGGCCTGTACGCGGCGATCGTCGGCGGCAGCGGGATCACCCCGGTGCTGTCCATCGTCTCGACCCTGCTGGCACGCGAACCCCGGGCCCGCTTCTGCCTGATACGCAGCGACCGCACCGCCGCCTCGACGATGTTCCTGGAAGAGGTCGCCGACCTGAAGGACCGCTACCCGCAGCGGTTCCAGCTGGTCACGGTCCTCTCCCGCGAGGAACAGCAGGCGGGCCTGCCCTCCGGGCGGCTCGACCGGGAGCGGCTGACCGGGCTGCTGCCCGCGCTGCTGCCGGTGGCCGAGGTGGCGGGCTGGTTCCTGTGCGGGCCGTACGGGCTGGTCCAGGAGGGCGAGCGGGCACTGCGCGAGCTGGGCGTCCCGCGTGCCCGGATCCACGAGGAGATCTTCCATGTGGAGACGGGCGAGACGGGAGGCACCGGCACGTCCACGGCAGCCACCACCGCTCCCGCGCCCGCACACAGCACGGTCACCGCCCGGCTCGACGGCCGCGGCGGAACCTGGCCCGTCCGGGCCGGGGAGTCCCTGCTGGAGACGGTCCTGCGCAACCGCCCCGACGCCCCCTACGCCTGCAAGGGCGGGGTGTGCGGCACCTGCCGGGCCTTCCTGGTCTCCGGCGAGGTCCGCATGGACCGCAACTTCGCGCTCGAGACGGAGGAGACGGAGGCCGGATACGTGCTGGCGTGCCAGTCGCATCCGGTGACGGAGAGGGTTGAGCTGGACTTCGACAGATGACGGCCGCGCCGGCCGGTGAACGAGCGGTCGGCGCCAGGAACGGCCGACGGCAGGAACGGCGGACGGCAGGAACGGCCGACGGTCAGCGGGCGCCGGACAGGCGCCGGACAGGCGCCGGACCATCGAGCGCCGGGGGCGCTACAGCACGAACCCCGGTTCGCCCTGGTCCGTAACGACGGGTCGGCCCGCCGCCGCCCACACCTGCATGCCTCCGTCGACGTTCACCGCGTCGATGCCGCGCTGGACGAGGTACATCGTGACCTGGGCCGACCGCCCGCCCGAACGGCAGATCACATGGACGCGGCCGTCCTGCGGGGCAGCCTCGGTCAGCTCGTCGTAGCGGGCGACGAACTCGCTGATCGGGATGTGCTGCGCGCCCTCGGCATGGCCGGCCTGCCACTCGTCGTTCTCGCGGACGTCCAGCAGGAAGTCGTCGTCCTTGAGGTCCGTGACCTCGACCGTGGGGACACCAGCTCCGAAGTTCATGCCTCCGACGCTACCCGACGGACGGCCGAGCCCGACCGGAGGACGAGGCCGACCGGGCCGACCGCTCCCGTGCCGCCCTTCAGGCCTGGCCGGGACCGGTCAGTCGGGAGCGGTCAGCTCCGCAAGCTCGGCCTCGCGGCCCGCGACCTCCGCCAGCAGTTGCTCGGCGATCTCCTCCAGGAGGCGGTCGGGGTCCTCCGGAGCGAGCCGCAGCATGGAGCCGATGGCGCTCTCCTCCAGCTCGCGGGCGATGACGGTGAGCAGTTCCTTGCGCCGGGAGAGCCAGTCGAGGCGGGCGTACAGCTCCTCGCTCGGGCTCGGCGCGCGCTCCCGGGGCGCCGGGCCGGCCGCCCACTCCTCGGCCAGCTCGCGCAGCAGCGCCTCGTCGCCACGGGCGTACGCGGTGTTCACGCGGGTGATGAACTCCTCACGCCGCTTGCGCTCGTCCTCCTCCTGCGCCAGGTCGGGGTGGGCCTTGCGGGCCAGCTCGCGATAGAGACGGCGGGCCTCCTCGCTGGGGCGAACCCGCTGCGGGGGCCGAACCGGCTGGTCGGTGAGCATCGCGGCGGCCTCCGGGAACAGGCCGTCGCCGTCCATCCAGCCGTGGAACAGCTCCTCCACGCTGGGCATCGGCACCACCCGGGCCCGCAGTTCCTGCGCGCGCCGCAGATCCTCGGGGTCGCCGCTCCTCGCGGCCCTGGCCTCCGCTATCTGCGCGTCCAGCTCCTCGAGCCGGGCGTACATGGGACCGAGCTTCTGGTGGTGCAGCCGGGAGAAGTTCTCGACCTCGACACGGAACGTCTCGACCGCGATCTCGTACTCGATCAGCGCCTGCTCGGCCGCCCGCACCGCCCGCTCCAGCCGTTCCTCGGGCCGGGGCGCACCGTCCTCGGGCGTCGCCCGCTCATCACCGGCGACACCACCCTGCTCAGCTTCCGGGGTAGTCACCCGACCAGCGTAGGCCACGCCCTCACCCGCACCGCCGCCCGAGGATCGCCTCAGCGCCACCGACGCCACGGTCAGCCGACACCAAGCCTCGGTCAGCCGCCGCCGACCCGTCGGTCAGCCAACCACGTTCGGCCAAACCCCGTCGCAACCGAACCCCGCCCGAGCCCGACCCCTTACCGACCGTCGCCTTCCCGACCGCCCCTTCCCGACCGCCCCGCCGCCCGCCACCGTCCTTCGCTCTCCCCGAATCACCCTCACCCAGCCTTCACCGGCCCCTCACCAGCCCCACTAGCCCCCCATCTCCGCCGCGACCCGCCCCGCCCGGACCGCCGCCACCAGTTCGGCGTGATCGGCCTCGGTGCGGTCGGCGTAGGCGACGGCGAAGGCGGCCACGGCCTCGTCGAGTTCCTCGTTCTTGCCGCAGTAGCCGGCGATCAGGCGGGGGTCTGCGCTGTGGGAGTGGGCGCGGGCCAGGAGGGCGCCGGTCATGCGGGCGTAGTCGTCCAGCTGGTCGGTGGAGAGGGCGGCGGGGTCGACGCTGCCCTTGCGGTTGCGGAACTGCCGCACCTGGTAGGGCCGGCCGTCGACGGTCGTCCAGCCCAACAAGATGTCGCTGACGACCTGCATGCGCTTCTGCCCGAGGACGACCCGGCGGCCCTCGTGCCCGGCCGGGGGCGCGTCGAAGCCGGCGGTCAGCAGATGGGGGACGAGCGCGGACGGCCGGGCCTCCTTGACCTGGAGTATCAGCGCCTCGCCCCGGTGGTCCAGAAGGAGCACCACGTAGGAGCGCGTGCCCACGCTGCCGGTGCCGACGACGCGGAAGGCGACGTCGTGCACCGCGTAGCGGGCCAGCAGGGGGAGCCGGTCCTCGGAGACCGTCGTCAGATACTCGGCGAGGGACGCCGCCACGGCCGCCGCCTCCGCGTCCGGCACGCTCCGCAGCACCGGCGGGGCGTCGACGAAGCGCCGGCCGCCGTCCTCGGTGGGCTCCGTCGACTTGGCGGCGAAGCGCCCGCTGGTGTTGGCGCGGGCCTTCTCACTGACCCGCTCCAGCGTGCCGAGCAGGTCGTGCGCGTCGGTGTGGGAGACGAGTTCCTCGTCCGTGATGGCGTTCCACGCGTCCAGGACCGGCAGCCTGGCCAGCAGCCGCATGGTCCGGCGGTAGGCCCCCACCGTGTCGTGCGCCGCGGCCCGGCAGGTGTCCTCGTCCGCGCCCGTCTCCCGGCCCGCGAGAACGAGCGAGGTCGCGAGCCGCTTCAGGTCCCACTCCCAGGGGCCGTTCACCGTCTCGTCGAAGTCGTTGAGGTCGATGACCAGGCCGCCGCGGGCGTCGCCGTAGAGGCCGAAGTTGGCCGCGTGGGCGTCGCCGCATATCTGGGCGCGTATGCGCGTCATCGGGGTGCGGGCCAGGTCGTGGGCCATGAGGCCGGCCGAGCCGCGCAGGAAAGCGAACGGCGACGCCGCCATGCGCCCGATCCGCAGCGGTGCCAGCCCCGGGATGCGTCCTCGGCTCGACTCCTCGACGGCGGTCACCGCGTCCGGGCGGGAGCCGTCGAGGTCCAGGGTGGCGTGCTCGCGCCGTGGCACCCGGCCCCGCAGCGCCTTGCCCTCGTCCTTCGGCGACCGGGCCCCCTTGAAGGGCCACTCGGCGAAGCCCGGCACCGCCGGCAGCCGACGTGGCACGAGGCGGTGCCCGGCCTCCTGCCCGCCGCCCGCGGCCCGCGCCCGCGCACCCTCCACGCCGCCCTCAGCCATCCCTGCGCCGGTGTCCGTCACACCGATCGCCTCCCCCCGTACCAGCGGCACTCGCCGAACATCAAGCCGAACATCAATGCGTGCCGACCGTACAGCGACCGGCCGAAATGCGTCAGACCCTGTGGACAACTCCAGACCTGTGGAAAACCGTCGTCGCCGGGAACGGGGACCTGCCATGAGTGCGGGGGTGGCGCGCCCGTTCGGCGGCCTGGCCGAACTTGCCGAACCGCCCCCGCCGGGGCCCTCGCCGCGTGAGGCTTGACCCGTGCGGTGAGGCGACGAGGGAGGAGGCACCGTGCTGCGCGTGCTGCTGCTCGGGCTCGGGGCGCTGTCGGTGGGGACCGACGCCTATGTGACGGCGGGTCTGCTGCCCGCGATCGGCGGGGACCTGCACGAACCGGCCTCGGTGACCGGTCAGCTCGCGACGGTCTTCATGCTCTGCTACGCGTTGCTCGCACCCCTGGCGGGCGCGGCGCTGGGACGTCTGGGCGTGCGGCAGGTGCTGATCGGGGCGCTGGGCCTGTTCTGTCTGGCCAACGCCGCCAGTGCCGTGGCGCCCTCCATGCCCGCGCTGCTCGTGGCGCGTGGTGTCGCCGGGGTGGCCGCCGGGGTGTTCGTCCCGGTCGCGGCGACCGCGGCGGCGGCGCTGGCCGCACCGGAGCGCCGCGGCCGGGCGCTGTCCGTGGTGCTGGGCGGGCTGAGTTCGGGCACCGTCGCCGGGGTGCCGGCCGGACTGTTCCTGTCCGGGCACTTCGGGTGGCGGGCGGCGCTGTGGCTGGTGACCGGGCTGGGCGTGGTGTCGCTGACCGGGATCCTGGCCCTGCTGCCGGACGTGCCCGGCGCCCGGATGCCCGGGCTGCGCGCGCGGGCCGCGGAGCTGGCGGACCGCAGGGTCGCCCTCGCGGTGCTCACCGCCTTCCTCCAGGCGGTGGCCAGCCTGGGTCTCTACACGTACCTGACGACGGTGCTCGACGCGGCGGAGTTCGCCGGACACCGGACGGGTCTGTGGCTGTGGGGCGCGGGCGGGGTCGCGGGCAGCTTCCTGATCGGACCCCTGCTGGACCGCACGGGCCGGCCCGGCGTGCAGGTGGCGGTGCTGCTGGCCGCGCTGTCCCTGTGCCTGGCCGCGCTCCCGCTGCCGACCGGCGCGGCCGTGCTTCCGCTGCTGGTGGTGTGGGGAGCGGTCGGCTGGGCGTTCGTGGTGCCCCAGCAGCACCGGCTGCTGGCCCTCGGGGCGTCCGGCGGCACGGCCGTCCTCGCGCTGAACAGCTCCGCCACCTATCTCGGCGGCTCGGCCGGCT
Source organism: Streptomyces sp. NPDC046379 (assembly GCF_055587785.1). Taxonomy (NCBI): domain Bacteria; kingdom Bacillati; phylum Actinomycetota; class Actinomycetes; order Kitasatosporales; family Streptomycetaceae; genus Streptomyces; species Streptomyces sp. NPDC046379. The sequence continues at coordinate 208,884 of NZ_JBVJFP010000007.1, forward strand.
CGGCGCTCGGCGGGGCCGGGCTGTCCGCCGGCGTCCCCGCGGACCACCTGCCGCTGCTGGCCTCGGCCGTCGCCGCGGTGGCCTGCGCGCTGCACCTCCTCGGCCATCGGCGCCGGCGAGGCGTGTCCCATCCGGCCCCGGACGCGACGCCGCGCCCGGGATCCGAGCAGAACGGAGAACTCGTATGAGGTTCGGGGCCGACCTGCCCGACTGCGGACCGGCGACCGCCCCCCGAGTCCCTGCCGGCGGCGTGCCGGTCACCGTCCCGGAATCCGCCCGGGACCTTGACCTGTCGACGGCCTCCCGCGCCTCCGCCTTCCACCCCGCGCCTTGCACCTGCTCGACGAACTGGGCGTCGCGGCGCCCCTGCGCGACTGGGGCGTCACCGCTGACCTCCGCCGCCCGGCGGCCTGAGACTCTCGTCACACCCGGCCCCGGACACAGCAGAACGGGCGGACCGTGAATCACGATCCGCCCGTTCCGGCGATGTGCGCGAGGGGGGAGTTGAACCCCCACGCCCTTGCGGGCACTGGAACCTGAATCCAGCGCGTCTGCCTATTCCGCCACCCGCGCATTGGGTGTGTCCTCGGGCTGTCCCCTGGGGGGCCTGCGCCTTCCGACACGCAGAACATTAGCACGCTGGCCGGGATGGATTCACATCCCTTTCCCCCGCGCGGGAGGGAGGCCGCCCCGACTGTCGCCGCCGCGCCCCCGGCACGTATCAACCTCGTACCGGTCCCCGCCCGCCTCCCGGGAGCGGACCCGGCGCACAGTCCGGTGCGGGACACTTGACCGCGCCCGCCTCTACGATCCATGGCAGGAGTTCGAAGGGCGGCCCGGCAGGGAACCTCGTCAGTCGTCGGCATCCGCCGACGGGGCCGACAGGGGGAACCAGCCGATCCACCGGCGCGTGGATACGATCAGTAAGCAGTACCTGTACACAGGACGGCAACGACGGAGGAGGTGCCCCATGGGAGTCCTGAAGAAGTTCGAGCAGCGTCTCGAAGGTCTGGTCAACGGCACCTTCGCCAAGGTGTTCAAGTCCGAGGTCCAGCCCGTGGAGATCGCCGGCGCGCTCCAGCGCGAGTGCGACAACAACGCCACCATCTGGAACCGCGACCGCACCGTGGTCCCCAACGACTTCATCGTGGAGCTGAGCACGCCCGACTTCGAGCGGCTCAGCCCCTACTCGGGCCAGCTCGGCGACGAGCTGGCCGGCATGGTCCGCGACTACGCCAGGCAGCAGCGCTACACCTTCATGGGCCCGATCAAGGTCCACCTGGAGAAGGCGGACGACCTGGACACCGGCCTGTACCGGGTGCGCAGCCGCACCCTGGCCTCCTCCACCAACCAGCAGAGCCCCGAGGCCGCACCGCCGGCCGCCGGCGCCCGCCGTCCCGGCGGCTACGGCTACCCGCAGCCCGGCGCGCCCGCCGGCGCTCCTCCCATGCCCGCCGCGCCCCCGCCCGGCGGGCGCCCCGGCGGCTACGGCTATCCGCAGCCCGCCGCCCCCCACACCCCCCCGGCCGTCGCGCCCGGCGCGCGCACCAGGTACTGGATCGAGATCAACGGCACCCGCCATCAGATCTCCCGCCAGACGCTCGTACTCGGCCGCAGCACCGACGCCGACGTGCGGATCGACGACCCCGGCGTCTCCCGCCGGCACTGTGAGATCCGGACCGGAACGCCCTCGACGATCCAGGATCTCGGGTCCACCAACGGCATCGTGGTGGACGGGCAGCACACCACCCGCGCTACGCTCCGCGACGGCTCGCGGATCGTCGTGGGCAGTACCACCGTTATCTATAGGCAAGCCGAAGGGTGATCCGGGGGCAATGTCAGAGCTGACCCTCACGGTCATGCGGCTGGGTTTCCTGGCCGTACTGTGGCTGTTCGTGATCGTGGCCGTGCAGGTCATCCGCAGCGACCTGTTCGGAACGCGCGTCACTCAGCGCGGGTCCCGACGGGAAGCCGCCCGGCCGCAGCAGGCCGCGCGGCAGGCGCCCCCGCAGCAGCGCCAGCAGCAGCCGGCGGGCGGCGGTCGGGCGCGCCGCAACGCCCCCACCAAACTGGTGGTGACCGAGGGCACACTCACCGGCACCACCGTCGCGCTCCAGGGCCAGACCATCACGCTGGGCCGCGCGCACGACAGCACGATCGTGCTGGACGACGACTACGCCTCCAGCCGGCACGCCAGGATCTACCCGGACCGGGACGGCCAGTGGATCGTCGAGGACCTGGGGTCCACGAACGGCACGTTCCTCGACCGGACCCGCCTCACGACCGCGACGCCGATCCCGCTCGGAGCACCGATCCGCATCGGCAAGACCGTCATCGAGCTGCGGAAGTAGTGCTGCATCATGAATGAGCGCGAGCGGAGCGAGCACGCAGCGGCGGTCCACACCCGGGGCCCCGGCGCGCTCCCGACCGGAGGGTGGGCAGTGTGGCTCGACACGATCGGCTGTACCCGGAGCCGACGGGCGAGGTGCGCATGAGTCTGTCACTGCGCTTCGCCGCCGGTTCGCACAAGGGCATGATCCGCGAGGGCAACGAGGACTCCGGATACGCCGGTCCGCGCCTGCTCGCCATCGCCGACGGCATGGGCGGCGCCGCGGCCGGCGAGGTCGCCTCCTCCGAGGCGATCTCCACCATCGTCGCGCTCGACGACGACGTGCCCGGCTCCGACATCCTCACCTCGCTCGGCACGGCGGTCCAGCGGGCCAACGACCAGTTGCGCCAGATGGTCGAGGACGACCCGACCCTGGAGGGCATGGGCACCACGCTCACCGCCCTGCTGTGGACGGGCCGGCGCCTCGGCCTGGTGCACGTCGGCGACTCGCGCGCGTACCTGCTGCGCGACGGGGTGCTGACCCAGATCACGCAGGACCACACCTGGGTGCAGCGGCTGGTGGACGAGGGCCGCATCACCGAGGAGGAGGCCACCACCCACCCGCAGCGCTCCCTGCTGATGCGCGCGCTGGGCAGCGGCGACCACGTCGAGCCGGACCTGTCGATCCGCGAGGTGCGGGCCGGCGACCGCTATCTGATCTGCTCCGACGGGCTGTCCGGAGTCGTCTCGCACCAGACGATGGAGGACACCCTCGCCAGCTACCAGGGCCCCCAGGAGACCGTGCAGGAGCTGATCCAGCTCGCGCTGCGCGGTGGCGGCCCCGACAACATCACCGTGATCGTCGCCGACGTCCTCGACCTGGACACCGGGGACACCCTCGCCGGGCAGCTGTCCGACACCCCGGTGGTGGTCGGCGCGGTCGCCGAGAACCAGAACCAACTGCAGGACAACGGCATCATGCAGACCCCGGCCGGCCGAGCCGCGGGCCTCGGCCGCCAGGTGCCCGGCCAAAGCGGCGGCGGGGGCGGCGAGTTCGGCCCGCCCGGCTCCGGCGACACCACCGGCTTCATTCCGGCGGGCGGCTTCGGCGCGTACGACGAGGGCGACTTCGTCAAGCAGCGCGGCGGCCGCCGGTGGCTGAAGCGGTCCCTGTACGGCGCGCTGGCGCTGGCCGTGGTCGGCGGCGGCCTGTACGGCGGCTACCGCTGGACGCAGACGCAGTACTACGTCGGCACGAACGGCGAGCACGTCGCCCTGTACCGCGGCATCAGCCAGGACCTAGCCTGGGTGTCGCTCTCGAAGGTGGAGAAGGACCACCCCGAGATCGAACTCAAGTACCTGCCGCCGTACCAGCGCAAGCTGGTCGAGGCCACGATCGCGGAGGGCGACCGGAAGAACGCCCAGGCCAAGATCGACGAACTGTCGGTCCAGGCCTCCGCGTGCAAGAAGGAGGCCCAGCGACGGGCCGCCGAGAACCGGAACAGCGCGAAGCCGGGCGAGGACGAGGACGGCGGAACCAGCCGGACGTCCCTCGCGTCCAAGGCCACGCCGAGCCCCACGGCGTCCGCGTCCCCGAACCCGTCCAAGTCCCCGTCCGCGACCGCCACTCCCAGCCCCGGGCCCAGCCTCTCGGAGGAAGAGCAGAAGGTCGTCTCGATGTGCGGTAAGCAGTAGGCAAGCCGTGAGAGGCCCCGTCACACGATGAGCAGTTCTACGAACACGCCGACGCACCACACGTCCACCATCGGCTCCATCGGCGCGCCGAGCCGGCGCAACACCGAGCTGGCGCTGCTGGTGTTCGCGGTCGTCATCCCGGTCTTCGCCTACGCCAACGTGGGCCTCGCCCTCAACGACGAGGTCCCCACCGGACTGCTGGGCTACGGCCTGGGCCTCGGCCTGCTGGCCGGCGTCGGCCACCTCGTGGTCCGCAGGTTCGCGCCGTACGCCGACCCGCTGATGCTCCCGCTGGCCACGCTGCTCAACGGCCTCGGGCTGGTCGCCATCTGGCGGCTGGACCAGTCGCCGCTGCTCCAGGACATCGGCCAGGCAGGCGGCGCGGCCCCGCGTCAGCTGCTCTACACGGCGATGGGCATCGCGCTGTTCGTGGTGGTGCTGATCTTCCTCAAGGACCACCGCGTCCTGCAGCGCTACACGTACATCTCGATGGTCGGCGCGCTGATCCTGCTGCTGCTGCCGCTGGTGCCCGGCCTCGGCAAGGACCTTTACGGCGCGAAGATCTGGATCTCGGTCGCCGGATTCTCCATCCAGCCCGGCGAGTTCGCGAAAATCGTCCTCGCGGTGTTCTTCGCCGGCTATCTGATGGTCAAGCGGGACGCCCTCGCGCTGGCCAGCCGCCGCTTCATGGGCCTGTACCTGCCGCGCGGCCGGGATCTCGGCCCGATCCTCGTGGTGTGGGCGATCTCGATCCTGATCCTGGTCTTCGAGACCGACCTCGGCACGTCGCTGCTGTTCTTCGGAATGTTCGTCATCATGCTGTACGTCGCCACCGAGCGGACCAGCTGGATCGTCTTCGGTCTGCTGATGTCCGCGGTCGGCGCGGTCGGCGTGGCCAGCTTCGAGCCGCACATCCAGACGCGTGTGCAGGCCTGGCTGGACCCGATGCACGAGTACGAGCTGAGCCGCGCCGGCGTCCAGGACGGCATCGTCCACTCCGAGCAGGCCATGCAGGCCCTGTGGGCGTTCGGTTCCGGCGGCACCCTCGGCACCGGCTGGGGCCAGGGCCACTCCGACCTGATCCGGTTCGCCGCCAACTCCGACTTCATCCTCGCCACCTTCGGCGAGGAACTGGGCCTGGCCGGCGTGATGGCGCTGCTGCTGCTCTACGGCCTGATCATCGAGCGCGGCATCCGCACCGCCCTGGCGGCCCGCGACCCGTTCGGCAAGCTGCTCGCCGTCGGCCTGTCCGGCGCCTTCGCGCTGCAGGTCTTCGTGGTCGCGGGCGGCGTCATGGGGCTCATCCCGCTGACCGGTATGACGATGCCGTTCCTGGCCTCCGGCGGCAGCGCGGTCATCGCCAACTGGGCGCTGATCGGCATTCTGCTGAGAATCAGCGACACCGCGCGCCGTCCGGCGCCCGCCCCCGCCCCCAACCCCGACGCCGAGATGACCCAGGTGGTCCGACCGTCATGAACAAGCCCCTGCGCCGGATCGCGATCTTCTGCGGACTGCTCATCCTGACCCTGATGATCCGCAACAACTATCTCCAGTACGTCAAGGCGGACGAACTGGCCACCGACACCGAGAACCGCCGGGTCGCCATCGAGCGCTATGCCACCCCGCGCGGCAACATCATCGTCGAGGGCAAGGCGATCACCGGCTCCAAGCGGGCCACCAGCGGCGACTTCGACTACGTGCGCACCTACAAGAACGGCCCGATGTGGGCGCCGGTCACCGGCTACGCCTCGCAGGCGTTCGGCACCAACCAGTTGGAGAGCATCGAGGACGGCATCCTCACCGGCAACGACGACCGCCTCTTCTTCCGCAACACCCTCGACATGCTCACCGGCAAGGACAAGGAGGGCGGCAACGTCGTCACCACCCTCAACGCCGCGGCGCAGAAGGCCGCGTACGAGGGTCTGGCCCAGCGGGGCAAGGGGGCCGTCGCCGCCATCGAGCCGTCCACCGGCAAGATCCTGGCCCTGGCCTCCTACCCGTCGTACGACCCGTCGACGTTCGCCGGGTACTCCGCCGAGGACCAGAAGGCCTGGAACAAGCTCCAGAAGAAGAACAACCCCGACGACCCGATGCTGAACCGGGCGCTGCGCGAGACCTACCCGCCGGGCTCCACGTTCAAGGTGGTCACCGCGGCGGCGGCCCTGGAGCACGGCCTGTACGAGGACGCGGACGAGAAGACCGACACCCCGCTCCCGTGGGTCATGACGGGCACCCGCACCGAGCTGAAGAACGACGGCAACCTGCCCTGCGAGAACGCCACCCTGCGCGTCGCCCTGCAGTGGTCCTGCAACACCGTCTTCGGCAAGGTCGGCGCGGACCTCGGCAACGACAAGATGCTGGAGACGGCGAAGGAGTTCGGCTTCACCAGCGAGCAGTTCACCCCGGTCCGCGCCAACGCCTCGGTGTTCTCCGACGACATGAACCCGTCGCAGACCGCGCTGTCCTCGATCGGCCAGTTCAACACCGCGGCGACCCCGCTGCAGATGGCCATGGTCGCCTCGGCCGTCGCCAACGACGGCACGCTGATGAAGCCGTACATGGTCGACAAGCTCCAGGCGTCCGACGTGGACACCATCGAGCAGACCGACCCGGAGGAGCTCAGCCGGCCGCTGTCCTCGGACAACGCCCAGATCCTGCAGTCGATGATGGAGACGGTCGTCGAGAAGGGCACCGGCTCCAACGCCAGGATCGACGGCGTCACCGTCGGCGGCAAGACCGGCACCGCGCAGCACGGCGTCGACAACAGCGAGAAGCCGTACGCCTGGTTCATCTCCTACGCCAAGCTGGACGACGGCAGTTCGCCGGTGGCGGTGGCCGTGGTGGTCGAGGACGAGAACGCCGACCGCGGCGACATCTCCGGCGGCGGCCTCGCCGCCCCCATCGCGAAGAGCGTGATGGAGGCGGTCATCAACAGCAAGGGGTGAGACGCCCGTCACGTCGCCTTCACATCGGTGCACGTTGCGATACCGGTCCTGTATCGGGTGACGGGCTTGGCCAGGTCCCACAAAGCGAGCCGGGTACGGTAGGCCCGGACGGGCAGCCTCCGACCGCACACACCGTGCCGGTCGGGACCGACGGAGAGGGCTGGTAGGAAGCTATGGAAGAGCCGCGTCGCCTCGGCGGCCGGTACGAGCTGGGCCCGGTGCTCGGCCGTGGTGGCATGGCGGAGGTCTATCACGCGCATGACACCCGGCTCGGTCGCCAGGTGGCGGTGAAGACGCTGCGCGCCGACCTCGCGCGCGACCCGTCCTTCCAGGCCCGGTTCCGCCGGGAGGCCCAGTCGGCCGCCTCGCTGAACCATCCCGCGATCGTGGCGGTCTACGACACGGGCGAGGACTACATCGACGGGGTCTCCATCCCGTACATCGTGATGGAGTACGTCGACGGCTCCACGCTCCGCGAGCTGCTGCACAGCGGCCGCAAGCTGCTGCCCGAGCGGGCCATGGAGATGACCATCGGCATCCTCCAGGGCCTGGAGTACGCCCACCGCAACGGCATCGTGCACCGGGACATCAAGCCGGCCAACGTCATGCTGACCCGCGGCGGCCAGGTCAAGGTGATGGACTTCGGCATCGCCCGCGCCATGGGCGACTCCGGGATGACGATGACCCAGACCGCGGCCGTCATCGGCACCGCCCAGTACCTCTCCCCGGAGCAGGCCAAGGGCGAGCAGGTGGACGCCCGTTCCGACCTGTACTCCACCGGCTGCCTGCTCTACGAACTGCTGACCGTGCGCCCCCCGTTCGTCGGCGACTCCCCGGTGGCGGTGGCCTACCAGCACGTCCGCGAGGAGCCCCAGCCGCCGTCGGTCTTCGACCCGGAGATCACGCCGGAGATGGACGCCATCGTCCTCAAGGCGCTGACCAAGGACCCGAACTACCGCTACCAGTCGGCCGACGAGATGCGCGCCGACATCGAGGCCTGCCTCGACGGCCAGCCGGTCGCCGCGACGGCCGCGATGGGCGCGGTCGGCTACGGCGGCTACCCCGACGACCAGCAGACGACGGCCCTGCGCGCCGACGCGGGCGGCGGCGCCACGACGATGCTGCCCCCGATGAACCCGGACGACGGCGGTTACGGCTACGACGAGCGCCCCGACCGGCGCCGCCAGAAGAAGTCCAACACCTCCACGATCCTGCTGGTCGTGGCGGCCGTGCTGGTGCTGGTGGGCGCGGTGCTGATCGGGCGGTGGGTCGTCGGCGGCGACGGCGTCGGCAGCGACAACGTGCCCGTTCCGAACTTCGTCGGCCTGTCCAAGGGCGACGCGGAGGCACAGGCCGTCAACAGCGACCTCAAGGTCACGTTCGACCCGAAGCCCTGCGAGGACCAGCAGAAGGACCACGTCTGCGACCAGGACGTCAAGGCCGACGAGAACGTGGCGAAGGGCTCCACGATCAACCTGGTGCTCTCCACGGGCGCTCCCAAGGTCGCCGTGCCCAGCGTGATCGGGCTCTCGCTGGACGAGGCCAAGTCCAAGCTGGAGGGCGACGACTACGAGTTCGTGGTCAAGACGGAGACGCGCGAGGCGTCGGAGGACCCGGGCACGGTCCTGGAGCAGGACCCGGTCTCCGGCAAGGAGCTCGAGAAGGGCTCCACGATCACCCTCACGGTCGCCAAGGCCGAGGAGAAGGCCACGGTCCCGGACGTGGTCGGCCAGACCTGTGAGGCGGCCCAGAAGCAACTGGAGGCCAGCGACCTCACGGGCACGTGCACCGAGGTGCCGACCGAGGACCAGAACCAGAACGGCAAGGTCCTGGAGAGCACGCCGGGGGCCGGCACCGAGGTCGACAAGAACTCGACGGTCGCCCTCAAGGTCGGCAAGTTCGAGCAGAAGCAGAAGGTCAAGGTCCCGGACGTCCGCAACAAGCCGGTCGCCCAGGCCAAGGCCGAGCTGGCCGCGGCCGGCTTCACGAACATCCAGTTCGCGGGCGGCAGCGACCAGAGCGACACGGCCCTCGTGGTGAACCAGAACCCGGGTCCGAACCAGGAGGTCGACGACCCGGCCGCGACGCAGATCACGCTGCAGTCCATCGGCTTCGGCGGCGGCGGGAACAACAACGGCGGCGGCGGGAACGGCGGCGGCGGCCTCTTCGGAGGCGGCGGCGACTAGCGCCGGGACATGAGCGCAGGACAAGAGCGGGGCCCCACCGGTGAGCACCGGCGGGGCCCCTCGTCCGTCGCGGACCGGCCGTTCAGCGGATCTCCTCCGGCGGCGTCCGCCGCTCGTCCACCTTCTCCACCCGGTCCAGCTCGCCCCAGACCACGTAACGGTGGCGGCTGGTGAAGACCGGCGTGCAGGTCGTCAGGGTGATGTAGCGGCCGGCCTTCGTGCGGCCCGACTCCTTCGGGACCGGGTCGAGCACCGCGACGTTGTACTTCGACGTCTCGGGGAGGACGGCGTACACCTTGTAGACGTACCACTTCTCCTTCGTCTCGAAGACGATCGGGTCGCCCTTGCCCAGCTTGTGGATGTTGTGGAACTTGGCGCCGTGGCCGTCGCGGTGGGCGGCGAGGGAGAAGTTGCCCTTCTTGCCGCTGGTTGGGAGGACGGCCTTGACGGGATCGGTGTAGTAGCCGGCGACGCCGTCGTCGAGCAGGCCCGCCGAGGTGCCCTTCTTGACGAGTATCTCGTCGCCGGTCATCGCGGGGACGTGCAGGAAGCCGATGCCGTCCCTGCTGTCGTACGCGGCCGGTCCCGAGCCGCCGTCCCGGGCCCAGCCGTCGCGGACCCGGTCGCCCTCGCGGTCGGCCTTGCGGTCCGCGACGACGTTCGTCCACCACAGGGAGTAGACGACGAACAGGCCGAGGACCAGGCCCGCGGTGATCAGGAGTTCGCCGAGGACGCTGACCGCCAGGGCCAGCCGGCCGGGGCGGCGCCGCCCGGGCTCCGGTACGGGCGGGGACGTCCCGGCGTCGTCCTCGCGCTCTTCACGATCGGTGGTCGCTGCCACGTTCATCCGCCCTTGCCACGTTCATCCGCCCCGACCGACGCCCTAGTCGACGAGCGCATCCGGCTTTCCCTTGCTGCGCGGCCGTTCCTCGGCCATCTTTCCCCAGACGATCATCCGGTACTTGCTGGTGAACTCCGGCGTGCACGTCGTCAGCGTGATGTAGCGGCCGGGCCGGGTGAAGCCCGATCCCCGTGGGACGGGATCCAGGACGCCGATGTTGCCGGGCGAGGTCACCGGGAGGATGGACGCCATCTTGTAGACGTAGTACCGGTCCTGCGTCTCCACGACGATCGGGTCGCCGGGTTCGAGGCGGTTGATGTAGCGAAACGGCTCGCCGTGCGTGTTGCGGTGGCCGGCGAGCCCGAAGTTGCCGGTCCTCGCGTCGGGCATCGCGGTCTTCAGCGCGCCCTCGGCGTAGTGGCCGACCATCCCGCGGTCCAGCACCTTCTCGCTGTCGATGCCCTCGGCGATCGGGACCACCACGTCCAGCCGCGGGATGTGCAGCAGGGCGAAGCCCTGGCCCGGCTCGAAGACGCCCGGGTTGCGCTTGCCGCTCGCCCAGTCCTCCTTGAGCTGGCTGGCCTCGCTGCCCGCCTGGGCGTGGGCGCGGATGTTGGTCCACCACAGTTGGTAGGTGACGAACAGCAGCATCAGCACGCCGGTCGTGATGAACACCTCGCCGATGACCCGGCTGGCGATCACTCCGGGGCTGGGCCTGCGGGCGCGGGCGAGGCGGCGGGCCTCGACGCGGGAGAGGGGGGCGCGGGGCTCCTCGGCGACGCCGGACGGTTCCGGGGGCAGGGGCGGGGCGCCGCGACGACCGTGACGCCGCCTGGCCGCCCTTCTGCGGGCCGCTCGCCCGCCCGGCGCGGGTCCGTCGGCGGGGGAACCCGCAGGGCCCTGGGAGGGCCGCTGAGGGCCGCCCGGCGGGTCGGGGACGCGCAGGGCCATCGTCTCGTCGTCGCGGAGCGTCCCGTACGACTGCGGTTGCGCCCGGTGCGGCTGAGGCTGTGCGCGGTGTGGCTGGGGCTGCGCGCCGTGTGGCTGCGGTGACTGGTGCGGCTGCTGTGGCCGGTCCTGCTCCCCGAACGTGCCCGGGGCCCCGTACGGCTGCCCGTACGAGGTGCCCTGGTCGCGGGCGCCCGCGCCGGACTCACGCTCGGGGCGCAGCGCGGTCACGCCGTGGCCCTGCCCACCACCGGGGCGAGCCCCGTCGATCTCGCCACCGCGCCGTGGTCGCCGCACTCCGTGAGCCAGTTGGCCAGCATCCGGTGGCCGTGCTCGGTGAGCACCGACTCGGGGTGGAACTGGACGCCCTCGACGGGCAGCTCCCGGTGGCGCAGGCCCATCACGATGCCGTCCGGCGTGCGGGCGGTGACCTCCAGCTCGGCCGGGACGGTCAGGGGCTCGGCGGCCAGCGAGTGGTACCGGGTCGCCGTGAAGGGCGAGGGAAGGCCGGCGAAGACGCCCTTGCCCTCGTGTTCGACGGGTGAGGTCTTGCCGTGCAGCAGCTCGGGGGCGCGGTCGACGACGCCGCCGTAGGCGACCTGCATGGACTGCATGCCGAGGCAGACGCCGAAGACGGGGACGCCGGTGTCCGCGCAGTGGCGGACCATCTCGACGCAGACGCCGGCCTCCTCGGGAGTGCCGGGACCGGGGGACAGCAGCACGCCGTCGAAGCCGTCCTGGGCGTGCGCGGTCGACACCTCGTCGTTGCGCACGACCTCGCACTCGGCGCCCAGCTGGTACAGGTACTGGACGAGGTTGAAAACGAAGCTGTCGTAGTTGTCCACGACCAGAATGCGCGCGCTCACTGGTTGTCCACCGTCACATCGTTGAAGGGCAGCAGCGGTTCGGCCCACGGGAAGACGTACTGGAACAGGATGTAGACCACGGCCACGACCAGCACGAGCGAGAGCAGGGCCTTCACCCACGCGTTCCCCGGCAGATGCCGCCAGATCCAGCCGTACATGCCGTCCCTTCCGTCGCACCACGGCACCAGACACACGCCGTACGTCACCAGACTAACGGCGCTGCTCCAGGGGTTCGGCGTACTGCAGGTCGACGGTGCCCGAGTAACCCGGGAGGGTGACCTCGCCGTCGTCCTCGACCTTCCAGCCGAGGCCGTAGACGTTGACGTAGACCATGTAGTTCTTGATCGCCGGGGAGGCGGAGAGTGCCTTCTTGAGCTTCCCGGGGTCGCCGACGGCCTGGATCTTGTAGGGGGGCGAGTAGACGCGGCCCTGGAGGATCAGGGTGTTGCCCACGCAGCGGACGGCGCTGGTGGAGATGAGCCGCTGGTCCATCACCTTGATCCCCTTGGCGCCGCCCTGCCACAGGGCGTTCACCACGGCCTGGAGGTCCTGCTGGTGGATGACCAGGTAGTCGGGCTGCGGCTCGGGATAGCCGGGGAGCCTCGCTGTGGCGCCGGGCGGGGCGTCGTCCAGGGTGACGGTGATCGCCTCGCCGGTCAGCTCCTGGGTGCCGGCGCTCTTCTCCAGGGCGGCGAGCCGGTCGTCCTCCGCCCTGCTGCTGCCGTCGTCGCGTTCGGCGAGGGACTCCACGTCCTCGCGCAGGGCGGCGTTGGACTCGTCCAGGGCGGCGTTGTCGCGGCTGCGCTCGTGGATGAGGTCGGACAGCCGCAGCAGGGAGGCGTCCGTGCGGATGTCGGTGCCCCTTGCGGTGTCGAAGCTGAGGAAGAAGAGCAGCCCGGCGAGCGCGAAGACGCCCGCGGTGAGCACCCGTACCGGCCGGAACCGGACGGCGCGGACATTTCCGGGGGCAGGGCTGGATCCGGTCCCGGGAGAGTCGGCAGAATTGCTCAACGTACCCTTATCTCCTTCGGCGCCACGGAAGCACTACGCTAACGGACGCCCGGGGGAGCACTCAGTGTCCCCTTGTACGCTGCCCCGAGCCCGACCCAGTTACCTGCGCGGCCACGCAGCGCATCGACAGGAGAGACCCTCGTGCCGAAGTCACGTATCCGCAAGAAGGCAGATTTCACTCCGCCGCCGTCGAAGCAGGCGACCAGCATCAAGCTGAACAGCCGCTCCTGGGTCGCACCGGTCATGCTCGCCCTGTTCCTGATCGGGCTTGCCTGGATCGTCGTCTTCTATGTCACCGACGGTTCGCTTCCGATCGACTCGCTGGGCAACTGGAACATCGTGGTGGGCTTCGGCTTCATCGCGGCCGGGTTCGGCGTCTCCACGCAGTGGAAGTGAGTTATCCACAACCGTTGTCCACAGTGGGGAAAAAGAAAGACCATCTGTGGATAACCAATCGAGCGTTGACGCCGGTGTGACAGACACACCGGTGCCCGAAAGCTTGTTCGCCCCCTGCCTGACCTGCGTCAACACGGGTCGGTGACAGGGGGCACAGCTGTTCCCGCACACTGTGCACAAGATCGGCCACCCGCTGTGGACAACGCCTGGTGAGCGGCCCGGCGCCCCCTTCAGCGGCCCTGCCGCCGACTTCAGGTGAGCTGGACCGTGCGCAGCAGGACCATGCCCGCCACCACCGCCAGGACCAGGGCACAGGCGCCGTACTGCACCAGCGCCCGCCGCTCGCGCGGGGCGTGCACCATGGCGTGGCCGACGACCACTCCGGCCACCAGTCCCCCGATGTGGGCCTGCCACGCGATGTTGAAACCGGGGGTGAAGGTGAAGATCAGGTTGATCGCCAGCAGAGCGATCACCGGCCGCATGTCGTAGTCGAGCCGCCGCATCAGCACGGCGGTCGCGCCGAACAGCCCGAAGACCGCGCCCGAGGCGCCGAGCGAGGCCGCCGAGGGCGCCGCCAGCAGATACGTCAGCGCGCTGCCGGCGAGCCCGGAGACCAGGTAGAGCGCGAGATAGCGGACCCGGCCGAGGGCGGCCTCCAGGGGTCCGCCGAGCCACCACAGGCTCAGCATGTTGAAGGCGATGTGCCAGATCTCCTCGTGCGTGAACATCGAGGTGACCAGGCGGTACCAGTCGCCGCCCGCGACGCCCTCCGTGGGAGTCCAGGGGGCGGGCGGCCAGGCGCCGATCAGGACCAGGTCGTTCAGCAGCGACGACGACGCGTGGACGGCGACGAACACCGCGAGGTTGATACCGATGAGGATCTTGGTGAGCAGCCGCGGGTCGGCCGTCACCGCGCCGCCCGCGAGGGTGCGGGGGCGGGCGGCGCCCGGTGCGTGGCCGGTGCCGGCGCCCTCCCGCACGCACTGCGGGCACTGGAAGCCGACGGAGGCGCTGACCATGCACTCGGGGCAGATCGGGCGCTCGCAGCGGGTGCAGCGCACGCCGGTCTCACGGTCCGGGTGCCGGTAGCAGACAGGGGTGCTCCGGGCGTCCTGCTGACTGTCGTGCGCCTGGTCCATGCGGTCCCCTCGGTCGTCACCCGGTCTTCCTCGACACTCCAACGCCCCGCTCATCTTTACGGACGAGCGGGGCGTTCGGTTCCCTGCGGGAGATGTCGGACCGGTCCGGCCGGCGCCGTCCGTCCCGGACCGGTCCGGCGGATCAGCCCTGGCGGCTCTCCACGACGACCGACTCGATGACGACGTCGTTGACCGGACGGTCGGTGCGCGGGTTGGTGTCCGTCGTCGCGATGGCGTCCACGACCTTCTGGCTGGGGCCCTCGACGACCTCGCCGAAGATGGTGTGCTTGCGGTTCAGCCACGCCGTCGGGGCGACGGTGATGAAGAACTGCGAGCCGTTGGTGCCCGGGCCGGCGTTGGCCATGGCCAGCAGGTACGGCTTGTCGAACCGCAGGTCCGGGTGGAACTCGTCCTTGAACTGGTAGCCGGGGCCGCCCGTGCCGTTGCCCAGCGGGTCGCCGCCCTGGATCATGAAGCCGCTGATGACCCGGTGGAAGACCGTGCCGTCGTACAGCTTGGCCGCGGCCTTCACGCCGGTGGCCGGGTGCGTCCACTCCCGCTCGCCCTTGGCGAGCTCGACGAAGTTCTTGACCGTCTCGGGCGCATGGTCCGGGAAGAGCCGGATCTCGATGTCGCCCTTGTTGGTCTTCAGGGTGGCGTAGAGCTGCTCAGCCACGATCTGCCTTCCGTTGTCTTCCTGTGACACCCCGATCCTCGCACGCCCCACGCCGTACGTCGCCCGGCACGGGCGCCGGGCGACGATCCGTGGCATTGTCGACGACAGGTTCGTCTTGTCCACGCTCACCCGGTTCGTTCTGTCGTCCCGTTCCGTCGTCGCAGGAGCCGTTTCGTTCCGTCGTCGCGCGATCCGTCCCATGTCCGCCGTCGCACGGTCCGTCCCGCTCCGTCGTCGCACGATCGCGTGACCCGGATGCCCGCTTCACATGCCCGACCGCACACCGGGAGGCATGATCCGTAAAAGGGTGGAAAGTCGAAATACCGTACGCCACCGAGGAGGAGGAAACCCGTGACCCGCATCGACAGCGTGCGCGCCGCGACCGGCTCGGCGAAGGACAGCGTGCTGCACGCCGCGGAAGTGGTGGCGCCCTACGCCGACACGGCCAAGGACCGGGCCGCGCACTACACGAAGGAGGCGCGGGTCCGGCTCGCGCCGAAGGTGTCCCAGGCCCGCGTCCAGTACGCGGCCCTTGTCGCCCCGCGGCTGGAGCAGGCCCGTTCGCATGTGCCGCCGAAGGTCGACATCGCCGCCCAGGAGGCCGCCGTCCGCGCCCAGGAAGCCGCTCTCCGCGCCCGTAAGGCAGCACTTCACGCCGCCGAGTTCTCCCGGCCCAGGATCGAGCAGGCGGTGGCCGTCGCCGGTCCCGTCAAGGACGAGGCCGCGTCGCGGGGCGCCGCCGCGCTGGCCGCGCTGCGCGGTCAGGTCTCGGCCGAGGAGATCCAGAAGCTGGTCCGCAGGCAGCAGCGGCGGGCCAGGCGGGGCAAGGCCGTGAAGACCCTCGTGCTGCTCGGCCTCGCCGCGGGCGGCGCCGTCGCCGCCTGGAAGTGGTGGGACAAGCAGGCCAACCCCGACTGGCTGGTCGAGCCGCCCGCCGCGACCGAGGTCCCCGAGGGCGGCCGGCTGACGTCCGTGGACGGCAGCGGCGCCACCTCGCTCGATCCCGAGGTGCAGGCCAAGGAGGCCGACGAACAGGCGACCGACCGCGAGGACCGCGGCTGAGCGGCCCTCACGGCCCTCGGGGTGCCGAGGACGGCGGGAGGCCGTGATCGCCGCCGAGCGTGATCACGGCTGACCGCGGCTGATTCCCGACGGCGCGCGGGCGCTCCGGAAAGACGGCGCGGGGCGGGAGACCCAAGGGTCTCCCGCCCCGCGGTCGTGTTCCGTTTGCAACGTCCGGATGTGGAGGTCGTGCGCAGATTTCGCCTACGGAACGTGGCGGTCCGGTTACCCTCATTCCGCTCGCGCAGCTCACACCCGCCCCGCACTCCCCGGCGCGCCGGCGCACCACCGCCGCGCCCGCAGCGCCCCGCCCTTCGCACACACCCCGTCACACCCGTTTGCGCAAACAATCGCAACGAGTCCCCCGCCGTCCGTCCGCCCTCGGGCGTGACACAGGTCATGGTCGACGAGGACGCCGGGACCCCGCGCACAAGAACGGCCGGACGCCCACGGAAGGACGTCCGGCCGGTCGTGATCCGGTGGAGCCTAGGGGAGTCGAACCCCTGACATCTGCCATGCAAAGACAGCGCTCTACCAACTGAGCTAAGGCCCCGGGAAGAGGAGCTGCCGGCCGGCTGAACCGCGTGCCGATCGGCGCCGCAGACCAGAGTAGCGGGTCGCCGCCCGGTTCTCGCAAAAGATTGGGGGGTCCCCGTGGACGACCACTCTCCGTAAGATGCTCGGCGTGGTTCGCTACAGCGAACCGCGGTTCTGGGGAAGCGATGGGGAGACGCAATGGACGCCGCACAGCAGGAAGCCACCGCAAGAGCGCGGGAACTGCAGCGGAACTGGTACGGGGAGCCGTTGGGGGCGCTCTTCCGTAAGCTGATCGACGATCTTGGACTCAACCAGGCTCGTCTCGCGGGGGTACTGGGACTGTCGGCGCCGATGCTGTCGCAGCTGATGAGCGGTCAGCGCGCGAAGATCGGCAACCCGGCCGTGGTCCAGCGGGTGCAGCTGCTCCAGGAGCTGGCCGCGCAGGTCGCGGACGGCAGCGTGAGCGCCGCCGAGGCCACCGACCGCATGGAGGAGATCAAGAGGTCCCAGGGGGGCTCGGTGCTCAGCAACGCCACGCAGACGACGAACAGTTCGGGCGCGCCCACGGTCAAGCGGGTGGTGCGCGAGATCCAGTCGCTGCTGCGCTCGGTCGCCGCCGCGGGCGACATCATCGAGGCCGCGGACACCCTCGCCCCGAGCCACCCCGAACTGGCAGAGTTCCTCCGGGTCTACGGCGCCGGCCGCACCTCCGACGCCGTCGCCCACTACCAGTCCCACCAGAGCTGACCCCCGTCGGCCCGGTCGCCGCGGGGGGACACGGCACACCGGGCCGACGGCCGAGCGGGGGAGGAGCGGCGCACAGCGATGGGTGAGGTCTTCGCCGGACGGTACGAACTGGTCGACCCGATCGGGCGCGGAGGGGTCGGCGCGGTCTGGCGCGCCTGGGACCACCGGCGCCGCCGCTACGTGGCCGCCAAGGTCCTCCAGCAGAGCGACGCGCACTCGCTGCTGCGGTTCGTCCGCGAGCAGGCCCTGCGGATCGACCACCCGCATGTCCTGGCGCCCGCCAGCTGGGCCGCCGACGACGACAAGGTCCTGTTCACCATGGACCTGGTCGCCGGGGGCTCACTGGTCCACCTCGTCAACGACTACGGCCCCCTGCCGTCCGCCTTCGTCTGCACGCTGCTCGACCAGCTGCTGTCCGGGCTGGCGGCCGTGCACGCCGAGGGCGTCGTCCACCGGGACATCAAGCCCGCCAACGTCCTCCTGGAGGCCACCGGCACCGGCCGGCCCCGGCTGCGCCTGTCCGACTTCGGCATCGCCATGCGGTTCGGCGAGCCGCGGCTGACCGAGACCAACCTCGTCGTGGGCACGCCCGGTTATCTCGCGCCCGAGCAGATGATGGGCGCCGAACCCGACTTCCCCGCCGACCTGTTCGCCGTGGGCCTGGTCGCGCTGTATCTGCTGGAGGGCGCGAAACCCGACGCCAAGGCGATCATCCAGTACTTCGCGGAGCACGGGACGCCCGGCGCTCCCCAGGGCATCCCCGAGCCCCTGTGGCAGGTCGTGGCGACCCTGCTGCAGCCCGACCCCGAGGCGCGGTTCCGCACGGCCACGGGGGCGCGCAAGGCCCTCGCCGCGGCCGTGGAGCTGCTGCCCGAGCCGGGGCCCGAGGACGACGACCGGATCGAGATCTTCGACCAGATCGGTCCGCTGCCTCCCGGGTTCGGTCCGCGGGGGCCGGAGCTGATCTCGGGCGCGGTGCGGGCGGAGGCCGCCGGGGCGTCGCGCGGGGACGGGCAGGGGGGTACGAGGACGGGCGGCGGTGCCGGGACGGGTGCGGGTGCCGGCGCCGGTGTTGCTGGCGGTGCGGGCACTGGTGCGGGTGGCGGTGCGGGCACTGGTGCGGGTGCCGGCGCCGGTGCGGGCGCTGGTGGCGGCACGGGAGCCCAGGCGGCGGGCACGTCCCGTGCGCCGGCGATGTCGGACACGGGCAGCTTCCCCTTACCGCCTCCGCAGCCGGCGTTCACCCCGCCCGGCGCCCGGGACCAGCGGCCCACGCCGTCTCCGGCGCCCGCCCCCGCGTTCGGCCATGAGCCGACGTACGCCCCGCCGCCGTACCCCCCTCGGCTCCCGGCACCCCCGGTCCCGGTCCCGACCCCCGCACCCGCGCCGCCCCCGGCGCCGGCGTCCCGGCGCGCCGGCACGTCCACGGCCTCGTCCACAGCGTCGTACACCGCCCAGGACCCGCAGCCCCCCGCGACCGCTCGCCCGTCCCGGCACCGCCGCCGCGCCGCCCGACGCACCGGCCCGCCCGCCAAGGTCACGGTCCCGCTCCTCCTGCTGGCCCTGGCCTGCTACGCCGTGGGCTTCTGGGCGCTGACGCGCGTATGACGAGGGACGTGGGAGGGCGGCCCCGCCCCTACCGCGGAACCGCGCCCTTCCTCCGCGCGACGGCCGTCCACACCCCGAGCCCGGCGAGGATCACGGTCCCGCCTCCGATGCCGCCCACGGCGAGCATTCGCATCGCCCCGTCGTCGCCCCCGGCCGCGCCCCGGACCGCCGTCCCCCCGTCGTCGTCCCTCCCCGCGGTCCCGAACGGTCCGCCGTCCTCCGCGGCCTCGAACACCCCCTCGGGCACGGACTCCCCCGCGTACTCCGGTCCCGCCTCGGCCTCCCCCGTGACCCGCACGCGCAGCGTCACGGCGAAGGGCCCCTGTCCGAACGTCCCGGCCACCTGCCCGGCGAGGTGCACGGCCAGGTAGTAGGAGCCGGCGAACCGCGTCCCGGACACGCGCCCGGTGAAGGAGCGGCGGTTGTCGTGGGCGACCGGCGGCAGGGGAGCGGGGGCGGCCGAGCGCGGCCTGCCGCCGTAGCCGACGCTCACGTCCTCGACGTATCCGCGCACGGGGTTGTAGACGGCGAGTTCCAGGGCTCCGACGACGTATCCCGAGCCCTCGCCGCCACCGCCGAGTTCGGCCGTGGCGTACAGCTGCCGGCCCCAGTCGACCGGCACCTCGTAGAAGAGGGTCTGTCCGGGGCGCAGGTCGGCGGTCCAGACACCGTCGCCGATGCGGGCGGCGGAGGAGAAGCCGGTGCCGCCGGGTCGCCGTCGCGGGCTGTCGGTGGGCGGCCGGGGCGTGGCCGAGTCCCAGTCGTCGGGCGGGGGCGTGGAGCCGGCCCGGGGTGAGGCGAGGGGCGGCTCCTCGGTCACGGCGAGTTCGAGGTCCCAGGCGTCGGGTGCGGGGGCGTTCGCGCCGACGCGCTCGACGACGACGTAGTGGACGCCCGGTGCCCGGCACCGCCTGGTCCCGGCCTCGCGCGCGGCCCACGCGGCGATCGGGTGGGGGCTTCGGCCGCTGCCGAACGTCGTGCTGCCGGAGTCGCACAGCCCGCCCTCGGCGTCCCGCACGGTCACCTTGATCCCCTCGACGGCGGCGACGACGGCGTCCGGCGCGGGCACGGCGGTGGCCGAGACGTAGGCGCTGGAGTCGGCGCCGAGGTCGAGGCGGTAGTACGCGGCGCCGCCGGCCGGAAGGCTGCTGCGGTACGGCGTGCCGGGCTCCAGCGGGGCGGCGTCCGCGGTGCCGGCGCCCGCCTCGACGGTCCGGGCGTCCTCGGCGAAGCCGTACGCACCGGGCGCCTCGTCGGCGGCGGCGGGCGGGGCGGCCGACGCCGAGCACATCACCGCCCCCACCGCAACCGCACGCACGACGCCCGCCCACCGCCTCATCACGCGCCACCCCTGCAAGTCCCGGCGTTCCGCTGCCCGTGCCCGCGCCCATCCTGCCCCGCCGCCCGCCCCCGTCAACAGCGCGTCCCCGCCCGTCCCGCGCCGCGCGGCCCCGGACACACGAAACCCCGACCGCGAGGGGCGGCCGGGGCCTGTCGCGCCCGGTGCGGGACCGGGCGTCACCACCGGGTGTCAGTGGATCGGTGGCTGTCTGTGGATGTCAGGACTCACGAACCCGTGGGCACGGAGTCGGTCGCCTCCGTCCACAGATCCTGCTCGGCGCGATCCGCCTGGATCTGGCGGTACACGAGGAGCCCGCCGATGGCGGCCAGTGCGACCAGGAGGAGCTTCTTCACCGCGCGACCTCGTCTTTCCTTGACGTTGGGGACCTCTGCCGCCCGACTATACACACCGACCGATACCGATCGGTGACCTGCGCCGGGCCCTCAACTCACCATCCAGGCAGCCCAGAAGGTCCGCAATCCGCCCCGCTCCCTATCCTCCGGTTCACCCCTCCTATCGCCTTTTGTGCCTTTTCCTCCCTCTTGCGGCCATCCGAGTGGTGTTCATCGGAACATCGACGCGCCATGGGCGTCGGTCCACCACTTCGCGAGCCGCATACACATCATGAGGAAAGTACGCAAATCGCCCAACCCGAAAGTGAGGGGCCATGGCCCGGAACACGGTCATGAAGCTGTGGAACGTCCTCGTCACCGCCTTCCTCGCGCTGTTCACGGCGCTCGGACTCGTCACGACGACGGCCGCCGCGGCGGTACCGCAGACCGAGACGACGCGCAACAGCGCCGGGGAACGCACCGCACCCGCGACGGCGCCGATGACGATGTCCCCCTGGTCCTGGTCCCACGCCAGGTCATTGCCCCCCACGATGAAGCAGCGCATCCACGCGGAAGCCCACGGAAAGTCCCCCAGCTGCCGCCACCTCCCCCTGGACGACGCGGAGCCGGCACCCGCCGAGTGCTCGCCGGCGACCTCCGCCCCGTCGGCGCCGGTCGCCGAGGCCCCGCTCCAGCGCTGAGGGCCCCGGGCCCGGCGGTCGGCAACGCACGTTACGGCGAATGCGAAGACGCGTACGCCGCCATACCCCTCCAGCAGCACCGACGCACCGACCGAAGGCGGGCGCCTCCCTCTGGGAACGCGTCCGCCTTGCCATGCCCACCGCGGCTCCCGCGCGGCCATGATCTCCGTCTCGTACCGGTCGATGTCCTGCTCGGCGGTGCGGCCGGTGTGCCGGGCGACGTCGTCGACGGCCGCGACGGCCCAGTTCGCCGGCGACAGCGCGAAGGCCATCAGGCCGTCGTCACCATGGGCGCGCTCGACCCCCAGCAGGCAGGCCGTGTTCAGGTAGGGCGCGAGGTGGGGCTCGGAGATCTGGTTCGTGCTCGTCCTGAGCATCGCGATCGTGGTCCGCGTCGCCCCCTCCCGAGCGTCGGTTAGCGCTCCCCCCGAGCGCCGTGCCGCTGTACGCAGCCATGGACGCCAAAGACCCCCAGCCGGTACCGGCTGGGGGTCTTTACGCTGGTGGGGCTAACAGGATTTGAACCTGTGGCCTCATCCTTATCAGGGATGCGCTCTAACCAACTGAGCTATAGCCCCGCCGCGCTCTGCGGTGTGTGTCCCGCGCGCTGACTCCTGAAGATTAGCGCACCACAGCGGCAGTCCCAAAATCGATAGTCGGGAGAGCGCAGGTCACTCGTCCTCGGCCAGGGTCAGCTCCACGCCGCCGACGAAGCCGGCGGAGAGGTTGTAGATGAACGCGCCGAGCGTCGCCAGGGCCGTCGCCAGGACGACGTCGATGACGGCGATGATCGTGGTGAACATCAGGACGTTCGGGAGCGACAGGAAGGCCTGCAGGTCGAAGCCGTTCGACTCGTTGGAGCCGGTCGCCTCCGAGATGGTGCCGCCGACCGACGAGAAGACGCCCATCGCGTCCATGACCATCCACAGCACCGCCGACGCGACGATCGTGCAGATGCCCAGGGCGATGGAGAGCAGGAAGCTGACCTTCATCACCGACCACGGGTCGGCCTTGGCCACCCGCAGGCGCGCCTTGCGCACGCGCGGGGTGGTGCGTGCGCCGGTGCGAGGACGGCGTACGGCGCCCGCGGGCGTCTGGTAGGCCTGCGGCGGGTGGTAGGGCCCGGCGGGCTGCTGCGTGGGCCGCTCGCCGGGCAGCGGGGAGGCTCCCTGAGCGGCGGGGTCCGCTTCAGCCGCGTACTGCTGGGTCTGCGGGCCTCGGGTGTCCGTCACAGTTCCCCCCTGGGATCCATGCGTGTCGAAAGGGGTCGAGTGCGCGTCCGCTGCGTCGGTCGCGGCGGAGCCACGGCCGCCGCCCGTCTCCGAACCGGTCGTGGGACCGGTCGAGGTACCGGCAGATCCGGCGCCCGTGGCTCCGCTCACGCTGACTCACTCCTCGTGCTACTCGGAGGAGGGCGCCTCGCCCTCGTCCGTGCCGGTGGTCACGGCACCCTCGGCGGCCTCGTCGACGGCCACGTCGCCGTCGACCTCCTCCGCCTCGCGTCCCGCCTCGGCGTTACGTGCGATGCCGACCACGGCATCGCGCTTGCCCAGATTGATCAGTTGGACGCCCATGGTGTCACGGCCCGTCTCCCTGACCTCGTTGACTCGCGTACGAATCACACCACCGGACAGCGTGATGGCGAGGATCTCGTCGGTCTCCTCGACCACCAGCGCGCCGACGAGCGATCCGCGGTCCTCGACGATCTTGGCGGCCTTGATGCCGAGGCCGCCGCGTCCCTGGACGCGGTACTCGTCGACGGGGGTCCGCTTCGCGTACCCGCCGTCTGTGGCAGTGAAGACGAACGTACCGGGTCGGACGACATTCATCGAGAGCAGTTCGTCGCCCTCGCGGAAACTCATGCCCTTCACACCCGAGGTGGCACGGCCCATCGGGCGCAGCGCGTCGTCCGTCGCGGTGAACCTGATCGACTGCGCCTTCTTGCTGATCAGCAGAAGATCGTCCTCGGACGAGACGAGTTCGGCGCCGATCAGTTCGTCGTCGGAGCCGTCCTCCCGCTCGCGCAGGTTGATCGCGATGACGCCGCCCGAGCGCGGGGAGTCGTAGTCCTTCAGCGGCGTCTTCTTCACCAGGCCCGCCTTCGTGGCCAGCACCAGGTACGGCGCCGCCTCGTAGTCGCGGATGGCGAGGATCTCGGCGATCGCCTCGTCGGGCTGGAAGGCCAGCAGGTTGGCGACGTGCTGGCCGCGCGCGTCCCGGCCGGCGTCGGGCAGCTCGTAGGCCTTGGCGCGGTAGACGCGGCCCTTGTTGGTGAAGAAGAGCAGCCAGTGGTGGGTGGTGGAGACGAAGAAGTGGTCGACGATGTCGTCTTCCTTCAGCTTCGCGCCCCGCACGCCCTTGCCGCCGCGCTTCTGCGCCCGGTAGTCGACCGTCTTGGTGCGCTTGACGTAGCCGCCGCGCGTGACGGTGACGACGATGTCCTCCTCGGCGATGAGGTCCTCGATGGACATGTCGCCGTCGTAGGGGATCAGCTGGGTCTTGCGCTCGTCGCCGTACTTCTCGACGATCGCGGCCAGCTCCGCGCTGACGATGCCGCGCTGGCGGACCGGCGAGGCGAGGATCTCGTTGTACTCGTTGATCTTCGCCTGGAGCTCGTCGTGCTCCTGGACGATCTTCTGGCGCTCCAGGGCGGCGAGCCGGCGCAGCTGCATCTCGAGGATGGCGTTGGCCTGGATCTCGTCGATCTCCAGCAGCTCCATCAGGCCCGTGCGCGCGATGTCGACGGTGTCGCTGCGCCGGATCAGCGCGATGACCTCGTCGATGGCGTCCAGGGCCTTCAGCAGTCCGCGCAGGATGTGCGCCCGCTCCTCGGCCTTGCGCAGCCTGAAGCGCGTACGGCGGACGACGACCTCGATCTGGTGGGTCACCCAGTGGCGGATGAACGCGTCGAGGGAGAGGGTGCGCGGGACGCCGTCGACCAGGGCCAGCATGTTGGCGCCGAAGTTGGTCTGCAGGTCCGTGTGCTTGTAGAGGTTGTTCAGCACCACCTTGGCGACCGCGTCCCGCTTGAGCACGATGACCAGGCGCTGTCCGGTGCGCGAGGACGTCTCGTCGCGGACGTCGGCGATGCCGCCGACCTTGCCGTCCTTCACCAGGTCGGCGATCTTCTGCGCGAGGTTGTCGGGGTTGACCTGGTAGGGCAGCTCCGTGACCACCAGGCACTGGCGGTTCTGGATCTCCTCGACCTGGACGACCGCACGCATCGTGATGGAGCCGCGGCCCGTGCGGTACGCCTCCTCGATGCCCTTGCGGCCCACCACCAGCGCGCCGGTGGGGAAGTCGGGGCCCTTGATGCGCTCGATGAGGGCGTCGAGCAGTTCCTCGTGCGAGGCCTCGGGGTTCTGCAGGTACCACTGCGCGCCCTCGGCGACCTCGACCAGGTTGTGCGGCGGGATGTTGGTCGCCATGCCGACCGCGATGCCGGCCGAGCCGTTGATCAGCAGGTTCGGGAAGCGGGACGGCAGGACGGTCGGCTCCTTGGAGCGGCCGTCGTAGTTGTCCGTGAAGTCGACGGTCTCCTCGTCGATGTCGCGGACCATCTCCATCGACAGCGGCGCCATCTTGCACTCGGTGTAGCGCATGGCCGCCGCCGGGTCGTTGCCCGGCGAGCCGAAGTTGCCGTTGGAGTCGACGAGCGGCATGCGCATCGCCCAGGGCTGGGCGAGGCGGACCAGCGCGTCGTAGATGGAGCTGTCGCCGTGGGGGTGGTAGTTGCCCATGACGTCGCCGACCACGCGGGCGCACTTGTAGAAGCCGCGCTCGGGGCGGTAGCCGCCGTCGTACATGGCGTACAGCACCCGGCGGTGGACGGGCTTGAGGCCGTCCCGCACGTCGGGCAGCGCGCGCGAGACGATGACGGACATCGCGTAGTCGAGGTACGAGCGCTGCATCTCGGTCTCGAGCCCGACGGGCTCGATGCGCATCGCGATGTCGCCGCCCTGTTCAGGGGTGACGGGAGTGTTCTCGTCGGCCATTGCTGGTGAAGATCCTTCCTGGTGCGGTCAGCTGAGACCGACTCAGATGTCGAGGAAGCGGACGTCCTTGGCGTTGCGCTGGATGAACTGGCGCCGGGCCTCCACGTCCTCGCCCATCAGGACCGAGAACAGCTCGTCGGCCTGGGCGGCGTCGTCGAGGGTGACCTGGCCGAGGACGCGGTGCTCCTGGTCCATGGTCGTCACGCGCAGCTCCTCGGCGTTCATCTCGCCGAGACCCTTGAAGCGCTGGATGGAGTCCTCGCGGATGCGCTTGCCGCGCTGGCGGCCCATCTCGATCAGCGCGTCGCGCTCGCGGTCCGAGTACGCGTACTCCACGTCCTCGCGGCCCCACTTGATCTTGTACAGCGGGGGACGGGACAGGAACACGTGGCCCGCCTCGACCAGGGGCCGCATGAAGCGGAACAGGAACGTCAGCAGCAGGGTGTTGATGTGCTGGCCGTCGACGTCGGCGTCCGCCATCAGGATGATCTTGTGATAGCGGAGCTTCTCGATGTCGAAGTCCTCGTGGACCCCGGTGCCGAAGGCGGAGATCAGCGCCTGGATCTCCTGGTTCTGCAGGATCTTGTCGATCCGCGCCTTCTCCACGTTCAGGATCTTGCCGCGGATCGGGAGGATCGCCTGGTACTCCGGGTTGCGGCCGGACTTGGCCGAGCCACCGGCGGAGTCGCCCTCGACGATGAAGATCTCGCACTTGACGGGGTCGTTCGACTGGCAGTCGGACAGCTTGCCCGGCAGCGACGCCGACTCCAGCAGGCCCTTGCGGCGGGTGAGGTCGCGGGCCTTGCGGGCCGCCACGCGCGCGGTGGCCGCCTGGATGCCCTTGCGGACGATGTCGGCCGCTTCGTTCGGGTTGCGGTCCAGCCAGTCGTTGAGGTGTTCGTAGACAGCCTTCTGCACGAAGGTCTTCGCCTCGGTGTTGCCCAGCTTGGTCTTGGTCTGGCCCTCGAACTGGGGCTCGCTGAGCTTGACCGAGATGATCGCGGTCAGACCTTCGCGGATGTCGTCGCCCGTGAGGTTGTCGTCCTTCTCACGGAGCAGCTTCTTGTCGCGCGCGTACTTGTTGATCAGGTTGGTCAGCGCCGCGCGGAAGCCCTCTTCGTGGGTGCCGCCCTCGTGCGTGTGGATGATGTTGGCGAAGGAGTAGACGCCCTCGCTGTAGCCGCTGTTCCACTGCATCGCGACCTCGAGGGACAGGCTGCGGTCCTTGTCCTCCGCCTCCAGGTCGATGACCGTGGGGTGCACCACGTCTCCCTTGCGGGAGTTGAGGTACTTCACGAAGTCGACGATGCCGCCCTCGTAGTGGTACGTGACGGTCTTCGGCTCGTGCTTCTCGTCCGCCCCCGCCTCGTCCGCGCCTGCGGTGGCCTTGGCCGACTCGCGCTCGTCGGTGAGTCTGATGGTCAGTCCCTTGTTCAGGAACGCCATCTCCTGGAAGCGCCGCGAGAGCGTCTCGAAGGAGTACTCGGTGGTCTCGAAGATCTCGCCGTCGGCCCAGAAGGTGACCGAGGTGCCGGTCTCCTCGGTCGCCTCGTGCTTGGCCAGCGGGGCGGTCGGCACGCCCATCTTGTAGTCCTGCGTCCACCGGTGGCCGTCGGTCCTGACCTCGACGGAGACCCTGCTCGACAGCGCGTTCACGACCGAGACGCCGACACCGTGCAGACCACCGGAGACCGCGTAGCCGCCGCCGCCGAACTTGCCGCCCGCGTGCAGCACGGTCAGCACGACCTCGATGGCCGGCCTGCCCTCCGAGGGGACGATGCCGACCGGGATGCCACGACCGTTGTCGACCACGCGCACGCCGCCGTCGGCGAGGATCGTGACGTCGATCGTGTCCGCGTGGCCGGCCAGGGCCTCGTCGACGGAGTTGTCGACGACCTCGTACACGAGGTGGTGCAGGCCGCGCTCACCGGTGGAACCGATGTACATACCGGGTCGCTTGCGGACCGCGTCCAGACCCTCGAGGACGGTGATGGCGCTGGCGTCGTACGAGGCCGTTACCTCGCCGTTCGAGGTGTTGGCCGCGATGTTCGCGCCGGCGTCGGTGGACGGGATGTTCTCGTTGGGGTTGCCGGAATCGGCCACGAAGCGCCCTTTCTGGCACAGCACGAGCCGGGCTCCTAGAGCCCTCCCGGGGAGGGTTGCCGGAGCGGCTGCGGCATGTTGCGTTGGTAAGCCCTGATCAGCGTTGCTCAGCTTTTCCCGGACGTCCCCTCGAAAGGGGCGGGATTGTCTTCCAGTCTACCGGTAGCTCCGACAGTGATGGGGGTTTGCGGGTACCTGCGTCCGCATGTGCCGCCCTCAACCGGTCTCGGCCGGGTACCGATATACGGATGGGGGCTCCAAGAGGCTCACGGAGGCACTCAGCGCTTCCGGATGTCAACCCTTGGCTACTCATGGGTCAGCTCGAAATTCGCAAACGCGTGCGGCAGCGGGGGTGCGGTGGGCGCGGGGCGGGTGTGACGGGGACGATCGGGGGTCGTACGGCGGCCGTATGCCCGTTTACGTGATGTCCGTCACTTTTTTCGGGGAGGGGTCCAGGTCGCGTTCCGGGCGGGCCGGGCACGGGTCGGGGGGCGGTTTCGGGGCCGTCCGAGGACGGGCCGGTGACGTCCCGAAAGGGTCGGTCAGGAGGGTCGGTCACCCGTACGTGTCGCCGGGCCCCGTGCTGCCGGGGGCACGCAGGGGGCCGTAGCGGCGGGCGGGGCCGCCGGGGCCGAGCACCTTGATCAGGCGGACAGCGCCGTGGCCGAGGTCCTCGTTGAGGCGGGCGACCAGGGCGGGGGCCAGCAGGCGCAGGTTGGTCGCCCAGGCCGTGGAGTCGCAGCGCACGATCAGCACCCGCTCGTCCTCGTCGTACCGCTCGGGCACACAGTGCTTGGCCAGGTCCTCGCCGACGATCTCCGGCCAGCGCCCCATCACGCCGCCGACAGCGGCCGGGGCCTCCCAGCCGCGCTCGCTGATCAGCCGGTTGATGGCCGCGCCGAGTGCCATCGGGTCGCGGCCGTCGGCGCGCGCCCCGGAGCGCAGGCCGCCGCGCCGCGCCTGCTTCTTCTGCCGTGCCACGTCTCCACGCGCGCGTGCCGCCTCCTTCGCCGCGCGCAGGGCCACGCGCGCGAGGTCCACGCCGGAGGGCTCGGCGGCGGCACGGGCCGGCGCGGGGTCGCCGATGACGGGGCGTGCGGGGCGGGGTGCGCGGTCCTGGGCGGTCATACCCGCTCCACCTCGCCGTCCGCGACCGCGAACCGCGCCCCCGCCAGGACGTGCGGTACGTCGTCGTCGACCGCGGCCGTCACCAGGACCTGCTCGCCGGGCGCCACCAGCTCGGCGAGCCGCTCCCGGCGGCGGGCGTCCAGCTCGGCGAAGACGTCGTCGAGGATGAGCACCGGTTCGTTGCCCTCGGCGCGCAGCAGGTCGTACGAGGCAAGACGCAGCGCCAGCGCGTAGGACCAGGACTCGCCGTGCGAGGCGTACCCCTTGGCGGGCAGCCGGCCGAGGTTCAGCACCAGGTCGTCCCGGTGCGGTCCCACCAGGGTGACGCCGCGCTCGATCTCCTGCTTGCGGGCGTCGGCGAGGGCGGCCGTCAGCTGCTCGAACAGGTCCTCGCGGGTGTGCGCCTCGCCGGGGGCCGACGGCTTGTACTCCAGGGCGATGGGGCCGCCGCCGGGGGCCAGTTGCTCGTAGGCCTTGTCGGCGAGCGGCTGGATCGCGCCGATCAGGTCGAGGCGCTGGGCGAGGAGTTCGGCGCCCGTGCGGGCGAGGTGCTGGTCCCAGACGTCGAGCGTAGACAGGTCCATGGCACGGCCGCCGTGCCGCCGGGCCAGCGCTGCCGTCTTCAGGAGGGTGTTGCGCTGTTTGAGGACCCGGTCGTAGTCGGAGCGGACGCCGGCCATGCGCGGGGAACGGGCCGTGATCAGCTCGTCCAGGAAGCGGCGGCGCTCCCCGGGGTCGCCCTTGACCAGCGCGAGGTCCTCCGGCGCGAACAGCACGGTGCGCACGATGCCGAGCACGTCACGCGGCCTGACCTGGGAGGACCGGTTGATACGGGCGCGGTTGGCGCGGCCCGGGTTCAGTTCGAGCTCGATCAGCTGCTGCCGCTCGCCCTGCCGGACCTGGGCGCGGATCACCGCCCGGTCGGCGCCCATGCGGACGAGGGGGGCGTCGGAGGAGACGCGATGGCTGCCGAGGGTGGCGAGGTAGCCCACGGCCTCGACCAGGTTCGTCTTGCCCTGGCCGTTGGGGCCGACGAACGCCGTGACGCCCGGGTCGAGCGGGACTTCGACCCGGGCGTACGAGCGGAAATCGGCCAGCGACAGATGCGTGACGTGCATGTCGTCCGCCGACCTCCGCCCGTGCCGTCGAGTACTGCTGCCTACCGCTTCGGTCCGCTGCCCGCGGACCGCGTACTACTTCTTCTCCACCGCGTGCCCGCCGAACTGGTTGCGCAGCGCGGCGATCATCTTCATCTGCGGGGAGTCCTCCTGCCGAGAGGCGAACCGCGCGAACAGCGAGGCCGTGATCGCGGGCAGCGGCACGGCGTTGTCGATCGCCGCCTCCACCGTCCAGCGGCCCTCGCCGGAGTCCTGTGCATAACCGCGCAGCTGCTCCAGGTGCTCGTCCTCGTCGAGGGCGTTGACCGCGAGGTCCAGCAGCCAGGAGCGGATGACGGTGCCCTCCTGCCAGGAGCGGAACACCTCCCGGACGTCGGTCACCGAGTCGACCTTCTCCAGCAGCTCCCAGCCCTCGGCGTAGGCCTGCATCATGGCGTACTCGATGCCGTTGTGGACCATCTTCGCGAAGTGGCCCGCGCCGACCTTGCCGGCGTGCACAGAGCCGAAGTCGCCCTCGGGCTTGAGCGCGTCGAAGATCGGCTGCACCTTGGCGACGTTCTCCGCGTCGCCGCCGTACATCAGCGCGTAGCCGTTCTCCAGGCCCCAGACGCCGCCGGAGACGCCGCAGTCGACGAAGCCGATGCCCTTGGCGGCCAGCTCCTCGGCGTGCTTCTCGTCGTCGGTCCAGCGGGAGTTGCCGCCGTCCACGACGACGTCGCCGGGCTCCAGCAGCTCGGCCAGCTCGTCGATCGTCGACTGGGTGGGGGCGCCGGCCGGCACCATCACCCAGACGACGCGTGGGCCCTTGAGCCTGCCCACGAGCTCTTCGAGGCTCTGGACGTCCGCGAGGTCCGGGTTGCGGTCGTATCCGACGACGGTGTGGCCTGCGCGGCGGATCCGCTCGCGCATGTTGCCGCCCATCTTGCCGAGGCCGACGAGACCGAGCTCCATCAGTTGTGTTCCTTAAAGGTCGCTGTGTGGCGTGAGAGGCACCCTCGTACCCGTGTACGAGCCTAAACCCGGACCGTCACGCACAGCTGTGGGCATACGCGCTCATACGTACGCCGCCACCTGCGGCTTCCGTCCACGGGCCGGTGCGCTGTCCGCACCGGCCTGTGGACGGAGGGGCGAACCGCCGACGGCTCAGCCGCTCAGCCGCACCGGCATGATCAGGTACTTGTATGCCTCGTCCGCCTCGGCGTCCACCGCGGGCCTGCCGCTGAGCAGCGCGGGCTTGGTGGAGGTCGTGAAGGACAGCTGGGCCACCGGGGAGTCGATGGCGCTCAGGCCGTCCAGCAGGAAGGTCGGGTTGAAGGCGATGGAGATGTCGTCGCCCTCCAGCTGGCAGTCGACCCTTTCCACAGCCTGTGCGTCGTCGCTGGAGCCGGCCTCCAGGATCAGCACGCCCTGCTCGAAGCTGAGGCGCACCGGGGTGTTGCGCTCGGCGACCAGGGCCACGCGCTTGACGGCCTCGACGAACGGCGCGGTCTCGATGACGGCGATGCTGTTGAACTCCGTCGGGAACAGCGTGCGGTACTTCGGCAGGTCGCCCTCCAGGAGGCGGGTGGTCGTCCGCCGGCCGGCGCCCTCGAACCCGATCAGACCTTCGCCCGCGCCCGAGCCGGACAGGGCGAGGATCACGCTGTCGCCGCTGGTCAGGGACTTGGCGGTGTCCAGGAGGGTCTTGGCGGGCACCAGGGCGACCGCGGAGGCCTCCGGGTTCTCCGGCTTCCACAGGAACTCGCGGACCGCGAAGCGGTAGCGGTCGGTGGAGGCCAGCGTCACCGTGTCGCCCTCGATCTCGATGCGCACGCCGGTGAGGACGGGGAGCGTGTCGTCGCGGCCTGCGGCGATGGCCACCTGCTGCACGGCGGAGGCGAAGACCTCGCCGGGGACGGTGCCCGTCGCGTTGGGCATCTGCGGCAGCGCCGGGTACTCCTCCACGGGCAGGGTGTGGAGGGTGAACCGCGAGGAGCCGCAGACCACCGTCGCCCGTACACCGTCTGTGGAAATCTCCACCGGGCGGTTGGGCAGGGCCCGTGAGATGTCGGCGAGCAGCCGGCCGGAGACGAGGACCGTGCCCTCCTCCTCGACCTCGGCCTCGACGGAGACCCGCGCGGAGACCTCGTAGTCGAAGCTGGACAGGCTCAGCTGGCCGTCCTCGGCCTTCAGCAGCAGGCCGGCGAGGACCGGCGCCGGCGGACGGGCCGGGAGGCTGCGTGCCGCCCAGGCCACTGCCTCCGCGAGTACGTCGCGTTCCACCCGGATCTTCACCGTAAGCCGCCTCCTGCTGTTGCCGGCGCTTCTCGCCCTGCTTCGCTTCGTCGTCTGTCCCGGTGTCGTCGGCCCGTGGGACGGGAAGGACACCGGGGAACAGTCTGACGCACCGCACTGACAGTAGGTGCCTCTCGGGGTCAAGTCGTGACGAGGGGCAGCCGGGCGTCGAGGGCCGAGTTGTGCACAGGACCCGCTTCGAAACGAATTCCCAGCTCTCTCCAGTCGGGAGTAGTAGTAGGGCCTGTGGATACCGTGGATAACCGCGTTTGCGCAGCTCAGGGCGGAAATTTTGTCCACGGGGCCTGTGGGCGGCGGCGGTGGACAACCGGGGCCCGCTGTGGAGAACGGAAAGTTCTGCACACCCCGTGCACAGGCAGGGGCGACTTCTCCCCAGCGCCGTCCCCAGCTTTACCCGTCTTTCCCACAGCCCAACCCGGCGCCTTGGTGTGACGCCTTTCACTCGACCCGGTGAGGACGGGCGTCGCGTTGCCGAACAGTGGACAGAGGTGTGGAGAAGCCGGGGATCGCTGGGGACAACCGGCCTCGGCCTGTGGGTCGGCGGTGGACAACTCTGTGCACAGGGTGTGGACCCGTTGGTCGTCCACAGTCTGTGGAGGGCGTTCGTCCACCAATCCACAGGCTGTTGACCTGGCCTGATGGTGTCTCGGCGGGGGCGGCTGTGGACGGCGTATGGACAACTTCCCGCTCCCCAGGGTGTGGACGGAAGAAAGTCGCCGAATCTGTGGAGACAGGCCGTAACCAGGCAGTTAATCGAACAGCGACGTTCCGGCGTCGGCTCGGGAAACGGTCGTTGCGGCCCCAGCAACGGCGGTGACGGCACCGGGAACGGCGGTGACGGCACCGGGAACGGCGGTGACGGCACCGGGAACGGCGAAGGGGCGCCCCCAGGGGACGCCCCTTCGAAGCGGCTTCAGCAGCCGGGCCCGGCCGCCTCCTGCCGTCCTCAGCCGTTCTTGATGCGGTTCGTCAATTCGGTCACCTGGTTGTAGATGGACCGCCGCTCGGCCATGAGGTTGCGGATCTTCCGGTCGGCGTGCATGACCGTCGTGTGGTCGCGTCCGCCGAACAGCGCGCCGATCTTCGGCAGCGACAGGTCCGTCAGCTCGCGGCACAGGTACATCGCGATCTGCCTGGCCGTGACGAGCTGGCGCCCGCGGGAGCTGCCGCACAGGTCCTCGACCGTGAGGCCGAAGTAGTCGGCGGTCGCGCTCATGATGGCCGTGGAGGTGATCTCCGGCGTCGAGTCGTCCCCGCCCGGGATCAGATCCTTGAGCACGATCTCCGTCAGGCCCAGGTCCACCGGCTGCCGGTTCAGCGACGCGAACGCCGTCACCCGGATCAGCGCGCCCTCCAGCTCGCGGATGTTGCGCGAGATCCGCGAGGCGATGAACTCCAGCACCTCCGGCGGCGCGTTCAGCTGCTCCTGCACCGCCTTCTTGCGCAGGATCGCGATCCGCGTCTCCAGCTCGGGCGGCTGGACGTCCGTGATCAGACCCCACTCGAACCGGTTGCGCAGCCGGTCCTCCAGCGTCACCAGCTGCTTGGGCGGCCGGTCGCTGGAGAGCACGATCTGCTTGTTGGCGTTGTGGAGCGTGTTGAAGGTGTGGAAGAACTCCTCCTGCGTCGACTCCTTGTCCGCCAGGAACTGGATGTCGTCGACGAGCAGGATGTCCATCTCGCGGTAGCGCTTGCGGAAGCTGTCGCCCTTGCCGTCGCGGATGGAGTTGATGAACTCGTTGGTGAACTCCTCCGAGCTGACGTACCGCACGCGCGTGCCCGGGTAGAGGCTGCGCGCGTAGTGGCCGATCGCGTGGAGCAGGTGCGTCTTGCCGAGCCCGGACTCCCCGTAGATGAACAGGGGGTTGTACGCCTTCGCCGGCGCCTCGGCGACGGCCACCGCGGCCGCGTGCGCGAAGCGGTTCGAGGCGCCGATGACGAAGGTGTCGAAGAGGTACTTGGGGTTCAGCCGCGCGGTGGGTTCGCCGGGACCGGTCGCCGGAGCCGGCTGGGCGGCCAGCGGGCCGGGGGCTCCGCTGGAGGCGTTCGCGCCGACCGGGCCGCCGCGGTGCACATGCCCGCCGCCTCCGGGCGGCTCGCGCCGGCCGTCCTGCTGGTCGTACCGGCCGTCCTGCTGGTCGTAGTCGCCGCGGGCCTGCTCGTAGTCGGAGCGCGGCTGCTCGTACGACGGACGCTCCATGCTCTGCGGGCGGTAGTCCTGGGAGGGCGCGCCGCCGTAGCCGTCGGGGCCCTGCGAGCCGTAGCCCTCGCGCGAGCCGTACGTGTCCTGTGCGCCGTAGGAATCCGAGCCGTACGCGTCCTGTGACGGCGACGCGTAGGGGTCGCGCTCGGGGAAGCCGAGGCGCTGCTGCTGCCAGCCGTACTCGTCCTGCGAGGGGCGCGGCCAGGCGCCCGGCTCCGGGCGCTGGTACTCCGACGGGTATGCGGGGCGCGCGGTCGGCAGGTGGTCGCCCGGCGAACCGGGGAGCGGCTCGGCGCGGTGGCGGCCGTACCCCTGGTACGGGTCGGTGCGGCGCTCGGGCTCCTCCCGGCGCGGCTCGGACCGGGCGGCCGGCGGAGCGGCGGACTCGCCCACGGAGTCGTCGACGGTGATCGCGATACGGATCGGCCGGCCGCACTCGCGGCTCAGGGTGTCGCTCACGATCGGCGCCAGACGGCCCTCGAGCACGCCCTTCGCAAACTCGTTCGGCACGGCGAGCAGGGCGGTGTCGGCGACCAGGGCCAGCGGCTGACAGCGCCGGATCCAGTGTTCGTCCTTGGACTCGACGCCCTGCCCGCGTCCCTCGCCGAGAAGCTGATCGAGTACTCGTGGCCACACTGCGGCAAGATCGGCAGGTACGTCAGCCACAGGGCACGCTCTCTCACAGGTCCCACGAACGTGTGGTTGCGGGACGGGTCGGGATTCAACTCGGGTGGGGCCAGGGACAAGGAACGGATCGGAGTCCAGCCACGGTAGTCAGGGCGACCCGTGCGGTTCAAGTTGTTGTCCCCAGCCTGTGGATAGTGTCCCCCAGGCTCGCCGGTTTGACCGAATGGCGTAGCCGCGCGTACCGTAACCAGGTCGAGTTGTCGATGGCTGCTGCCGCCTGCCTCCGATGGGCACAGATCGCGTCAGGTGATCGGAAAGCGGTGCACTCGGGCGTAACGCGAGCTACTCGTGGGCGCACGGTGACAGCCAGGACGGCACCCCGCAAACACCGATTCTTTTCTGGAGCCCCCGAGTGAGCAAGCGCACCTTCCAGCCGAACAACCGTCGTCGCGCGAAGACCCACGGCTTCCGGCTGCGTATGCGCACCCGTGCCGGCCGCGCGATTCTCGCGTCCCGCCGCAGCAAGGGTCGCGCCCGTCTGTCCGCCTGATCCCGGTCAGGTCATGACGTCGTGCTGCCCACCGAGAACCGGCTGAGGCGGCGCGAGGACTTCGCGACCGCGGTACGACGAGGACGCCGGGCCGGACGCCCACTCCTCGTCGTCCACCTTCGTAGCGGTGCCACGGACCCGCACGCGCCTGGGGAGAGCGCTCCCCCGACGCGTGCGGGTTTCGTCGTGAGCAAGGCCGTGGGCGGTGCGGTCGTCCGCAACAAGGTCAAGCGCAGACTGCGCCACCTGATGCGGGACCGGGTCGCCCAGCTGCCCCCCGGTAGCCTGGTAGTCGTACGAGCGCTGCCCGGTGCGGGTGACGCCGACCATGCACAGCTGGCCCGAGACCTGGACGCCGCCCTCGAGCGGCTACTGGGAGGGGGCGCGCGATGAAGTACCCGCTGCTGGCGCTGATCAAGCTGTACCAGTGGACCATCAGCCCGCTGCTCGGGCCGGTGTGCAAGTACTACCCGTCGTGTTCCCACTACGGCTACACGGCCATCGACCGGCACGGGGCCCTCAAGGGCACCGCACTCACGGCCTGGCGCATCCTGCGTTGCAATCCGTGGTCGCTGGGCGGCGTGGACCACGTCCCGCCGCGCAAGCGTCCGCGGTGGCACGAGATGCTGCGCAGCACATGGCGCGCACGCAAGGGCGGGCCCTCCGCCGCCGACTCGGCCACCGAGGGGCAGCCCCCCTCCAGCCCGGCCGCAGAGACCCCGTCCCATGCCCAAGGAGCATGATTAGTGGACACGATTGCCAGCTTCTTCAGCTTCATCACGACACCCGTTTCCTGGGTCATCGTGCAGTTCCACACGCTGTACGGCGCGATCTTCGGCCCTGACACGGGCTGGGCCTGGGGCCTGTCCATCGTGTCCCTGGTGATCCTGATCCGTATCTGCCTGATCCCGCTCTTCGTGAAGCAGATCAAGGCGACCCGGGCCATGCAGACGCTCCAGCCCGAGATGAAGAAGATCCAGGAGCGCTACAAGAACGACAAGCAGCGTCAGTCCGAAGAGATGATGAAGCTGTACAAGGAGACGGGCACCAACCCGCTCTCCTCGTGCCTTCCCATCCTGGCGCAGTCGCCGTTCTTCTTCGCCCTGTACCACGTGCTCAACAGCATCGCCTCGAACGACACCGTCGGCGTGATCAACGAGCGGCTGCTGGAGAGCGCCCAGAAGGCGCACATCATCGGCGCCCCGCTCGCCGCGAAGTTCACCGACAGCTCCGACAAGGTCGAGGCGCTCGGCTCCTCGATCACCGACGTCCGGATCGTGACCGCGGTCATGATCATCCTGATGTCGCTGTCGCAGTTCTACACGCAGCGCCAGCTGATGACGAAGAACGTCGACACCACGGTGAAGACGCCGTTCATGCAGCAGCAGAAGATGCTGATGTACGTCTTCCCCATCATCTTCGCCGTCTTCGGCATCAACTTCCCCGTCGGTGTCCTCGTCTACTGGCTGACCACCAACCTGTGGACCATGGGCCAGCAGATGTACGTCATCCACAACAACCCGACCCCGGGTTCCAAGGCCCAGGCCGCCTACCTGGACCGTCTGTACAAGCACGTCACCAGCCACGGCAGGACCCGTCGCCGCAGCGAGCGTGCCATCGTCAAGGCCATCGTCGCCAAGGGCCGCGACCGCAACGAATACGAGCGCAAGTTCATCAACGGCCTGCACAAAGCCGGCCTCACGGCCCAGGCGGACGGCACGGTCGTCAAGAGTGAGAGCACCGTGGCCACCGTCACCGAGGACGGCACGCCGGCCACCACCGCGGCCGCCCCGAAGCGCCAGCAGCCCAAGCGGCAGCCCAAGGCCAAGCGCCAGGCCGCGCCGAAGACGGCGGGCGGCGACGCGAAGACCTCTTCGACCGCGTCCGGTGCCTCCGGCGCGACGTCGCTGAGCAAGTCCGACGAACCGGAGGACGCGGCCCCCGTGGAATCCGCCGGGAAGAAGCCGGCGCCCAAGTCCGGCGGCGGTCGCAGCCGCGCCCAGTCCGGCCAGCGCAAGGGTCCGCAGCGGCCCAAGTCCTCGTCCAAGAAGTAAGAAGGAGTCCATCCCGTGACGGAAGGCACCACCTCCGCCGCTGCCGAGGGTGCAGACACCCTGACCCGCCTGGAGCAGGAGGGCGACATCGCGGCGGACTACCTCGAGGGTCTGCTGGACATCGCCGACCTCGACGGCGACATCGACATGGACGTCGAGGGCGACCGCGCCGCTGTCTCGATCATCAGCGACACCGGAAGCCGTGACCTGCAGAAGCTCGTCGGCCGGGACGGTGAGGTGCTGGAGGCGCTCCAGGAGCTCACCCGTCTGGCCGTGAACCGGGAGACCGGGGACCGCAGCCGCCTGATGCTGGACATCGCGGGCTACCGTGCCAACAAGCGCTCCGAACTCTCCGAGCTGGGCGCCAAGGCCGCCGCCGAGGCCAAGAGCAGCGGTGAGCCCGTGAAGCTGAAGCCGATGACGCCGTTCGAGCGCAAGGTCGTGCACGACGCGGTCAAGGCCGCCGGGCTGCGCAGCGAGTCCGAGGGCGAGGAGCCGCAGCGCTTCGTCGTCGTGCTGCCCGCCTGATTCGGCCCCACGCTTCCACCGGCCCCGTCTGTTGAGCAGACGGGGCCGTACTTTGTCAGCCTGATAGTTCTGGTGGTTCTGAGGTCGGCGCCCGGTGCGCCGACGCGGTACGGAAGGACGGTCCCCCGTGACGGAGGCAGCGGAGCTTCCCCCCGCGCCCGAGGAGGCGCGCGAGGTTTTCGGCGATCGCTTCGCGGACGCGGTCCGATACGCGGAGCTGCTCGCCGAGGCGGGCGTGCAGCGCGGTCTCATCGGCCCGCGCGAGGTGCCCCGCCTGTGGGAGCGGCATCTGCTGAACTGTGCCGTGCTCTCGGAGGTGGTCCCCGAGGGCGTGACGGTGTGCGACGTCGGGTCGGGCGCCGGACTGCCCGGCATTCCCCTGGCCCTGGTCCGTGAGGACTTGAAGATCACTCTCCTGGAACCGCTGCTGCGGCGCACCAACTTCCTGACCGAGGTCGTGGAGCTGCTGGGCCTGGATCACGTGACCGTGGTCCGCGGTCGTGCCGAGGAGGTCATGGGCAAACTCCCGCCCGTCCAGGTCGTGACGGCACGAGCCGTGGCACCCCTGGACCGGCTGGCCGGCTGGGGCATCCCCCTGCTGCGGCCCTACGGCGAGATGCTCGCGCTCAAGGGAGACACCGCCGAGGAGGAGCTGAAGGCTGCGGCCACGGCGCTCAGCAAGCTCGGCGCGACGGAGACGTCCGTCCTCCACGTCGGCGAGGGCGTGGTGGATCCGCTCTCCACGGTCGTGCGGGTCCAGGTCGGCGAGAGCCCCGGCGGAGTGCGTTTCGCCGCCAAGCGGGCCAAGGCGGCGCGCACGGGGCGGACGCGCCGACGGCGTTGACGTCCTCTTCGTCTTCGTCCCTCATCGTCTTTTGCGGACAGACGTACTCCACACAAGCTGCCCGCCCTCTGTGCGCCGGAGTGTCGCGGCAGTCCGGCCTCGGCGGCTGTGCATCGTGTTTCACGTGAAACGTCGCTCACTGTTGCACGGCATCATCAGCCGCGGCCGGGCCGCGGCCGAACCCCGCGACCGAAAGCCTCTCGGTTCTCTGGGAGAGGCTCCCACTCCAAAGTTGTCCACAGAGGTGGATTTCTCCACAGATCGCCAGGCCTCACTGGTTCATCACCCCGAAGGCATGGGAGGCTCTGTTCATTGCGAGCCTGAAGTCGAGGAGAGTGAATCCTTGCGGTCCGACGCCAACATCGCGGGACCGATGACCGATCCGGTCCCCGGTCCCCGTACCGAGTCGCCAGGGGACGATGTTTCACGTGAAACACCGCCTCCGATGGACGACACTCCCATCGGTCGTGCTGCCCAGCTGGCGGTCGAGGCTCTGGGCCGGGCCGGAGAAGGGCTGCCACGACCCGAGCAGACGCGTGTCATCGTCGTCGCCAACCAGAAGGGCGGGGTGGGCAAGACGACGACGACCGTCAATCTCGCCGCCTCGCTGGCTCTGCACGGCGGCCGTGTCCTGGTGATCGACCTCGACCCCCAGGGCAACGCGTCCACCGCGCTGGGCATCGACCACCACGCCGAAGTCCCGTCGATCTACGACGTACTGGTGGAGAGCAAGCCGCTTTCCGAGGTGGTCCAGCCGGTCACCGACGTCGAGGGTCTCTTCTGCGCCCCCGCCACCATCGATCTCGCCGGTGCGGAGATCGAGCTGGTGTCCCTGGTGGCGCGGGAGAGCCGGCTCCAGCGGGCCATCCAGTCCTATGAGCAGCCGCTGGACTACATCCTCATCGACTGCCCGCCCTCCCTCGGCCTGCTGACGGTCAACGCCCTGGTGGCCGGCCAGGAAGTTCTCATCCCGATCCAGTGCGAGTACTACGCGCTGGAGGGACTGGGCCAGCTGCTGCGCAACGTCGACCTGGTGCGGGGACACCTCAACCCCACGTTGCACGTCTCGACGATCCTGCTCACCATGTACGACGGTCGGACGCGGCTCGCCTCGCAGGTCGCGGAAGAGGTGCGCACCCACTTCGGCGACGAGGTGCTGCGGACGAGCATCCCGCGCTCGGTCCGTATCTCCGAAGCGCCGAGTTACGGGCAGACGGTGTTGACCTACGATCCAGGTTCGAGCGGTGCCCTTTCCTATCTGGAGGCGGCCCGGGAAATCGCGTTGCGGGGGGTCGGCGTCCGGTATGACGCGACGCGGGCCCATCTCGGCGCAGGCAATGATCAGAGCATGGTGGAGGGGATCCAGTGAGTGAGCGACGAAGGGGGTTGGGCCGTGGGCTCGGCGCACTGATCCCTGCGGGACCGCCGGAGAGGGCCACGGTTCCCGCCCCGGCCCCGGCGGGAGGCGGAGCTTCCACGTCTCCCGCGACCGTGCCGGTGCTGACGGGCGAGCGGGGCGTGGCTGCGGCGAAGCTGACGACGCTTCCTCCTGTTCCACGTGAAACAGAGGAGTCCTCGCCGACCGGCGCCCCGGAGACGCCCGCTCCGCCTCTGGGCGCGCATTTCGCCGAGATCCCCCTCGACGCCATCACGCCGAACCCGCGGCAGCCGCGCGAGGTCTTCGACGAGGACGCGCTGCAGGAACTGATCACCTCCATCAAGGAGGTCGGTCTGCTGCAGCCGGTCGTCGTGCGGCAGTTGGGGCCTGGCCGTTACGAGCTCATCATGGGCGAGCGGCGCTGGAGGGCGTGCCGTGAGGCCGGGCTCGAAGCCATCCCGGCGATCGTGCGGGCCACGGACGACGAGAAGCTTCTCCTGGACGCGCTCCTGGAGAATCTGCACCGCGCCCAGCTCAACCCGCTGGAAGAGGCGGCTGCCTACGACCAGCTGCTCAAGGACTTCAACTGCACCCACGACCAGCTGGCGGACCGCATCGGCCGGTCCCGTCCGCAGGTCTCCAACACCTTGCGTCTGCTGAAGCTGTCGCCGACGGTGCAGCGCCGGGTGGCCGCCGGAGTGCTCTCCGCCGGCCACGCCCGTGCCCTGCTCTCCGTCGAGGACGCGGAGGAGCAGGACCGGCTGGCCCACCGGATCGTGGCCGAGGGACTGTCCGTGCGGGCCGTCGAGGAGATCGTGACCCTGATGGGTTCGCGGCCCAAGGCGGCGCAGCGTTCCAAGGGGCCCCGGGCCGGGACGCGGATCTCGCCGGCGCTGAGCGATCTGGCCACGCGGCTCTCGGACCGCTTCGAGACGCGGGTGAAGGTCGACCTGGGGCAGAAGAAGGGCAAGATCACCGTCGAGTTCGCCTCCATGGAGGACCTCGAGCGGATCCTGGGCACGCTCGCTCCGGGCGAGGGCCCGGTGCTCCAGCGGAGCCTTCTGGAGGACGATGCCGAGGACCCGGAGGACTGAACCGTCGGCCGACGGGATGTGGTTCCGCTCGGCGGGCCACGCACGCGGGCCGTGTCCGGTGATGCCGGGACACGGCCCGCGTTCTGCTGTGGGGCCGTGCCGGGGCCAGACAACGCGGATACGATGCGTTCGGGT
The DNA here is from genome assembly GCF_055587785.1 of Streptomyces sp. NPDC046379. Classification (NCBI taxonomy): domain Bacteria; kingdom Bacillati; phylum Actinomycetota; class Actinomycetes; order Kitasatosporales; family Streptomycetaceae; genus Streptomyces; species Streptomyces sp. NPDC046379. The sequence continues at coordinate 250,297 of NZ_JBVJFP010000007.1, forward strand.
GCGGAGTGCTTTGACGGCAGCCCGCCACGGCGGGCGAGGGAAGCGAGGAACAGCCTTCATGGGGCGTCGGCTCGTACCGCTCACGCTGGACAACCTTCAGGATCTTCCCCAGCGCTGTCGCACCTGTGTCTTCTGGGAGCTGGACCCGGTCAGCGGTGAGGCCGCGGTGAGAGCGGGCACGGCGGCCGAGGAGAAGGAGGCATGGATCTCCGGCGTGCTGCTGGACTGGGGCTCCTGCGGGCGGGTCGTCTATGTGGACGAGGTGCCGGTGGGCTTCGTGCTCTACGCGCCGCCCGCCTACGTGCCCCGTTCGACGGCGTTCCCCACGAGTCCGGTGTCCCCGGACGCCGTGCAGCTGATGACCGCGTTCATCCTTCCCGGGTACCAGGGACAGGGACTGGGCCGGGTGATGGTGCAGACCGTCGCCAAGGATCTTCTGCGACGGGGCTTCAAGGCGATCGAGGCGTTCGGGGACGCCCGCTGGAAGGAGCCTGCCTGCGTCCTGCCGGCCGACCATCTCCTCGCCGTCGGGTTCAAGACGGTGCGCTCCCATCCGACGCACCCGAGGATGCGGCTGGAACTGCGGACGACGCTCTCCTGGAAGGAAGACATGGAGCAGGCGCTGGACCGGCTTCTGGGCGCGGTGCAGAAGGAGCCGGCGCTGCGGCCGTTGTAGCGGCACAGGAAAAGACGGAGTGGGCCGACCCGAAGGGGTCGGCCCACTCCTGTTTCACGTGAAACATACGCCGTCCACGGGACGACGGCGCCTACGTCACTCGGCGATGAAGTCCGCGAGGTCGCGCACGATCGCGGCCTTGGGCTTGGCGCCGACGATGGTCTTGGCGACCTCCCCACCCTGGTAGACGTTCAGGGTCGGAATCGACATCACGCCGTACTTCGCGGCCGTGCCCGGGTTCTCGTCGATGTTCAGCTTGACGACCTCGATCTTGTCGCCGTACTCGGCGGCGATCGCCTCGAGGGACGGAGCGATCTGGCGGCACGGACCGCACCAGGCGGCCCAGAAGTCCACCAGGACGGGCTTGTCGCTCTTGAGGACGTCCTGCTCGAAGGAGTCGTCGGTCACGTTCTTCAGGGTGCCGGCCACGGCGGGCTCCTAACTTGTTGGTGCGTGAGGGGTGAGGGGGATCAGACGGTGGTCTTCTCGGGCTCGGCCTGCTCGGTGTCGGCGAGGGCGGCGAGGTAGCGCTCGGCGTCGAGGGCGGCGGAGCAGCCGGTGCCGGCGGCGGTGATGGCCTGGCGGTAGGTGTGGTCGACCACGTCGCCGGCGGCGAAGACGCCCGTGACGTTCGTCCGGGTGGAGGGAGCGGTGACCTTGAGGTAACCCTCTTCGTCCAGCTCCAGCTGGCCCTTGAACAGCTCGGTGCGCGGGTCGTGGCCGATGGCGATGAACAGGCCGGTCACCGGCAGGTCGGACAGTTCACCGGTCTTGACGTTGCGCAGCTTGAGGCCGGAGAGCTTCTGTTCGCCCAGGACCTCGGCGACCTCGCTGTCCCAGACGAATGTGATCTTGGGGTCGGCGAAGGCACGCTCCTGCATCGCCTTGGAGGCGCGCAGGGTGTCCCGGCGGTGGACGATCGTCACCGACTTGGCGAAGCGGGAGAGGAAGGTGGCCTCTTCCATGGCGGTGTCACCGCCGCCGATGACGGCGATGTCCTGGTCCTTGAAGAAGAACCCGTCACAGGTGGCGCACCAGGAGACACCGCGTCCGGAGAGGGCGTCCTCGTTGGGCAGGCCGAGCTTGCGGTGCTGGGAGCCGGTGGCGACGATGACGGCCTTCGCCCGGTGGGCGGTGCCCGCGGTGTCGGTGACGGTCTTGATCTCGCCGGTGAGGTCGACGGAGACGATGTCGTCCGGGATCAGCTCGGCGCCGAACCGCTCGGCCTGGGCGCGCATGTTGTCCATGAGCTCGGGGCCCATGATGCCGTCCTGGAAGCCGGGGAAGTTCTCCACCTCGGTGGTGTTCATCAGCGCGCCGCCCGCGGTGACGGCACCCTCGAAGACGAGGGGCTTCAGCGACGCGCGTGCGGTGTAGAGCGCCGCGGTGTACCCGGCGGGCCCGGAGCCGATGATGATCACGTTTCGGACGTCGCTCACGGCTAGATTCCTCGTCTCTGGACTGCGTCTTCGACCGGTGGGAGCCCTCCGAGGCCCTCACCCACCCAACGGATACTAAGGGGCGTACATTCCCGCGGAGCCCGGGCTCACAGGGAAGCCGTTCTCCGGCTCTCAGGGACGGTCGTACGACTGCGTCAGGAGTACCTCGGCCGGGGCGGAGGAGGAGTCCGTCACGCACGTCGCGTCGACGACGTACGCCGTGATCCGCGAGGCGTCCGTGGCGTCGGGGAGTACCACGAGGAGGGCGGTCGTGCCCTCGTAGGTGCCGTTGTCCGTCGCGAGGGCGCCGTCGGCGCGGCCGATCCCCTTGCGGACGCAGTCGGGGACGGGGACCGAGGTCTGCCGGAAGACACGGGCGTCGTCGTTTCCGAGAGAGGACTCCCCCTCGGACGCCGGGCTGCGCCGGTCGCCGCGCCGCTCGCCGTCATCGAGCAGCTCCGACACCTGGCCCTTCAGATTGTGCCGGGTGAAGGCTGCCGCCGACGTGGCCTGCTCCTGGTGGCCCGGTCCGGCGGGCTCCGAGCCGGTCAGCGTGGAGACCAGCACGGCGCCGAGGCCCAGGGCGGCGGCCGAGAGAGCGGCGGTGAGCACGGCGACACGGCGACGCCCACCAGGCCGCCGCTCGCGCTCCTTGCGCCCCTTGCTTCCTTTGCGTCCCGGTCCGGTGGTGGAGGCAGGGACGCGGCCGGAGGGGCGATCCGTCGGCGTCGATGTTTCACGTGAAACACGCGGGTCGTGGTCCGTGCCGGATCCGGCGGGGGACATGTCGGCGGACGCCGTGATGTCCGCGGCGACGGGCGGTCTGGAGCTGAGGAGGACCTCCGCGGCGAGGGCGGCGTCGATCCGCTCGGCGACGTCCACGGGCATGGGGGAAGGACTGGGCAGCGTGCCGAGCAGGCTCCGGATCTCCTCGAGGGAGGCCAGGACATCCGCGCACAGTTCGCACGCAGCCAGATGCCGGCGGACCTCGGCGGTCCGGGAGGGTGGGAGCAGGCCCTCGGCGAGGTCGGAGATCTCGGTGACGTCCGGGTGCCCGGCCGTGTCCGTCGAGGTTGTCACGCTCGCCCACCTCCGCCCTTCACAGCAGCTGAATCGCCTGGCCCGGCATCCTGCGGAGCCGTCTCGTGCGTCTGCGTCGCCGGTGGGACGGATGGCCCCTCGACCCGGTTCCGTCCGGCGTCCGGTGCGTCGGCCCCGCCCGGGCGTGCGGGGCGCAGATGGGCGAGCAACGGCAGAAGTCTGGCCCTGCCGCGGGCGCACCGGCTCTTCACCGTCCCGGTCGGAACGTCGAGCACCTGGGCCGCCTCCGCGACCGGATAGCCCTGCATGTCGACCAGGACCAGGGCGGCGCGCTGGTCGGGCGGCAGTGTGCCGAGGGCCTCGACGAGCTGGCGGTGCAGATCGTTGCGCTCGGCCGGGGCGGACGCCGACTCGTGCGGCTCCAGCAGTTGCTCCAGCCGCTCGGGGTCGTCGACCGGCGAGGTCTTCCGGGAGGCCGCCTTGCGGGCCCGGTCGAGGCAGGCGTTGACGGTGATCCGGTGCAGCCAGGTGGTCACGGCCGACTGGCCGCGGAAGGTGTGGGCGGCCCGGTAGGCGGAGACGAGGGCGTCCTGCACGGCGTCGGCGGCCTCCTCGCGGTCGCCCAGCGTCCGCAGCGCCACAGCCCACAGCCGGTCACGGTGGCGGCGGACCAGCTCGCCGAAGGCGTCGGGGTCGCCCTCCACATGACGGGCGAGCAGCTCCCGGTCGCCGACCGAGCCGTGTCCGGCGTCCTGCGCCATCGGACCACTCCCCCTTCCGGTGAGGCGTCAGCCCGTGAACTTCACGTCGGTGATCGCCTGCTTGTAGCCGGGGTCGCTGAAGCCGTCGCCGGGAGCGTGCGGCATGGCGGTGAACCACACGAGTACGTACTGGGTCTTCACGGCGGCGTCCGCCTTCACGGCGGCGGACGTGCCGGAGGTCGTCACCGTCCCCAGCTTCTTCATCGAGCTGATGGGCGTGGCGGAACTCATGGAGTCCGTCGCGTACAGGGAGACCGTCGTGTGGTCGCCGGCGAACAGCAGCTTGATGGACGCGGCCGAGACGGTCTGCTCCGAGCCGAGGTCGTAGACGATTCCCACGCCGGGCTTGTAGGCGGGATTCATCTCGGGGCCGTCGACGAAGCTCTTGGTGCGCCAGTACGTGGAGCTGTCGCCGTCGTAGGTGCTGGGCACGTCCTCCGGGGACTGCGCGGAGCCCTTCGCGATGTACTCCTGGGCGCCCTCGATGCCGAGGGTCCGGACCGGCTTGGAGGCGTCGTCGTCCTTGTCGCCGCCGTTCGTGGTCTGCGTCTTGTTCGTCCCGTCGGACTGCCCGCCGCGCTCCATGAGGGCGTCAGCGAGCTGCCAGCTGCCCAGGCCCAGGGCGGCGATGAGGAGGGCGGACACGGCCCACTTCAGTGCCTTGCCGGTGCGGCTCTGCAGCGGGGGAGGCGGGGACGTCACCGGCTGGGTGGTCCCGGGGTGGGGGGCGGGGCGGCCGTACGTGCCCTGCTGGTAGGTGGTGCGCTGGTACTCGGGCGGGGCGGTGAACGCGGGCTCCGGCGGAGGGATGCGGGGCATCTCGCCGATCGCCTTCACCAGCTCGTCGGGGGTCGTGCAGGGCGACTCGTGCCGCGACGCGGTCGCGCCGTCGTTGGCGAGGGCGCGCATCGCCAGCTCCGACAGGCCGCGGTGCACGCCCGCCCGTACCTGGTCGGGGGCGATCAGACCGACGTCCTTGGGCAGCCCGGACAGTCCGTAGGCGTCGTTCTCGTACGGCCAGCGCTGGGTCAGCGCGGCGTACAGCAGGGCGCCGACGGCCTCCGTGTCGGCGCGCTGGGGCGTGTCGGAGCTGATGCCGCGCAGCGCGGCGTTCACGGCGAGCCCGCGAATGCGCCACTGCCCGCTGGACGTGCGCAGGACGGCATTGGGGTTGAGGCGCAGATGGGCGAGGCCCTCGCGGTGGGCGGCGGCCATGGCGGCGGAGACCTGACTGACCATCTGGTAGGCGTCGTGCGCCTCCAGCGGGCCCGCGGACAGCAACGTGGTCAGTTCGGTGGCGTCGGGCAGCCACTCGTGCACGACGTACACGAGGTCGTTCTCCTCGACGGCGTCGAGCACCTGGACGAAACGGGGATCGCCCAGCAGCGCGGAGGAGCGGGCCGCGGCCAGGACGGAGCGGGCCCGCGCGTGATCCGCGGGCAGGACGTGCACGCCGACGGCGCGCCGGAGCTTCTCGTCCACGGCACGCCAGCTGCTGAAGCCGTCCAGACGGGTGACGCAGTCCTCGAGCCGGTAACGCCGGGCGAGTTTGTGGCCGCTGTGCAGCTCGGGCGGTGAGGCCTTTCCTCCGGGACCGTCGGTCCCGCCGCTCCCCTGTGCCTCGTCGAGTTCCGTGTCCCGCTCCCGGTTCTGGGCCACCCCGTCGGCCGTGGACTGGTCCGCCTGATCCGCCTTGGCGGTCAGCGACTTCTCGCCGCTGCTGTCTGCCACGTCGACGGCAGCCGTGCTCCGTTCCGCCACCGTCGTTCCTGCCTCCCCATTCGTAGCGCGCCGGCCGACTCCGCCGCGCGCCGTCCGACACCGAAACCAATTGTGCCCACAGTCCGCCGCTATGCACGACACACGGTGGCGGACGATGGTTGTGCGCCTACCCCGCCATTCAGCGGCCCAGACGCCCGCGGACCATGCCCACCAGTGAGTTCAGCTCCTCGATGCGCATGCGCCGGGCGGCGACGAAGAAGACTCCGAGCAGCACGGCCCCGCCCGCCAGCAGGGCGGCGAGCGAGCCCAGGGCGCCCTGTCCGAGGGCCTGGCTGATGCCGTAGCAGGCCGCGCCGCTGAGCAGGGCCGCCGGCACGGAGGCGATGGCCAGCCGGGCGTAGGTCCGCATCACGCGGGCGCCGTCCAGGTCGCCGCCGAGCCGCTTGCGCAGCCGCTGCCAGGCCACGCCGACGCCGATCGCGTAGGCGAGCCCGTACGAGGCCGCCATGCCGACCACCGCCCAGCGGGCCGGGATGACGAGGAAGCAGACGGCCGAGGCGCCCGCGTTGACCGCGGCGACGATGACCGTGTTGTAGAACGGCGTCCGCGTGTCCTCGTAGGCGTAGAAGGCGCGCAGGACGACGTACTGCACGGAGTACGGGATGAGGCCGAGGGCGAACGCCATCAGCATGAAGCCCATGTTCGTGGCCTCGCCGGTGCCCGAGGAGCCGAACATCAGGGTGCACATCGGGATGCCGAGCGCGACGAAGCCGAAGGCGATGGGCACGATCGCGACCGCGGTCGTCCGCAGCCCCTGGGAGATGTCGTCGCGCACCGCGCCGGCGTCGCCCTCCGCCGCCGAACGCGACAGGCGGGGCAGCAGGGCCGCCATGAGGGAGACGGTGATGATGGCCTGCGGCAGGCCCCAGATCAGCTGGGCGTTGGCGTAGGCCGCGAAACCGGTGCCGTCCACGGGCGACTCCTCGCCCGCCGCGGTCGACAGCTGGGTGACGACGATGGCGCCCGCCTGGTTGGCGAGGACGAACAGGACCGTCCACTTCGCCAGCGTCACGGCCTTGCCCAGGCCGTGTCCCTTCCAGTCGAAGCGCAGCCGCAGCCGGAAACCCGTCTCCCGCAGGTACGGGAGCATCGCCAGGGCCTGGACGACGAGGCCGAGCAGCACGCCGACGCCGAGCAGCCGCTGGCCCTCGGGGGGGATGCTGGTGACCTTCATGCCCGAGTGCTCGGCGGTGCCGTACACCCACAGGAACATGCCGAGCGTCACGATGATGACGATGTTGTTCAGGACCGGCGTCCACATCATCGCGCCGAACCGGCCGCGCGCGTTGAGGATCTGACCCATCACCACGTGGACGCCCATGAAGAAGATCGAGGGCAGGAAGTAGCGCGCGAAGGTGATGCCGACCTCGTTGGCATCCGGATCGCCGGCGACCGCGCCGGACAGCGCGCGGATCAGCAGCGGCGCCCCGAGGACGGAGAGCACGGTCAGCACGCCGAGCGCCACCATGACCAGCGTCAGCAGACGGTTGGCGTAGGCCTCGCCACCGTCGTCGTCCTCCTTCATGGCCCGCACGAGCTGCGGTACGAAGACGGAGTTGAGGCCGCCGCCCACCGTCAGGATGTAGATCATGGTCGGCAGCTGGTAGGCGACCTGGAAGGTGTCGCCCAGCATGCCGACGCCCAGCGCCGCGACGATCATCGCGGACCGGACGAAGCCGGTGAGCCGGGACACCATCGTGCCCGCCGCCATCACGGCGCTCGACTTCAGCAGACTTCCCGCGCGTCCGCCCTTCCGGGCCGGCGCCGCGGTCGCGGGGGCCGGAGCCGGCTCGGCGGCCTGGGGCGGGTACTGGCCGGCCGGGGGACGGGCGTCCTCGTGGGGGCCCTCGCCGCTGTGGTGGCCGCCGTACTGTCCCTCGCCCCCGTGGTTCCCGCCGTACAGGGCCGTCGGGCCGCCCTGGCCCACGCCGGGCGCGGCTGCCGGGCCGGGCACCGACGGGTGGTCCGTCGGCGGGCGGACACCGCTGTACTGCTGGTCCCGGAAGAGGTACGCGAAGGCGTCGTGCTCCTGCGGCTCGGCGGCCGACCGGGTCACCAGGTCGTCGACGCCCACGTACTCGGTGGTGCGGGGATCGTCGCCGTACGGGAGGTACTGGGTGGGCCCCTCCGGCTCGGGCGCCGGGGTCTGCGCCCACACGCGCGGGTCGGGCGCGTACGGGGACTGCGGCGGCTGGGCGTACAGCGGCTGCTGCGGGTACGTGCCCGGGGGCGGCGGGGGGTGTGCGGCACGGTCGTAGAGCGCCTCGGCGACCGGGTCCTGGGCCGTGAGGTCCTGGCCGCGGTAGGGGTCCTGGTCGTAGGCGTCCTGGAGGTACATGTCCGCGGGGTGCTGCGGCGGCACCTGGCCGTGCTCGGGCGGCGGGCCCTCGGGGTACCCCGGGCTGTCCGCGCCCTGGCCGCGGTCACCGTCGTACGGCGCGTTCATGGTTACCCCACCTCATCGTCCCGGGCCGACCGGCCACGACATCCTCAACGGTCCACTCTCTCACCCGTCCCGGACGGGTCGGCGCTTTCCGCTGCGGTGTCCGATGCCGGGTCACCCGGCTGCTCGGGGGCATGGGCCCCGCTCCGGTGACCGGACTCTTCGTCGCCGGGCCCCACGGGGACCTCGGGGTCCGTGGGGCCGTCGGCCGCCTCGACCGGCGTGCCGGACTCCTCCGCGTCCGCCGCCGCGGCCTCGCGGGCGGCCGCCCGCTTGCGCTGGGTGTACATCCGGAAGCCGGCGAGGACCAGCAGCAGGACTCCGCCGCCGATGACCAGCATCACGGTGGGAGTGATCTCGGTGACCTTCACGTCGAAGACGACCGGGTCGCCGTACGCCTGGCCGTCCTCCGTGAACAGCTGTGCGTACACGCTCACCCGGCCGTTGGCGTTGGCCGATGTGGAGAACTTCACCGACTGGCTGTGCCCGCCGGCGACGGTGACCCGCTGCTCGGAGTAGTCCTTGCCGCCGATCTCCAGACGCGTCGGGCTGGTCGAGGTGAGCCGCAGCACCAGGTGGTCGACGCCCTGCACCAGGTTGTTCTGCACCGTGACCGGGATGGTGGCGCTGCGGCCGGAGAGCTTGGTCTCCGACTTGTCGATGAGCACGACCTGACCGGCCAGGTCGTCGAGGTGGTCCTCGACGCCGTCGCGGAAGCCGACCGCGTCGAGCGCCCTGCCGCGCCACGACGTGGACATCTCTCGGTTTATGGCCCGCCCGAAGGGGGTCACCACCCGCGACTGGGCGGAGAGGATCACCCGGAAGCCGTCCAGCTTCCTCTGCGTCCGCGCGATCCGCTCGAAGGCCTGGCGCGGCAGCTCCTGCTTGCTCAGCCTGCCGGGGTACGCGGAGGCGGCGGGCACCTTGGTGGTGGCGTCCGGGTCGGGCTTGGCCGCCGCGGTGGCGCTGAGCTCCTGGGCCTGGCTCCACCGGCCGTCCTGGAGGACCGCGATCGCCTCGGCCATCGCGCGGGCCTGGCTCGCGGTGGGCATCCGCTGCGGGGCGACGACGATGCTGCGCTGCTTGTTCGTCTGGAGGTTGAGGGCGAGGCTCTGGGCGAGGAACCGCTGGACGGAGAGCGTGGAGGACGACGCCCGCGTCAGGTCGCCCCGGAACGCCGTGGACAGCCGCGCGTCGGCCACCACCGCCGTGGTGCCGCCGCCGATCGGGCGGGGCGCGGAGGGCGTGTACGGCAGGTTGCCGGTCTCCTGGAGGCTGTCGTTGCGTGCGATGACCTTGTCGGCGCCGGCGGACGTGGCGACCTTCACGATCGAGGGGTCCACCGCGCCGTCCACCGGCCAGGCGAAGTCGGTGCTCGGAGTGGTGTGCAGCACCGTCTCGACGACCGTGGCGGCGACGTCGCTCGCGGCCTTGAACTGGCTGAGCGAGCCGGTGACGTCGGTGCCCTTGTGGGCGAGGGAGGCCAGGTCGGGGTCGGCGTAGGGCAGGGCGACGACCTCCTTGCCGGCCACCGCCTGCTGCAGATCGGCCAGCCATCGTTTCGCGGCCGCCTGCCGGGTGCCCGGTCTGGTGTCCTCGCCGTCCTTCACCTCGTAGCTGCCCGCCATCGCGTCGACGGAGGCCAGCAGGTCCGGATCGATCACCCAGGTGACGTCGAGGCTCGTGCCCAGCGAGACGAGCTGCTCGAGCCGGCCGCCCGGGGAGATCTCCTCGGCGAGGTCCTCGTCGAGGAAGACCGGCGTCTGCTGTTCGTTCGACCCCGTCTCCGCCGTCATGTGGGAGGTGGAGACGAGCGGCCACAGGAACGTCGTCCTCGTCCTGGTGCCGGCCTCCTCGGGCTGCCACGGCAGGAACGTCCGCTGGATGCCCAGGACCTGCTCCCAGGGCTGCGCCGCGGTCTCGCCGGAGAGGGAGACGCCGAGCTGGTAGACGCCGTCGTCGCCGAGGTCCAGCTCGTCGACCGGTACGGAGATGTTGAAGTGGCGGGGCACGCCGGGGGTGAGTTCGGCGAACTCCTCGGTGTACGAGCCGCCGAGCGCCGTCCCGTCGCTTCCCGGGGAGTAGCCGGTGCGGGTGGCCGCGCTGTCGACGTCGGAGCGGGTGGTGAGCTCGGGGCCGACGCGCAGGTCGACCCGGGCGTCGGTGACGGCCTGCTCGCCGTTGTTGGTCACCGTGCCGGAGACGGTCAGGGTGTCGCCCTCGCCGGGGGCGGCGGGGCTGAGCGAGTCGAGCGCGACCGACACCGTGCGTGACCCGGTGGCGGCCTTCGCCGAGGCCGGTGCGGCGGCGGGCGCGGCGTCCGCGACGCTTGCGGCGGGCAGCTGGAGCAGGCCTGCCAGCAGCGGCGCCCCGGCCAGCAGCGCTCCGGTGCGCCGCAGCCACCGGCGGGCAGGTGAGGGACTGGTCCCCTGGAAGTCTGCCGCCTCGGCCACGCGCTCGCCCGTCCCTCGTCATCGTCAGTGGTCGTCGGAATGTGCGTCCACGCATGGTAACGATGTGCGCCGAGGGGAAGTGCCGCGGTCCGCCTCCCGGTATCCGCTGCCACCGGACCCCACCGCGCGTAATGGGGACGCCCGCGGCAGTCCGGGCCACGTACCCTCTTCTGTTGTGCCGAACGCCAAGGAAGACACCACTGCCCCGAGCCGGGATCGAGTCAGCGCGGTCAGCGAACCGCTGCGGGTCGCCCCTGTCGCCGACGACCTCGCCCACCGCTTCCGGGAGGCCGGCTTCTCACTCGCCCTGGTCGGCGGCTCGGTCCGGGACGCGCTGCTGGGCCGGCTCGGCAACGACCTGGACTTCACGACGGACGCCCGGCCCGAGGACGTGCTGCGGATCGTGCGGCCGTGGGCGGACGCCGTGTGGGACGTCGGGATCGCCTTCGGCACGGTCGGCGCCCAGAAGGACGGCTTTCAGATCGAGGTGACCACCTACCGGTCGGAGGCCTACGACCGGACCTCGCGCAAGCCCGAGGTGTCGTACGGCGACTCCATCGAAGAGGACCTCGTCCGCCGGGACTTCACGGTCAACGCGATGGCCGTCGCGCTGCCGGAGAAGCGGTTCATCGACCCGCACGGCGGGCTGGACGACCTCGCGGCACGCGTACTGCGCACGCCGGGCACGCCCGAGGAGTCGTTCTCGGACGACCCGCTGCGGATGATGCGGGCGGCGCGGTTCGCGGCGCAGCTCGACTTCGAGGTGGCCCCCGAGGTGGTCACGGCGATGACGGAGATGGCCGGACGGATCGAGATCGTCTCGGCCGAGCGGGTCCGGGACGAGCTGAACAAGCTCATCCTGTCCGCCCGCCCGCGCAAGGGCCTGACGCTCCTGGTCGACACGGGGCTCGCGGACCGCGTACTGCCGGAGCTGCCGGCCCTGCGCCTGGAGCGGGACGAGCACCACCGCCACAAGGACGTCTACGACCACACGCTGATCGTCCTGGAGCAGGCGATGGAGCTGGAGGAGGACGGCCCCGACCTGACCCTGCGGCTCGCCGCGCTGCTGCACGACATCGGGAAGCCGCGCACGCGTCGCTTCGAGCAGGACGGCCGGGTCTCGTTCCACCACCACGAGGTGGTCGGCGCGAAGATGACCAAGAAGCGAATGACGGCCCTGAAGTACTCCAACGAACTGGTGAAGGACGTCTCCCGCCTCGTCGAGCTGCACCTGCGCTTCCACGGTTACGGCACCGGCGAGTGGACGGACTCCGCCGTGCGCCGGTACGTCCGGGACGCGGGGCATCTGCTGACCCGGCTGCACAAGCTGACCCGTTCGGACTGCACGACGCGGAACAAGCGCAAGGCGACCGCGCTGTCACGGGCGTACGACGGGCTGGAGGAGCGGATCGCCCAGCTCCAGGAGCAGGAGGAGCTGGACTCCATCCGCCCCGACCTGGACGGCAACCAGATCATGGAGATCCTCGGGGTCAAGCCGGGCCCCGCGGTGGGTCAGGCCTACAAGCACATGCTCGAACTGCGCCTGGAGAACGGCCCCATGGAACATGACCAGGCCGTCGCGGCGCTCAAGCGGTGGTGGGCCGAGCAGGGCTGAGCCGCAGGACGGGTCATGTTTCACGTGAAACATGACCCGCCGCGTGTGGGAGGGGCGAAGTTTCACGTGAAACATCGCCCCTGTTTCACGCCCGGGCCGCCTGCCGCCGCTGGAACCGGGCCATGGTCGCGGCGACGCATCCATAGAGCGCGGCGATCATCAGCACCAGGGGCGCCGACCGTCCGTCGGGGGGCAGTATCAGCGCGGCCACCGCTGCGGCGCCCACGAAGGCGACGTTGAACAGGACGTCGTAGAGGGAGAACACCCGGCCGCGGAAGCCGTCGTCGACCGATGACTGGACGATCGTGTCGGTGCCGATTTTCGCGCCCTGGGTCGTCAGGCCCAGGACGAAGGCGGCGGCAAGCAGCGGCACGGTGGCGAAGGGCAGCCCCAGCGCCGGCTCCAGGGCGGCGGCGGACGCCGCGCAGACCACGATCCAGCGACCGGGGCCGAGCCGCCCGGCCGCCCACGGCGTCAGCACGGCCGCCGCGAAGAACCCGGCACCGGAGACGCCCAGCGCCACACCCAGCAGGGCGAGCCCGTCCTCGGGGTCGTCGGTGAGGGCGTACCGGCAGAGCATGAGCAGCATGACGGTCAGGGCGCCGTAGCAGAACCGCATCAGCGTCATCGACGCCAGCGCCCAGGCGGCCTCCCTGCGCGGGGGCGCGGCGAGATGGCGGACGCCGGCCGCGAGGTCGCCGGCCGTCGCGGACAGCGCGGCCGTCAGCCGTGGCCGCACCGGCATCCGGTCCGGCCCGAGCAGTTCCCGGCCGATCCTCAGCGTGGCCAGCGCCGAACAGAGGTACAGCCCCGCTCCTGCCAGCACCACGGCGGCGTCGGAGTCCGCGAACAACAGCCGGACGGCGAAGGCCAGACCGCCGCCCGCGGTCGCGGCGAGCGTTCCGGCGGTCGGGGAGAGGGAGTTGGCCATCACCAGGCGTTCGCCGTCGACCACGCGGGGCAGCGCGGCCGACAGTCCGGCGAGGACGAAGCGGTTGACGGCGGTGACGCAGAGGGCGGAGGCGTAGAACAGCCAGTCCGGGACCTGCGCGATCATCAGGACCGCCGTGGCGGACGCCAGCAGGGCGCGCAGCAGGTTGCCGTGAAGGAAGACCTGGCGGCGGCGCCAGCGGTCCAGCAGGGCGCCGGCGAAGGGGCCGACCAGGGAGTACGGGAGCAGAAGCACCGCCATCGCGGAGGCGACACCGGCGGCCGAGGTCTCCTTCTCCGGGGAGAAGACGACATAGGCGGCGAGGCCCACCTGGTAGACGCCGTCGGCCCCCTGCGACAGCAGACGTACGGCGAGCAGGCGCCGGAAGTCCCGGAAGCGGAGCAGGACGCGCAGATCACGTACGACGGCCATGGGCACAGCCTCACATACGGCGAGGGTCCCCGGACGCACTGCCCGGGGACCCTCGGCAAGCCGTGAAGGAGGGGGAACGCTTAGCGCTCGACCTCGCCGGCGATGAACTTCTCGACGTTCTCCCGCGCCTGGTCGTCGAAGTACTGGACCGGCGGGGACTTCATGAAGTACGAGGACGCCGACAGGATCGGGCCGCCGATGCCGCGGTCCTTGGCGATCTTCGCGGCGCGCAGCGCGTCGATGATCACGCCCGCGGAGTTCGGGGAGTCCCAGACCTCGAGCTTGTACTCCAGGTTCAGCGGAACGTCGCCGAAGGCGCGGCCCTCGAGGCGGACGTACGCCCACTTGCGGTCGTCGAGCCAGGCCACGTAGTCGGACGGGCCGATGTGGACGTTCTTCGCGCCCATGTCCCGGTCGGGGATCTGGGAGGTGACGGCCTGCGTCTTGGAGATCTTCTTGGACTCCAGGCGCTCGCGCTCGAGCATGTTCTTGAAGTCCATGTTGCCGCCGACGTTCAGCTGCATCGTGCGGTCCAGGATGACGCCGCGGTCCTCGAACAGCTTCGCCATGACGCGGTGCGTGATGGTGGCGCCGACCTGGGACTTGATGTCGTCGCCGACGATCGGGACGCCCGCCTCGGTGAACTTGTCCGCCCACTCCTTGGTGCCGGCGATGAAGACCGGGAGGGCGTTGACGAAGGCGACCTTGGCGTCGATGGCGCACTGGGCGTAGAACTTCGCCGCGTCCTCGGAGCCGACGGGCAGGTAGCAGACGAGGACGTCGACCTGCTTGTCCTTGAGGACCTGGACGACGTCGACCGGGGCCTCGGCGGACTCCTCGATGGTCTCGCGGTAGTACTTGCCGAGACCGTCGAGGGTGTGGCCGCGCTGCACCGTCACGCCGGTGTTCGGCACGTCGCAGATCTTGATGGTGTTGTTCTCGGAGGCGCCGATGGCGTCCGCGAGGTCGAGACCGACCTTCTTGGCGTCGACGTCGAACGCGGCGACGAACTCGACGTCACGGACGTGGTAGTCGCCGAACTGCACGTGCATCAGGCCGGGGACCTTGGCCGCCGGGTCGGCGTCCTTGTAGTACTCGACTCCCTGCACCAGCGACGCGGCGCAGTTGCCCACGCCGACGATGGCTACGCGAACCGAACCCATTCCGGTTGCTCCCTGTGTGTACTCGGTGAGGCCCTGACGGGGGCGTCACGTGGCGGTGTCGCCGGGCGTATCCGGCCGGGGGTCGTCCCCGGACCGGGGCAGGACGCCCGGCGCTCCATTGGTGGTGTCCTGCTGAGCGACGTCCCCGGAGCCGGACGCCCTGACGTCCCGCCCGGCCCGCTCGCTCTCGATGAGCTCGTTCAGCCAGCGCACTTCGCGCTCCACGGACTCCATTCCGTGGCGCTGGAGCTCGAGGGTGTAGTCGTCGAGGCGCTCCCGGGTGCGGGCCAGAGAGGCGCGCATCTTCTCCAGACGCTCCTCCAGCCGGCTCCGGCGCCCCTCCAGCACGCGCATGCGCACATCACGGGAGGTCTGGCCGAAGAAGGCGAAGCGCGCGGCGAAGGTCTCGTCCTCGTACGCGTCGGGGCCCGTCTGGGAGAGCAACTGCTCGAAGTGTTCCTTGCCCTCGGCCGTGAGCCGATAGACGATCTTGGCGCGACGCCCGGTGAGCGGCGCGGCGAGAGCGTCCTCGGCGGTGTTTCCCGGCTCTTCGATCAACCAGCCGTTTGCGACCAGCGTCTTGAGGCAGGGGTAGAGCGTCCCGTAGCTGAACGCCCGGAACACACCCAGTGACGTGTTGAGTCGCTTCCGCAGCTCATAGCCGTGCATCGGGGACTCGCGAAGCAGGCCGAGTACGGCGAACTCGAGGATCCCGGAACGCCGGCTCATCGTCGCCTCCTCTCTGCCGCGGTCGACCATGACGGTCTTTATGTCCCGCTGATGTATCGACTCGATACATCCAGACGATAGATCGCGTTCCACGGAGGGGCAAGAGGGGGAATCGTGAACGGCGTCACATCAAAGATTCGCCAGGCATGAGTTGCCTGTTTTGGGTCGAAGTTCAGGACTCGGCGGGTTTTGGAGCTGCGTAGTCTGTGCGGCATGCACACCACCGGGAACCGAGTTGCGTCCGGGGACGTCCTCGTCCCTGGTGCAGTACGGGTGAATGCGGGATCGGCCGCGTCCGTACTTCGGGGGGACCGGAAACCAGCCGCCGTTTCCAGGCGCGCACGGGTGCGCCTGCCCTAGGAGTAGTCGTTCGATGAGCGAGCACCGTCGCAAACCGCCGCAGCCGCAGGGAGGCGGACGTGCCGCGGCCCGACGCGGCCAGTCCGGCTCGTCCTCCGGCCGCCGTGCGGCTCCGCGAGGCGCCACAGGATCTCCTTCCGACGCGTACGGGTCGGGTGGTTCCCACGGTCCGGGAACCGAGGAACGGCCGTACGGCGGCCGGGCCGAGGCCCGCCGTGCCGCCCAGCGGAGCGGCGGCGGTCGCCGCAGAGCGGCCGACGGCGCACGGGGCGGACCGGCAGGTCCCGGCCGGGGCCGGGGGCGGGCGGCAGCGCCCGGAAAGAAGCGGATCGTCGACTACCCGCGCGCCGGCCGGTACGGCTGGCAGCGCTGGGTGCCCTCCTGGAAGCTCGTCTCCGGTCTGTGCCTCGCCTTCTTCGGCAGCCTGGTGGCCGTGGCGGGCATCGGCTACGCGATGGTGAGCGTCCCGAAGGTCGCGGAAACGGCGACGGCGCAGAACAACGTCTACTACTGGTCGGACGGCACGCAGATGGTGTCCACCGGCGGGGAGACCAACCGGCAGATCATCAACCTGTCGCAGATCCCCAAGGACATGCAGTTCGCCGTCATCTCGCAGGAGAACAAGACCTTCTACACCGACAGCGGCATCGACCCGAAGGGCATCGCCCGCGCCCTGCTCAACATGGCCAAGGGCGGTGACACGCAGGGCGGTTCCACGATCACCCAGCAGTTCGTGAAGAACGCGATGCTGGACGACCAGTCCCAGACGGTCTCCCGCAAGTTCAAGGAGCTGTTCGTCTCCATCAAGGTCGGCGCGTCCATGGACAAGGACGACGTGATGGCCGGCTATCTGAACTCCGCGTACTACGGCCGCAACGCCTACGGCATCCAGGCCGCCGCGCGGGCGTACTTCGACAAGGACGCCATCAAGCTGAACGCCGGTGAGTGCGCCTTCCTGTCGGCGATGCTCAAGGGCGCGACCTACTACGACCCCGCGGGCGCCATCTCGATCGACAAGGCCGCCACCCCGGAGGCCAACAAGAAGCGGGCCCTGGTCCAGATGCAGGACACCCTCGACAAGATGGTCGAGTACGGGCATCTGGACGCCGCCGAGCGTGCCAAGTACAAGAAGCTCCCCAAGGTCCAGAACCCCCGGTCGAACACCCAGCTGAGCGGCCAGGTCGGCTATCTGGTCGACCTCGCCAACGCCTACCTGGTCAACAACAGCGAGACCACCCGCGTCACCGAGCAGGTGCTGCGCGAGGGCGGCCTGTCGATCCACACGACCTTCGACAAGAAGAAGGTCCAGCAGCTCGAGACCGCGGTGAAGAAGGTCTACAAGGCCAACATCGATCCCAAGAAGCGGCCCGACACGGACACACACGTCCAGTTCGGCGGCGCCTCCGTCGATCCGAAGACCGGCGCGATCAGGGCCATCTACGGTGGTGAGGACGCGACCAAGCACTTCACCAACAACGCCGACCAGACCGGCGCCCAGGTCGGTTCGACGTTCAAGCCCTTCGTGCTCGCCGCGGCGATGAAGTGGGGTGTGCGGAACCCCGACCTCGATCCGGTGCAGTCGCAGGACGAACGCACCATCGTCTCCCCCAAGAGCCTGTACAGCGGCAAGAACAGGCTCAAGATCAAGGACTACGACGGAACGGTCTGGCGGAACGAGCAGGGCAAGGAGTGGAACCAGGTCAACGACGGTGAGGAGTCGCTCGGCGACGCGCCGGACTACATGATCGACCTCCGCACGGCGATGCAGTTCTCTTCCAACTCCGCCTTCGTGCAGCTCGGCATGGACGTCGGCCTGGACAAGGTCAAGGAGGCCGCCGTCGAGGCAGGCATCCTGGAGAGCAGCCTGGCCGGCACCACCTTCCCGTCGTTCTCCATCGGCACCTCCGACCCCAGCGCGATCCGCATGGCCGGCTCCTACGCCACCTTCGCGGCCAGCGGCAAGCAGAACGACCCCTACTCGGTCCAGAAGGTCACCAGCAAGGACGGCCCGGTCTTCACCCACGAGACGAAGACCGAGCGGGCCTTCGAGGCGAACGTGGCCGACAACGTCACCGACATCCTGAAGACCGTGGTCGAGAAGGGCACGGGCACCAACGCACAGCTGCCCGGCCGCGAGGTGGCGGGCAAGACCGGTACCACCGACGGCAACAAGTCGGCCTGGTTCGTCGGCTACACCCCGCAGCTGTCCACGGCGATCAGCATGTTCCGCTACCCCGACGACGAGACCATCAAGAACCGCGAGTTCCTGGAGATGTACGGAACGGGCAACCAGAAGTCGATCCACGGCGCCTCGTTCCCGGCGGAGATCTGGCACGACTACATGCTGGAGGCCCTGAAGGGCGAGGACCCGGTGCCCTTCCCCGAGCCGGAGCCCATCGGCAAGGTGGTCAACGAGGCCCCGTCGCCGACGCCGACTCCCACGGCGACCGAGACGGAGGAAGAGGAGAGCCCGTCGCCGTCCCCGTCGCCGACCCAGACCACGCCTTCCCCGACGCCCACGCCGAGCAACACCTGCAACGCCTGGGACTGGGAGTGCAACAACGGCAACGGCAACGGCGGCAACGGCGGCACCGACTCCGGCGGGATCGACGGCGGTGTGACCTCGACACCGACAGCCACGGAGACGGACGGCGAGGAGAACGGGAACGGGAACGGCAACGGAGGCAACGGCGGAGACGGCGGCTTCTTCGAAGGAAGCACCGGTTAGGCGCCGTATCGCCCGGCGCGGGTGTTTCACGTGAAACACCCGGTCTGTTTCACGTGAAACGTGGGCCGCCGCACCCTCGGGTGCGGCGGCCCACGGCGTTTTCCCGGCGACGTACGGCAGGATGTGCCCCATGCCCAGTGCAGAAACGACGCAATCGAGCGCGCACGAGCCGGAACCGGTGCGGCCGACCGAGGCCGACGAGGTGGCCCGGAACGGCAGTGAGCTGATCGGCGGCCCGCTGGGGCGGCACGCCCTGCTGGGGACGTCCTGGTGGAGCCCGGTACGGGTGGTCGCCCTCGTGGCGATCGGCATGTTCGTGCTCGGCCTGGTGCAGAAGGCGCCCTGCTACAACGGCGGCTGGTTCCACGGCGCGGGCGTGCAGTACACGCACGCCTGCTACTCGGACATCCCGCACCTGTACAACGGGCGTGGTTTCGCAGAAGGGCTCGTGCCGTACTTCGACCGGCTGCCCGGTGACATGGAGTACCTCGAGTACCCGGTGCTGACCGGTCTCTTCATGGAGGTGGCCGCCTGGCTCACACCCGGCAGCGGCAGCATTCAGTACCAGGAGCAGTGGTACTGGATGGTCAACGCCGGAATGCTGATGGTGTGCGCTGCCGTCATCGCCGTCTGCGTGACCCGCACCCACGCCCGGCGCCCCTGGGACGGTCTGCTGGTCGCCCTCGCGCCGGCGTTCGCGCTGACCGCCACCATCAACTGGGACCTGCTGGCCGTCGCCCTGACGGCCGCGGCGATGCTGATGTGGTCACGCGGCCGTGCACTGGCCTTCGGCGTCCTGCTGGGTCTCGCGACCGCCGCGAAGTTCTATCCGTTCCTTCTGCTCGGCCCGCTGTTCCTGCTGTGCTGGCGTGCGGGCAAGTGGCGGGCCTTCGGAACGGCGCTGCTGGGCACGGTGGCCGCCTGGTTGCTGGTGAACGGGCCGGTGATGCTGTTCGCCTTCGAGGGCTGGTCGAAGTTCTACCGGTTCAGCCAGGAGCGCGGGGTGGACTTCGGATCCTTCTGGCTGATCCTGGCGCAGAACACCAGCGGTCTGATCACCACCGAGAGGGTCAACACGCTGACCGCGGTGCTGCTGGTGACGTGCTTCGTGGGCATGGCGGCACTGACCTTCATGGCCCCGCGCCGCCCGCGTTTCGCCCAGCTCGCGTTCCTGATCGTCGCGGTGTTCATCCTCACCAACAAGGTCTACTCGCCGCAGTACGTCCTGTGGCTCGTGCCCCTGGCGGCGCTGGCCCGGCCCCGGTGGCGGGACTTCCTGATCTGGCAGGCGTGCGAGGTGATGTACTTCCTCGGCATCTGGATGTACCTCGCCTACACGACCAGCGGCGACGCCCACAAGGGCCTTCCGACGGACGGCTACCACTGGGCGATCGGCGTGCATCTGGTGGGGACCGCGTATCTGTGCGCCGTGGTCGTCCGCGACATCCTCACGCCGGACCAGGACGCGGTGCGCCGGTCCGGCGACGACGATCCCTCCGGAGGCGTCCTCGACGGCGCTGAGGACGTGTTCGTCCTCGGCCGCGCGGCCGACCGGCCCCAGTACCCGGACCCCTTCCACGGGACGCCGGTCGACTGGGGCAGCGGGAAGGCGGCGGACGGTTCGCCCTGAGCGAACACGCCGTGAACACGTCCCGGGCCGGAGCCCGCTGAGACGTCAGCGGTCGACCAGGCGGTCGAACTGCGTGGTGGTGTGCCGCAGATGGGCGACCAGCTCGTCGCCGACCTTCGGCTCCGGGGCGTCCGAGGGGATGAACAGGATCGACACCTGCATGTGCGGCGGCTCGGCGAACCAGCGCTGCTTGCCGCCCCAGACGAACGGGGAGAGGTTGCGGTTGACCGTGGCCAGGCCGGCGCGGGCGACACCCTTGGCACGCGGCATGACGCCGTGCAGCGCCTTGGGGGCCTCCAGGCCCACTCCGTGCGACGTACCGCCCGCCACGACCACCAGGAAGCCGTCGGAGGCCACCTTCTGCTGCCGGTAGCCGAAGCGGTCCCCCTTGGAGACACGGGTGACGTCCAGGACCGCGCCGCGGTACTCGGTGGCCTCGTGGTCCCCCAGCCACAGCCGCGTGCCGATCCGGGCGCGGAAGCGGGTCTGCGGGAACTGCTGCTGGAGGCGGGCGAGTTCGTCGGCCTTGAGGTGGCTGACGAACATCGTGTGCAGCGGCAGCCGGGCGGCCCGCAGCCGGTCCATCCAGCCGATGACCTCCTCGACGGCGTCGGAGCCGTCGGTGCGGTCCAGCGGCAGATGGATGGCGAAGCCCTCAAGGCGGACGTTCTCTATGGCGGCGTGCAGCTGCGGCAGTTCGTGCTCGCCGACGCCGTGGCGCTTCATCGAGGACATCACCTCGATGACCACGCGCGCGCCCACGAGCCCGTACACACCGTCCACCGACGACACCGAGCGGATGACCCGGTCGGGCAGCGGCACCGGCTCCTCGCCCCGCCGGTACGGCGTCAGCACCAGCAGGTCACCGCCGAACCAGTCCTTGATGCGCGCGGCCTCGTACGTCGTGCCGACGGCCAGCACGTCCGAGCCCAGCCGCGTGGCCTCCTCCGCGAGGCGCTCGTGCCCGAAGCCGTAGCCGTTGCCCTTGCAGACGGGGACGAGTCCCGGGAACTGCTCCTGCACGTGCTTGTGGTGCGCCCGCCAGCGCGCGGTGTCGACGTAGAGCGTGAGCGCCATGGCCGGACCTGGAACCTTTCTCGTGGCTGCGGTGTAAGAGAAGTGTGGAGACTATGGAATCAAACAGCCGGGGCTCAGCGGCGCGACATGTAGATGTCGAGCGCCTTGTGCAGCAGCTTGTTCAGGGGGAAGTCCCATTCGCCGAGGTACTCGGCGGCCTGGCCGCCGGTGCCGACCTTGAACTGGATCAGTCCGAAGAGGTGGTCGGTCTCGTCGAGCGAGTCGGAGATGCCGCGCAGGTCGTAGACCGTGGCGCCGAGCGCGTAGGCGTCGCGCAGCATCCGCCACTGCATCGCGTTCGAGGGCCGGACCTCGCGGCCGATGTTGTCGGAGGCGCCGTAGGAGTACCAGACGTGCCCGCCGACGATCAGCATCGTCGCCGCGGACAGGTTCACGCCGTTGTGGCGGGCGAAGTACAGCCGCATGCGATTGGGGTCCTCGGAGTTGAGGGCCGTCCACATGCGCTGGAAGTACGACAGCGGGCGGGGCCGGAAGTGGTCGCGCACGGCCGTGATCTCGTACAGCCGCTGCCATTCCTCCAGGTCGTGGTAGCCCCCCTGGACGACCTCGACGCCGGCCTTCTCGGCCTTCTTGATGTTGCGCCGCCACAGCTGGTTGAAGTTCTTGTGCACCTCTTCCAGGGACCGGTTGGCCAGCGGCACCTGGTAGACGTACCGGGGCTGGACGTCACCGAAGCCGGCGCCGCCGTCCTCGCCCTGCTGCCAGCCCATGCGACGCAGCTTGTCGGCCACCTCGAAGGCGCGCGGCTCGATGAAGTCGGCCTCGATGTCCCGCAGCCGCTTCACGTCGGGGTTCTGGATGCCGGCCTTGATGGAGGCGGCCTCCCAGCGCCGGATGATCACCGGCGGGCCCATCTTCACCGAGAAGGCGCCCTGCTGCTTGAGGTGGGCCAGCATCGGCCGGATCCAGTCGTCCAGGTTCGGCGCGAACCAGTTGATGACCGGGCCCTCCGGCAGATAAGCGAGATAGCGCTTGATCTTGGGCAGCTGACGGTAGAGGACCAGCCCCACGCCGACCAGCTCACCGGTGCGCTCGTCGAACCAGCCCAGATTCTCCGAGCGCCACTCCGCCTTGACGTCGGCCCAGGCCGGGACCTGCATGTGGCTCGCCGACGGCAGGCTCTGGATATAGGCCAGATGCTGCTCGCGACTGATGGTCCTCAGGGTCAGGCTCATTCGGGGCGCTCCTCGGGCTGGTGTGTCCCCATGGGTTCAGGGGCTCCGGCTCTCGCGCCGAAGCCTACTGCGCCCTGCGAACGCCCCGGCTGGGCCTACGCGTCCTTTGGCCCGGGCGGGGTCAGAAGAGACCGCCGAAGAGGCCACCGTGCGCCATGCCGAGGAAGAATCCGATGGCCGAGGCGCCGAGGCCCAGCACCAGTCCGAAGCGTTCGCGTGTCGTCTCCGAGATCCACTGTCCGTACGCGCCCGTGACGATGCCGATCAGGCCCGTCCAGGAGCTCAGCAGATGGAGGCTGTGGAACATCGCCGTGATGAAGGAGACCGCTCCGAGTACCAGGGTCACCGCGAGCAGGGCGTCCTGGACGGGGTGGGCCCGGCCGTCCGTGGCGAAGAGGGAACCGACGGTGTTGGGTCGCAATGCCTGTGCCATGAGGCACCTCCTTGCGGGAAACGGCGCATCGTAGCGCCACACACACCCGTTGTGTACAGATTGTCGGCCCTGGCGGCCGGATTTCAACCGGAAGCAGGTGTGCGGGTAGTGTGTACCGTCTGCACCGGTGTCTGCCCTGGCCGCGGCAGGGTCTCCTCGCGGGTACCCCCGATTGTCAGTGGCGACCGATACCGTTGCGCACGCATCACGACCCTCCTGCCACGGAACGACCGTGGCCGCTGAGTCCAAAGGAGGTGGGTTCCACATGCGTCACTACGAGGTGATGGTCATCCTCGACCCCGATCTCGAGGAGCGCGCTGTCTCCCCGCTGATCGAGAACTTCCTCTCTGTCGTCCGTGACGGCGGCGGAAAGGTCGAGAAGGTCGACACCTGGGGCCGTCGTCGTCTCTCGTACGAGATCAAGAAGAAGCCCGAGGGCATCTACTCGGTCATCGACCTGCAGGCCGAGCCTGCGGTCGTCAAGGAGCTCGACCGCCAGATGAACCTGAACGAGTCGGTCCTCCGGACCAAGGTCCTCCGTCCCGAGACCCACTGAGCCCTTCCGCTCAGCTGATCCCGGGTTCGAGTAGCACCACCAGCAGCCAGCAGCAAACCCGCCGAGAGGTTCCCCCATGGCAGGCGAGACCGTCATCACGGTCATCGGCAATCTTGTCGACGACCCCGAGCTGCGCTTCACCCCGTCCGGTGCGGCGGTCGCGAAGTTCCGTGTCGCGTCCACCCCCCGCACCTTCGACCGTCAGACCAACGAGTGGAAGGACGGCGAGAGCCTCTTTCTGACCTGCTCGGTCTGGCGCCAGGCGGCGGAGAACGTCGCCGAGTCGCTCCAGCGAGGCATGCGCGTGATCGTGCAGGGCCGGCTGAAGCAGCGGTCCTACGAGGACCGCGAGGGAGTCAAGCGCACGGTCTACGAACTGGACGTCGAGGAAGTCGGCCCCAGCCTGCGCAACGCCACGGCCAAGGTCACCAAGACCGCCGGCCGCGGTGGCCAGGGCGGTGGCGGCGGTTTCGGCGGCGGTGGCCAGCAGGGTGGCGGCGGCTGGGGCGGTGGCCCCGGTGGCGGCCAGCCGGCCGGCGGCGCTCCTGCCGACGACCCCTGGGCGACCGGCGCTCCCGCCGGTGGCCAGCAGGGTGGCGGCGGCGGCTGGGGCGGCGGCTCCGGCGGCGGTGGCGGCTACTCGGACGAGCCCCCCTTCTAGGTCCGACGACTTCACGTCCGGGGACCAAGAGGGCGGGCCGTACCCCAACTTCTTGATCACACAGGAGAAACACCATGGCGAAGCCGCCTGTGCGCAAGCCTAAGAAGAAGGTCTGCGCTTTCTGCAAGGACAAGGTCACGTACGTGGACTACAAGGACACGAACATGCTGCGGAAGTTCATTTCCGACCGCGGCAAGATCCGTGCCCGTCGCGTGACCGGCAACTGCACCCAGCACCAGCGTGACGTCGCCACGGCCGTCAAGAACAGCCGTGAGATGGCGCTGCTGCCCTACACCTCCACCGCGCGATAAGGGAAGGGTGACCGACTCATGAAGATCATCCTCACCCACGAGGTCTCCGGCCTCGGTGCCGCGGGCGACGTCGTCGACGTCAAGGACGGCTACGCTCGCAACTACCTCATCCCGCGGAACTACGCGATCCGCTGGACCAAGGGTGGCGAGAAGGACGTCGAGCAGATCCGTCGCGCTCGCAAGATCCACGAGATCCAGACCATCGAGCAGGCCAACTCCGTGAAGGCCCAGCTCGAGGGTGTGAAGGTCCGTCTGGCCGTCCGCTCCGGCGACGCCGGCCGTCTCTTCGGTTCCGTCACTCCGGCCGACATCGCCTCGGCGATCAAGGCTGCCGGTGGCCCCGAGGTCGACAAGCGCCGCATCGAGCTCGTTGCGCCGATCAAGACGCTGGGCGCCCACGAGACGTCCGTGCGTCTGCACCCCGAGGTTGCCGCCAAGGTCAACGTCGAGGTCGTCGCCGCGTAAGCGCCGCGCTCGCTGAAGCAGTCGGTGGGGCCGCACCTTCGGGTGCGGCCCCACCGGTGCGTGGACGCTGTTTCACGGGGACGCTGTTTCACGTGAAACACCGTGCAGCCCGGGCGCGTCCTCAGCGTGTGGCGCCGGTGACCAGCCAGCGGCCCGAACGGGTGCGGACCCAGAGGGTCACCATCCGGACCGTCATCATCAGCGTCATCGCAGCCCACAGAGCGGTCAGTCCGCCGCCGACGAGGGGTACCAGAAGCGCGACGGGAGTGAACACGGCCAGGGTGGCGAGCATGGCCCACGCCAGGTAGGGGCCGTCGCCCGCGCCCATCAGGACGCCGTCGAGGACGAAGACGACTCCGCAGACCGGCTGGCACAGCGCTACGACGAGCAGGGCGGGCAGCGCCGCGTCCTTCACGGCCGCGTCCCCGGTGAACAGCGGCAGGAAGGCCGGTCGGCTCACGATGACGAGCGCGCCGAGCACGACGCCCGCGGTTATGCCCCACTGCACCATGCGGCGGCAGACGTCGCGGGCGCCCTGGGTGTCGTCGGCGCCGAGGTAGCGGCCGATGATGGCTTGTCCGGCGATCGCGATGGCGTCCAGGGCGAACGCCAGCAGACTCCACAGGGACAGGATGATCTGGTGGGCCGCGATGTCGGCGTCTCCGAGCCGGGCGGCGACAGCCGTGGCGATCATGAGGATCGCCCGCAGGGAGAGCGTACGGACCAGCAGTGGTGCTCCGGCCTGGGCGGACGCCCGGATACCGGCGGCATCGGGGCGCAGCGAGGCGCCGTACCGGCGGGCGCCGCGGACGACGACCACCAGGTAGGCCGCGGCCATGCCCCACTGGGCGATCACGGTGCCCCAGGCGGATCCCGCGATGCCGAGGTCGGCGCCGTAGACGAGGGCGGCGTTGAGGACGGCGTTGGCGAGAAAGCCCGCGACGGCGACGTAGAGCGGCGTCCTGGTGTCCTGCAGTCCGCGCAGCACGCCGGTCGCGGCGAGCACGACGAGCATGGCGGGTATGCCGAGGGCGGAGATGCGCAGATAGGTGGTCGCGTAGGGGGCCGCGGTGTCGGAGGCTCCGAAGAGTTCCACGAGGAACGGCGCGGTCGGCAGAACGAGTGTGATGACGCTGGCGCCGAGGAGCAGGGCGAGCCAGATGCCGTCCATGCCCTGGCGGATGGCGGCCTGTGTTTCGCCGGCGCCCACGCGTCGGGCGACGGCGGCGGTGGTGGCGTAGGCGAGGAAGACGAAGACGCTCACGGCGGTGGACAGCAGTGCGGCGGCGATGCCCAGTCCGGCGAGCTGGGCCGTGCCGAGATGGCCGACGATCGCACTGTCGGCCAGCACGAACAGGGGCTCGGCGACCAGCGCGCCGAAGGCCGGAACGGCCAGCGAGACGATCTCTCGGTCGTGCTGCCGCCGGGTGGCCCGGGAGGTCGCGGAAGCCTGTGTCATGAGCACCAATCTAATCGTCCACAGGTAATAGATGCAATGCGCGCTCAACCCTTACTCGCGGCTCGGAGGCGTGTGGCGTCGCGCACTGTTCGAACCGATCTTGGACGGACGGGAAAAGTTTTTCTTCTGCACAGCCGGTGGACGGGAAAACTGCAGGTCAACTGGCATGGGTGGGGAATCGTTGGGGCTTGTTCACAGGCCTGTCCACCGGGTCGTGCACAGGTTTCGCGCAGTTCTCCACAGCATCCGGGCCGTCGTCCACATGGCCTGTGGATAACCAGATTGGCTGACGCCTCCCCGGGGCCTACCGTGGTCCGGCGCCCGCTCCCTCCACCGCCCGTGAAACCGTCACAAAACCGGCGCTGGGCCTGGCGGAGTCAGGGCTCTCAATTGTCAGTGCCGTGCCGTAGAACAGAGAGGCACGGCGAGGTCCGCCCCGCGGACGGGAGGAGGTGGCTCGGTGAGCATTTCCGAGCCCTTGGACGATCCGTGGGCCGACAGCGGTCCCAGTGATCGTCTGCCCTCCCGCCGTCGCGGAGAAGGAACACGCGGTCGCGACGAGCAGCACGAGAGGGGTCCGGACACCGGCGCGTGGGACGGCGGGGCCACCTCCTTCGAGCGCGTCCCGCCGCAGGACCTGAACGCCGAGCAGTCCGTGCTGGGCGGAATGCTGCTGTCCAAGGACGCCATCGCCGACGTCGTGGAGATTCTCAAGGGCCACGACTTCTACAAGCCCGCCCACGAGACGATCTTCCAGGCGATCCTCGACGTCTACGCCAAGGGCGAGCCGGCCGACCCCATCACGATCGCCGCCGAGCTGACCAAGCGCGGCGAGATCAACAAGGTCGGTGGGGCGTCGTACCTGCACACGCTCGTGCAGACCGTGCCGACCGCGGCCAACGCGGAGTACTACGCCGAGATCGTCCACGAGCGGGCGGTGCTGCGCCGCCTGGTGGAGGCGGGTACGCGCATCACCCAGATGGGATACGCGGGCGACGACGACGTCGACGAGATCGTGAACCGGGCGCAGGCCGAGATCTACGCGGTCACCGAGCAGCGCACCAGCGAGGACTATCTCCCGCTCGGCGACATCATGGAGGGCGCGCTCGACGAGATCGAGGCGATCGGGTCCCGCAGCGGCGAGATGACCGGCGTGCCCACGGGCTTCACCGACTTCGACTCGTTGACCAACGGCCTGCACCCGGGTCAGATGATCGTGATCGCGGCACGTCCCGCCATGGGCAAGTCAACTCTGGCGCTGGACTTCGCGCGTGCCGCGTCGATCAAGCACAACCTGCCCAGCGTCATCTTCTCCCTGGAGATGGGCCGCAACGAGATCGCGATGCGTCTGCTGTCCGCCGAAGCGCGCGTCGCCCTGCACCACATGCGTTCGGGCACGATGACGGACGAGGACTGGACCCGGCTGGCCCGCCGGATGCCGGACGTCTCCGCCGCCCCTCTCTACATCGACGACTCCCCGAACCTGTCGATGATGGAGATCCGTGCCAAGTGCCGCCGCCTGAAGCAGCGCAACGACCTCCGGCTGGTCGTCATCGACTACCTGCAGCTGATGCAGTCGGGCGGCTCCAAGCGCGCCGAGAGCCGCCAGCAGGAGGTCTCGGACATGTCCCGTAACCTCAAGCTGCTGGCCAAGGAGCTGGAGCTCCCGGTCATCGCGCTCTCCCAGCTCAACCGTGGCCCCGAGCAGCGCACCGACAAGAAGCCGATGGTCTCCGACCTGCGCGAGTCCGGTTCCATCGAGCAGGACGCCGACATGGTCATCCTGCTGCACCGCGAGGACGCCTACGAGAAGGAGTCACCCCGCGCGGGCGAGGCCGACCTGATCGTGGCCAAGCACCGCAACGGCCCCACGGCGACGATCACGGTCGCCTTCCAGGGCCACTACTCCCGGTTCGTGGACATGGCGCAGACCTGAGTCGTCGCCGTGGAGGGTCCGATGCTGCTCAGCGCCTCGTCTCGTACCTGGTCAGGACCACGCCGCCGGGAAACGTCCGCGTCTCCACCAGGTTCAGGTCCACCCAGCCGTCCACCGCGGTGAAGAACGGGGTGCCGCCGCCCACCAGGACCGGATGGGTGGCGATCACGTACTCGTCGATCAGCCCGGCGCGCATGGCCGCCCCGGCGAGCGTTGCACCGCCGATGTGCATGGGATCGCCGTCCTCGCCCTTGAGCCGGGTGATCTCGGCGATCGCGTCGCCGGTGACCAGGCGGGTGTTCCAGTCGACCTTGTCGATCGTCGAGGAGAACACCACCTTCGGCGTGTCCCGCCAGTTCCGCGCGAACTCGATCTCCGCCGGGGTGGCGTCGGGCCGCTGGTCGGCGGTCGGCCAGTGGGAGCTCATGGCCTCCCACAGTTTGCGCCCGTACAGCGAAAGGCCACTCGCCCGCTCGTGGTCGAGCCACCACTGGAACAGCTCGGGGCTCGGCGGTCCGCTCCAGCCGATGTCGTCGCCGGCCGCGGCGGTGTAGCCGTCCAGGGTCAGGTTCATGCCGTAGATCAGTTTCCGCATGGCCGAGCCTTCCGTCCGTGGGTGTCCGATGTACCGACCAGCGCGGCGCGGGAAACTCATCGGTGCGCGATCTGGCTCGAATGCCACGGATGTGAGACCGATCGTGGACGACAAGGCCGTGAGACTGCCAAGAAGCCCAGGTCACGCGCGATGCACCGGTCACGGGCGGCGGGATCTCACTAGTGAAATGCGCTCGACGTGCGGTGCCCGGCCGGATGGACTGGGGGCATGACGACATCTGCATCTCACGCGGAGCTGCTGCCGGCCACCCGGCGGGCCCTGCTGCACCGGATCGCCGTGGCCCAGGCCGAAGGACGGGCGCCGTCGCTGACCGCGGCCGTCGTGCGCGGTGGGAAGGCCGTGTGGCACGGCGCCCGGAGCTGTGTGGAGGGGAACGAGCCGGACGAGAACGTGCAGTACCGGATCGGCTCGATCACCAAGACCTTCACGGCCGTGCTGGTCCTGCGGCTCCGGGACGAGGGACTGCTCGACTTCGGCGACCCGCTGGAGAAGCATCTGCCGGGAACCGGTGTGGGAGAGGTCACCGTCGCCGGCCTCCTCGCGCACACCGGCGGCCTCGCGGCGGAGTCCCCCGGGCCCTGGTGGGAACGCACGGACGGCGAGCTGCGGCCCGAACTCGCCGATGTGCTCGGTGAGCAGCCCTTCCGGCACCCGGTCGGCCGGCGGTTCCACTACTCGAACCCCGGTTACACCGTGCTCGGCACGCTCGTGGAGAGACTGCGGGGCGCCCCCTGGGAGGACGTTCTGCGGCAGGAAGTGCTCGTACCCCTGGGCCTCGACCGGACGGGCGGACGGCCCACGGCGCCCCACGCGGGCGGCTGGGCGGTGCATCCGTGGGCCGACGCGCTCCTGCCCGAACCCGCCCAGGACCTCGGACGGATGGCGCCGGCGGGACAGCTCTGGTCGACCACCGCCGACCTGGCGAAGTTCGCGGCCTTCCTGGCCCACGGCGACGACCGGGTGCTCTGCGCGCGGAGCGTGCGCGAGATGCGCACTCCCGCGGCCCCCTCGGAGGCGGCGGACGTCGCGGAGGGGGCCGCCTACGGGCTCGGCATGCAGATCCAGCACCGGGACGGACGGCTGCTCGTCGGGCACTCCGGTTCGCTGCCGGGGTTCCTGGCGAATCTGGCGATCAGCGTGGAGGACGACGTCGCGGCGGTGGTCCTGGCGAACTGCACCTCCGGCCCGCTGACGGCCACCGTCGGCGCCGATCTCGTACGCATCGTGGCGGAGGCCGAGCCGCGCATCCCGGAGCCCTGGCGGCCCCTGCGGGAGGTCGATCCGGCGGTGCTGGAGCTGACGGGGCAGTGGTACTGGGGCACGTACGGCTTCGGGCTGCGTCTGACCGCCGACGGACTGCTGTCGCTGGAACCGCTGTCGGGCCGGGGGCGGCGGTCGAGGTTCCGGGCGAACGGGGACGGCGGCTGGACCGGGCTGGAGGGTTACTACGCGGGGGAGTCGCTGCGGGCGGTACGGCGGCCGGACGGGTCGGTGAGCCATCTGGACGTCGGCTCGTTCGTGTTCACCCGGCAGCCGTACGACGAGCACGCCCCGGTGCCCGGTGGGGTCGATGCGGAGGGGTGGCGGGGGATCCGGTAGGCGACGGGAGGGGAGGGCGGGGGCTGGCAGGGACGGGTGGCTCGTGTTTCACGTGAAACACGAGTCGGCCTCCCACCGAGCCGCTCCCGCTCGGCCGCCCCTGACCGATGCGTCTCCTCCCGGCGCGCCCCCTGTCCTCACAGCTGAAGCTTGAAGCCCAGATGGGAGGCCGTGAAGCCGAGCCGCTCGTAGAACCGGTGGGCGTCGGTGCGGGTGTTGTCGGACGTCAGCTGCACCAGTCGGCAGTCCTGGCGGCGGGATTCGGCGACCGCCCACTCGATGAGCCGGGTGCCCAGGCCGCTGCCGCGTTCGTCGGCGTGGATGCGCACGCCCTCGATGATCGACCGCGTGGCGCCCCGCCGTGAGAGCCCGGGGACGATGGTGAGCTGCAGCGTGCCGACCACGCTGCCCTCGCGCACGGCGACGACGAGGTGCTGGTTCGGGTCGTCGGTGATCCGCTCCAGCGCCGCCCGGTACGGGGTGAGGTCGTCCGGTGACTCCCGCCGGGCGCCCAGCGGATCGTCGGCCAGCATGGCGACGATCGCGGGGAGGTCGTCGGCGACCGCGGCTCGTATTTCAAGATCTTGCATGCCTGCACCCTAGTTTCCGGGCCGGCGCAGGTTACCGGGCCGGTGTGCCGGCGGACTCCATCACCCGGACCAGCGGGGCCAGTTCGGGGTTCTTGGCGGCCTCGTCGAGCGCTTCGCGCAGGGCCGCGTCGTTGGTGGGGCGCGCTTCCCGGAGCAGTTCGAGGCCGGCTTCCGTGACGTCGGTGTAGATCCCGCGGCGGTCGGTGGGGCAGAGGTAGCGCGCCAGCAGACCGCGGTCCTCCAGCCGGGTCACCAGCCGGGTGGTGGCGCTCTGGCTGAGCACGACCGCGTCGGCGACCTGCTTCATCTGCAGGTGCCCGCCCTCCCCTTCGTGCTGCCGGCTGAGCACGTCGAGCAGGGAGTACTCGCGCACGCTCAGCCCGTGCTTCGCCTGCAGGGCGCGCTCGATGTGCGCCTCGATCCTCCCGTGCAGCAGGGAGAGGGCGCACCAGCCCTGGGCGAGGGCGGTGAGCGCGGGGTCCGTCGCTGTCATGGATTCCTCCGTCCCGGAGCGGCTGAAGTCCAGGATAGAGCAGCGACGCAATAGCCTGCTGTTGCATGTATCCCGCGTTTGCAATTATTGTGAATGCTCGTAACGCGCTCCTGCAATTCCCTGGGAAGGTGTACCCCTTCATGCCTCTCGCGCTACTCGCCCTCGCGATCGGGGCCTTCGGCATCGGCACCACCGAGTTCGTGATCATGGGCTTGCTGCCCGAGGTCGCGACCGACTTCGGGGTCACCATCCCCACGGCCGGCCATCTCGTGACCGGCTACGCGCTCGGTGTCATGTTCGGCGCCCCGCTGATGACCGTCCTCGGCACCAAGGTCACCCGCAAGCGGATGCTGATGGTCCTGATGGGGCTGTTCGTCGTCGGCAACCTGCTCTCCGCCCTCGCCCCCGCCTTCGCCGTGATGCTGATCGGCCGCGTGGTCGCCTCGCTGGCCCACGGCGCCTTCTTCGGCATCGGCTCGGTCGTCGCGGCCGACCTGGTCGCCCCGGACAAGAAGGCCGGCGCGATCGCGATGATGTTCACCGGACTGACCGTCGCCAACGTCGTCGGCGTCCCGCTGGGCACGCTCGTCGGCCAGTCCGCCGGCTGGCGTGTCACCTTCGCCGCCGTCGCCGCGCTCGGCGTGGTCGGTCTGGTCGGCGTCGCCAGGCTCGTGCCGGACATGCCCAGGGACGAGGGCGTGCGGCTGCGCCACGAACTCGCCGCCTTCAAGAACGTCCAGGTGCTGCTGGCCATGGCGATGACCGTCCTCGGCTTCGGCGGCGTGTTCGCGGCCATCACCTACATCGCGCCGATGATGACCCGGGTCGCCGGCTTCGCCGACGGCTCCGTCACCTGGCTGCTGGTCCTCTTCGGCCTCGGCATGGTCGGCGGCAACCTGGTCGGCGGCCGGTTCGCCGACCGCGCCCTGATGCCGATGCTGTACGTCTCCCTGGGCGCCCTCGCCGTCGTGCTCGCCCTCTTCACCCTCACGGCGCACGACAAGGTCCTCTCCGCCGTCACCGTGACACTGATCGGCGCCCTGGGCTTCGCCACCGTGCCGCCGCTGCAGAAGCGCGTCCTGGACCAGGCGCACGGCGCGCCGACGCTGGCCTCCGCCGTCAACATCGGCGCCTTCAACCTGGGCAACGCCCTCGCCGCCTGGCTGGGCGGCGTGGTGATCGCGGCCGGTCTCGGCTACACGGCCCCCAACTGGGTCGGCGCCCTCCTCGCCGCCGCGGCCCTGCTGCTCGCCCTGCTGTCGGCGGCCCTGGAGCGCCGGGACGGCCGTACCGGCACGATCGTCGCCGCCGGTGGCACGACGGCGCGTCAGGCCGTCCGGGCCCACCACTGACCGCGAGCCGCCCGCCGCGGCGGAACGCCGGTCCCCGGCCGAAAGGGGGCCGGCGTTCCCCTTGCCGCACCCCCTGCGCCGGACGTCAGCCCGCGGCCACCGTCAGCGGAGCGAACCGCCGGCTCCAGTCACCCGGCAGTTCGGTGATGCCGTAGGTCATGACCGCGTTGAAGGCGACGGACGCCAGGCCGCGCTCCTTCACCCAGCCCAGCAGTTCCTCGTGCCGCACGTCGATGTCGGTGCGCAGGGGGCGGTCGGAGTGGGCCGCGAGGGAGGCGATCAGCGCCTTGGCGACCTCCGTGTCCCGGGCGATGAGCGGCCCCACGACATGGGTGTCCATGTTGGGCCAGACGGCCGCGTACCCGATGATCCGGCCGTTCTCCTCGGCGACGCGCACCTGGTCGGCGAAGGCGGGCAGCCGGGTGATGATGTGCGTGCGGTCGACGCCGAACGCCTCCGTGTCGAGCCACAGGATGGCGGTGAGGTCGTCGGCCGTCGCGGGCCGTGTCGCCACCGCCGGAGTCACTCCACCGGGCGAGAAACGGCCGCGCACCATCTCCGCGCGCCCGCTGACCTTGAAGCCCAGCTCTTCGTAGAGCGGACGGCCGTTCGGCGTCGCGTGGAGGGTCAGGGGAGTCGGCCCCATGGTGGAGAGGACGTGCCGCATCAACCGGCGACCGACGCCCTGGCGGGCGTACCGCTCGGCGACCAGCACCATCCCCACGGCCCCGAGATCGGGCTGCTCCTGCGGGCCGTACGACGTCACCACGCACGCGGCGAGGAGTCCGGCTCCGGGAGCGTCGATGCCGTATCCCTTCCCGGCCGTCAGGAGGAAACGCCACTTGTGTTCCTCCCGGGGCCACCCCCGGTCCTCGGACAGGTCGGCGCAGGCGGTGAGGTCGCGAGGCGTCAGACGGCGGATCGGCGAAGCGGCGAGGGATGGAATAGGCACGCAGGTCAGGCTGGCCGACCAGTGGCCCCGTCGTCCACCTGTTTCGGAAGAGAGGCAGGCCCTTTTCGTCGGGGCGGCGTCGGCTGGACGCAGTTCCGGCCGACGCGAGGGTGTTTCACGTGAAACATCGGGAAACGGAAGGCGTCAGCGGCCTCCGGTGGCGAAGGAAGGGCTGAATTGGCCTGCTGCGCCCGGTAGTTGGGGTAACGGATGGTTCGCCCCCCGGTCACGTTCGTGCACGCCGAAGGGGGGACTTGTGTGTGGTGCGGTGGCCGGTATGGTCGAGTCCGGTTCACGGCAGCCTAACGGGGCGGGGAGATCGAAGACCTGTATTCCGGGTTATGCGACAGGAATGCGGAAACAGAGTGGGAAGCTGCCGTGAGGGTTTTCCCACAGAAGAAGTGCGCAGACCGACCGAGAGATGTTCGAGGCGAGGCACACGATGGACGACGCTCCGACCACCGCGTCGGCCGACAACGGCGCTTCCGACGGCGGGGGTGGCTGGTTCACGCCGCGCAGGCAGCCGGAGCCGGGCCCGGCCGGTGAGCGGGAGACGACGGAGGGGCGACGGCCGGCCGTCGTGCGCCCCAGGGGCAGGAACGCACCGGACGCCGCACCGAATCCGCCGGCGCGGGACTCCGGGCAGGACGACACCGAGCAGCGCCACGCCGTCGTACCCGGCCCGTCCGGTGCGGTGACGCCCGGCGCCGGACGAATACCGCCCGTCGCCCCAGGCGCGCAGGCGCGGCCCGCCCCACCCCCGACCCGGGTCCCCGGGGCCGCACCGTTCTCGGCCCCCGAGCGCGTCCCGGCTCAGCGGCACGTCCCACAGCCCGACCGGCCCGCTCCGGCCTTCCCGGAGGACACCACCGACCCCGCGGCCCCGGAGGGCGCCGAAGCCGCCGCCTCTTCCCTCACCGCCCCCTCGGGGACGGCATCCCCGGACGCCGTCCTCGTCCGCCGGACCATGGCCGAGATCGCCCCGGTCGCCGACAAGGTCACCTCGTACTTCTACGCGCTGCTCTTCGTGCGCCACCCCGAGCTGCGCCAGCTGTTCCCCGCCGCGATGGACGCCCAGCGGGACCGGCTGCTCCGGGCGTTGCTCACCGCGGCCGAACTCATCGACGACTCCGCCGTCCTGGTCCCGTATCTGCAGAACCTGGGCCAGGGCCACCGCAAGTACGGCACGCGCCCCGAGCACTACCCGGCCGTGGGCGAGTGCCTCCTCGGCGCGCTGAGCCGGCACGCGGCCTCGGTCTGGGACGAGGCGACGGAGGCGGCCTGGGTCCGCACGTACACGACGATCTCGCAGGTCATGATCGACGCGGCGGCGGCGGACGAACTGCGCGCCCCCGCCTGGTGGCACGCGGAGATCGTCTCCCACGAGCTGAGGACGCCGGACGTCGCGGTCGTCACCGTCCGCCCCGACCAGCCGTACCCCTTCCTGGCCGGGCAGTACACGAGCCTGGAGACCCCGTGGTGGCCGCGTGTGTGGCGGCACTACTCCTTCGCCTCGGCGCCCCGTTCCGACGGGCTTCTCAGCTTCCATGTGAAGGCGGTCCCGGCGGGTTGGGTCTCCAACGCCCTGGTGCACCGGGCCCGGCCCGGCGACATCGTCCGGCTCGGCCCGCCCGCCGGTTCGATGACCGTGGACCACACCAGCGACAGCGGTCTGCTGTGTCTGGGCGGGGGCACCGGCATCGCGCCGATCAAGGCGCTGGTCGAGGACGTCGCCGAGCACGGCGAGCGGCGCCCGGTGGAGGTGTTCTACGGCGCCCGCACCGACCACGACCTGTACGACATCCACACGATGCTCAGGCTCCAGCAGGTGCATCCCTGGCTGTCGGTCCGCGCGATCATCGACCAGCAGGCGCACCTGCAGCTGCCGGACGCGGTGCGGGAGTACGGCCCTTGGAACGAGTACGACGCCTATCTCTCGGGCCCGCCGGGCATGATCCGCAGCGGTGTCACCGCGCTTCGGGACATCGGCATACCGTCGGAGCGCATCCGGCACGACTCGGTGGAGGAACTGGTCGCCGCCGGAACCTGACCGCCCGCCGTCAGCCCAGGTCGGGGGCGTGCAGTGCCAGTACGCCCTCGATGTTCCCGTCGAGGTAGTGACGCAGCGACAGCGGGACGAGGTGAACGGTGGCGATGCCGACCCGGGTGAACGGCACCCGCACGATCTCGTACTCGCCAGCGGGTTCCTCCACCTCGGGGCCGTGGCGCAGGGACGGGTCCATGGACTCGAGCCGGCAGACGAAGAAGTGCTGCACCTTCACGCCGGTCGTGGACGCGTCCTCGCCGATGTGCTCGACGGTGTCCACGAAGCACGGCACCACATCGGTGATCTTGGCGCCCAGCTCCTCGTGCACCTCGCGGTGCAGGGCGTGGACGACGGTCGGATCGTCCGGTTCGACCCCGCCGCCGGGAGTGACCCAGTAGGGATCCACTCCGGGCTTGGTGCGCTTGATCAGGACCAGGTCGTCGCCGTCCAGGAGAACGGCGCGTGCGGTGCGCTTGACCACGGGTCGGACGGTCATGGGAGGAATGTGGCCCGGCTGGTTCCACGTGAAACATCGCGAAACGCACATCGCCGGTCCGCTCCCGGCCTGCCGCCGGTCCCGCGCCTGCCCGGCCCGCCGCGCGTCAGCACCAGTCGGAGGCCGCCCGCAGCAGCCGCTCGTGGGCCCGGGCGATGTGCGGCATCGCCAGCGTGCCGGTCCGCACGGCCAGGAAGTAGGTCCGCAGCGGCGGCACCGTGGGGTCGTGCAGGGCGACGACGTCACCGCGCCCGAGGGCCTCGTGGCACAGATAGCGGGGCAGCACCGCGAGACCGGCGCCCGCCGCGGCGCAGGCGAGGACGGCACGCAGGTCCGGGACCACGACCGTGCCGGAGGCGGCGGGGCGGGCGTCGAAGACGGAGGCCCAGTAGCGGGAGACGAAGGGCAGCGACTCGTGCACCTCCACGACGGGCAGGCTCTCCAGCACGGACGCGCCCTTGTCGTGCAGCACCCCGGGGTCGACGCACCCGGCCCAGCGGGGAGCGGCGACCAGGACGTGCTCCTCGTCGCACAGGGGCGCCGCCGTCAGCAGCGTGCCGCGGGGCCGGGCGGTGGTGATGACGAGGTCGTGGTGTCCGGCGGCCAAGCCCTCCAGAGTCTCCTCGGCGGTGCCGAAGGAGGTGCGCAGGTCGAGTGCCCTTCCGTCGTCGCCGGTCGGCTCGACGAGCGCGGGAAGCGCCCGCTCGGCGGTGAACTCGGAGGGACCGGCCAGATGCAGGGTGCGCACGGACGACTCGTCCTCGAGTCCGGTCTCGGTGATCTCCACGAGGGCGTCGAGGTGCGGGGCGGCCTTGTGGGCGAGTTCGTCGCCGATGGTCGTCGGCGTCACCCCGCGGGACTGCCGTAGGAACAGGGGGCGGCCCAGCTGCCGTTCCAGCGTGCGGATCTGGGAGGTGACGGCGGGCTGGGACAGGCCGAGGAGCGCGGCGGCCCGGGTGAAGGAGCCGGCCCGGTGCACGGTCACGAACGTGCGCAGCAAGGCCAGATCCATCAGCAGCCCTCCCCAGTCACGCCTGCCCTTCTCCGGCCCCCCGAGGCAGGGCCCCACTATAAATATGTCGATAGGTCTCTGTCGCTACCGTGATTGGACTCTGACACAGAGTCAACTAGCCTTGGTGGCGGTTCTGCTGGGGGGTGGAACCGAGGGCGGTCCGAGCCACGAGGGGGGAGGCTCGGACCGTCCGCAGCGGGTGTCGCAGGTCGGATGTCCGCAGGTCAGCCCGCGGTCGCGTCCAGCGCCCGCAACACGTCCGCGATCAGGTCCTCCGGGTCCTCGGCGCCGACGGAGAAGCGGACGAAGCCTTCCGGAACCGCGTCCCCGCCCCAGCGGCCGCGCCGCTCCGCCGTGGACCGCACGCCGCCGAAGCTCGTCGCATCGTCCACGAGCCGCAGGGCCGCGAGGAAGCGGTCCGCCCGCTCGCGGGACGGCAGCGTGAAGGACACCACGCACCCGTAGCGGCGCATCTGCTGCGACGCGATCTTGTGTGACGGGTCGTCCGGCAGTCCCGGGTACCGCAGACCCGTGACCTCCGTCCGCTCCCGCAGTGCCTCCGCGAGCCGCATCGCCGTCGCGTTCTGCCGCTCCACCCGCAGCTGCAGCGTGGCGATCGACCGGTGCGCGAGCCACGCCTCCATCGGCCCCGGAATGGCACCGGTGATCTTGCGCCAGCGCCGCACCGCGGCCATCACCTCGCTGCCGCGGCCGGTGACGTACCCGAGGAGCACGTCGCCGTGGCCGGTCAGCTGCTTGGTGCCGCTGGCCACCGCGAAGTCCGCGCCGAGTTCCAGCGGACGCTGGCCCAGCGGCGTCGCCAGGGTGTTGTCGACGGCGACCAGGGCCCCCCGCGCGTGGGCCGCTTCGGCGAGCCGCCGCACGTCGCACACGTCGAGTCCGGGGTTCGAGGGCGTCTCGATCCACAGCAGCTTCGCACCGTCCAGCACCTCCAGCTGGGCGTCGCCGCCGGTGGGCGCGGTGCGCACCTCGATGCCGTACGCCTCCAGCTGGGCGCGCGCCAGCGGCAGCGCCTGGTAACCGTCGTCGGGCAGGACGACCGCGTCCCCCGCGCGGAGCTGCGAGAACAGCACCGCGGAGATGGCGGCCATGCCCGAGGCGAACACGAGCGTCTCGACGTCGTCCCGCCCCGGGGCCTCCAGCTCGCCCACGGCCCGCTCCAGCAGCGTCCACGTCGGGTTCTCGTCCCGGCCGTAGGTGTACGGGCCGGTGGGGTCGCCCGGCAGATGGAAGTGGGCCGCGAACACCGGCCCGGGCAGCGTCGGCTCGTGCTTCACCGGTTCGGGCAGCCCGGCCCGCACCGCACGGGTGCCGTCGCCCGGTCCGCCCGTGCCCCTGGTCGCGTCGTTCATGCCGCCCGTCCTTCCACCCGCTCACGTACCTCGGCGAGCAGTCCGTGGCTCGCCGCCTCCACCATCTCAAGACACGCGTCGAAACCCTCGGGACCCCCGTAGTACGGGTCGGGCACGTCGAGATCGTCGCCGGCCGCCGGGTCGTACGACCGCAGCAGCCGGACCTTCTCCGCGTCCCGTTCCGTGGGGGCGAGGCGGTGCAGCGCCCTGAGATGGCCGGCGTCCAGGGCGACGACCAGATCCAGCCGGCCGAACCAGGACGGGTCGAACTGCCGGGCCGTGTGCTCGGCCTCGTAGCCGTTCTCCCGCAGCACGGTGACGGTGCGGGGGTCCGCGCCCTCGCCCTCGTGCCAGCCGCCGGTACCGGCGCTGTCGACCTCGACCAGGTCCTCGAGACCGGCCTCCGCCACGCGGGCGCGGAAGACGAACTCGGCCATCGGAGAGCGGCAGATGTTGCCGGTGCACACGAAGCAGACGCGGTAGGTCATGGTGGTCAGTCCCCGTCGGGCAGGATCACGTTCAGGGCCCAGGAGACCACGGAGACGATCAGACCGCCCAGGACGGCCGTCCAGAAGCCCTCCACGTGGAAGCTCAGGTCGAGCTGGTCGGCGAGCCAGGAGGTGAGCAGCAGCATCAGGGCGTTCACCACCAGGGTGAACAGGCCCAGGGTCAGGATGAGCAGAGGCAGGCTCAGCAGCTTGACCACCGGCTTGACCAGGAAGTTCACCACGCCGAAGATCAGCGCGACCAGGAGCAGCGTGCCTATCTCCTTGCCGGTGCTGTCCCCGGTCAGCGTGATCTTGTCGAGGAGCCAGACCGCGACGGCGAGTGCTCCCGCGTTGGCGATCGTCTTGACTAGGAAATTCTTCATGTGTCTGATCGTGACAGACAGCATCGTGACCGGGCAGTGAGGGCAGGGGCGGGACCCGTGAAGGCATTCAGGCTGGACGAACTCGAAGCGGAACGCGCCGCGAACGACGGGGCGTACCTGCAGTTCGTGCGGGAACGGAACATGTCGGTCGGTCTCTACGCCCTGGACGCGGGTGCCCAGGACCCGCAGCAGCCGCACGGCCAGGACGAGGTGTACTTCGTGGTCAGCGGCCGCGCCTCGATCACCGTCGGCACGGAGACCACCGAGGTGGCGCGCGGCAGCGTCGTCTACGTGCCGGCCGGGGTGCCGCACAAGTTCCATCACATCAGCGAGGACCTGCGGGTCCTGGTGGTGTTCTCTCCGCCGGAGAGCTGAGGCAGGGACTCGGGGTTCCCTAGGGGACGGGTCAGGGGAGGACAAGGGATCCGAGGCCCCCGTCCGGCCCTGGGCAGCCCTAGCATCGAGAGCGGACATCATCGACACGACCCGGCAGGCAGCGGGCGGAGAGGTAAGGACGAGGCCATGCGAGAGATCTTCACGGGACTGCCGTGGTGGGTGAAGTGGATCGCGGTGCCGGTCATCGCCCTGGTGGTGTTCGGCGGCCTGATAGCGAGCGTGGTGGGCTTCGTCATCGGCCTGCTCTTCAAGGCGCTGGTCTTCGTCGCCCTGGTCGGCGGACTGATCTACGTGGTGCGCAAGTTCACGGCGAGTTCCTCGTCGCGCGACTGGTGAGCCGGCGGGAACCGGCGGGGCGGTAACGGGACACGCCGGTTCCCTCGGGTGGGGGAAGTTTCCGCGCAGGGCCTCCTGCGTGCGGTGACGGACGGTTAGAGTCCGGAACTCGACGCGGGGCAGGTCCCCGCGAGCGGCGACCCCACCACCCGTGTTCCCCGCACGGGCTGCCCCCTCGCGTTACGGGAGTGACCCTTGGCCACGACTGGCACCGCCCCCGCCCCACGGACCGCGGTCCCCCCGCAGCCCCGTTCGCCGGCGCCGCACACGTCGGCTCCCGGCGCGACCCTCATCGGTTCGGTCCAGCGCGCCATGCGCCTGCTGGAGACCGTCGCCGCGCACGAGCATGGCGCCCCCGCCAAGCAGCTCGCCCGGGAGACCGGACTGGCGCTTCCCACGGCCTACCACCTGCTGCGCACCCTGGTGCACGAGGGCTATCTGCGGCGCGACCGCGGGCTGTTCTTCCTCGGGGACGCCGCCGAGCGGCTCAGCAGCAGCGGAGCCCAGCAGAAACGTCGCAGCACGGTGACCGACACCCTCGCCCGCTGGCGGGACGCGGTGGGCGTCCCCGTCTACTACGCGGTCTACCGCGACGGCGAGATCGGCCTGATCGGCGTCGCCGACACCCCGGCCAGCCCGGCCGTCGAGGAGTGGGCCGACTTCCGGGAGACCGCCCACGCCCACGCCCTCGGCCAGTGTCTGCTCGCGCAGCTGGACGACGCGGCCCGGCGCGACCACCTCGACCGCTACCCGGTGCGCCCGGTCACTCCCTACACGGTGCGCGACGCCGCGAGCCTCCTGCGGCGCCTGGAACGCGTCCGGGAGACCGATGTGGTGATCGAGCGTCAGGAGTACGCGCTGGGGACGGTGTGCGCCGCGATCCCTCTCAGGGTCGGCGCCGCGGCGGCCTCCGTGGCCGTCTCATTGCCCGTGCACCAGGCCGACCGTCTCCTCCCGACGATCCAGCGGCTGCAGGCCGAAATGCGCTGCCTGCTGGGCTCGCTGGCGCTGTCTATCAGTATCTGAAAACTCACTCCTTGTGATCTGCTGTGTACGTTCAGCAAGATTCCCTTTGGTGCCAGGGTCCATGCCCGGCCAGTCCGCGGCGAATGACGGGGTAGGCGATGCGCGAATCCGTACAGGCAGAGGTCATGATGAGCTTTCTCGTGTCGGAAGAGCTTTCCTTCCGCATTCCGGTGGAGCTGCGTTATGACACCTGCGATCCCTACGCGGTGCGGCTGACCTTCCATCTTCCCGGGGACGCCCCGGTGACGTGGGCGTTCGGCAGAGAGCTGCTGGTCGACGGCGTGGGCAGGCCCTGCGGCGAGGGCGATGTGCGGGTCGCGCCGGTCGACCCCGACACCCTGGGCGAGGTGCTGATCCGGCTCCAGGTCGGGAGCGACCAGGCGCTGTTCCGCTCGTCGACCGCCCCGCTCGTGGCCTTCCTCGACCGCACCGACAAGCTGGTGCCGCTGGGGCAGGAAGGGGCGCTCGCCGACTTCGACGCCCACCTCGACGACGCGCTCGACCGCATCCTCGCGGAGCAGAGCGCCGGCTGACGCGTTGAGCCGACCGGGTGGGCCGGTGGCGTAGCACTTCAGTGAGCCCCGGCGCCCGCACCTGTGGCTGGATCAGCGTTTGCGGCGGCGACCGCGTCCGCCGCGCGCCATGGTCGGCCGGGAACCCGGCGCATTGCCGACGGCCTGGTCGTGCGCCGCCGTCTGCCCGGGCACCGGGGCACGGTCCGCCGGGCGGTCCGCCGACACGACCAGCGCGGCCAGGGCCGTGGTCACCGGTACCGAGGCCACCAGGCCGATCGAGCCGATCAGCGTGCGCACGATCTCCTCCGCGACCAGTTCGCTGTTGGCGACCGTTCCCACACCGCTCTGCGCCACGGAGAACAGCAGCAGCAGCGGCAGCGCGGCGCCCGCGTAGGCGAGGACGAGGGTGTTGACCACGGACGCGATGTGGTCGCGGCCGATGCGGATGCCCGCGCGGTACAGCGCGCGGCGGCCCATCGCCGGGTTGGCCTCGTGCAGTTCCCACACGGCGGACGTCTGGGTGACCGTCACGTCGTCCAGGACGCCGAGCGAGCCGATGATGACACCCGCGAGCAACAGACCGCTCATGTCGATGTCGGGATAGAGACCGTGGATCAGGCCGGTGTTGTCGTCGGTGTTGCCGGTAAGGGCCGACCAGTCGATGAACACCGATCCCAGGATGCCGATCAGCAGCAGCGAGACCAGGGTGCCGAGCACCGCCACCGAGGTGCGGGCCGACAGCCCGTGACAGAGGTACAGCGCGAGCAGCATGATCAGGCTCGCTCCCACGACCGCCACGACCAGCGGGTTCGAGCCCTGCAGGATCGCCGGCAGGATGAAGAAGTTGAGCACCAGGAAGCTGACCGCCAGCGCGACCAGCGCCATCACGCCCCGCAACCGGCCCACGGCCACCACGGCGAGCGCGAAGACACCGGCCAGCAGCGCCAGTGGGAAGCGGCGGTTCACATCGGCGACCGAGTACTGGAGGTCCTCCGGCGCCGAGGGCTCGTAGGCGACGACGACCCCCTGGTCCTCGCTCAGCTGCCGCGACTGGTCCGGCTGCACGATCTCGGTGAACGTCCGGCCCTTGTCCTTGCCGGTGTCGACCCGGATCGTCGCCTTCTTGCAGGTGCCGTTCGCCTGCTGCTGGGCCGAGGAACCCTCGGCGGTGGAGGTGTCACCGGTCGGGACGCCGGCCGAAGGGTTCGCGGAGGCGCAGTCCACCGCGACCACCTCGGTGACCGTGCCCTGCTGCGTCTGGCGGTCGAAGCCGACACCGGTGCGTTCGTGGGCGGGGGCGCCGCCCGGCCACAGCACGGCCAGGCCGACGAGGACCGCCGCGGTGAAGGGGATGAGGACCGCGGCGATGACCTTGCGGAGATGGCGGGAGACGGGGGCGGCCGGACCGTGACTGTGGCTGTGCCCGTGGCTGGGGACAGGGGCATGACCGTGGCCGCGCCCATGGTCGTGCCCCGTCGTCGTGGGCGGGGTGTCACCCGGCGTCCCTGGCGTGGCCGAGCCCCGGTGGGAACCGGTGTGTTCGTGCGATCCCGTGCGTCCCGGCCCGGGACCGTGCCCATGCCACTGCCCGGGGCCGTGCCCGGGCTGGGCGTCGGCACCGTGCGGTGGCTCGGACGGCGGGAACGGAGGCGGAGAGTTCGAGGTCACCGACCGATCATCGCAAGAAGGAACGGGGCCCTCTGTTCA
Organism: Streptomyces sp. NPDC046379; assembly: GCF_055587785.1. Classification (NCBI taxonomy): domain Bacteria; kingdom Bacillati; phylum Actinomycetota; class Actinomycetes; order Kitasatosporales; family Streptomycetaceae; genus Streptomyces; species Streptomyces sp. NPDC046379. Next base: position 293,955 of record NZ_JBVJFP010000007.1, read on the forward strand.
GCACGCCAGAAATGACGCTAGCGTGGAGGCACCTTTTGTACACGCGGGAGCTCGGAGCACCGGGCTGAGAGGGCGCTGACCTCCGTCCCAGCGATGTTCCACGTGAAACATCACCGACAGCGGGTGATGTTTCACACGGGGCGTCGGCAGACGGAAGCCGCTGCGTCGACCGCCGAACCTGTTACCGGGTAATGCCGGCGTAGGGAGTAGGTCTCATGACCAACAAGGACGCACGCACGCCTGCCTCCACGCAGAACCCGACGGAGACGTCGGAGGCCGCGGAGGCCGGGAAGTCCATCGGCTGGCACAAGGCGTACGTCGAGGGCAGCCGCCCCGGCCTGCGGGTGCCGGTCCGTCAGGTGCACCTCACCAACGGGCAGTCGGTCACTCTGTACGACACATCGGGCCCGTACACCGATCCACTCGTCGACACCGACGTCCGCCGGGGACTGGCCCCGCTGCGCGAGAACTGGATCGTCGCCCGCGGCGACACCGAGGAGTACGCGGGCCGTCCCGTCCGTCCCGAGGACGACGGGATCAAGCACACCTCGCCGCGCGGGGGACTGCGCAACCTCGACGCGGTCTTCCCCGGCCGGCCGCGACTGCCGCGCCGGGGCCGTGAGGGGAAGGCCGTCACGCAGCTCGCGTACGCGCGCCGGGGCGAGATCACGCCCGAGATGGAATTCGTGGCGATCCGGGAGAACGTCTCCCCCGAGGTCGTCCGCGAGGAGATCGCGGCGGGCCGCGCGGTGCTGCCGGCCAACGTCAACCACCCGGAGAGCGAGCCGATGATCATCGGCAAGCGGTTCCTGGTGAAGGTCAACGCCAACATCGGCAACTCGGCGGTCACGTCCTCCATCGAGGAGGAGGTGGAGAAGATGACCTGGGCGACCCGCTGGGGCGCCGACACGGTCATGGACCTCTCCACCGGCCGCAACATCCACACCACCCGCGAGTGGGTCCTGCGCAACTCCCCCGTCCCCATCGGCACCGTCCCGCTCTACCAGGCGCTGGAGAAGGTCGACGGCAAGGCCGAGGAGCTGACCTGGGAGATCTACAAGGACACGGTCATCGAGCAGGCCGAGCAGGGCGTGGACTACATGACGGTCCACGCGGGCGTCCGGCTCGCGTACGTGCCGCTCACCGCCAACCGCAAGACGGGCATCGTCTCGCGCGGCGGGTCGATCATGGCGGCGTGGTGCCTGGCGCACCACAAGGAGTCGTTCCTGTACGAGCACTTCGAGGAGCTGTGCGAGATCCTCGCCGCCTACGACGTGACGTACTCGCTCGGCGACGGTCTGCGGCCGGGGTCCATCGCGGACGCCAACGACGAGGCGCAGTTCGCGGAGCTGCGCACGCTGGGCGAACTGAACCGGATCGCCAAGCGGCACGACGTGCAGACCATGATCGAGGGCCCGGGCCACGTCCCGATGCACAAGATCAAGGAGAACATGGATCTCCAGAAGGAGATCTGCGACGAGGCGCCGTTCTACACCCTCGGCCCGCTCACGACGGACGTCGCGCCCGCGTACGACCACATCACCTCGGGCATCGGCGCCGCGATGATCGCCTGGTGGGGCACGGCCATGCTCTGCTACGTCACGCCGAAGGAGCACCTGGGGCTGCCCAACCGGGACGACGTGAAGACCGGCGTGATCACCTACAAGATCGCGGCCCATGCGGCCGACCTCGCCAAGGGGCATCCGGGCGCCCAGGAGTGGGACGACGCGCTGTCCGACGCGCGCTTCGAGTTCCGGTGGGAGGACCAGTTCAACCTGGCCCTCGACCCGGACACGGCCCGTGAGTTCCATGACGAGACCCTCCCGGCGGAGCCGGCGAAGACGGCGCACTTCTGCTCCATGTGCGGGCCGAAGTTCTGCTCGATGAAGATCAGTCAAAGCATCACAGAGCAGTTCGGCGGCACGGCGGCTGCGGGGGCGACGGCCGAGGAGGTCGCGGAGGGGATGCTCCAGAAGTCGAAGGAGTTCGCGGAGGCGGGCAACCGCGTGTACCTGCCCATCGCGGACTGACGGAGGTGAGGCGGTGCCGGCGGCCATACGGATGTCGGCACCGCCGCCCTGCCGGCGGCTCAGAGCACGTCGGCTCTCCAGACCACCAGACCCGCCCGTTCCGCCTGGTCGAAACCCACCGCGAACGGCTTCTCAGCCTGGCCCGTCACCACGTGAATGCTGCACTGCGTGACGCTTTCGCCCGTCGGGACAGTCGCGAACATCCAGTCGGAAGGGCAGCCGGGGACCTCCGAGTCCACGAAACTGTGGCTCTTCTCCGGGATCTGCCGACCGTGCTGCGTGAGGAGGCGAATGCGACCGGACTGGTCGTTGTAGAGGTCCGACGTACCGGTGTTGGTGTAGGTGACCGAGACGTAGTACGGCACGCCGTGCCGCTCCTCCGCGGTGAGCGGGAGATCCGGGCCCTTGAGGTCGGCCGTGCTGCCCCGGCGTACGGGCACCAGCGTGGCCGGCAGAGGATGCCGTCCGCTTCGGCGTCGTGCCGGACGGGGATGACGTCCCCCGGCTCCGCAAGCCCGGCGGACACTGTCTCCAGGCCGCCGTCGACGGGCCAGACCGCGACGGCGCCGGTCTCGTCGAGGTAGCCGCCGGCGTAGTGCATCACCGACAGGACGCCGACGCCCTCGGGCAATGCGTAGGTCACGCAGGTCTCGTAGGAGGCGCCGGGCGCCAGTGTCTCCGGCGGGAGATTCGCGCACGGCAGATCGACTCCCCCCGGCCTCCCGCCACTGACGTGGACCTCTTGCCCGTGTTCCCAGTCGGTGCCGATGACGAGGAGATCGCTGTCCACCATGAAGGCGTCGGGGATGGTCCTCGGGCTGGTGTTGGTGACCTCGAAGGTGAGGTAGTGGGGAACCGTCCCCTTCAGCCCCTCGTCCACACGGTCCCCGCGCATGTCCCCCTCGGTGCCCCGGACCAGGCTCTTGACCGTGATCCGCACCGCGTGCGGCCGGTCGTCGGCGTCCGTGTGGACGACGTTCCGCGCGTCGGCCCTCACCGGCAGGTCGATCCAGGAGGTCGGCCTCCCCGGAGTCCGTTCCGCCGCCCCGCCCGCGTCGCTCTTCCCTGCACACCCGGCGAGGAGAGACAGCGCCACCACGCCGACGGCGGCCTTCCCGAGCCGGCTGGACAGGCGCATCGAGCTTCCTTGCTGCAGGGGTGACCGGGAGGCGCCCGGAGGACTGACGCATCGTAGGACGCCGTGAGGTGCCCCGACGGCCGGGGTGGGGGGACTGCCGGTCCCGGTTGCACGACGTGCCGGGGCGGCACCCGTGGGTCACCTCGTGGAAATCGGCGGGTGTGGGCAGACTGGGGCCATGGCTGTGTGGGCGATGAGCAAGGGGTCCAACTGTTCCGTCGAGGCGCCCGTGGTGCGGGCCGAGCTCGTATGGACGGCGGGGCCCGGGGTGCCCGACATCGACGCGTCGGCCCTGCTGCTGACGTCGGTGGGGCGGGTGCGTGACGACGGGGACTTCGTGTTCTACAACCAGCCGCGGCACGCCTCCGGGGCCGTGCGGTACCTGGGCAAGCAGCATGCCGACGGGACCGCCACCGACACCGTCGAGGTGGACCTGCGCTCGGTGGAGCCGGCCGTCGAGCGGATCGTGCTCGGGGCGTCGGCCGACGGCGGGACGTTCGGGCAGGCGCCCGGACTGGTGCTGCGGCTGCTGGACGCCGCCTCGGGCGCCCCGATCGCCCGCTTCGACATGGCGGCCGGGTCCGAGACCGCGTTCATCGGCGGCGAGCTGTACCGGAGGCAGGGCGCCTGGAAGTTCCGCGCGGTCGGCCAGGGGTACGCCTCCGGCCTCGCCGGCCTCGCCACGGACTTCGGCATCACCGTCGACGACCCCGCCCAGGCGCCCCTCGTCGCTGTGCCGCCGCTCCCTCCACCGGCCGCCCCGGCGCCGCCCCCGTCCGGCGCCACCCGCCTCAGCACGGGCGAGGAGCAGCTGCCCGTCGACATGCGCAAGCGGCTGTCGCTGCGCAAGGAGCAGGTCGCGGTCAGTCTGCGCAAGCACGGGGCCGCCGACGTCACCGCGCGCGTGATCCTCGTGCTGGACGCCTCCGGGTCGATGTCCTTCCTGTACTCCAAGGGCGTCGTCGCCGACGTCGTCGAGCGGATGGCGGCGGTCGCCGCACAGCTGGACGACGACGGGGAGATGCAGGCCTGGACGTTCGCCACCCACCCCGCCCGGCTGCCGGACCTGCGGCTCGGGGAGCTTCCCGAGTGGCTGCGGCTGCACGTCCGCGTGGGGGAGATCTCCCTGTTCCGGCGCAAGCGCAGGAGGGGCCTCGACCCGAGCCAGGCCGACATGCGCGACGTGGGCATCCAGAACGAGGAGCAGAAGGTCATCGCGGAGGTGCGCGCGTACGTACGGGAGAACCCGACGTCCGCCCCCACGCTCGTGCTGTTCTTCTCCGACGGCGGCGTCTACCGCAACGCCGAGATCGAGACACAGCTGCGTGAGGCCGTCGAGGAGCCCGTGTTCTGGCAGTTCGTGGGACTCGGGCACGCCAACTACGGCGTGCTGGAGCGGTTCGACACGCTGCCCGGGCGGCGCGTGGACAACGTCGGCTTCTTCTCCGTCGACGACATCAGCATGGTCCCTGACGCGGAGCTGTACGACCGGCTGCTGTCGGAGTTCCCGCAGTGGATCAAGGCGGCGCGCGGGGCGGGTATCCTCTGACGCCCCGGCCCCCGGGACGTACGCCGGCCGTCCGGCGTGCGCCCCGTCGCGCTGCCGTGGCGGCTACTCCGGCTGGTGTTCCGGACCTCCGAAGTCCGGGCTCGAGTAGTCCGGGCTGGAGTAGCTGGGGCGGGTGCCCCGGTGCCTCCCGTCGTCGGGGCTGGAGAAGCCCGGCCGGTCGTACCCCAGGTGCGGGATGCGGCTGGTCGGGGCGTTCGGCGCCGTGTGCTGCAGCGCCGTGGCCCCCGTCGGGTCGGCGAGCGCCTCCCGCAGGAACGGCACGATGCCCCGTTCCAGCAGCGCGTCGCGCCAGGCGTCCCTGGCCTGGGCAACCTCCTCGTCGAGTTCGCGGTACGTCCCGCCGAGCGCCGAGGGCTTGTTGCGCAGCGCGGTGAGCAGGAGGCCCGCTCCGGCGACGAGGATGGCGACCGCCGTGACCGCGCCGAACACCCAGCCGGTGGTCAGCATCGTCCCGGCGAACTCGTTCTCGGCATCGAGCGTCCGCAGCACGAAGCCGACGAGCAGGAATATCGCGGCGGCGGTCCCGGCCAGGACCGGCGCCAGGACGGCGACGACCGCCGCCACCCCAGCTCCGGCGGCCTCGGCCATCTCGCCCATCGACGCGGCGAACCCCGCCGCGCCGCCGGCGCCCGGCTCACCGGTGCCCGCGTCGCGCACGGACGGGTCGACGGTGGGCGGCCTGCGGGCCTCCTCGCGGACCTTCACGTAGTGCTGGTACTCGGTGGCCGCGGCCGCGCTGATGAGCGCGGTGGCGCTGAGCGCCATCGTGCGCAGTTGCTCCGAGTTGAGCCGCTGTCCCACCGCGGCCAGCTCCGGGTTGTGTGGTGCGGAGCGCAGCGCCTCATCGAGAATCCGCTCGTAGTCCTGGCGGTCCTCGCTCAGCAGGTGCTGCGGAACGCTGTTCATGTGCATCCCCCGATGCTCCGTAGGGCTTGGGGCTCGGCATGCTGACGAGCCGTCGGGCAGAAACGGAGGGGAGCCTGCTACGGATAAGCCGATGGTAGAGCGGTGACGGCGCGCGGTGACAGGGGGTCTGCGGAAATTGCCGTCCCCGGGATGCGGCCGAGGGGCGCCTCAACAGGGCCGGCGCACCCCTCAGTCGGTCAACGGCAACTGCCGTACCAGCAGTTTTCCTGCCATCGTCACGCCGCCGTCCATCGCGATGGCGAGTCCGTCGGCGTACACGTGCGGTTCGGCCACCGTGGGGCCGCCGTCGTCCTCGCCGTCCTCGGAGCCGACTTCGCCCAGCAGATACGGGATCGGGCTGTGGCCGTGAACGACCCGGGTGCCGCCGTACGTATGGAGCAGGGAACGCACCGCGTCGGCACCGCCCTCGTCCCGGAAGGAGAACCGCTTGGTGAACTTGCGGAACAGGTCCCAGACCTCGTCGGCGTCGTTGCGGGTGAGGGTCTCGCGGACCGTGTCGTTGACCTCTTCGATCGAACGGCCGTAGTCGAGGTAGGCGGTGGTGTCGGAGTGCAGCAGCAGATGGCCGTCGACCTCCTCGACGGCGTCGAGGCGTGCCATCCACTGCAGGTGGTGGTCCTGGAGGCGGTCCATGTCGGTCTTCTGGCCGCCGTTCAGCAGCCAGGCGGCCTGGAAGGTGGCGGTGCCCGCACCGGAGTTGACGGGCGTGTCGCCGAACCGCTTCGCGCCGAGCAGCAGCAGCTCGTGGTTGCCCATGAGGGCCTTGCAGTACCCGCCGGCCGCGGCGGCCTCGGCGGACAGCCGCATCACCAGGTCGATGACGCCGATGCCGTCCGGACCGCGGTCGGTGAAGTCGCCGAGGAACCACAGGCGCGCGGTGCCGGCGCACCAGTTGCCCGCGGAGTCGATGAGTCCCTGCTCCTGGAGGGCGGCCACCAGCTCGTCCAGATAGCCGTGGACGTCGCCGACCACGTACAGCGGGCCCTTGCCGGTGGCGGGCTGCGGGGCGGGCGCGGGCACGGGGTCGACGGTCACCTGGACCGTGTCACCCCGGTTGATGACGGGGAGGTCCCGCTGGGTCGGCGTGTACCCCTCCGGGTACGCCTCCTCGGCCGGCGGGACGACGTCACCGGGGTGGGTGCTGCTGTGGAGGTACGGACCGGTCTCGTGGACGTACGCGGGCACCCGGAAGTCGCGCAACGTCGCCGTCCGCTCCACCTCGGGTCCCTGACCGGCCCCCTGAGTCATCGACCCCTCCACCATCGCGCCGCATCTGCACCGCGTCGGACTGCCTGGTCGCAGCGGCCCGCGGTGTCGTGGGCCCATCATAGGAATGCGGATCGCGCCGTGTGATGACCCAGGGGTGGTGAATCAGAACAGGACTCCGGTTCACCGAGGTTTTCGCCCCGTTTGCGGGGGTCTCCGGCCTGTCGAATGGTGTTCGACACCGGCGCCCGGTCGTCCCCCGGACGTTCCATGAACGTCCGACCGGGGTTCGCCCGGTGCCCGGCCGGTGGTCCGGATTCCGCTTCCGGGCCGGTCCCGCTGCCCGAGGCCGTCGTCCTGCTTCCGGTTCGTCCCCTCGTCATTCCTGCGGCGCGCACTCCGCGTGTCACCCCCCGGGGCGCGCATCCCCGCGCCCGCCTCCGGCGACCGGACCGTTCCGCAGGACGGCCGGTCCGTCTTCCCCGGGAGCCCTGAGCGGGCCGGGTTCCGCCTCGCCTCACCCCTCCGGAAGCGGGGCCTCCTCCCTGGCCCTCCCAACTTCGCGCCCCCGGGTGTTCATGTGCCGTGCGGCGACCTCGGCGGGCTGACCGTCGTGCGGGGCGGCCGGCGCTGCGACGACCTGCGCACGATCAGCTCGGTCGGTATCACCTGCTCGACCGGCTGGTCCGAGTCGACGCCCTCGATGGCGTCGATCAGCAGCTGCACCACCGCCGTGCCGATGCGGCGGGGTTTCAGGGAGAGTGTGGTGACGGGCGGCTCGGTGTTGGCGTACACCGTGGACTCGCTGCAGCAGACGATGAGCAGGTCCTCCGGCACGCGCAGCCCGTAGCGGCGAGCTGCGGCGAGCAGGTCCGTGCCGTTGGGGTCGAAGAGGCCGTAGACCGCGTCGGGGCGGTCCGGGCGGGCGAGCAGCCGGTCGGCGGCGACGGCGCCCGCGCACGGGTCGTGCGCCGGGTACGCCTCGTACACCGGGTCCTGCCCCATCCGCTCGCACCAGCGCAGGTAGGCGGTGGTCGACAGGTGGGTGTACGTGTCGGTGGTGGTGCCGGTCAGCAGGCCGATGCGGCGGGCGCCGGCGTCGGCGAGGTGGTCGAGGATGCCGAGCACGGCGGCCTCGTGGTCGTTGTCGACCCAGGCCGTGACCGGCAGGGAGCCGGCCGGGCGGCCGTCGGAGACCACGGGTAAGCCCTGGCGGACCAGCTCGCTGACCACCGGGTCGTGGTCGGAGGGGTCGATCACCACCGTGCCGTCCAGGGCCACGTTGGACCACACGTCGTGACGCGAGGTCGCGGGCAGGATGACGAGGGCGTAGCCGCGGGCGAGCGCGGCCGACGTGGCGGCCCGCGCCATCTCGGCGAAGTACGCGAACTCGGTGAAGGTGAAAGGTTCATCCCCGTACGTCGTCACGGTCAGGCCGATGAGTCCGGACTTCCCGGTGCGGAGCGTACGGGCGGCGGCCGAGGGGCGGTACCCCAGTCTGTCGGCCACCTCGCGGACGTGGCGCCGGGTGGCGTCCGGGAGCCGGCCCTTGCCGTTGAGGGCGTCGGAGACGGTCGTGATGGAGACTCCGGCGGCGGCGGCCACGTCCCTGATGCCCGCTCGACCCGGCCGGCTGCCTCGGCGTGAGGTTTCCGCGCGGCTCACCTGGTGCTTCCCTGCTGCTGTCATGGCGAGCCGATAGTAGGGCTCATACGGTGGGGTAGGGCGGACGCATATGCACGCGTTGACAGGCACGTTTCTGCATGATCATTTCGCGTCGATCACCATGGAAACCATGGGTGTTGAACGGTTCAATGCCAGTCCCTGACGTGTCCGTGCATGCACGCCTGGCGAGGGTGCGATGTTGCGAAGAGGTCTCAACTCACCTGCACGGGTGACGCGCGCCACGGCGCGAACCACCGGCGCATAGATATATGTGCGGCGCGCCCCTGACCCGCACGCCCTTCGCACCCGTACGAGCGATGTTTCCCGTGTTGTCCATGTGACGCAGGAGGAGGAAAGCCCGTTCGTCGCCCCTGTACGCAGCGGGGCCGAATCCTCATAAGGTGAGCAGTATTGGATGTCGGCGGCGGTCATGGGCCGCCGGTCTTCGCGAGGAGGACTGCGGTGAGCGAGACGAGCCCCAAGCTGCGCGCCGAGCTGGAGGGGATCCCCACCTACAAGCCGGGCAAGCCCGCGGCGGCCGACGGGCCGGTGGCGTACAAGCTGTCCTCCAACGAGAACCCCTACCCGCCGCTGCCGGGCGTGATGGAGACGGTGACGGCCGCCGCCTCCTCCTTCAACCGCTACCCGGACATGGCCTGCACCGCCCTCACGGCCGAGCTGGCCGAGCGGTTCGGGGTGCCGGCGTCCCACGTGGCGACGGGCACCGGCTCGGTCGGCGTGGCCCAGCAGCTGCTGCAGGCCACCTCGGGCCCCGGCGACGAGGTGATCTACGCCTGGCGCTCCTTCGAGGCGTACCCGATCATCACGCAGATCAGCGGCGCCACGTCCGTCCAGGTCCCGCTGACCGAGGGCGACGTGCACGACCTGGACGCGATGGCCGACGCGATCACCGGGCGGACCCGGCTGATCTTCGTCTGCAACCCCAACAACCCGACCGGCACGGTGGTGCGCCGCGCCGAGCTGGAGCGGTTCCTCGACCGGGTGCCCCGCGACGTCCTGGTGGTGCTGGACGAGGCCTACCGCGAGTTCATCCGCGACCCCGAGGTGCCGGACGGCGTGGAGATCTACCGCGAGCGGCCCAACGTCTGCGTCCTGCGCACCTTCTCCAAGGCCTACGGTCTCGCCGGGCTGCGGGTCGGTTTCGCCATCGCCCACGAGCCGGTGGCCGCGGCGCTGCGCAAGACGGCGGTGCCGTTCGGCGTGAGCCAGATCGCCCAGGAGGCGGCGGTCGCCTCGCTGCGGGCCGAGGACGAGCTGATCGGCCGGGTCGGCTCCCTGGTCTGCGAGCGCAACCGGGTGGTGGACGGGCTGCGCGCCCAGGGCTGGACGGTGCCCGAGACCCAGGCCAACTTCGTGTGGCTGCGGCTGGGGGAGCGCACCGTGCCGTTCGCGCAGACGTGCGAGCAGGCGGGCGTGGTCGTCCGGCCGTTCCCCGGCGAGGGCGTTCGGGTCACCATCGGTGAGACGGAGGCGAACGACATCTTCCTGAAGGTCACCGAGGAGTTCCGCGCCCGGGGCTGACCTGCGGCGACAGCAGGCCCGACCAGCACGGACGAGGAGCGGCCGGCGGTTGATCCGCCGGCCGCTCCCGTGCGTCCGGGACCGGCCGCGGGGCCTCGTCGGGGCGTGCCCGGAGAAGGGGCTGACGTCACACAGGACCCCCCTTCCAGGTCGGAAAAGCAGTAGGTCATAATTGCTTGTGAATGTGAACGCGTTCACAAGCGCATCCCGTTTCTCCCGAGATGGCCGGGGATGGAGCGGGCCCCGCGCGGCTGCTGCACCACGGCGAAGTAAGGAGCGACGACGTGGATCTGGCTCTGGCGCCGGAGACCCTGGCGCGATGGCAGTTCGGCATCACCACCGTCTACCACTTCCTCTTCGTTCCCCTGACGATCTCGCTCGCCGCCCTCGTCGCCGGGCTGCAGACCGCCTGGGTGCGGACGGAGAAGGAGAAGTACCTCAGGGCGACGAAGTTCTGGGGCAAGCTCTTCCTGATCAACATCGCGATGGGCGTCGTCACCGGCATCGTGCAGGAGTTCCAGTTCGGGATGAACTGGTCCGACTACTCGCGCTTCGTCGGTGACGTCTTCGGCGCCCCGCTCGCCTTCGAGGCGCTGATCGCCTTCTTCTTCGAGTCCACCTTCATCGGCCTGTGGATCTTCGGCTGGGACCGGCTGCCGAAGAAGATCCACCTGGCCTGCATCTGGATGGTGTCGATCGGCACGCTGCTGTCGGCGTACTTCATCCTCGCCGCCAACTCCTGGATGCAGCACCCGGTCGGCTACCGGATCAACGGCGAGAAGGGCCGTGCCGAGCTCACCGACTTCTGGCTGGTGCTCACCCAGAACACCACGCTCAACCAGGTCTTCCACAGCTTCTCGGCGGCCTTCCTCACCGGCGGCGCCTTCATGGTCGGCATCGCGGCCTTCCACCTGATGCGCAAGAAGCACATCCCGGTGATGCGCACCTCGCTGCGGCTCGGCCTGGTGACCCTGGCGGTCGGCGGACTGTTCACCGCGATCAGCGGCGACACCCTGGGCAAGGTCATGTACGAGCAGCAGCCGATGAAGATGGCCGCCGCCGAGGCCCTCTGGGACGGCGAGGAGCCCGCTCCCTTCTCCGTCTTCGCCTATGGCGACGTCGACAAGGGCCACAACGAGGTCGCCCTGGAGATACCCGGCCTGCTGTCCTTCCTCGCCCACAGCGACTTCGAGTCCTACGTGCCCGGGATCAACGACACGAACGAGGCGCTGCAGGAGAAGTTCGGGCCCGGCGACTACAAGCCCATCGTGCCCGTCGCCTACTGGGGCTTCCGCTGGATGATCGGCTTCGGCATGGCCTCCTTCTCGGTGGGCCTGCTGGGGCTGTGGCTCACCCGGAAGAAGTTCTTCCTGCCGGCCGCGTACCGCACCGGTGAGGACGAGGTGCCGCACCTGGTGCTGCTGAAGAAGCCGCTGGGATCCCGGCTGACCCGGCTCTACTGGCTGGCCGCGGTGTGGACGATGGCCTTCCCGCTGATCGCCAACGCCTGGGGCTGGATCTTCACCGAGATGGGCCGTCAGCCCTGGGTCGTCTACGGCGTGATGCGCACCGAGGACGCGGTCTCCCCCGGCGTGTCCCAGGCCGAGGTCATCACCTCGATGACCGTCTTCACCCTGCTCTACGCCGTGCTGGCCGTCATCGAGGTCCGGCTGCTCGTCAAGTACGTCAAGGCGGGGCCGCCCGAGCTGAGCGACTCCGACCTCAACCCGCCCACGAAGCTCGGCGGCGACGTCCGTGACGCCGACAAGCCGATGGCCTTCTCGTACTAGGCCGAGGGAGCTGCACTGTCATGGAACTGCACGACGTCTGGTTCGTCCTCATCGCCGTCCTGTGGACCGGCTACTTCTTCCTCGAGGGCTTCGACTTCGGGGTCGGTGTCCTCACCCGGCTGCTGGCCCGGAACCGGGCCGAGAAGCGGGTGCTCATCAACACCATCGGCCCGGTGTGGGACGGCAACGAGGTCTGGCTGCTCACGGCCGGTGGCGCCACCTTCGCCGCTTTCCCCGAGTGGTACGCCACCCTCTTCTCCGGCTTCTACCTGCCGCTGCTCGCCATCCTGATCTGCCTGATCGTCCGCGGGGTCGCCTTCGAGTACCGGGCCAAGCGGCCCGAGGAGAACTGGCAGCGCAACTGGGAGACGGCGATCTTCTGGACCTCGCTGCTCCCGGCGTTCCTGTGGGGTGTCGCCTTCGGCAACATCGTGCGGGGGGTCAGGCTCGACGCCGACTTCGAGTACGTGGGCACCGTCTGGGACCTGCTCAACCCGTACGCCCTGCTGGGCGGTCTGGTCACGCTCACCCTGTTCACCTTCCACGGCACGGTCTTCACGGCGCTCAAGACGGTCGGGGACATCCGGGAGCGGGCGCGGAAGCTGGCTCTGCAGGTGGGTGTGGTCACCGCCGTGCTGGCGCTGGTCTTCCTGCTGTGGACGCAGGTCGAGAACGGTGACGGGGCCAGCCTGGTCGCGCTCGGTGTGGCGGTCGCCTCCCTGGTCGCCGCCCTGGGAGCCAATCAGGCGGGACGCGAGGGATGGGCGTTCACCCTGTCCGGCGTCACCATCGTGGCCGCGGTGGCCATGCTCTTCCTGACGCTGTTCCCGAACGTCATGCCCTCCACCCTGGACCCCGAGTGGAGCCTGACCGTCACCAATGCCTCGTCCAGCCCGTACACGCTGAAGATCATGACCTGGCTGGCGGTCGTCGCCACCCCGCTGGTGCTGCTCTACCAGGGCTGGACCTACTGGGTCTTCCGCAAGCGGATCGGCACCCAGCACATCGCCGACCTCGTGCACTGAGGGTGTGTTTCACGTGAAACCAATCGACCCCCGCCTCCTCCGGTACGCGCGTGCCACCCGGGGTTTCCTGGCAGCGGTCGTCGGCCTCGGGGCCGTCGGCGCGGGGCTGGTCGTCGCCCAGGCCATGCTCATCGCCGAGATCGTGGTCGGCTCCTTCCAGGACGGCCGGCCCGCCGGTGACCTGCGCACGCCCCTGCTGCTGCTCGTCGCGACGGCGGCCGGCCGGGGCCTGGTCGGCTGGCTGACCGAGCTGGCCGCGCACCGGGCGAGCGCCGCCGTGAAGTCGGAGCTGCGGGGGCGGTTGCTGGACCGGGCGACGGCCCTCGGGCCGGGCTGGCTGGACGGCCAGCACACCGGGTCGCTGGTCACCCTGGCTACCCGGGGTGTCGATGCCCTCGACGGCTACTTCTCGCGATATCTCCCCCAGCTGGGTCTCGCGGTGGTCGTCCCGGCCGCCGTGCTGGCGCGCATCGTCACGGAGGAGTGGGTGTCGGCGGCGATCATCGTCGGCACCCTGCCCCTCATCCCCGTCTTCATGGTGCTGATCGGCTGGGCCACCCAGAACCGGATGGACCGTCAGTGGCTGCTGCTGTCGAGGCTGTCCGGGCACTTCCTGGATGTCGTGGCCGGGCTGCCGACGCTGAAGGTCTTCGGGCGGGCCAAGGCGCAGGCCGAGTCGATCCGCACCATCACCGCCGAGTACCGGCGCGCGACCATGCGGACGCTGCGGATCGCCTTCATCTCCTCGTTCGCGCTGGAACTGCTCGCCACCCTCTCCGTGGCGCTGGTCGCCGTGACCATCGGCATGCGCCTGGTCCACGGTGAGCTGGACCTGTACACGGGTCTGCTCATCCTGATCCTGGCGCCGGAGGCGTATCTGCCGCTGCGCCAGGTGGGGACGCAGTACCACGCGGCCGCGGAAGGGCTCGGCGCGGCCGAGGAGATCTTCACGGTGCTCGAGACGCCCGTGCCCACGGAGGGGAAGGGCACGGTGCCGCAGGGCGCCCTCGCCTTCCAGAACGTGACCGTCCGGTACCCCGGCCGGATCTCGGACGCCGTGACGGACGTGTCGTTCACCGTCGCCCCCGGTGAGACGGTCGCCCTGGTCGGGCCCAGCGGGTCCGGGAAAACCACTCTGCTCAGCGCGGCGCTGGGTTTCGTCCGTCCCGACGCGGGCCGGGTGAGCGTCGGCGGGGCCGACCTCACCGGACTCGGCCTCGCCGAGTGGCATTGCCGCGTCGCCTGGGTGCCGCAGCGGCCCCATCTGTACGCCGGGACGATCGCGGAGAACGTCCGGCTCGCCCGCCCCGACGCGGACGACGCGGCGGTGCGGCGCGCGTTGCGGGACGCGGGCGCGCTGGACTTCGTGGACGCCCTCCCCCACGGCGCCGGCACCGTACTCGGTGAGGACGGTGCGGGGCTCTCGGCCGGGCAGCGGCAGCGGCTCGCGCTGGCCCGCGCGTTCCTCGCGGACCGGCCCGTGCTCCTGCTCGACGAGCCGACGGCCGCCCTCGACGGGGCCACGGAGGCCGAGGTCGTGGCGGCGGTACGACGCCTGACGGAGGGCCGGACGGTGCTGCTCGTGGTGCACCGGCCGGCGCTGCTCGCCGTCGCCGACCGTGTGGTCCGGCTGCCGATGCCCGAGGGCCGCGACGAGGCGGCCGTGGCCTCGGGCCGGACGGAGGCACACGCGACGTCCGGCGCGGCGCCCGAAGCGGGCTCCGGGACGACCGAGCCGGTCACCGACGCGCCCGCCGGGCCGGCTCCCGGCGGTGTGCTCGCCCGGGTCCGTGCCCTGTCGGGCGCCCGGCGGGGGAGGATCACGCTCGCGATGCTCCTCGGCGCCCTCGCCCTGGGCAGCGCCGTCGGCCTCATGGCCACGTCCGGCTGGCTCATCTCCCGCGCCTCGGAACAACCGCCGGTGCTGTACCTGATGATGGCCGTCACCGCGACGCGCGCCTTCGGCATCGGCCGGGCCGTGTTCCGCTACGCCGAGCGGCTGGTGTCCCACGACGCCGTGCTGCGCATGCTGGCTGACACCCGGGTCGCGGTCTACCGGCGGCTGGAACGCCTCGCGCCCGCCGGACTGCGCGGCACCCGCCGGGGCGACCTGCTCACCCGGCTGGTCTCCGACGTGGACGCGCTCCAGGACTACTGGCTGCGCTGGCTGCTCCCGGCCGGCGCCGCCCTCGCCGTGTCCGCCCTGTCCGTCGGCTTCACCGCGTGGCTGCTGCCCGAGGCCGGTGCCGTGCTCGCGGCCGGGCTTCTTGCGGCAGGCGCGGTCGTGCCGCTGCTCACCGTCGCTGTGGCGCGGCGCACCGAGCGCCGGCTGGCCCCGGCCCGCGGCGACCTCGCCACCCGGGTGACCGACCTGCTCAGCGGCACCGCCGAGCTGACCGTCGCCGGGGCGCTGCCCGCCCGGTCCGAGGGGACGCGGCGGGCCGACGGGGTGCTGACCCGCATCGCGTCGCGGTCCGCCGCCGTCACCGGTCTCGGCGACGGGCTCACCGCGCTGATCTCCGGGCTGACCGTGGCCGCCGCCGCGCTCGTCGGCGTGCAGGGCGTGACCTCCGGGCGGCTCGACGGCGTGGCCCTGGCCGTGGTGGTCCTCACCCCGCTGGCCGCGTTCGAGGCGGTCCTCGGCATGCCCCTCGCCGTGCGGTACCGGCAGCGGGTGCGCCACAGCGCGGAGCGCGTGTACGAGGTGCTGGACGCGCGGCCGCCCGTACGTGAGCCGGAGACGCCCCGACAGGCGCCCGTCTCACCGTTCCCGCTCACCTTCAGGGGACTCACCGCCCGCCACCCCGGGCAGGACCGGGACGCGCTCGCCGGGCTGGACCTGACGCTGGAGCGGGGCCGCCGCGTCGCGGTGGTCGGTCCCTCCGGCTCCGGGAAGACGACGCTCGCCCAGGTGCTGCTGCGGTTCCTGGACCCCGGCGCCGGCAGCTACACGCTCGCGGGTGTGGACGCCCGCGCCCTGGACGGGGACGACGTACGGCGCATGGTGGGGCTGTGCGCGCAGGACGCGCACCTGTTCAACAGCTCCGTCCGGGAGAACCTGCTGCTGGCGCGGAAGGACGCCACCGAGGCCGACCTGCGCGACGCGCTCCGCCGGGCCCGGTTGCTGGACTGGGTGGACGGGCTGCCGGACGGGCTGGACACGCTGGTGGGCGAGCACGGCGCGCGGCTGTCCGGGGGGCAGCGGCAGCGGCTCGCCCTGGCGCGGGCCCTGCTGGCGGACTTCCCCGTGCTGGTGCTGGACGAGCCCGCCGAGCACCTCGACCTGACGACCGCGGACGCGCTCACGGCCGATCTGCTGGCCGCCACCGAGGGCCGCACCACCGTCCTCGTCACCCACCGGCTGGCCGGGCTGGAGGCGGTGGACGAAGTGATCGTGCTGGAAGCGGGACGGGTGGCGCAGCGCGGACCGTACGAGGAACTGCGTGCCGTCGACGGGCCGTTGCGGGACATGGCGCTGCGGGAGGAGGAGGCGGGGGCACTGGTCGCGGTGTCCTAGTTGTATTGCCTCGTGAGGTTGGGGACGCGGCTGGCGGGTGGTTGGCCCTTCAGCGCGGTGTGTCCGCGGTGGTGATTGTAGGTGTGCAGCCAGCCGGGGAACGCTTCGCGTCGTTCGGTCTCCGAGCGGTAGGGGCGGGCGTAGGCCCATTCGTCGAGGAGGGTGCGGTTGAAGCGTTCGACCTTGCCGTTGGTCTGCGGCCGGTAGGGGCGGGTGCGCTTGTGGGCGATCCCGGCCGCGGTGAGCAGGTCGCGCCAGTCGCGTGAGCGGTAGCAGGAGCCGTTGTCGGTCAGGACTCGCTCGACGGTGATGCCGGCCTGGGTGAAGAACGCCTGGGCACGGGTCCAGAAGCCGGTGGCGGTCTCCTTCTTCTCATCTGTGTGGATCTCGCTGTAGGCGAGGCGGGAGTGGTCGTCGACGGCGGTGTGCAGGTAGCTGTAGCCGGTGCCCGCGCGGGTCCTGCGCCCGGCCTGGCGGCCCAGCACCTTGTGTCCGCCGCCGTCGGGGATGTTGCCGAGCTTTTTGATGTCCACGTGGACCAGTTCGCCGGGGCGGTCACGTTCGTAGCGGCGTATGACCCGGCCGGTGGCCCGGTCCAGGTGGGTGAGGCGGGCCAGGCCGAAGCGGGTCAGCACGCGGTGCACGGTCGAGGGCACCAGGTGCAGCAGGTGTGCGATGCGGGCCGGTCCCCAGCGGCGCAGGACGCGGACCTTGATGATCCGGCGCTCGGTGCGGGTCGGGGTGCGGCGCGGGCTGGTACGCGGGCGGGAGGAGCGGTCGCTCATGCCGGCTTCGCCGAACTGCCGGTAGCGGTCGGCCCAGCGCCGGGCGGTGGTGGGCGAGACCTGGAAGCGTTCCGCAGCTCGGCGCAGGGGCCAGTTGTCCTCGACCACGCAGCGGGCCAGGCGCAGCCGTCCGGTCTCGGTCAGGGGTGCATTACGGTGGGGCACGAGGGCCTTTCGCTCAGGTGTAGACGTCGCAATCCACACCGAACCGGAAGGCCCTCACCTGTTCAAGATCCCTCAGCCGAGACCTGGCTCACCCGTCCACAACCTCCCGAGACAGAACACCTAGCCGACGCCCGCGCACACACGAGGGGGCCGCCCCGGCACAGCGTCGGGACGGCCCCCTCCGGCACGTCAGACGAGCCAGCCCACGAGGTGGACGACACCGGCGAGCAGCTCGGTCAGAACGTTCATGGCAGATCCTCCTGTGAAGGTGCATCGCGTACGTGGGACTACGCACGCTCCACGCGCCGGAACGCGTGGGGGACATGCGCAAGACACCGGTCTGCAGCCCGTTGCTTGCGCCCTACAAGGATCATCGAGTCACGCGGGCCACGGCAGCCACATGAGCATCGGGCACCCGATCCGGGGAGTGCCTGACCGCCAGTTCGATTCCGGAAGGACGCGGCAGCGAACTCACGTTGACGCCTCGTCAGTGTCGCCGGGCTTCCGGCGGCCTCCGAAGCATCCGTCCGGGGGCGTGTCCTCCCCCATGTGTACGACGCGAACGCGCCGCCCGGCCCGGGGCGGGGACAGGATCGCAGGCATGCGTCTCACCCGCCGTCGTCCGCTGCTCGTCGCCGTGCTGTTCTGCGCGCTCGCCGTGCTCGCCGCCCGGCCCGCCGAGGGCGACGGATCCCACGCCCCCGGCCACGGCTCCCCCTCCGTCAGCGCCGAGGTGGCGCGGCTGTACGAGGAGGCGGCGAAGGCCACCGAGCGGTACGAGGCCGGGCGCGAGGAGGCGGAGAAGCAGCGCGAGCTGGCGCAGCAGCTGGAGGAGCGGCTCGACCACGAGCGGCAGGAGGCCGCCGTGCTCCGTGAGGACCTGGGCCGGATCGCCAGCTCCCAGTACCGGGACGGCGGCGGGCTGCCGCTCACCGCGCACATGCTTCTCGCCGACGACCCGGAGCAGCTGATGCGTGGTCAGCGTGTGGTGCACCACGCCGAGGTCGCGCTGGACCAGGCGCTCGGCCGCAGTGAACGGGCCGAGGCGCGGCTCGCCCGGGACGAGGCGAAGGCGGCGGCGGCCTGGAAGAAGCTGGAGAAGCGGAACGAGGAACTCGCCGCGCTGCAGCGGGACATCGAGGACAAGCTCGAGACGGCGCGCCGGCAGCTCCAGGGCGAGGCGGACGCCTCGGTGGCGGCGGGCGCCTGCCGTGGTGCCGTACGTCTCGACCAGCCGCCGGCGCAGTACACCACCCCCTGGGTGGCGCCCGTGGAGGCGTACGAGCTGTCCGCCTCCTTCGGCAGCGGCGGCGCGCGCTGGGCGAACCGGCACACCGGACAGGACTTCGCGGTGCCGATCGGGACGCCGGTGCGGTCCGTGGGCAGCGGCACCGTGGTGAAGGTCTCCTGCGGCGGCGCGTTCGGCATCGAGATCGTGGTCGAGCACCCGGGCGGCTACTACACCCAGTACGCGCACCTGGCCGCCGTCGCCGTCGACCAGGGGGAGCGGGTGGCCCCCGGGCAGTGGATCGGGCAGTCCGGCACCAGCGGCAACTCCACCGGTCCGCACCTGCACTTCGAGGTGCGCGTGACCCCGGAGATGGGGTCGTCGGTGGACCCGGTGCCGTGGCTCACCGGACGCGGGGTGACCCTCTGAGCGGCGGCCCCGGCCGGCCCGACCCGCCCCGTGAACCGCAGGACTCAGATCCGCCCGTTCAGCAGCTGCTCGATCACCACGGCCACACCGTCGTCGTTGTTCGCGACCGTGTGACCCGAGGCGGCGGCCAGCACGTCCGGGTGGGCGTTGCCCATCGCGTACGAGCGGCCCGCCCAGGTCAGCATCTCGACGTCGTTCGGCATGTCACCGAAGGCGACGACCTCCTCGTGCGAGATGCCCCGCTCGGCGCAGCACAGCGCGAGGGTGCTCGCCTTGGAGACGTCGGGCCCGCTGATCTCCAGCAGGGCACTCGGGCTGGAGCGGGTCACGGTGGCGCGCTCACCGACGGCGAGCCGGGCCAGGGTGAGGAACGCGTCCGGCTCCATCTCGGGGTGGAACGCCAGGATCTTGAGCACCGGTTCGGCGGTGGAGGGGGAGCCGTCGGCCAGCAGGTCCTCGGCGGGCGCCAGGTCGTCCGGGACCTCCATGTGCAGCTTCGGGTACGCGGGCTCCTGGTAGAAGCCGTAGGTCTGCTCCACGGCGTACACCGTGCCCGGGGCGGCGTCGCGCAGCAGGCCCACCGCCTCCAGGGCGTTGTTCCGGGGCAGCTCGCGCACCTTGACGAAGCGGTGCGCGCCCGGGCCGCCGTGCAGGTCGACGACGGCGGCGCCGTTGCCGCAGATGGCGAGGCCGTGGCCGTGCACATGGTCGCTGACCACGTCCATCCAGCGGGCCGGGCGGCCGGTGACGAAGAAGACCTCGATGCCGGCCTCCTCGGCGGCGGCCAGGGCGGCGACGGTCCGTGGGGACACCGACTTGTCGTCGCGGAGCAGGGTGCCGTCGAGGTCGGTGGCGATGAGCCGCGGTGGGGTGGTGGCGGCCGGGGTCTCGGGCTCTCGGATCGCTGAGGTCACCCGCTCATTGTCCCGCATATGCCCGCACGGTCGTGCGGGACTCCGCACATCTGAGTGATTACCGATGTCACCAGCGGCTTCTCGTCCCGCATCGGAGGGGCGGCACCCGTTCTCGTTCACCGCAGCTGCGCCGGGGCCTCCATCGCGATCCGTTCGAAGACCTTCTGGTCAGCCGTGAAGTCGGAGCCCGGGATGGGCCAGTGCACCACGATCTCGTTGAATCCCAGCTCGACGTGGCGGCCGGCGAAGTCGACGAAGGCGTCCAGGGACTCCAGCGGGCGGCCCCGGTCGGGGGTGAACCCGGTCAGCAGGATCTTGTCCAGCTCGGTCACGTCCCGGCCGATCTCGGCGCAGGCGCCGGCGAGCTTCTCGGCCTGACCGCGAATGGCCTGAACCGACTGCTCGGGTGTGCCGTCCTCGTACAGCTTCGGGTCGCCGGTGGTCACCCACGCCTGTCCGTACCGGGCCGCGAGCCGCAGTCCCCGCGGGCCGGTCGCCGCCACGGCGAAGGGCAGCCGGGGCCGTTGGACGCAGCCGGGGATGTTGCGCGCCTCGTGCGCCTGGTAGAAGTCGCCCTCGTACGACACGGCGTCCTCGGTGAGCAGCCGGTCCAGCAGGGGCACGAACTCGGCGAAGCGGTCGGCGCGCTCGCGCGGGGTCCACGGCTCCTGGCCGAGGGCGGTGGCGTCGAAGCCGGTGCCGCCCGCGCCGATGCCGAGGGTGACGCGGCCGCCCGAGATGTCGTCGAGGGAGATGAGTTCCTTGGCCAGGGTGACCGGGTGCCGGAAGTTCGGCGAGGTCACCAGAGTGCCGAGCCGCATGCGCTCGGTCACGCCCGCGGCGGCGGCCAGGGTCGGGACGGCGCCGAACCAGGGGCCGTCGCGGAAGCTCCGCCAGGACAGGTGGTCGTAGGTGTAGCCCGCGTGGAAGCCCAGCTCCTCGGCCCGCACCCAGGCGGAACGGCTGCCTTCGTGCCAGCGGCGGTACGGGAGGATCACGGTGCTCAGACGCAGGCTCATGCCCCGAGCCTAAGCGGCGCGTCCGGTTTCACGTGAAACACGTGAGGCCTCCCGGGCCCCCGCTGCTCGCCCGTCACCGTACTCGGGCGCTCAGCCAGGGAGTGAGCACGACCATCGGGATGAACTCCTTGTGCGTCCGGTCCCCCGGCAGCGGCACGACGAGGAAGTAGCCCGGCGGGAACCGCCGCGCCTTCACATACGCCAGCCCGTCGAACAGCGAGCGCAGAAAGGCGGGCACGTCGTCGCGGGGGATGTCCGGGCATTCGACGCCCTCGACGTCGATCAGCGCGTCGTCCTCCGGGAACAGGCGCACCCGCACTCTGGGCAGGCCGCCGAACTCGACATGAGCCTCGTGCGGCAGGGAGCCGTCGGGGTCGGTGGTCACACCGACGCCGGCCGCGGTGCGGCGCGAGGTCTGGTCGGCGCCGATGTCGTGGGTGACCTCTATCTCGCGTCCGTACCGCTCGGCCAGGGCACGGAGGGCGGTGACGGCGGCCTCGGTGGTGGGCAGATGCTCCATGCCGTCGATCATGGCCTACCGGCTCTCGCCGAAGCGCAGATACCGGCTGGGAACGGCCTCGGTCAGCCAGACGCCGTTGGCGCTGACGTGGAAGACATGGCCGTCGCGGTGCATGGCGCCCGCGTCGACCGACAGCACCACCGGCCGTCCCCGGCGGGCGCCGACGCGGGTGGCGGTCTCGCGGTCGGCGGAGAGATGCACGGCGTGCCGGTCCATGGGCCGCAGGCCCTCGCAGCGGATCGCGTCCAGGTTCCGGGCGACGGTGCCGTGGTAGAGCCAGGCCGGGGGCACGGCGGTAGGCAACTGAAGGTCCACGGGGATGGTGTGGCCCTGGCTGGCGCGGATCCGGGAGCCCTCGACGGCGAAACGCCGCTTGTCGTTGGCGGCGACGACATGGTCCAGTTCGTCCCGGGTGATCGGGAAGCCGTGGTCCGCCGCCGCGTCGATCAGCGCGTCGATCTCCACCCAGCCGGCCGCGTCGGGGGTCAGCCCGATCCGCTCGGGCTGGTGGCGCAGATGCTTCGCGAGGTACTTCGACACCCGCACGGTGCGTCTTTCGTCCATCTGTTCAGACTGCCGGGAGAGACGCGCATCACGCGATCGATTTACATCCGAAGGTTTGATCCACAGATAAGTGAGGTTATCCACAGCGGAACGAGGGGTTCTGTGGACAACCGGCCCTCTCAGACCGGCGGCTTCACCCGCGCGACCCTCCGCGCCGCCCCCGGCAGCCACCGCGCCAGCGCGTACGCGGCCCGCGCCTCCGGGGTGACCGGCACGACCGCCTGGTCGCGCACCACCGCACGCAGCACCGCGGCGGCGACCTTCTCCGGCGGGTAGTTCCGCAGCCCGTACAGCCGTGCCGCCTTCCGCCGCCTGCGCCGCTCCTCCGCCGCGTCCGTGCCCGCGAAGCGCGCGGTGGACGTGATGCCCGTGTTGACGAATCCCGGGCACACCGCCGTCACACCGATCCCCCGCTCCGCCAGCTCGGCCCGCAGGGACTCGCTGAGCATCAGCACCGCCGCCTTCGACGCCCCGTAGGCGGGCAGCGCCCGCGACGGCTGGAACGCCGCCGCGGACGCCACGTTGACGATGTGGCCGCCCTGCCCGCGCTCCGCCATCCGCCGTCCGAAGTACAGACAGCCGTGGATCACGCCCCACAGGTTGACGTCGAGGACACGCTTCCAGTCCTCCGTCGTGGTGTCGAGGAAGGCGCCACCCAGGCCGACGCCCGCGTTGTTCACCAGCACGTCCACCACCCCGTGCGCGGCGGTGACCCGCTCGGCGAGCTTCTCCACGGCCTGCTCGTCGGCCACGTCGGCCGTCTCCGCCCAGGCGTCCGCCGCGCCCCGCGCCCGGGCCTCCCCGGCGGTGCGGAGCGCCGCGCCGGTGTCCCGGTCGACCGCCACCACCCGCGCGCCCGCCTCGGCGAACGCCAGCGCGGTGGCCCGCCCGATGCCGCTGCCCGCGCCCGTCACCAGCACCAGCCGCCCGCCGAACCGGTCGGCGTACCGGCCCCCGGCCCGCCCCTCGGGCCGTCCGTCCTCCACGGACGTCACGAAGTCGGCGATCCAGGTGGCCAGCTGGTCCGGCCTGCTGCGCGGCACCCAGTGGCCCGACGACAGCGTGCGCCGGGTGAGCCGGGGCGCCCATTGCTCCAGGCCGTCGTGGAGCCGCGGCGAGAGGAACCTGTCCCCCAGCGGCGTGACGAGCTGCACGGGTACGTGCGCGTAGGCGTCGGGACGCGGGTCGCCCAGCCTGGACCGCACGTTGTCCCGGTAGAGCCAGGCGCCGTGCGCCGCGTCCGACGGCAGGGACGCCGTCGGGTAGCCGTCGCCGGGCACCCGCTCCATGCGCTCCAGCAGCCGCGGCCAGTACCGGCCGAGCGGCCCGCGCCAGGCCAGCTCGGGCAGCACGGGCGTGTGCAGCGCGTACACGTACCAGGACCGGACGCCCTGGCCCAGCAGATGCCCCGCCCGGCGTGGGGTCGGGCGGGACACCCGGCTCTTGATCCAGTGCCCGAAGTGGTCCAGCGAGGGGCCCGAGACCGAGGTGAAGGACAGGATCCGCTCCCGCGCACGGGGCACCGTGACGAACTCCCATCCCTGCACCGAGCCCCAGTCGTGCCCCACCAGATGTACCGGCCGGTGCGGACTGACCGCCTCCGCCACGGCCAGGAAGTCGTCCGTCAGCTTCTCCAGCGTGAACCCGCCGCGCAGCGGACGCGGCGCCGTGGACCCGCCGTGCCCCCGTACGTCGTAGGCCACCACGTGGAACCGCTCGGCGAGGCGCGGCGCGATCCGCGACCACACCTCCTTGCTGTCCGGGTAGCCGTGCACCAGGACGACCGCCGGCCGCTCCGGGTCGCCCAGCTCGGCCACGCACAGCTCGACCCCGCCCGTCCGCACCCACCGCTGCCGCGCACCCTCGATTCCCGTCACAGCGGCGAATCTCGCAGCTGTGAGACAAGCCGTCAACAGTGCGCCCCCAGCTGTGCATAACTCTCAGGCAGGGCGTCCCCTACGGGCGCGTACGACTCCAGACGGACCCCAAGACGGCCCCGGGGGCTGACGACCGCAGTGGTACGGGTCACTACCTTCATGGATGTGACTGTGATCGCGACCGAAAGCCTGAGCAAGCGGTTCCCCCGGGTGACCGCGCTTGACCGGCTCTCCGTGGACGTCGGGCCCGGTGTGACCGGGCTCGTCGGAGCCAACGGGGCCGGCAAGTCCACGTTGATCAAGATCCTGCTGGGTCTGTCTCCCGCCACGGAGGGCCGCGCCGAAGTGCTCGGACTCGACGTCGCCACCGAGGGCGCCGCCATCCGGGAACGGGTGGGCTACATGCCCGAGCACGACTGCCTCCCCCCGGACGTCTCGGCCACCGAGTTCGTCGTCCACATGGCGCGCATGTCCGGCCTGCCGGCCACCGCCGCCCGGGAGCGCACCGCGGACACCCTGCGCCACGTCGGCCTGTACGAGGAGCGCTACCGCCCCATCGGCGGCTACTCCACCGGCATGAAGCAGCGGGTGAAGCTGGCGCAGGCCCTGGTGCACGACCCGCAGCTGGTCTTCCTGGACGAGCCCACCAACGGCCTCGACCCGGTCGGCCGCGACGAGATGCTCGGCCTCATCCGCCGCATCCACACGGACTTCGGCATCTCGGTCCTGGTCACCTCCCACCTGCTGGGCGAGCTGGAGCGCACCTGCGACCACGTCGTCGTCGTGGACGGCGGCAAGCTGCTGCGCTCCTCCTCCACCCGCGACTTCACGCAGACCACCACGACCCTCGCGATCGAGGTCACCGACACCGACGAGCACCCCGACGGCACCCGCGCGGTGCGCGAGGCGCTCCACGCGCGCGGGGTGACCGTCCAGGACGGCAGCGGACTGCCGGGCGCCGGCCACATCCTGCTGCTCACCGCGCAGGGCGAGGACACCTACGACCTGGTCCGCGACGTGATCGCCGACCTCGGGCTCGGCCTGGTGCGCATGGAACAGCGGCGGCACCAGATCGCCGAGGTCTTCACGAACGACGACGACGCACAGCGGAAGGAGGCGGTCGGCCATGGCGGCTGAGCAGTCCCCGCAGGCACTGGCCACCCCGGCGGGTGACACCCGTATCCACAACATCGGCTACCGCTCCTACGACGGCCCCCGCCTGGGCCGCTCGTACGCCAGGATGTCGCTGTACTCGCAGTCCCTGCGCGGCGCCTACGGCCTCGGCCGCTCGGCCAAGTCCAAGGTGCTGCCGATGCTGCTGTTCGTCGTGATGTGCGTGCCGGCCGCCATCATGGTGGCCGTCGCCGTCGCCACCAAGGCGAAGGAACTGCCGCTCGACTACACGCGCTACGCGATCGTCATGCAGGCCGTCATCAGCCTGTACGTCGCCTCGCAGGCGCCCCAGTCGGTCTCCCGCGACCTGCGCTTCAAGACCGTGCCGCTGTACTTCTCGCGGCCCATCGAGACCGGCGACTACGTCCGCGCCAAGTACGCCGCGCTGGCCTCCGCGCTGTTCATCCTCACCGCCGCCCCCCTGCTGGTGCTGTACGTCGGGGCGCTGCTGGCCGAGCTCGACTTCACCGACCAGACCAAGGGATTCGCACAGGGACTGGTGTCCGTGGCCCTGCTCTCACTGCTCTTCGCCGGCATCGGCCTGGTCATCGCGTCGGTCACGCCGCGCCGCGGCTTCGGCATCGCCGCCGTGATCGCCGTCCTGACCATCTCCTACGGCGCCGTCTCCACCCTCCAGGCCATCGCCGACGTCCAGGGCAGCGGCGACGCGGGCATCCTGATCGGCCTGTTCTCGCCGATCACCCTCATCGACGGGGTGCAGTCCGCCTTCCTGGGCGCGAGCTCCGCCTTCCCCGGCGGGGTCGGCCCCGACCGGACCGAGGGCATCCTCTTCGTCCTGGTCACCCTGGGCCTGATCGTCGGCTCCCACGCTCTCCTGATGCGCCGTTACAAGAAGGTGGGGCTGTGACAACCCTCAGCATCGACCACGTCTCCCGCTGGTTCGGCAACGTGGTCGCCGTCAACGACGTCACGATGACCATCGGCCCCGGCGTCACCGGCCTGCTCGGCCCCAACGGCGCCGGCAAGTCCACCCTGATCAACATGATGGGCGGCTTCCTCGCCCCCTCCACCGGCACCGTCACCCTCGACGGCGAGCAGGTGTGGCGCAACGAGAAGATCTACCGCCACATCGGCATCGTCCCGGAGCGCGAGGCGATGTACGACTTCCTCACCGGACGCGAGTTCGTCCTCGCCAACGCCGAGCTGCACGGCCTGGGCGCCAAGGCGGCCCAGAAGGCGCTCGCCACGGTGGAGATGGAGTACGCACAGGACCGGAAGATCGCCACCTACTCCAAGGGCATGCGGCAGCGCGTGAAGATGGCGTCGGCGCTGGTCCACGATCCGTCGCTGCTGCTGCTCGACGAGCCGTTCAACGGCATGGACCCGCGCCAGCGCATGCAGCTGATGGACCTGCTGCGGCGCATGGGCGACGAGGGCCGCACCGTGCTGTTCTCCTCGCACATCCTGGAGGAGGTCGAGCAGCTCGCCTGGCACATCGAGGTCGTCGTGGCCGGACGGCACGCGGCCAGCGGCGACTTCCGCCGGATCCGCCGTCTGATGACGGACCGCCCGCACCGCTACCTGGTGCGCTCCAGCGACGACCGTGCCCTCGCGGCCGCGCTGATCGCCGACCCGTCCACCTCCGGCATCGAGGTCGACGTCACCGAGGGCGCCCTGCGCGTCCAGGCCGTCGACTTCGGCCGCTTCACCGCGCTGCTGCCGAAGGTCGCGAGGGAGCACGGCATCCGCCTGCTCACGGTCTCGCCGTCCGACGAGTCCCTCGAGTCCGTGTTCTCGTACCTGGTCGCGGCGTAGGAGGCCCTGATGTACGACCCCACAGTCGCCCGGCTCACCTACCGGGCCCTGCTCGGCCGTCGCCGGGCCCTCATCCTGGGCGCGCTGCCCCTGCTGCTGATCGTCATCTCGCTGGCGGTCCGCGCCCTCGCCGGCGCCGACGACCAGACCGCCGCCGACGTCCTCGGCGGGCTCGCGCTCGCCACGATGGTGCCGATCATCGGCGTCATCGCGGGCACCGGCGCGATCGGCCCGGAGATCGACGACGGCTCCGTGGTGTACCTGCTGTCCAAGCCGATCAAGCGGCCCACGATCATCTACACCAAGCTGATCGTCGCCGTCGCCGTCACCATGGTGTTCTCCGCGGTGCCGACGTTGATCGCCGGCTTCATCCTCAACGGCAACGGCCAGCAGGTCGCCGTCGCCTACACGGTGGCGGCGCTGGTCGCCTCCATCGCCTACGCGGCGCTGTTCCTGCTGCTCGGCACGGTCTCGCGGCACGCGGTCGTCTTCGGCCTGGTGTACGCGCTGATCTGGGAGGCGCTGTTCGGCTCCCTGGTGCCCGGCGCGCGCACGCTCAGCGTCCAGCAGTGGTCCCTCGCCGTGGCGGAGAAGGTGGCCGGCGGTGAACTGGTCACCTCGGACGTGGGCCTGACCACGGCGACGGTCGCGCTGGCCGCCGTCACGGTGCTGGCCACCTGGTACGCCGGCCAGAAGCTGCGCACGCTGACGCTCGCCGGCGAGGAGTGAGGGGCACACGCCCCGAGGTGCGCGAGGGCGGTGCCGCCGGTGTCGGCGGCACCGCCCTTCGTCATGCCCTGCGGTGATTTATTCGGTGGCGCCGACCGGGCCCGGCCAGGCACAGTGAGGTGTCCGCGCCGCCGGGAACGTCCGGCGGCCGAGAGCCGGGAGAGGAGCGGGACCATGCCCATGCACGGCAGTACGTTCCGCTTCCGTCAGGGCGGCCCGAGGCGGACTCCGGAGTAATCCCTACTGCTCCGCCGAGTCCCCCCGAGGACCGCCCGGGGCGGCCGCTTCGAGCGCGCGCACCGCACGCGGGCCGCCCACCCGGAGGATTGGCCGAGTGGTAAGGCACCGGCTTGGCTCAAGCCGTGGTCGGGTGAGAGCCCGCGCACGTTCGATCCGTGCATCCTCCGCCGAACGCCGAACGCCGAACGCCGAACGCCGAACGCCGAACGCCGAACGCCGAACGCCGAACGCCGAACGCCGAACGCCGAACGCCGAACGCCGGGCCTGTATTCGTGGGACGCCGGGCGTCAGCCCAGCAGGCGTTCCAGTACCACAGCGATACCGTCGTCCTCGTTGGACGTCGTCACCTCGTCGGCGACCGCCCGCAGCTCGCGGTGGGCGTTGGCCATGGCGACGCCGTGGCCGGACCAAGCGAACATCGGGATGTCGTTGGGCATGTCGCCGAAGGCGACCGTCTCCGCCGCCTTCACGCCGAGCCGACGGGCGGCGAGCGACAGACCGGTCGCCTTGGACAGCCCCAGCGGCAGCAGTTCGACGATGCCCTCGCCCGCCATGACGACAGTGACGAAACCGCCCGCGGTGCGCTCGGCCGCCGCGGCCAGCTCGTCCGAGGTCAGCTCGGGATGCTGGATGTACAGCTTGTTCAACGGGGCGGCCCAGAGGTCGGAGGCGTCCGTGAACGGCGTCGCGGGCAGCTTGCCGACGACGTCATAACCCGGCCCGACCAGCACCTCGCCGTCCAGGCCGTCCCGGCTCGCCGCCAGGTGCAGCGGACCGACCTCCGCCTCGATCTTGGCGAGCGCCACCCCGGCGAGCTGCCGGTCCAGCGTCACGGAGGTCAGCAGCCGTCCCGCGCCGGCGTCGTACACCTGGGCGCCCTGGCCGCAGACGGCGAGGCCCTGGTAGCCGAGGTCCTCGAGTATCGGACGGGTCCAGGGCACGGCGCGGCCGGTGACGACGATGTGCGCGGCACCCGCCGCGGTGGCCGCGACGAGCGCCTCACGGGTGCGTGCCGACACCGAGTGGTCGTCACGCAGCAGCGTGCCGTCCAGGTCGGTGGCGACCAGCCGGTACGGGAAGGTGGACGACGCGCCGCTCACTTGGCGACCGGTTCCAGGATCTCCCGGCCGCCCAGGTAGGGACGCAGCACCTCGGGCACGCGGACCGAGCCGTCGGGCTGCTGGTGGTTCTCCAGGATCGCCACGATGGTGCGCGGTACGGCGCACAGCGTGCCGTTGAGCGTGGCCAGCGGGCGCACCTTCTTGTCCTCGCGCACCCGGATCTGCAGGCGGCGCGACTGGTACTCCGTGCAGTCCGAGGTCGAGGTCAGCTCGCGGTACTTGCCCTGGGTCGGGATCCACGCCTCGCAGTCGTACTTACGGGCGGCCGAGGAGCCCAGGTCGCCCGAGGCGACGTCGATGACGCGGAACGGCAGCTCCAGCGAGGTCAGCCACTGCTTCTCCCACTCCAGCAGCCGACGGTGCTCCTCCTGCGACTCCTCCGGGGCGACGTAGGAGAACATCTCCACCTTGTCGAACTGGTGGACGCGGAAGATGCCCCGGGTGTCCTTGCCGTGCGAGCCGGCCTCGCGGCGGAAGCAGGGCGAGAAGCCCGCGTAGCGCAGCGGCAGCTTGCCGGCGTCCAGGATCTCGTCCATGTGGTAGGCGGCCAGGGCCACCTCGGACGTGCCGACCAGGTACAGGTCGTCCTTGTCCAGGTGGTAGACGTCCTGCGCGGCCTGGCCGAGGAAGCCGGTGCCCGCCATCGACTGGGGGCGCACCAGCGCCGGGGTCAGCATCGGCGTGAAGCCGGCCGCCGTGGCCTGCGCCATCGCGGCGTTCACCAGGGCCAGCTCGAGCAGCGCGCCGACACCGGTGAGGAAGTAGAAGCGGCTGCCGGAGACCTTGGCGCCGCGCTCGACGTCGATCGCGCCGAGGAGCTGGCCGAGCTCCAGGTGGTCCTTGGGCTCGAAGCCCTCGGCGGAGAAGTCGCGGACGGTGCCGTGGGTCTCCAGCGTGACGAAGTCCTCCTCGCCGCCGACGGGCACGTCGGGGTGGACGAGGTTGCTCAGCTTGAGCAGGAGCTCCTGGGTCTCGGTGTCGGCGGCGTCGCGCTCGGCGTCGGCGGCCTTGACGTCGGCCTTGAGCTGCTCGGCCCTCTTGAGCAGCTCGCTCTTCTCGTCGCCGGTGGCCCGGCCGATGAGCTTGCCGAGCGACTTCTGCTCGGCGCGCAGCTCGTCGAAGCGGACGCCGGACGACCTGCGCCGTTCGTCGGCGGAGAGGAGGGCGTCGACGAGCGCGACGTCCTCTCCACGGGCGCGCTGCGAAGCGCGCACACGGTCGGGGTCCTCACGGAGCAGGCGAAGGTCAATCACGCGGTCAAGGCTACCGGTGCGGGGTGACGGCTCACGACTCACTATTGCGGTGACGCCTTCCGTGTCCCTTTCCTTAAGAAATATCCCTTGTGTTCCTCAAGGTCAATAAAAGGTGCGTGACCGCTTGAAAGAGTCGGTCGCAGGGATCAGGGTTGACCGGAAACCCCTGTGCGGAACGGGACTTGGAGCCGTGCTGTCCACAGCTGTCCACACCGCACGAAAAGTTATCCACAGGTTGTGGGGAAGATCTGTGGACGCCGGAATTGATCACTCCGAAACGCTCGGCCGACGACGGGCATTCACCGCACGAACTCGTTCCGCTGCCACTTTCGAGTGGAAAGGCCTCCCTCTAAAGGATTGATCCCTTCAAAAAGGTGGACGAAGGGTGAGGTGCGGCGCAATGAACGTGATCATGGCCCGTAGGGTGATTTGTCGACCGAAGGCCGCCTCGGTGTCGACTTGTCCCCAGGTCGAGAAGAGGACCTGTGGATAACTTCTGTGGATAACGACAATCGGCAGGGAGGACCGGCGGCGGACCGGTCAGAACCGGCCGTCCTGGCAGCGCGCCACCCAGTCCGCCGCCCCCACGAACTCCTCGTCCGAGGTCCCCGGGAACGGCGGCCGCACCTCGCCCGGCTGCACGTCCGCCCTCGGGTACGAACCGAGATAGCGCACCTGGAGGCAGATGCGCTTCAGCCCCATCAGCGCCTCCGCCATCCTGCGGTCCGAGATGTGCCCCTCGGCGTCGATGCAGAAGCAGTAGTTGCCGATGCCGGCGCCGGTCGGCCGCGACTGGAGCAGCATCAGGTTGATGCCCCGGGTGGCGAACTCGCCCAGCAGGTCGCGCAGCCCGCCCGGGTGGTCGTCGCGCTGCCACAGCACCACCGAGGTCTTGTCCGCGCCGGTCGGCGCCGCGGGACGCGCGGGCCGGCCCACCAGCACGAACCTGGTCTGGGCGTTCTCCGCGTCGTGGATGCCCGTCTCCAGCGCCTCAAGCCCGTACCGGGCCGCCGCGAACTCACCGGCGAAGGCCGCGTCGTACCGGCCCTCCTGGACCAGCCGCGCGCCGTCCGCGTTCGAGGCGGCCGACTCCCAGAGGGCGTCGGGCAGGTGGGTGCGCAGCCAGTTGCGCACCTGCGGCTGCGCGGCCGGGTGCGCGGTCACCGTCTTGATGTCCGACAGCTTCGTACCCGGGCGGACCAGCAGCGCGAAGGTGATCGACAGCAGCACCTCGCGGTAGATCATCAGCGGGGTGCCCGCGACCAGCTCGTCGAGGGTGGTGGTGATCCCGCCCTCCACCGAGTTCTCGATGGGGACGAAAGCGGCCTCGGCCTCGCCGGCGCGCACCGCGTCGAGCGCGGACTGCACGGACACGTACGGGACCAGCTCACGCGTGGCCGCCTCGGGAAGCGTGCGCAGAGCGACTTCGGTGAAGGTGCCCTCTGGGCCGAGATACGCATAGCTCGCTGGCATGACCTCACCCTAATGGGCCCACGCCGACAGCCCCTCCCGAGAGAGCTCCGGAGGGTGACTCCGGGCGGTTCTCACCCCTCCAGCAGCGCCTGACCCACATACTCGCCCTCCGCCGCCCCGCCCGGGACCGCGAACAGCCCGCTCGCCTCGTGGCGGATGAACGGCGTCAGCGCGTCGCCCCGGTCGAGCTTGCGCTGCACCGGCACGAAGCCGCGCAGGGGGTCCGCCTGCCAGCAGACGAACAGCAGGCCGGCGTCCGGAGTCCCGTCCGCATCAATGCCGTCGTGGTACGAGAACGGCCGACGCAGCATCGCGGCCCCGCCGTTCTGGTCGGGCCGGGTGATCCGCGCGTGCGCGTTGACGGGGACGACCAGATTGCCCTCGGCGTCGGTCTTCTCCAGGTCCATCTCGGTCGTCTCGTCACCCCCGGAGAGCGGGGCGCCGTCCGCCTTGCGCCGCCCGATGACGCCCTCCTGCTTCCTGAGGGACAGCTTCTCCCAGTCGTCCAGCAGCATCCGGATCCGGCGGACGACCACGTAGGAGCCGTTCGCCATCCAGGCGGGCTCGCCCTGCGCGGGCACGAAGATCCGCTCGTCGAAGTCGGGCTCCGCGGGCTTCGGGTTGCGGGTGCCGTCGACCTGGCCCATGAGATTGCGGGTGGTCATCGGGCGGGCGGTGGCACCCGGCGAGCGGTTGAAGCCGTTCATCTGCCAGCGCACCCGGGCCGCCGCGCCCGCGTCCCTCTGCACCGCGCGCAGGGCATGGAAGGCCACGAGGGCGTCGTCGGCGCCGATCTGCACCCACAGGTCCCCGTCGCTGCGGGTCCGGTCGAGACGGTCGGAGGAGAAGGCGGGCAGCGGGTCCAGGGCGGCCGGACGCTGCTTCTCCAGCCCGGTGCGCGCGAAGAAGCTGTGCCCGAAACCGAAGGTCAGAGTCAGCGAGGAGGGCCCGGCGTCACGGGCCACGTCGCTGTCGCCCTCAGCGCCGAACTCCCCGGCCATCAGCCGACGGGCGGTGTCGGACCAGCGGCGCAACAGTGCGGCCGCCTCCTTGCGCCCGGCGCCGGGCGCAAGGTCGAAGGTGAGGAGATGGCCGCGCGACTGGAGCGGGTCGGTGATGCCCGGCTGGTGTTT
Source organism: Streptomyces sp. NPDC046379 (assembly GCF_055587785.1). Classification (NCBI taxonomy): domain Bacteria; kingdom Bacillati; phylum Actinomycetota; class Actinomycetes; order Kitasatosporales; family Streptomycetaceae; genus Streptomyces; species Streptomyces sp. NPDC046379. Next base: position 326,764 of record NZ_JBVJFP010000007.1, read on the forward strand.
CACGTGAAACGGCACCTCTGTGGCGCCGACCGAGGTGAGCGGGGTGGCGCCGGAGGGCGCCGACGCGTACCCGACGGCACCGCCGGCCGCCCCGAGTACGAGCCCGGTGGCGCCGGCCGTGCCGAGCAGGCGTCGCCGCGAGATGCCCGTCCCGGAGGCGGCGGATTCGACCCGGGGCTCCTCAGGGGTGCCGGTCTGCGACAGGGAAGTGTCAGCCATGGTGGTTCAGCCGATCTGAGCGTTCTTGGAGACGGTCACCTGGTCGATGTCGGAGGTCCGCACGGTCACCTCGACCTTCCAGTCGCCCGCCATGGGGATCTGCACCCGGCTCGCCGACCAGTGTCCGGTGGTGACGTGATCGGGTGCGACGGGCAGCGGCCCGATGTTCTGAGCGGCGAGTGTGAGCGCGATCTTCACCTCGGGCACGTCGACGGGCGTGCCGTCCGGTCCCTCGACGTAGACGTGCAGGGCGTTGTCGCCGGCCTGGGCGGGGTCAAGGTCGATCGAGACGACACCCTTACCGCTCCTGCCGCCCGTGTCGAACGGCATGGTCAGGCTCACCGCGCCACTGCCCTGCCCGGTCGCCGAGGCCGTGGACGAGGCGGCAGTGGCCGCCCGCGCGTCCTGCTCGGTGCGCCCCGGCTCGGTCTGCGTCAGCACGGTGGTCACGGCCAGCAGTACGACGGCGACGCCCGCCTCGGCGAGCACCGAGCGGCGCAGTCCGAAGCGGTTCGGGTCGGCGTCCCGCAGCCGCTTCTGCCGGGCGGCCTCCGCCGCGGCCCGCTGCCGGGCGAGCTGCGCGGCCCGCACGGAGTCCTGTCCGGCCTCGGCCTTCTCCGCATCGAACGCATCGGACGCACCGGACGCCTTGGGTGGCTCAACCGCCATGGACGCCTCGGACACCTCAGAAGTCCCGGACGCCTCGGCCGGGGCGGTGCCGGCCGGCTGCTTTGCCTCCTTGGCCCGCTCGGTCGCCTCGCCCCGCACGGCCTCATTGGCCCGCTCGGTCGCCTCGCCCCGCACGGCCTCCTTGGCTCGCACGCCCTCTTCGGCTCGCTGGGTCGCCTCGGCTCGCACGGCTTCCTTGGCCCGCACGGCTTCCTCGGCTCGAACGGCCTCTTCGGCCCGCTCGGTCGCCTCGGTCCTCTCCGCCTCCTCGGCCGCCTCGGAGACCCGCGCGTCGGCCAGCCGCTGCGTCCAGCGGCGCGACAGGAAGGCGACGGCGACCATCACGGCCACCAGCGCGATCTTGACGAGGAGCAGCTGTCCGTACCGGGTGTCGGTGAAGGCGGACCAGGAGCCGAGCTGCCGCCAGCTCTGGTAGACGCCGGTGACGGCCAGCGTCACCACGCTGCCGAAGGCGAGGCGCGAGAACCGCCGGACGGCGTCCCGCCCGACCGGCGTCTCCACCGGCGCGCGGTAGAGCGCGACAAGGAGGGCGGTCAGCCCGCCCAGCCAGGCGGCGACCGCCAGCAGGTGCACGACGTCGACCGGCATGGCCACGCCCGCCTGGAGACCCTGCGAGGCGTGCTCGGACATGGCCCAGCTCGCGGCCAGCCCGGCCGCGACGACCGTCCCGCCGAGGGCCAGCCCGAAGGTCAGGTCCCGCTTGTCCGGCCCCCCGTCGTCGCCCCCGCCGTCGTCCTCGGCGTCGCGGTCCGGCTCGACGGCGTCCGCCGTGCGGGCGTACGCCCCGAACAGCACCGCGATGAACAGCGCCGCCGCCGCGAGCAGCAGCAGCCGCGACACCAGGGCCGCGCCCGTCTTGGTCTGGAGCACGTCGCCGAGCAGTTCCAGGTCGAAGACGTCGCCGACCTTGCCGGAGGTGGTGTACGAGCCGCGCAGCATCAGCAGGCCCAGGGTGGCCGAGGTGAGCGCGAGCCAGCCGGAGACGACCAGACGCTGGACCGCCCGCACCCGGGCGCCCGGCGCCCAGCAGGCGAGGACGAAGGCGGCGCCGCCCGCCAGGACGACGAAGCCCGCGTAGGAGACGTAGCGGCCGAAGCCGTAGAGCCACCCCACGAGGCCGTCGTCGGAGCCCTGCGCGGAAACCGAGACGGTGGTCTCCGAGGGGGCGCCGATGGAGAAGGTGAAGGCGCCGGCGACGGGGTGGCTGTCGGCGGACACCACCTGGTAGGCCACCGTGTAGGTGCCGTCGGGCAGCCCGCTCACCAGCCGCACGCTGTACGTGGTGCCGCTGGGGTTGGCCGGGTCGCCCTTGTCCACCCGCTCGCCCTTGGGGTCGAGCACCCGCACGGAGTCGTCGCCCACCGCGATCGGCTCCGAGAAGGTGAGCGAGACCTGCGAGGGCGCGGTGTCGACCACCGCCCCCTGCGCGGGGTCGCTGCCGGTCAGCGCGGCGTGCGCGGAGACGGGAGCGGCCCCGGCGAGGAGCGCGCCGGCGACGGCCAGGATCAGCAGCACCAGGGTCCGTACGCGGGGGGCGATGGTCTGGGTCACAGGGGTGTCTCCCTCAGTGTCCGGTCGTCGGGCGGTAGGTGGCCGGTTTCACCGGGAGCTCGACCGTGACGGGGTCGGAGTGGGCGAAACGCAGCTCGACGGAGACCTTCTGACCCTGCTTCGGCTTGCGCTTCAGCTGCTCGAACATCAGATGGTTGCCGCCGCTCTCCAGCACGAGGCTGCCGTGGGCCGGGATGTCGAGGGACTCGACCTCCCGCATCGACCCGTCGACGGTCTCGTGCACGGTGACCTGGCCGGCGACGTCACTGCTGACCGAGGTCAGCCGGTCCGCGGCGTCGCCGTCGTTGGTGATCGTGAGGAAGCCCGCCGCCAGGTCCGACACCGGCTGCGGCATGTACGCGGCGCCGACCGACAGCCGTGCCGAGCCGTCGTCCGAACCGCCGCACGCGGTCAGGGCGAGCGCGCCGGCCAGAGCCAGGGCGGCGGCCGCGCGGCGCCTCACGGGTTCTCTCCCTTGATGATCCTGGGCAGGTCCTGGGTGTAGTCCTCGACGGTGGCGTCCTCGCCGTAGAGGACGTAACCGCCGTCCGTCTTGGGGGAGAAGGCGATGACCTGGGTGCCGTGGTCGGAGACGGTCTTGCCGTTGTCGTCCTTGCGCGGCGGGTCGATGGAGATGCCGAGGGTGCGGGCGCCGGCCTGGATGGTGGCGAAGTCACCGGTCAGACCGACGACCTGGGAGTCGATGCCCTTGAGCCACTTGCCGAGCTCGGCCGGGGTGTCCCGCTCCGGGTCGGTGGTGACGAAGACGATCCGCAGCTGGTCCTGCTGCTCCTTCGGGAGCTGCTTCTTGGCCACCGCGAGGTTGTTCATCGTCAGCGGGCAGACGTCGGGGCAGTGCGTGTAGCCGAAGTAGATCAGCGTGGGCTGCCCAGCGGTCTGCTCGCGGAAGTCGTACGGCTTGCCCTGGGTGTCGGTGAGGACGAGGTCGGGCTTCTCGAAAGGCTTGTCGAGGACGGTGGCCGCCTTCTGGCCGCCGGACTCCTCGGACACCACGGAGACGGGCGAGCCGCCGGTGCCGTCGTCGCCGCCGCAGGCGGTGAGGGTCAGCGGGACGACGGCGAGCAGAGCCGCCGCCGCGAGGGTCTTCTTGCGCATGGGATGGTCCTGGAGGTGGGTGTGCGGCGCGCACCGGGAGGCCGCGGGGCCGGGCCCGGTGCGCGCCGTGGAGAGGGGAGGCTCAGGCGGAGCGCCGGCGCCCGGCGAGCACGCCGTACGCCACGCCCGCGGCGCCGACCACGATGCCGACGACGCCCAGCACGCGGGCGGTGGTGTCGGTGCCGCCGGAGTCGTCGGACGCGGCGGTGGTCTCGGCGGAGGCCTGCTCCGCGTCGTCGGACGCCTTGTCGTCAGCGGCGGCGCCGTGCCCGTGGCCGTCGTCGGCGGGCGCGGACAGGGCCAGCACCGGAGCCGGGTTGTCGGGCTCGTCCTGGCCTTCCTGCGGCACCTCGATCCAGCGGACGACCTCCTTGTTGGAGTACGTCTGCAGGGCCTTGAAGACGAGCTGGTCGGTGTCCTCGGGCAGCGTGCCGACGGACACCGGGAACTTCTGGTAGAAGCCCGGCTCGATGCCGTCGCCCTTGGCGGTCCAGGTGACCTTGGTGACGGCCTCGTCGATCTTCTTGCCGTGCACCTCGAGCGGCTCGGCCAGGCGCGACTTGGTGACCTTGATGTCCCAGCCCTCGACGGGCTGCGGCAGCACGGACGACAGGGGGTGGTCCGACGGGAAGGTGACCTCGAGCTTGGTGGTCGAGGCGTTGTCCCGCTCGTTGGGGACCTTGAAGCCGACGACCGCGTAGCCGCCCTTCGCGGCCTCCCCTTCGGGCTGCACGCTGACGTGCGCGAAGCAGGGGGAGGACACGGCGAGGACGGCGGCGCCGGCGACGGCACCGGCGGCGGCGATACGGGAAGCCTTCATGGCAGAAGCACTCCGCTTCGTAGAGGTTTTCACGGACGGTGAGGGATACGCGGCGCGGACGGCGGTCGCTCCGCTCGGCGGGACGACGGCCGGGCGCACGCGGCGGGACCGGCGCACACGCGTGCCGCGCGGAGGCGTCCCTCGTCCCGTCCGGAATCCCGGACCGGTGGGTCGCCCCGCGTCAGGCGGCGAGCGCGAGTGCGGAGGCGGGGGCCGGGGGACCCCGGCGGATCACCGTGTGGTGCAGGCCCGCGGAGCGCGGGGGAAGCGGTGGGAGCAGAGCGGTGCGCGGGGTGACCGGGCCGGCCTCGGGAGCGCCGGGGAGTCCGGCACGCAGGGCCCGCACCAGGGCCAGCGCCCCGCGCAGCGACCGCACGAGGGCGCCTTCGGAGACGCCCTGCGCGGACAGCTCGGCCAGACGCAGCAGCGCCAGGTCGCCCCGGCGCAGCAGCCAGCCCGCGACCATCGCGGCGAGGACGTGCCCGAGCAGCATCGGCAGCGACGGCAGCAGCGACCCCACGGGGCCCGCCGCCACGGCATCGGACCCGTGTGCGCCGGCCCCGTGCGGCACGATCCGGGCGTCGGCGAGGAGCCGTTCGGCCTGGGCCGGGCTGAGCGTGCCGGGACCGCACCACAGACGGGCCGCCTGGGCGACCAGCGCGGCGTCGGACGAGCCGGCGCCGTGCTGCCCGAGCCCGAACAGCGTGTGCAGCGCGGTCTGCCCGCCGGCCAGCAGGGCGATGATCACCGGCAGCGGGCGGGTGCGCCCGGCGAGCGGCACGGCGACGGCGACCGCCGCGAGGAATCCCGCGCCGAGCGTCCACAGCGGGACGGCGTCGCAGGAGGCGAGCGAGTGGCCTGCCCCGGCCAGCACGACGCAGACCGCGGCGAACACCGCGGCCCGCAGGATCCGGAGTCCTCGTCCGGCGCGCGTGGTGCGCGGATAAGGGGCAGACATGGCGGCCTCATCATCGCACCAGCCCCCGGGGCGCCGTACGCCAGGTCCGCAAGATGAGGTACGACCGTAAGATCACCTGTGCGGTGCGGCGTCCCACATACACCGATCGGCTCCCCGGTACACCCGCCATATGGGCGGTGTCACGTCAACTTCGCGCTTACAGGTCACCACTCAGGGCAATACGTAACGGTATGTCGAGCCGCAGCCAGGAGGCTGGAGCATGAGCATCTGGTGGTCACTCCATCTGCGGCGTGATGCCGCCAGCGTGCCGCTCGCCCGGCGCCTGCTGCTCGGCACCATGGAGACCGCGGGCGTCGATCCCGAGATCTCCTACGACCTGTCCGTCGCCCTCAGCGAGGCCTGCGCGAACGCCGTGGAGCACGGCGGCGGCGCCGCACGCGACCACACCTCGGAAGCCTTCCGGGTGACCGCCTACCTGGACGGCGAGAAGTGCCGCATCGAGGTCGCCGACGCCGGCCCCGGCTTCCCCGCCGCCGGGCCCCGCCCCCGCCCCCAGCCCGTCCCCGCCGAGGCGGAGCACGGCCGCGGCCTGTGCCTCATCGAGCAACTGGCCGACCACGTACACATCGGCAACAAACCGGGCCGCGGCGGCGCGGTGGTGAGCTTCGACAAGATCCTCAAATGGCGCGAGGACGCGCCGCTGACGGCGGTCTAGCGCATACGACGAGGGCCCTCCCGGCATCCGGGAAGGCCCTCGTTGATGCGTACCGGGTGCGACTCAGCCCTTGAGGCCCGCCATCCATGCCTCCACCTCGTCCGAGCGGCGGGGCAGGGCGGAGGACAGGTTCTTGTTGCCGTCCTCGGTGACCAGGATGTCGTCCTCGATGCGGACGCCGATGCCCCGGTACTCCTCGGGGACCGTCAGGTCGTCGGCCTGGAAGTACAGGCCCGGCTCCACGGTGAGGACCATGCCGGGCTCCAGCGTGCCGTCGACGTAGGTCTCGGTGCGCGCGGCGGCGCAGTCGTGGACGTCCATGCCGAGCATGTGACCGGTGCCGTGCAGCGTCCAGCGGCGCTGCAGACCCAGCTCCAGCACCCGCTCCACCGGGCCCTCGGCCAGGCCCCACTCGACGAGCCGCTCGGCCAGCACGCGCTGTGCGGCGTCGTGGAAGTCGCGGTACTTGGCACCCGGCCGCACCGCCGCGATGCCCGCCTCCTGGGCGTCGTACACCGCGTCGTAGATCTTCTTCTGCAGCTCGGTGTAGCGGCCGTTGATCGGCAGGGTGCGGGTGACGTCGGCGGTGTAGTACGTGTGCGTCTCCACGCCGGCGTCGAGCAGCAGCAGGTCGCCGGAGCGGACCGGGCCGTCGTTGCGCACCCAGTGCAGGGTGCAGGCGTGCGGGCCGGCGGCGCAGATGGAGCCGTAGCCGACGTCGTTGCCCTCGACGCGGGCGCGCAGGAAGAACGTTCCCTCGATGTAGCGCTCGCT